>SGBD01000001.1:0-600000 GCA_004195035.1 Candidatus Acidulodesulfobacterium ferriphilum | reverse complement strand
AAAAGGTCAGGGCTTATCCCGAGCGCATCTATAATCCTTCGCGGATACTATATCCTATGCGCAGAACCGGGAAAAAAGGCGCCGCCGGACGGCTTGACGGGTTCGAAAGAATAAGCTGGGAAGAAGCCGTAGAGACAATCGTAAAACGGTGGCAAGAGCTTATCAGGACATCCGGTCCCGAAAGTATTTTGCCGTATTCTTACGGAGGAACCGAAGGCGTAATAAATCACGGCAGTATGGATAGGCGCCTTTTTAATAAAATAGGGGCAACGAGGCTTGAGCGTACTATATGTTCCGTTGCCGGAAATTTAGGTTACCAGCTTGCTTACGGAAAGTCTGCCGGCATGAATCCGATAGATACGATTAGCTCCAGATTAATAATATTTTGGGGCATCAACGCTTTGGAAACAAATATGCATCAGGCTATTTTTGCCGACAATGCCCGAAAAAACGGCGCAAAAATTATAGCGATAGATGTTCATAAAAATAAAACCGCAAAATGGGCGGACGAATTTTATTTAATTCTGCCGGGATCCGACGGCGCTCTGGCTTTGGGTCTTGCCCATGTCATAATAAGAGACGGATTAGCCGACGAAGTATTTTTGGAAAAATATTCGCGCGGCTTCGAAAGTTTTAAAGCGAAGACAAAGGAATATCCGCCCGGACTTGTTGCGGACTTGACCGGTCTTTCGGAAAACCAGATTGAAAACCTTGCCCATTCTTACGCCGAAATAAAGCCGTCTTTTATCCGCATTGGAAACGGCCTTCAGCATCATAGCAACGGGGGCATAAACACATGGGCTATTTCACTGCTGCCCGCATTGACTGGAGCTTGGAAAGAAAAGGGCGGAGGCGCTTTGAGATCTAATTCGGGTCATTTTCCGTTAAATAGCGATGCGCTAGAAAGGCCCGATTTGCTTAAAAATTCTCCAAGGGCGGTAAACATGGTCCAGCTTGGAAAGGTCTTATGCGGGCTTAATCCCCCCATCCGTTCGGTTTATATTTACAACAGCAATCCGGCGGTCGTAGCGCCGAATCAAAATTTAGTTTTAAAAGGACTGGCGCGGGAGGATCTTTTCACCGTCGTGCATGAACAGGTTATGACCGACACGGCAAAATGGGCGGATATTATCCTGCCCGCTACCACAAGTTTCGAACATGCGGATATGTATGTAAGCTACTGGCACACTTCCCTTCAGTGGGCTGATCCTGTCATCGCAAGGGTCGGCGAGGCTAAACCGAATATCGATGCGTTTAAACTTATAGCAAAGGGTTTAGGCTTTACCGAGCCCTGCTTTTCCGATTCGGAAGAGGATATAGCCGGCAAGGCGTTAGACCTCCCGTACTGGCGCGAACAGGGGATAACATTAGACCGGCTGAAAAAAGAGCGGTTTATTACGCTGAATGTTTTAGACCGTCCATTTGCCGAAGGCAGCTCTTTTACTCAGTCGGGCAAAATCGAGTTTAAAAGCGGGAAAGCCGCCGAATTAGGGTTAAAAGATATACCGGATTATAAGCCTATTAGGGAAAAACGGCTCAGCGATGGTAACGGCGGGATCTATTTTTTTAATGCCCCTGCCGGTGCCGGCGAAAAAATACCGGCTGAACCCGATTTCCCGCTAACGCTTATAACTCCGCCGAACCACTTTTTCTTAAATTCCACTTTTGCCGATACCCCTTCCCTTAAAATTAAATCAGGGGAGCCGTTTTTAGAAATTAATCCGAAAGACGCTAAAGTCAGGGAAATAAACGACGGCGATCTCGTTAAGGTTGAAAACATGCGGGGCAGCGTCGTTATAAAAGCTAAAGTGATTGATTCGGTTTTACCCGGCGTCGTGGTTTCGGCCGGCTTATGGTGGAAAGAAAACTATGAAAACGGGAGCGGGGTGAACGCTTTAACGCCGGATAACTTATCCGACATAGGCGGAGGAGCGACCTTTTTCTCGGCATCGGTAGAGGTTAAGAAAATATGCTCTAACGATATTATACCATAATCTCGATTTAGGGTTATATAATTAAACGAAACGGGGAAGGCAGTTTTATATGTATAAAAATAACAATGGTTTCAGCCTTGTCGAGATAATAATGGTCATAATCCTTCTGGGGGTTATAGGCATCGTCGGGACGGTCGGGCTTAATTCCGCCGTTTCGAGCGACAGGGGGATGTATGAAAGACAGCTTCAATCGGCAATAAGATATGCCCAAAATTATGCAATGGGCCATTTCAAATATACGGCTGTCGTGTTTTCCGCTTCCGGTTCAAACCCTTCATGCAATTTGGCGAATAGCGCAGCGAGTTATTCGGGTTATGCGGTATGCGCTTGCAACGGCGCAGCAACTCCGGCTTTAGAGCCGCTGCCAAATCCGCTTGCGCAAACGACAAGCAATTTTTATGTATCTATGAATTACGGTATAAATTATATGGTTGCGCCGGGCGGAAACTATAACTATATTGCGTTTAATTCGGCTGGCGAGCCGGGGACATTGTCTTCCGCTTGCTCCGGCTTCACCCCATTGCCGCCGCCGTCCCCTGTCAAAATATCTTTCGGCTATTTGCCGTCCCAGTCATTTTACCTGTATCCAAACACCGGACTTGTAAGTTATAACGGGAACCTTTAATGTTTAATAAGCCTTAAAATAAAAAATTCTTTCATAAGTTTTTTAAAAAGGTTCACAAATTAATCCCCAAGTGGTATAATGGAAAAAATTAATTTTAAAAAGTAGGGGGGATTTAATTCATGAAAAGCCTTAAAGGTTTTGCAATTCAAACTATTTTGTCAATTTTTTCTTTTGCCTTTATTTTATCCGTTTTGCCCGGTATTTCTTTTGCCAAATTTTATTGTCCGCTCGGTTATTCCTATAATTCTAAAATACAACTTTGCGTCGGCAAGGGGAGCCTAAAAGGATACAATACGACCCCGAGCACAAAAATAAATATATTTAAGGGGGAAAATCACATTTATATATGTCCCGATAACTATATATATTCAAAAAATATCCAGCTTTGCAAAGGCGAGGGCTCTTTAAAAGGTTTTACCGCCCAGCCCACCGTTAAAACAATTGCCGTAAAAACAGTCGAAAAGTCAAAAAATATTAAAAACTCTAAAAAAATAAAGAAAAGTTAATAGCATTTATTGTTTAAATGAACATAGTTGCGATATTAAGGTCAAGGGAGATGTTCGGCATTTTAAAACCGTATCTTTCGGGACATAATGTAACACATTATACAGGGAAGGACGATTTTTTAAACGATATTAAAAAGGCAAATGATTCTAATTTAAAAGACGAATTAATTTTAATCGTAAATGCAGGTATCGGTATAGGCGAGGATATTTTATCCCTTGGTAATGTTAAGTTAATTCAGCAGTTCGGGATTGGATACGAGAATGTAGATATGGATTACGCCTCTAAAAGAGGGGTGCTTGTATTTAACGCTCCGACGGTCGGTACCTATAACGCCGTTTCGGTTGCGGAGCTGTCCCTGTTTTTTATTCTTGCGCTTGCAAGAAATTATAACGGATGCGTAAACTCGATTAATCACGGTGTTGCAAACGAGCCTATGGGACACAGCATTTCCGGAAAAAAATTTGGGATCGTCGGGCTTGGGGGAATCGGGCTTGAAATTATCAAAATATTAAAAGCAGTAGGCGCCGAAATTTACGGTTTAAAGCATAGCAAACCCGGGGCGGATTACGCGAAAAATATGGGCATTAAATTTGCCGGCACGGTAGAAGGCGACTTTAAAAAGGTTTTGCCGTTGGTCGATTATCTTATTCTTGCCGTCCCTCTGGCCGAAAATACCCAAAACTTGATTAACGACGAGGCGATAGGTTTAATGAAAAACGGTTCGTTTATAATAAATGTCGGAAGGGCGGGTTTAATCGATAAAGGCGCGCTTATAAAAGGATTAAAAAGCGGAAAGATTAAAGGGGCCGGGCTTGATGTATTCTGGAAAGAGCCGGTGCATATAAGCGATGAAATATTTCACTTTAATGTTATCGCAACGCCCCATATCGGCGGGGCAACCTTCGAGTCTATCGCGGATATTTCCCGCATTTGCGCCGAAAATATAAACGGCTGGCTAAATAGCGGCGATTTAACGAATTGCGTAAATAAAGATTTAATAACTAAAATTTAATTTCCGGATTACCGCTTCGCTCTCGCACCTGACGGTGCTCGTGAAGTTCCTTCGGAACTTTCCCGCTTTCGCGGTAATGACAAATTACAGGAACTATTATGGATTATAAAGACAGCTTGAACCTTCCGAAGACCGATTTCCCCATGAAGGCAAATTTGAAAGTTACCGAGGAAAAACTCCTTCGGGAATGGGAAGAAAATAAGCTTTACGAGAACCTTATAAAACAGGCGCAAAACAGGTCAAAAACATTTATTCTTCATGACGGCCCCCCTTATGCCAACGGGCATATTCATCTGGGAACGGCTTTAAATAAAATATTGAAGGATATAATAGTCAGGTTTAAACTGATGTCGGGGTACAACGCGCCGTTTATCCCCGGCTGGGATTGCCACGGGCTTCCGATCGAACACAATGTCGATAAAACTTTAAAGTCTAAAGATTCTATTTCAAAGAGCGAAAAGAGAAAACTTTGCCGCGAATACGCCGGCAGGTTTGTGGATGTTCAAAGGCAGGAGTTCAAAAGACTTGGAAGCATCGGCAGATATGACGACCCTTATCTTACGATGAACTATTCCTATGAAGCAAACACCGTTAGAAAGCTGGCGGATTTCATCAAAAACGGCGGGCTTTACAGGGCAAATAAACCGATTTACTGGTGTTCATCCTGCAAAACCGCTCTTGCGGAGGCGGAAGTCGAATATGCCCAGAAGTCGTCCCCTTCGATTTATGTCAAGTTTAGAATCAAATCTAACTTAGGAGATATTATTAATTATGCCGAGATAGGCGAAAAGGATATTTTTGCGGTAATCTGGACTACTACGCCGTGGACTATCCCGTCAAATCTTGCCATATCTTTAAATCCCGACTTCGAATATTCTTTTGTTGACAACGGAGGAGAGATTTTTATCCTCGAAGAAAGCCTTGCGGATGAATTAATGAAAAAATTCGGGTATCTTGATTATAGGGTTATAGCGAAAACAAACGGTAAAAATTTGGAAAATAAAATTGCGGCACATCCGTTTATAAATAGAGATTCGTTGTTAATACTGGGTTCGCATGTTAAAAAAGATGCGGGAACAGGGCTTGTTCATACGGCGCCGGGACACGGGGACGACGACTACGCTGTCGGCCTTAAATACAACCTTCCGGCTTACGCCCCCGTCAATAACGAGGGGAGATTTTTAAAAGATGTGGATACATTTGCGGGGATGCATGTATTCGAATCGAATCCTCATGTGATAGAAAAGCTTAAAGAAGCAGGCGCTTTGGTTCTCGAAGAAAAGATAGACCATTCTTACCCGCACTGCTGGAGGTGTAAAAATCCTGTAATTTTAAGGTCAACAAAACAGTGGTTCATTTCCATGGGCATTAATAACTTAAGGGATAAATCCCTTAAGGCAGTAGAATCCGTTAACTGGATTCCGAAATGGGGCATAGACAGAATTTCCGGCATGCTTGAAACGAGGCCCGATTGGTGCGTTTCAAGGCAGAGGTCATGGGGCGTTCCTATAACGGCATTTTATTGCAAAAATTGCGGCGAGGCGTTTATAGATTACGATTTAACACTTAAAATAGCGGGCGAGTTCGAGAAATACGGGGCGGATTTATGGTTCGATAAACCGGCGGATTATTTTATAAACTTAAGCGAAAAAGAGGTTAAATGCAAAAAGTGCGGTTCGAAGGAATTTGAAAAGGAAGAAGATATACTCGATGTCTGGTTCGATAGCGGGGTTAGCTATTACTGCGTGTTAAAAAACGATAAAGAATTAAAGGGCAATGCTTTTGCTTTTCCCGCTGACTTATATTTAGAGGGTTCCGACCAGCATAGGGGCTGGTTCCATTCAAGCCTTCTGATAGGGGTCGGAACAGGCGACGGCGCGCCTTATAAAACGGTTTTAACCCATGGTTTTGTGGTTGACAGTTCAGGAAAAAAGATGTCAAAGTCTCTGGGTAATGTCATAAGCCCCGACGAGATTATAAACAAGTACGGCGCCGATATATTAAGGCTTTGGGCGGCATCGGAAGACTATAAAAACGATATGAGAATATCGCAGGAGATAATCCAGAGGCTTTCGGAAGGATACAGGAAGATAAGAAATACATTGCGGTTTATGCTTGGAAATTTAAACGATTTCGACGATGGGCGAGATGCCGTTAAATATGAAAATATGGGGGATATCGACAAATATGCTCTTCACAGGTTAGTCCTTTTATCCCAAAACCTTATCAGGCACTATTCAAACTACGATTTTCACTTAGTTTATCAAAATACATATAAATTTATTATAGAGTTTTCTTCCTTTTATCTCGATATCGTTAAAGATATACTTTATACGGATGCCAAAAATTCCGTTAAAAGAAGAGCGGTTCAATCGGTCCTGCACTTTTCGTTAAATATTTTCGTCAAATTTCTGGCGCCCATAATGCCTTTCAGCGCGTCCGAAGCATGGGGATATTTTAGGAAATCGGGAAAACTTGACGATATTTTCCTCGAACAGCTTGATGAACCTGCCGAATCTTATGTAAATTTTGAGATTGCGGAAAAATTCGATAAATTAATCGGGATAAGGGATGTCGTGTTATCAAGCCTCGAAAAGGCAAGGGATAAAAAGTTTATCGGGAGTTCGCTGGAAGCAAAGGTTATTTTAAAGGCAAGTAACGAGGATTACGATTTACTGAACGGGGTTAAAGCCGAAGCCCTGAAAGATTTATTTATAGTTTCGGGAGTTGCGATAGAACGGAACACCATGGCGGATTTTAATATTACCGAAGCCGTCGTGGAAAAAGCCGAAGGGGAAAAGTGCGCGCGCTGCTGGAAATATGACGCAAGCGTGGGGAAACATACCGATTATAACGATGTTTGCGACAGATGCCATGATGTTTTGATTAATTTGTAAACATAAAAAGGTGCATAAAAGGTATCAGATTTTAAATCTGATACCTTTTATGTTATGCAAAGTAATGAAGAAGAACATAATCGCTGCAAATTTTAAAATGAATAAAACAAACAAAGATATAGAAGACTATTTCGATATCTTTGCTAGAAATATAAATAAATTAAAAAACAAAAATTCTTTCGACGATGCGGAAATAATTTTTGCCCCGCCTTTTACCGCGCTTTGCGAAACTTATAGAATAATTAAGCCGTTAGGTGATTTTATAAAACTTTCTTCCCAAAATATTTATTACGAAAAAAACGGAGCATATACCGGCGAAATTTCGTTGGATATGATTAAGAGCTGCGGCTGTGTTTATGCTATAATCGGACATTCGGAAAGGCGCAATATTTTTAATGAAAGCGATGAACTGATAGCTAAAAAAATAAGCGCGGTTTATAATAATAAGGGGATAACCCCGATATTATGCGTCGGGGAAAATTTGGAAATCAGAAATAAAAACGAACACGAAAATTTTGTTAAAAACCAGCTGAATATAGCATTAAATTCAATAAAGGGCAAAAAGACTTCCTCGTTAATAATTGCTTACGAGCCGATTTGGGCCATAGGGACGGGGATTCCTATAAAACCTGACGACGGCGAGGAAATGCACAGGTTTATTTATGATTATGTTAACGCAAATTTTTTGATAGGCGAGCTAAGGATTATATACGGCGGAAGCGTCACGGAATCGAATATAAAAGAGCTTATCGCCAAAAAGCATATCGACGGGGCGCTGGTAGGCGGGGCAAGTTTAGACCCTTTGATTTTTTTTAATATATGTGAACTTTCGGTCGTTTGACAATTTTTTAAAGGGGGTATAAAATCATACTATAAATTGAGTTTTTGTCATTCTAAAAAGTGCCAAGGGAATCATGCGAGATTCATGAGCTGTACCCGCAGCCGTAAGAGGATAAACGCTTTTAAAATTATAGCCACTGGAGGCAGTTATCCGGGAAGGCTTTAAAAGTTACATTCCTCAAGCCGGAAGACCTACTTTTAGAATTTATTAAATTAAATTAATCGAATTTGGCGGGAGGTCCAAAATGTTAAGAAATCTTTTAAGCAACAATTCTTTCAAATCGAAAATTGTTTTGATGTATTCCTTTCTCATACTATTTATAATAGCATGCTGGGGAGTTCTTTTAGTATTATCTTATAATAATCCGGCATTTCTGGCTTTAGGTTCTCTTGCTTTTCTATTAGGGTTAAAGCATGCCATGGATGCCGACCATATTGCCGCGATCGATAATGTTACTAGAAAATTTGTAAACGACGGTAGAAAACAGATAGGAACAGGGCTTTTCTTTTCGATGGGACATTCGACCGTAGTTCTGGGAATGGCGGTGGGACTCGTGTTTTCCGCTTCGTTTGTGTCCAGAAATATAAATTGGCTGGGGCATATAGGGGGAGTTATAGGCACCGGTGTTTCTGCCGCTTTTTTATATATTATCGCCGTAATGAATATCGCGGTTTTGATAAGCATCGTAAGGGCTTATAACGATATAACGGCAAAAAAGAAATCCGGCAGGGATATCGATGACGAAATAGCAAAATTGGGGTTTATGAACAGGTATTTTAAAAGGTTTTATAACTCGATAAAGTCAAGCTACCAGATGTATCCGATAGGGGTTCTATTCGGGTTTGGTTTTGATACCGCTACCGAAATTTTGCTTTTAGGCATAACCGTTTCGGCGGTATTAAACGGCAAATCCTTTTTGGTTGTGTTAATTTTACCTTTTCTATTTGCTTCGGGGATGATGCTCTTAGATTCGACCGATGGAGTGGTTATGCTTTTTGCTTATAAATGGGCATTTGTAAATCCGCTTAGAAAGATTCGGTATAACATCTCCATCACGAGTTTATCGATTTTTCTCGCCTTGATAATCGGAACAATCGAATGGCTTCAGGTGGCGGCTTTAGAATTGGGATATAAAAAAGGAATATGGGAAGCGGTTGCGAAATTAAGTTTTTCCGAAATCGGCGCGATTATTGCTATATTATTCGTCATATTTTGGGGAGGGTTTATTTTTGCATATAAGGTTAAGGCTAAAGCCGGTTCGCTGAGGGATATTTACTCCGAATAATGCAACAATATTTAGACTTTAAATTACCATATAATTATAACTGTTAAAAAGGAGGGTAATGAGTGAAATATGTTATTCAGGCAGCGAACGGGACGATAATGCCTGGTCTTTTGATGAATGTCATTAAAAACCTTAGCGCGATAGCCGAAACGGAAGAAATAAATGTCGTAATCTTCGGTCCCGCCGTTGTCGCGCTTCTTCATCACGCGCAGCTTAAGGAACAATTGAGGGCAGCGCTTACTAATAAAACCAATATTTATGTCTGCCGCAATGCTATGAACATGTTCGATTTAAAAGACGGGGATATTCCCGATTACGCAAAAATAGTTCCCGCGGGCGTGGAAAAAATTGCAAAGCTTACGAAAGAAGGGTGCGTTTATATAGCTCTTTAATTTAATCCGCAATGGGAGTATAAAAAAGTGCGAACATTACGATTATATCGTTAAGAATGAATATTAAATGGCTTATACGCGGGTTGGCATATGTTTGCCAGCCCTCTTTTTTTAAATTGAAAATTTATCGAGGTACCGGTTGGTTTTAAAATGAGCAGTCTTGTGCAGCCCCCCAAGGGGACGAGGGATTTTTTGCCCGAAGAGATGATATTGAGAAGAAGGGTTATGGAAACCATAAGGGATTGTTTTGCCCTTTACGGGTTTGTCGAGATAGATTCGCCCGTTTTTGAATATTTCGAGCTTCTTTCAAGGAAATGCGGAGAGGAAATCGAAAAGGAGATATACACCTTCGAGGATAAAGCCAAAAGAAAATTAGGCCTAAGGTTCGAATTTACCTCGCCGTTAGGAAGGTATTACGCGACAAACAGGGAAAAACTTACTAAACCGTTTAAAAGATATACAATCGGCAAAGTATATAGATATGAAAACCCTCAGACAGGAAGATACAGGGAGTTTTATCAGGCGGATGCCGATATAATAGGCTCTTATTCCATGAATGTGGAGCTTGAACTATTGGACTTGGCGATATTTACGCTTACAAAATTAGAAATGGGCAGTTACGAAATTATTTTAAACAACAGAAAACTCCTTGACGGAATTATTAATGCCGCCGGAATCGGCGAAGGCAAAAAAGACGCGGCGCTCAGGGCGCTGGACAAAACCGCAAAAATCGGAGAGGACGGAGTAATAAAAGAGTTTAAAGAAAACGGGATTAACGAAGAAAATTACAGGTCTTTTATGGAATTTATCAAATTTGATAAAGATTTAGCCGATATGGAAAAATTATCGATATTAAACAAAAGACTCAATAAATCCGTTAAAGATGAGTTAGCTAAGAATCAAGCTATAGAAGGAGACAAAGAGCTTTTGTCTATATTAGAAAACGCAGGCGCTATCGGTTTAGACTTTATAAAATACGACCCTCTTTTAGTCAGGGGGCTGGGTTATTATACGGGACCTATTTTTGAAATAAAATCTAAGGATTTAAGTATCGGAAGTTTTGCGGCCGGCGGAAGATACGATAATTTGGTAGAGCTCTATGGCGCCCGTCCGGAAGGAGCCTGCGGAATATCTTTCGGCGTAGAAAGAATTATAGATATTATAATGCAAAGAGATGAAAAAGCTCTTCAATTCCTGCATTCGCCCGTTAAATTATATATCGTTTATTTAAGCGAAAATGAAAGGTTATATGCTTACAAAGCTGCTAAAACCCTTCGTTTAAAGGGGATAAGCGTGGAATTATCCGTTTCGGTTTCTCCAAATATTTCGAAAGAGATTAAATATGCGGATAAGAAAAAGATAGAATATGTGGCTATAATAGGCGAAAAAGAGGCCGATGAAAAGAAATTAACCGTAAAAAATATAAAAACGAGAGAAGAAAAGCTTATAACCTTAGAAAAGTTGATTGAATTGTTAAACAACAATTATATATAAATATCCTATCAAAATGTCCGAATATATAAAAACGGTTTTTTTAGATATCGGCAGCGTATTGCTCACCAACGGCTGGGATAGAAAATCAAGAAAACTCGCCTCGGCTAAATTTAATTTAGATTATGAAGATTTTGAAGCAAGGCATGAAGATTTATTTGCTCTGTACGAAGAAGGAAAAATTTCTTTGGATTATTATCTCGATAAAACTCTATTTTACAAAGAGCGTCCTTTTTCCAGAAATGAATTTAAAGCCTTTATGTTTGACCAGTCCCAACCTTATCCGCAAATGATTGATTTATTTGCCGGCCTTAAAGAAAAATATAAATTTAAACTGGTTTCAATCAACAATGAGGGTCTTGAACTGTCGGTTTACAGGATAAAGAAATTTTCGCTCGATCCATTATTTGATTTTTTCGTCACATCATGTTTTGTCCACATAAGGAAACCCGATGAAAACATTTTTAAGCTCGCATTAAATTTATCTTATGCAAAACCGGACGAATCTATTTTTATAGACGATAGAAGTTTTAATGTGGAAACTGCCGCCAATCTTGGAATTAATGCTTTTAGACACACAGATTACGAATCTACAAAAGGAAAACTCTCCCTGTTTGGATTTATTTAATCCCCTAAAAAATAAAAATGAATATATTCGGAAATAAAAAAGCAAGGCAAACGGTAATTAAGTCGGAAATTAAGATAAATAATCTGGATGTAACGGTTTTAAAAAAAAATATAAAAAATTTGCATTTAAATGTTCTTCCCCCGGACGGAAAAGTAAGGGTATCCGCCCCTAAAAGGTTTAATGATGACAACATCCGGCTTTTCGTTATATCGAAATTGCCGTGGATTAGAAAGCATATCGAGCGTTTTCAATTACAGCCGAGAGAAACTCCGAGGGAATATGTTACAGGAGAAAGCCATTATTTTAAAGGCGCAAGATATTTGCTAAACGTTATCGAATATGACGGAAAGCTAAAAATAGAAACAAGAAATACGAAATATATCGATTTTTATGTAAAAAAGAATATGAGCCGCGAGCAGAAGGAGAGAATATTTTTACGCTGGTACAAGAAAGAATTAGAGAAAGAGCTTTCGGATATTTTCATAGAATGGCAGAATATTATGGGGGTCGGGATAAAAGAGTGGAGAATCAAAAAGATGAAGACAAAGTGGGGCACCTGCAACATTAAAGCCAAAAGAATATGGATAAATTTGGAACTTATTAAAAAACCTGCTTATTGCATCGAATACATAGTAGTCCATGAACTGGCGCATTTGCTGGAAAAGAATCATAATAAAAGATTTTACGGATATATGGATAAATTTATGCCCCAATGGAAAAATTATAAAAAAGAATTAAACGGATCTGCATTAAGACATTACGAAAATATATAAAATAATAAAGAGTTATCTGCTAAATCGGGATTAGGGACACCCCCGGAATTGCCGGTAGAAATGGTTAAAATGGTCTCAAAGTTATATGAACACTGGATTCCCGCCTGCGCGGGAATGACACCCGTCGGGTGAAAAGTTTAATCCTCTCAAAGTCATTCCTGCGCAGGCGGGAATCCAGAAAAATAATTTTCTATCGGCAATTTTGGGACACCATAGCCGATTGACTTTTTTAAAATAATGGTTTAAAATTAATCATCGACCGTTGTTTGTAAAAAGTTAATTGCCGTTCCGTTTCGTTCAAATTCTTTAATACAAACTGCTTCCGCTAATATATTTTGTCTTTGCTGTTAAATAAAAAACATAGCTGCAAGTCTATAAATTTTATGAAAAAATTTAAAAAAGTATTAATAGCCAATAGAGGCGAAATTGCCTCAAGGGTGATTAGGGCGTGCAAGGAGCTCGGCATTAAAACCGTTGCTATTCATTCCGAAGCCGACAGTCAGGCTTTGCATGTAAAAAAGGCTGATGAGGCATACCTTGTGGGGCCAGGTCCGATATCGGGCTATCTCAATATCAACAGAATCGTGGATTTAGCTATTAACACGGGAGCCGATGCTATACATCCGGGGTACGGGTTTTTATCCGAAAATCCTAAATTTCCGGAGGTTTGCGAGAAAAGAGGAGTTATATTTATCGGACCGTCTTCCAAGACTATTGCTATGATGGGGGATAAGATAGAATCCAAAAAACTGATGAGGTCTGTCGGCGTACCAGTTGTTGAGGGCTCTGAGGGCGCCGTAGGGTCGGAAGAAGAAGCAATCGCTATCGCGAATAAAATAGGCTATCCCGTCATGATAAAAGCATCTGCCGGCGGCGGCGGCAAGGGTATAAGGATTTGCTTTAACAATGACGAATTGATCAAAAATTTTTCCTTATCCCGCTCCGAGGCTGAAAAGGCATTTGGAAACCCTGAAGTATTTATCGAGAAATATATTGAAAAGCCCCATCATATCGAGTTTCAAATACTTGCGGATAATTACGGAAATATTATACACCTCGGAGAAAGGGACTGCTCTATTCAAAGACGGCACCAAAAACTTATCGAAATAGCGCCTTCTCTTATATTAAATGATGATACGCGCGCAAAAATGGGCGAGTCTTCGATAAAAGCGGCGCGTGCCTGCAATTATCGCAATGCAGGGACAATCGAATATATCGTCGATAAAAACGGCAATTACTATTTTATGGAGATGAATACCCGAATACAGGTTGAGCATACCGTCACGGAGATTGTGACAGGCGTCGATATTGTCGGGGAGCAGATTCAGATAGCCATGGGCAAGGAGCTTGACATTAAGCAGGAAGATGTTTCGATGAGGGGATATGCCATAGAGTGCCGCATAAATGCCGAAAACCCCAGAAAAGATTTTGTTCCAAGCACAGGTAAAATTACCGCCTATTATTCGCCGGGGGGAATTGGGGTTAGAATAGACGGCGCCGTTTATAAAGACTATGTCATTCAGCCGTTTTACGATTCTATGATTGCAAAGCTTACCGTCAGCGGAAGAACATGGGAAGAAACGGTCAGAAGGGCGCAAAGGGCGCTGGACGAATATGTCATAAAAGGCATTAGAACCACAATCCCTTTTCAGCTTAAAATAGTACAGGATGAAGACTTTATAAAGGGCAATTTTGATACCCATTTTATCGATGAAAGGCTGTATTTAAGAGATTATAAATTGCAAAAGGACCCGTTTGATAAGATACTTGCAATATCTGCGGCTATATCCGCTTATTACGGAATTTAGTAAAAGCTTAAAATTGCGCCGGATTTGGTCAATTTTTATTTTTTTAAAGCAATTCAATCATTATAGGTACGTATATGGAAGAAAAGAGCTATATCAGAAAAATCGGCGTTATGGAAACCGTTTTAAGGGATGCCCATCAATCCCTTTTGGCCACCAGAATGACCACCCCCGATATACTTGGGATAGCCCATATTCTTGATAACATCGGGTTTTGGTCTTTAGAGGTATGGGGAGGAGCGACATTCGATTCCTGTTTGAGGTTTTTAAAAGAAGACCCGTGGGAAAGACTTAAAAAAATAAGGAAGGCTTATAAAAATTCGCGCTTGCAGATGCTCTTAAGGGGGCAAAATTTAGTGGGATACAGGCATTATGCCGATGATGTCGTCGAAAAGTTCGTATCCTTAAGCGCCGACAACGGAATAGATGTTTTCAGGATATTTGATTCTTTAAATGATTTCAGAAATATTAAAAAAGCGGTAGAAATTGCAAAAAAGAAAAAAAAGATAGTCGAGGCTACGATTTGTTACACTACAAGCCCTGTTCACACGAACGAACTTTTTGCTCAAATGGCTGTGGAGCTTGAAGAAATGGGCGCCGACACTATTTGCATAAAAGACATGGCGGGGCTTCTTTCCCCGACCAATGCCTATAATCTTGTGTCGATGATAAGAAAAAAGGTTAATCTCCCCATCCATGTCCATTCCCATTCTACAAGCGGTTTCGCATCTATGTCTTTGTTAAAAGCTATTGAAGCGGGAGCCGATATTATCGATACGGCCATTTCTTCGATGTCGTGCGGAACTTCGCACCCGCCTACCGAGTCGATGGTTTTTACGCTATCGGAGATGGGTTACGATATTGATCTGGATCTGGAAAAATTAAAAGAAGTTGCGGATTACTTCAGGAAGATTAGAAAAAAATACGGTTCTTTTGAAAGCGAATATACGAATATTAATGCGGATATTATCGTAACGCAGGTGCCCGGAGGCATGATGTCGAACCTGGCAAGCCAGCTTAAAGAGCAAAATGCGCTGGATAAGATGGAAGAGGTTTTATATGAAGTACCGCAGGTTCGCGAGGATTTCGGTTTTCCCCCCCTTGTAACGCCTACCTCCCAGATTGTGGGAACGCAGGCCGCTCTTAATGTGATTACCGGCGAAAAGTATAAAGTAGTAACGAGCGAAACGAAAAATTACTTAAAGGGCTATTACGGCAAACCGCCTGCGCCTATCAATAAAGAAGTTCAAAAAAGCGTGCTTGGAGGAGAGGAGATAATTACCGCAAGACCGGCAGATTTAATTGAACCGGAACTTTCTAAGGATTATGAAGAAATTAAAGAATACGGCTTATCTCCTGAGGATTTACTCACTTATGTTTTGTTTTCAAAGATTGCCGTTGAATTTTTTAAGGATAGAAAAGAGGGCAAACTGCCCGATTATTCTAAAATTGAAAGCGCGGGTTTGGCCTTAGGCCCCGAACAACGAACGAGTGTTTCAAAAGAGTCTTTGCCGCAATGCCCCGAAACAGAAGGCGGGCTTGCCCCAAGCGAGTTCAATGTTACCGTTCACGGCGAAAGTTATAAGATTAAGATTGCGGGCGTTGGACATAAATCGGATCAAAAAAGACCTTTTTTCTTAAATGTCGATGGGGTATTAGAAGAAGTTGTCATCGAATCGCTTACGGAAATTGTTCCGAGCGCCGGCGGGGAAATCGTCGGCGAAAGTATTGCCAGGTCAAAAAGACCGTCCCCTAAAAGGGAAGGCGATGTTTATGCCCCGATGCCAGGGAGGATTACAAAGGTTATGGTTAAAGAAGGCGGCGCCGTAAGGGCAGGCGATACCGTTTTAATCGTCGAAGCAATGAAGATGGAAAATGAAATACATACTCCGATTGACGGCATAGTTAAAGAAATATATGTAAAAGAAGGAGACAATGCCAACCCCGACGAAACCTTAATTTATGTCGAGGCTTGCAATACATAATAAATACTCAAAATTGCCGGGCGGGGCATATAATATAATACCCTAATCCAGAAAATAAAATCCTAAATCTGGATTTGGGTAATGTCATGTAATTTTGTGATATAATTAGAATGGATGTCTTGATACTATCAACAAGGATGTGCCGATAATTTATTTTCTATAAAGAAGGTGAACGGCTTGATTAGAAAACCTGCTGCAATAGGTTATTTTTATCCCGAAGGATTAAGCAATATCAAAAGTTTGCTTGCCTCTTTTAATATCGTCCCGCCAAAAGAAAAAATAGATGCGTTTGGCATAATATCTCCCCACGCCGGCTATGTTTACTCCGGAAAGACCGCGTATTCGGGATACTCCGAAATTAATATAAAAAATAATATAATTATTATCGGCCCAAACCATACAGGGTTAGGCGCCGATTATTCGATAATGAATAGCGGGGAATACGGATTTAAAGATTTTAGCGTCCACGTTAATGCGGGGTTAGCCAATGCTATAATAAACGAGAAAGACAGCCCCTTTATTTCGGATGAGCTTGCCCAACTAAAGGAACATTCCGTCGAGGTTCAGATTCCTTTGTTATATAATGTTAAAAAGGATTTTACGATTGTTCCGATTGTTGTTTCTTTTATAAGATACGATGATGTGTTGCGCGCTTCCAGAACAATCTTTAACGCTTTAAAAAAGTTGAATCTGCTTAACGATGTTTTGATAGTCGCAAGCTCGGATATGACTCATTACGAATCTGCGGATGCGGCTAAAACTAAAGATAATATTGCCATTAAGGAGATTTTAGATTTAAACCCTAATGGTTTATATAATAAAGTGAGAGAGCATGAAATTTCTATGTGCGGTTTTATTCCTGCATCCATAATGCTTAATGTAGCCAAAATGGCAGGGCGGACGCATGCAAAACTTGTCGATTATACAAATTCGGGGGAAGTTACGGGCGATTACGCGAGCGTCGTCGGATATTCATCCATTGTCGTGTATTAATAATGTATAATGTAAGCCATTACTGCTTCACTTTCGCACTTCGTGCTCATAAAGTTCTTTCAGAACTTTCCCGCTGAAGCGGATTTGGACGGGGAATTTGTTTAATGTTTAAATTTTACAGTTAAAGTATAAATGAAAGATATTAAAGTCAAGACGAGATTTGCCCCAAGCCCGACAGGATATTTGCATATAGGCGGCGCGAGGACAGCCCTGTTTAACTATGCTTACGCTAAACACTTCGGCGGAAAATTTGTTTTAAGAATCGAAGATACGGACTTTGAACGCTCTACAAAAGAGTTTGAAGCCGATATATTGGACAGCCTTAAATGGCTTTCCATTGTTTCGGACGAGGATGCCGTTTATCAATCCCAAAGGCAGGGCATATACAAAGGTTATGCGGACAGGCTTTTAAAGGATGGTAAGGCTTATTACTGTTTTTGTTCCAAAGAACTTTTGGATGAAGACAGAAGCAGGCTTATGACCGAAGGCAAAAAGCCCATGTATGTAGGGCGGTGCCTTAATCTAAAACCTGACGAAATAGATTTGTCGAAACCCCATGTGATAAGATTTAAAGTCGAAAGAGGACAGGGGCTGACCACCGGTTTTAAAGATTTAATAAGAAACCAGTTTATAAGTTTTAATAATAATGAAATAGACGATTTTGTCCTTGTCCGCGAAGACGGGATTCCAACCTATAACTTTGCCGTCGTTATCGATGACGCGCTTATGGAAATAACACACATAATCAGAGGGGACGACCATGTCAGCAATACCCCGAAACAGATAATGCTGTACGGCGCGCTCGGCTTTAAAGCGCCGGAGTTTGCCCATGTATCGATGATACTTGGGCAGGACGGAAAAAGGTTATCCAAAAGGCATGGGGCGACCTCCGTTAATCAGTATAAAAAAGAAGGGTTTTTGCCCGAAGCCCTGGTTAATTATTTAATCAGGCTTGGGTGGTCGCACGGAAACGATGAAATATTCACGATGGATGAAATAATAAGATATTTTGATTTAAAAAATATAAGCAAGTCCGCCGCAATATTTAATACCGAAAAACTTTTATGGTTAAATTCCCATTATATTAAATCCAAAGACCCGTTTAATATTATAAATCTGCTGAACGATATAAGGGATGTTTCGGAAAAGCCTATAGCAGCCGACATTCAAACCGTTTCGCTGATAGATTCCCTTAAGTCCAGAGTTAAGACGCTTGTAGAGTTTAAGGCTAAATTAAATTTTTTTATAAGCGAAGAGCCGGGATACAAAACAGAGCTTTTAACCGAATTTAATTTTAACGAAGGGGATTTATTCTTTCTGAAGGAGTTTAAAGCGTTTATCGCCGGTTTGCCCGATATAATATTTAATTATAAAGAAGGCGGTTTAAGCGACAAAGCCGGAATCCTTAATTTTATAAAAAACTCCGTAGAAAGGGTAAAGCAGGAGTTTAATAATTTTTTATCCAAAAATAATTGGACTATGAAAGAAAAAGCCATGATTATAAGATTAGCTTTAACCGGCGAAAAGGTCAGTCCGCCGATATTCGAGATTATATTCGCGCTTGGGAAAATTAGATGCGTCAAAAGGATTAGCGAATTTTATGAATTTATTAATCATGCAAAGCCTGCAAGGGCATAGCGGGTTCCGATTTATGAATTAAATTTGCGTTTTATTCTTGCAATAGTTAATATTAAACTGTATAAGTAATAATATGGCTTTGCAAATATGCGGTATAGATGAAGCGGGGAGGGGATGTTTAGCCGGTCCCGTCGTATCGGCCGCAATAATCATCGATAAAAATAAAATTCCATCGGGCGCCAAAGATTCTAAGCAATTGACGGAAGGAAAGAGAAAAGAATTTTACGCGGATATTTTGGCAAACGCCGCGTCTTATTCGGTCGGTGTTGCATCCAATATCGAAATAGACGAGATGAATATCCTGAACGCGGCAATGTTATCTATGGAAAGGGCGTTTTACGGATTAACCGTTAAGCCGGATATCGTTATTATAGACGGTCCAGTCATTCCAAAAAATTTATTAAAAGTTGACGGCTTAAAAGTTATTCCGGTTATCAAGGCGGATGAAAGGATTAAAATAGTTTCTTGCGCCTCCATTATTGCTAAGGTTTTTAGGGACGAATTAATGATTTCTTTAGATAATAAGTACCCTGAATACGGCTTCAAAAACCATAAGGGTTATGCCACCAAAGAGCATAAAAAAAATTTATCGAAATACGGTTTCAGCGAAATGCACAGAAAAACATTTAAATTTTAAAATTTTTAGATATTTTAGATATTATACTCTCATATATGTACAGTAAAAATAAGAACAAGTCTTTAAATAAGGCTAAAGGAGATGCGGGGGAAAAAATTGCGGCCGAGTTTTTAGAAAAAATCGGTTATAAAATTATAAAAACCAATTTCAGGAGCGGGCATAAGGAAATAGATATTATTGCCGAAAGCGAAAACGGGGTTTTAAATTTTATCGAGGTTAAATCGCGGTTTGAAAATAGATTCGGGAAACCTGTCGAGGCGTTTGATAACAATAAAAAGAATAAGATAATTGGAATTTCCCTGTTTTTTATGAGCAAATTTAATATCGGCAAAAAATCTGTAAATTACGGCTTGATTTCGATTGAGTTTATAGAACGGGGTTCGGTGAAACTGATATACTTTGAAAATGCGTGCGATTAATATACTGCTTGCGCAGGTAAATCCTCATGTAGGGGATTTAAAGAAAAACATAGAAAAGCACCTTAAGTTCATTGAAACGGCAAAGGAAGAGGGGGCGGAGTTTGTTATTTTTCCGGAGCTTTCTTTAACCGGCTATTTTTTAAAGGACAGCATTTACGATGTAGGCGTAAATTTAAACGGCGAAGAGGCATTTATATTCGAACCGCTTTATAAAGCAAGTTTAGATTCGGGTATATCCGTTATCGCCGGATTTGTAGAAAAAGACGACAGCTATAATTTTTATAACTCGTCTTTTTGTATTTCAAAGGGCAAAATCATAAATGTTCACAGAAAGGTTTATCTTCCTACTTACGGAATGTTCGAAGAATTAAGATATTTTAAACCGGGAGGCGGGTTTAATATTTTCGATATGGCAGGCGTTAAGGCTTCCATTTTAACCTGCGAAGACGCATGGCATCTTTCCTCGTCTTATATAGCGGTTAATAAAGGAGCGGAGATTATCGTTGTCAATTCGGCATCTCCCGCAAGAGGAATTGCCGAAGGGCTTGATAAATTCAGTTCCATAAATATGTGGGAAGAATTGCTTTCCGTCATCGCCTTTTATTACAGGAGTTATGTAATATATGTCAACAGGGTAGGATTTGAGGACGGGATAGGTTTTTCGGGCGGCTCCTGTATATTCGGACCTACGGGCGAAATGGACGCACGCATAGATTATCTTGAAGAAGGATACTTAAAGGTTGAGATAAATTTAGATCTTTTAAATAATGAAAGATTTAAAACCCCTCTCATAAGAGACGAAAATTTAAATTTAACATTAAAAGAGCTTGAGGGTATTATAAATTCTAAATAATTTATATGAAAAAAGACCTTCCAAAAATAGATGGGCATAATTTTCCTATCATTTTTAAGCATCTTACCTATTTTATAAAGGATGAGGTTTTAAAAACGGGGATAAATAAGGTTGTATTGGGGCTTTCGGGCGGCATCGATTCTGCCGCAGCCTGCTATCTTGCTTCCAGCGCCCTTGGGAAAAGCAATGTTACCGCCTTGCTTATGCCATACAAAAGCAGCGCTAAGTCAAGTTTGGGAGATGCCATGAAGGTGGTTGAGGCGCTTGGTATTCCTTATTATATAATCGATATTACAAAACAGATAGACGATTATTTTCAGGCAGAAAAAGACGGCACCCGGGTTAATGATATTAAAGTTAGAATGGGAAATAAAATGTCAAGGGAAAGGATGTCCATTTTATATGACTATTCGTATAAACTTAAGTCTTTGGTTCTTGGAACAAGCAATAAATCGGAGCTTCTATTAGGTTACGGCACAATTTACGGGGATATGGCATCAGCTTTAAATCCTATCGGGGATATTTATAAGACCCAGATATATCAGCTTGCCAAACTGCTGGATATTCCGGACAGCATAATGACAAAACCGCCTTCGGCAGATTTATGGCTGGGGCAGTCGGATGAATCGGAGTTAGGTTTTACTTATGAAGCAGCCGACAGCATAATGTATCTTTTGATAGATAAAATGTATAAACCCGAGGTAATCGTTTCCCTCGGTTATAATTCAGGGCTTGTGGACGCCGTTTATAATAGAATAAAAAAATCGCAGTATAAAAGGCGTATGCCTTTAATAGTTAAAGTTTCCGAACGCACGATAAATATAGACTTTAGGTATTTAAGGGACTGGTCGTAAAATGCCCGCGCTATATATTATCGCAACCCCGATAGGCAATCTCGAAGACATTACCGTAAGGGCGCTTAAAGTAATGAGGCAGGTAGATTTTATAGCCTGCGAGGACACAAGAAAAACAAGAATATTAACCTCGCGTTATCATATAAAAACCCGTTTAATTCCTTATCATGAATATAATAAAAAGCGGGCGGCGGACGGCATTGTCGCGAATATAATAAAAGGGAAAGATGCAGCCTTGGTGAGCGAGGCGGGAACCCCCTTAATATCGGACCCGGGTTCGTATTTAGTGAGATTATGCATAGAAAAGGGGATTAGAATAATTCCGATTCCCGGCCCGTCAAGTATTTTAAGCGCAATTTCCGCGAGCGGTCTCGATGTCTCCGAATTTACATTTATAGGATTTTTGCCCAAGAAAGCGGGCAAACGAAAAAAACTTTTAACCAAACTTAAAGAGGAAAAGAGAGTTTTTATTGTTTTCGAACCGGCAAGAAGCGTCGAAAAATTACTCGAAGATATTTTGGATTTATTTGGCAATGCGAGAATTTGCTATGCTAAAGAGCTAACCAAGGTTTATGAATTTGTAAAAACCCAAGATTTAAAAGCATTAATGGACGAGATCAAAAACAAGCCCGAGCTTTTAAAAGGGGAAATTACCTTGGTTATAGAGCCGCCGCTTTTGAGCGCAAGCCCGCACGCAACAGGTTTCGACGGAGTTTATTAACTTTTATATATCGCATCTTTAAGCGAGGGATGCCGAAAGTTTACCTGATAACCTTAAAATCCTTAAAGTTTGACAGGCTTTCCTGTTCGTAAAGTTTAACTTCTTTAACTTTCGAAGACGGCGGACCTATATGAACCGTTGCAACCATTTCTTTTATCCTGTTTTCCTCGCCTTCGAAAAATGCCTCCACATGGCCGTCATGGGTGTTTTTGACATAGCCTTTTATGCCGATCCTATCTGCCTCGAGTTTGGTGAAATTTCTAAAATTAACCCCCTGAACAATGCCTTTTATTATGACCCTGTATGATTTTGCCGTCATCTTTGCTATGTATAAACCTGTATTTTTCTCAATCCGTATGTTTTTTGATATGGGACAGTTTGTGAATTTTTTCTTCCAGCGTTTTTATCTGTTCTTTTAATTCTTTAATTTCCGAGCTGCGGGCAATATCAGCCTTGCTCATGGCTTTTTTAATGGATTCATCGACTAAAGCGGAAAGTTTGGCTTTGTTCGAATCATACACTGTTTTCATTTTTTTAGAAAAATCTTCGGCCTCTTTTTTCCCGAAGTTTTGATTGACGATAAATTCATCGAGTATCTTTTGAAATCTGTCTTCCGTAGTCGTAAGAACCGAACCGATAAATTCGGCAAATTTATCAAGCGGCGTTTTGGGATTTTCCATTTAAAGCCTCCTTTTTAAAATATTTAATTGATATAATATGAATGTATATAGTACATAGTATATAGTACGATTATACCATTAATATTTAAAAAGTTTTACCGATTAATTAATTATTATTAATCATGTCGAGCCTTTCTATTTTAGTTTCCTTGCCTTTTTTCTTTCTCAAATAATAAAGCTTAGCCCTTCTAACCTTTCCGCGATAAAGAAGTTCGATCTTGTCGATTAAAGGCGAGTTGACTAAAAAAGTCTTTTCTACGCCTACGCCGTAAGAATTTTTTCTCACGGTGAACGAGGAACGGAGGCCGCTTCCTTTTCTTGCGATAACAACCCCTTCAAACACTTGAATTCTTTCCTTATCACCCTCTTTAATCTTTTGGTAAACCTTAACCGTATCACCCGATTTAAAAACGGGGACGCCGGTTTTTAGGGACGAATTCTCAATTTTTTCAACGATATTCATTTAAGGCTCCTTATTTTATTAATTTTATTTTATTTCAAAAATAAGCATTTTAATATAAAATCCGTGAATAATCAACGGGTTTTTTTATCCGCCTTACGGTTAACTAAATCAGGCCTATTTTCCATGGTCTTTTTAAACGCGTTATCTAATCTCCAATCGTTAATTAGTTTATGGTTTCCGCCGAGCAAAACCTCAGGAACGGTAAGATTGTTTACAGCCCTAGGTTTTGTATATTGCGGATATTCAAGTCCGGACTTATATTCTTCCGAAAAGCTTTCTTCGGTAAGAGATTCAAAATTTCCCAAAAAATTTTCAAAATACCTGCAAACAGCTTCAATTAAAACAATGGATGCAATCTCTCCGCCTGATAATATAAAATCGCCGATGGATATTTCCAATGCGGATGTTAATTCCGCAACCCTTGCATCTATTCCCTCGTACCTTCCGCATATCACTATCATATGATTGTAGCTTGAAATTTCCTTTGCGGCTTTTGAATTAAGGAGTTTTCCCGATGCGGACATTATAACGGTAATTAAATTATTTTCGCCGGCAGTCGGATATTTTAATTCATATTCGGCTTTTGCAGATTCATAGGCTTCCAAAATAGGATAAGCCATTAAGAGTTGTCCCGCTCCCCCGCCATAAATTTTATCGTCAACCCTTTTATGTTTATCTTTAGAAAAATCCCTCGGGTTGATAATGTTAATCTCCATAATGCCGTTTTTTATAGCTCTGCTAATCAATCCGGTATTAATAAATGAGGTAAAGTATCCGGGCATTATCGAGATTATATCGATTACCCTTTTAGTCCGGCATGTTTGAACATCAAGTTTTTTATTCATTTTGCTCAGATTTTTTTAGATTTTATAATTTTCTTCGTTTTTTACGACAACCTTATTATTATCGTAATCTACCCTGAAAATATTTTCATCCGTCATTGGAATTAGATATGTTCCTTCGGCAGATTTTATTTCTATTATGTCGGTGTCGCCCTGATAAACCTCCGCAACGGTTCCGATATTTTCATTTTTACTGTTATAGCAGTTTAAATTAATCAGGTCGGAAATTAAATATTCATTCTTATCAAGCGTTATATCGGTTTTTTTTATAAAAACCCGCTTTTTTTTAAAACTTAAAGCATCGTCTATTGAATGCGAACCGTAAAGTTTTATAAGGAAGCCCTTATTTACGGGTCTGATTTTTTCAACCTTAAGCCGCTCGTAAGCATTGTCTCTTTGAATAAATAAAGGTATGCCGGGCGAAAATGCTCCTGTATCAGGGTTATATGGTATAAATAAAAGTTCTCCGTTTATTCCGTGCGGTTTAGCAAATTCTCCGACACCGATATAATCGTTCATTTCCCCTGTTTTTTCAATAAAGACATAACCGTATCGCTTGGTTTAGCGCCGAGGCTTATCCATTTGTCGAACTTATCCCTGTCAACCTTAAATTGTAAGGTATTCGAGCAGGGATTATATGTACCCAGTATTTCTATGAATTTTTTTTGAACGGCTTTTTCACCCGAAGCCGCCACAATCCTGTAAAATGGTTTTTTGTGAGAACCTGTTCTTGCAAGTCTGATTTTTACCGCCACTTGAAATCTCCTTTGTTTTGTTAAATGTTAAAAGTTTTAATAATTTACTATCGATAATTACTATTATTAATGCAATTAAATGAAAAATTAAAGATTATTGAACATATTTTTGATACCGCCGATATTTTTCAAATTTTTAAGCGAACCGAATTTCCCGCCCTTGAGCGATTTCATCATTTTTTTTACTTCTTCGAATTTATTTATAAATATATTTACATCGTTGACCGAAGTACCGCTTCCCGCGGAAATTCTCTTTCTGCGTCCGCCGTTGAGTATTGCGGGGCTAAGGCGTTCCTTTTCCGTCATTGAGTTTATGATAGCGTTTATTTTTTTAAATTCTTTTTCGGCGGCTTCAGGGTTGAACTTGTCCTTTATTTTGGAAAAACCGGGTATCATCGAGGCAATCTGACCGATGCCGCCTATCTTAGAAACCATTTTTAGCTGTTCGGCAAAATCTTTAACCGTAAAATCTTTTTTATTAAGGCTTTCTTCTATGGCTTTTGCCGATTTTTCGTCCACGGCGTTCTGGGCTTTTTCGATGAGGCTCATAACATCGCCCATGCCGAGTATCCTGTCGGCTATCCTTTCTCCGTAAAAGGGTTCGAAATCGCTTAATTTCTCGCCGACGCCTATAAATTTTATCGGTTTATCCACGGTTTTTTTGATGGAAAGAGCGGCGCCGCCTCTGGAATCGCCGTCAACCTTGGTAAGAACAACCCCGGTTATACCTACCGCCTCGTTAAATGTTTTTGCAACCGTAACGGCGCTCTGACCAAGCATAGAATCGGCGACGAAAAGTATTTCATTAGGGTTAAATTTGCTTTTGATGGTTTTTAATTCTTCCATCAAAGGCTCGTCGATTTCAAGGCGTCCCGCCGTGTCTATTATCAGTGTATCGTAAGCATGCTTTTCGGCGATTTCTAAGGCGTTTTTGACTATTTCTTCGGGTTTCTGCGTAATCCCGCCGTCTTTTTCAGGGGTTTCGTAAACCGGAATGTTTATACTTGCGCCGATTTTTTTAAGCTGAAGAACGGCGGCAGGCCTATAGACATCCGCTGGAACAAGATAAACGCTCCGCTTTAACCCCCGCAAATAGAGGGCAAGTTTTCCGGCGGTCGTAGTCTTACCCGAACCCTGAAGTCCGGCGAGCATAATGACTACAGGCGGCTTAGCTTTAATATTAAGGGGTTCGTGGCCGCCGAGAAGGCTTGTCAGCTCGTCGTGTATAATTTTAATTATCTGCTGGGACGGCGTAAGGCTGTCCATAACCTTTTCGCCGACAGCCTTGTTCTTGACCGATTCGATAAATTCCTTGACTATGAGGTAGTTTACATCGGCTTCGAGCAGGGACAGCCTGACCTCTTTGAGAGCGTCCTCGATATTTTTCTCGGAAAGCTTCCCATACCCGCGAAGGTTTTTAAATATCTTTTCTAATTTTGAGCTAAGTCCGTCAAACATGGTATATACTGAACAAGATTTATTTTTAGCAGTTTAAATTTAAGTGATTAAAATGTTTTTTTGTTGTAAAATTTTTATTTTATTAGTTTTTGAAATTTTTGTCAATTAGTTTTCAAGCCCCAAATCCATAAATCTGGATCTGGGCAAGCTTTGAAGCTTTGAAATGCGAATAAAGGGGGAATTAATTAACCGTTAATCCATAAGGCAAGTTTGCGTCTTATCCTTTTAATCCTTTCGTTGTCTATTTGACCTATTTTGCCTAAAAAGATAGATTTGTTGACTACCGCGAGCCTTAATATTCGAATAACGCTCGGTTGTTTTAAGCCTGATATCGCAAAGTCGGAATCTTCCAAACCAATAAGTTCGTCTAATTCCGGAATCAGTGTATGAATTTGCGAGGATATCATGCATATTAGATAATCGTTAAGATTATTCGGCAGTTTGCGCAAGATAAGAGCAGGTCTTAGCTTTCCTTGTTTTTGATCGGTTTGCGGAAAATTAAATAAGGTTATCTGACCTTCTAATATCACGAAAAGGATTCCTTTATATCGCTCAAGGAATAAAGAGAACTTTCGGCTTCCATTCCTTTCATTGCCGACGAAAGAGAAAAATCGTTCCACTCCGAGGCGGCGGTTGTTGACTGTAGATATTCCATAAAGTCGAGAACCTCGACTTGTTTTGATTCAGGCAGCGATTTGACGGCTTCAATTATTTTTTCTGATAAATCCATAATAAGCTTTTTTTCTGTTTAGTATAATTTATTATCTTTTAAAAATTGATTCTATGCAATATTTATACAGCTATTTCATAAAATAGTCAAGTTGATATAGGAGCAAATGGGTAGCGAATTGGGAGTATTTGATATGTAGGGATAGCTAATTTTAATAGAGCTGGGAGGGGTATCAACTCTTTGAATTTATCAAAATTATGGAATATTTTTATTGATTTTTTATTTATATTATAATAATAACATTATATTGTATTATTATAATTATATAATAGCGCAAAAAAGCCCCTTGTTATAGCAAGAGGCTTAAAGGTTACCCCATTGGGGCATATCCTGCGAAGTTAAACTTCTTATTGTAAAAAGCAGCGCAGGCATTTGTCTGGTATAATATAACTTTATATTAATAAAATTTAATATTGATGTCAATATAAATATGGAATAATAATGAATATTGGATTTTAGGAGGGTGATAATGAGCAAATACACTCTTGGTCTTGATATGGGAGCAAATTCTCTTGGATGGGCTATAATTGGTAATAGCAAAGATGAACAGCCTACAGAGATAGTTGATTGTGGCACTCGCATTTTTCAAGAGGCGTTGGACGCGAAAACAAAAGTATCTAAAAATCAGGCGCGAAGAACTGCAAGGGCGATGCGCAGGCAAGTTGCGAGACATAAGATGCGCAGAAATGCGGCATTAAGGTATTTGACAAATAATAATCTTTTGCCGGCCGATCAGGTCGAACTAAAAAAAATTTTAACCGACAATAAAAGATTTGATCCTTATCAGCTTAGGAAGAAAGCGTTAGATGAAAAACTTCAACTGTGTGAAATTGGCCGCATAATATATCATCTTGCCCAGAGGCGGGGTTTCCAAAGCAATAGAAAGGTTTCATCCCCTGATGACGGCATTATAATAAAATCCATTAGCGAACTAAAAAAAGAAATTGAAAATTCCAACAGTCGAACGTTAGGCGAATATCTTGCTAATCAGCAAAAAAAAAGGGGGCTTTATACGGATAGGGATATGTATAAAGAAGAATTTGAAAAGATATGGGAAAACCAGCAAAATTATTATCCGGATGTTCTTACCCCCGCCTATAAAGTTATACTTCATAAATTAATATTTTTTCAGCGTCCATTAAAATTGCAAAAATATTTAATCGGCAAATGCTCATTCGAGCCCTCAAGAAAGCGGGTTTCCAAAGCCCTGCTTGAATATCAACGCTTTAGAATTCTTCAAGATATAAATAATCTTAAAATCAAAGACACGAAAACCCGCGATTACCGTTCTCTTGATAGCGATGAGTATAAAAAACTTATAGATGTTTTAGAAAGGCAAAAAACCATAAGCTGGAATAAAGCGCGAACTATTTTAGGCCTTCATGGCGGGGAAATATTTAACCTTGAGGAGGGCGGAAAAAGAGAACTTATTGGAAACCGAACAGCTTATGCCGTTCGTTCTAAAATAGGAGATAAATGGGATGGTTTGCCGGAGAAAGAACAAAAAGAACTTATAACCGATATTCTTACAATTAATGACGAAAATGGACTTTTAAATCGTATGAAACAACATTGGGGTTTTGATGAAAAAACTGCCGAAGCTATCGCAAAAATAGAACTTGAATCCGGATATGCGAGTTTATCTTTGAAAGCCATAAATAAAATACTTCCTTATCTTGGAAAAAGTATGCGTTATGATGAAGCATGTATTAAAGCCGGTTATAACCATAGCAATATCGATAACGCAAAAAAAATCGTTGACGAACTTAAAGAGCCTCCATATTTACGTAACCCATTAGTACAAAAAGCTCTGTATGAAGTTAGAAAAGTTGTAAATGCTATCATTAGGAAACATGGAAAGCCTTCTCGTATTACGATAGAAATGGCCCGTAAAATGAAACTTTCAAAAAAACAAAAAGAAAAATTATCTTTGAACATGAGAGATAGGGAAAAGAAAAATAATTCAATAAAAGCAATTTTGCAAAATGATTTTGGAATTCAAAATCCTTATAAGGAGGATATACAGAAGTATCAATTATGGGAAGAATGCGGAGCTGTGTGTCCATATACAGGGGATAGCATTTCACGGGAAATGCTCTTTTCGCAAGAAGTCGATATTGAGCATATATTGCCTTATAGCAAGTCGCTTGATGATTCCTATTGGAACAAAACACTTTGCATAGCAAAAGAGAACCGCCAAATAAAACACAATAAATCTCCTTATGAGGCTTATTCTGCCGACTCGAAGAAATATGAGGAAATATTAAAAAGAGTAGAAAAATTGCCATGGAATAAAAGAAAAAAATTTGAACAAAAAAATATCGATACCGATAAATTTATAGAACGGCAACTAAACGATACACGCTATATCTCAACAGAGGTAAAGAAATATTTATTTCAATTAGGTACTCCTGTAAATGTAACTAAAGGAGAAGCGACATCTGTGCTTCGTCATCGCTGGAAACTAAATATGATACTCAGCGTGGACGGCAATAAAAAAAATCGAGAAGATCATAGGCATCATACTATTGATGCAATAGTCATTGCATTAACATCAAGAAGCTTGTTTCAAAAACTTTCTAAACTTTCTGCAGAAAGTGGTAAATCGTTAAGCGAACACGGGTTTAATATAGACGCCCCTTGGCATTCATTTTATAAAGATGTTGATGAAAAAATTCAAAATATTATAGTTTCGCATTCTCCCACTCGGAAAATAACGGGTGCATTTCATGAAGAAACCGCATACGGATATAACGAGAAAGAAGATTATTTTGTATATCGGAAGCCGCTTTCCGGAATCACAAAAGCACAAGTTGAAAAAATAATTGATAAAAAAGTTAGACAATTAGTAGAGGAGCGGATTAACAATTTTAATGGCGATTTTAAAAAGGCGTTAAGCAATAGTAGTGATCCTTTATTTCACGTTGATGGAAAAACTAATATTAGGTCAGTGCGAATAGCTTCTAATTTTAATAGGAATTCGGTATATGGAATACGTGATAATGCCGAAGGGGAGTATAAATTTTATAAATACGGCAATAACCACCATGTTGAGATTATAGAGGATATGCAAACAAAAAAAAGAAAGGGTATTTTTGTTACCGCAATGGAGGCTGCAAGAAGAGCAAGAATTGATAAAACAAGTATTGTTAATCGTAATCATGGGGATAAATATAAATTTATAGCCTCTTTAGCTATAAATGATTTAGTCGAAATCGATATGCAGGATGAAAAACGTTATTATAGAGTGCAAATGCTTGACGGCTCAAATCAACGAATAACCCTCCGTTTACATACCGCGGCAACTTTGGATGATAAAAAGACAATGCTGGTAGGTTCAGCTAATAGATTGTTGTTTAAAAAAATTATGGTTGATACATTAGGATGCATTACTTATTGCAATGATTAAGAGAATTATAGAAGTGGGTAATGCTGCCCATCTGGCATTAAAGAATAATCAGTTGGTTGTAAGACGCAATGGATTTGAACCGGAAACCATTCCAGTAGAGGATTTAGGCGTCTTAATCTTAGACCATCCTGCTATTAGTTACACGCAAGCGCTTTTGACCGCATGTTCCGACAATAATGTTGCGGTCTTGATATGCAATGAGAAACACTTGCCTAATGCTATTTGTTTGCCTCTCACCGGAAATAGTTTGCATACTAAGATATTAAACAGGCAAATTCAAATTGCCGAACCTGTCAGGAAACGTTTATGGCAAGAGATTATCAGAGCAAAAATTTTGGGGCAGGCAAAAGTTTTGGATAAAGTCATAAACGAAGATCATCTTTTAAATATATATGCCGAAAAGGTTAAAAGCGGCGATTCCGAAAATATGGAGGCTCAGGCATCTAGGATTTATTGGCCAAAATTATTTGGAGGTAATTTTCGGCGAAATCCTGATGAATCCGGTATTAATACTTTGCTTAACTACGGTTATTCTATAATTCGTGCAGCCGTGGCAAGAGCAATTGTTGGAGCAGGCCTTCATCCTTCCTTGGGCATTCATCATCATAATCAATATAATAATTTCTGTCTCGCCGATGATCTGATGGAACCTATCCGACCGGCGGTTGATATCAAAGTATTTGAATTATTAAAATTATCGTCGGATGAGTTAAAATTAACATCCGGCAATAAACTTATTATCTTAAATATTTTAAATAATAGTTGTTGTATAGGTGGCACTAATTTACCGTTAATGTCATCACTGCATTATTACTCTGCAAGCATTAAAAGGGTATTATGCGGGGAAGACAAGAAACCGGAGATCCCTTCGATATGAGTTTTGGAGGGTATCGTAGTATGTGGATAATTACGATGTTTGATCTGCCGACAGACACTAAAGAGGCGCGGAAATCCTATAGCGATTTTCGTAGATTTTTACTGGATGACGGTTTTATTATGATGCAATTCTCGGTTTATGGAAGACATTGTTCAAGTGAAGAAAATGCTGTTGTTCATGAAAAACGGGTAAAATTATCCCTACCTGACGATGGTGAAGTGCGGATATTAATAATAACGGATAAACAATTCGAAAGGATGAAAATTTTCTTTGGAAAAATACGAAAACCTACAGAAAAATCACCCGAACAAATCAGTTTTTTCTGATCTGCTTCGGGTGATTTACCAATAAATACAACTTGTTACCAAAGTTGCATTATACCAAACAAATGCCTGACCGCAAATCACAACACTATCTCGGAAATTGAAAATAAAGCCGCATTATACCAAACAAATGCCTGACCGCAAATCACAACGGAAATGTTGTAAGAACGCTTTTCAGATATATTATACCAAACAAATGCCTGACCGCAAATCACAACGATGATTTTTGTTGTAAACTTCTGATTTTTATTATACCAAACAAATGCCTGACCGCAAATCACAACGGTAAGTATTCTGGCAATATATGATTCTAATTATACCAAACAAATGCCTGACCGCAAATCACAACGATGACAAAATGTTTAAAAAGATAATTAAAATTATACCAAACAAATGCCTGACCGCAAATCACAACTTAGGTCTCGTAGTGTTATATTTTCTTTTATTATACCAAACAAATGCCTGACCGCAAATCACAACTGTATTCTTTACTGGCTTCTTCTTTTTTGAATTATACCAAACAAATGCCTGACCGCAAATCACAACAGTTTTTGCGAACAGAATTTTTTAATATCAATTATACCAAACAAATGCCTGACCGCAAATCACAACTGTTCTTTCTCATCATAAGTTTTACATTCATTATACCAAACAAATGCCTGACCGCAAATCACAACACATTCGCTTTACGAGTCTGGCGTTTAAAAATTATACCAAACAAATGCCTGACCGCAAATCACAACTCAGTTCGTTAGGTTCTGCATTTACAAACGATTATACCAAACAAATGCCTGACCGCAAATCACAACCGGGGCGAGGAGGCTTTAAATGGAAATTAAATTATACCAAACAAATGCCTGACCGCAAATCACAACTGATCATAGTTGATACAATTAATATTTACTTATATCCAGCCACAACTCCGAGAACGCAGGTATTAAAAAGATTTGCCTTAATTGAATTATAATACGATAAAGACATCATATTATGAGATTCTACATAGTTTTTTAAGATAGAAACGACATGGCTGCACCTTTCATTGCTTACCATTCCGGTATGATATTTTGTGCGCAATTTACCCCAGTTGTAACCTAAATCGTAAGATGCTTTATATAAATATTTTACCGTATTTTCTTGCTTATTCGAAATATTTCCCGCATAAGCCTTCGCCGAAAAAATAAATACCAAAGAAAGAACGATTAAGAAAAAAATTGATTTTCTCATAATACCTCTGTATAACTTATAGTTTAATTATACCAAACAAATGCCTGACCGCAAATCACAACGAAATTATCCAAAGTTTTTTCTGTAGTTAATGGCTTCCGAAAGCGTGTCTTTATCGACATATTCAAGGTCGGAGCCTATCGGTATTCCCCTTGCCAGAGCGGTTATATGGACATTGTAAGGGGATAATATTTTTTGAATATAAACCATGGTGGCTTCGCCGTTAGAATTGGGGTTTAATGCAAGGATTATTTCCTCGAAGCCGCCCTGCTCCACCCTGAGCGCAAGTTCTTTAAGTTTTATATCCGAAGGGGTTATTCCCTCCAAAGGATTTATTAAGCCGTGGAGGACATGATAAAAGCCGTTAAAGTTGCCGCTTTTTTCGAATACATATATTATTTCAGGATTTTCCACGACGCATAATAATTTAGAGTTCCTTGAGGTATTTTTGCATATAGGGCAAAAATCTTCTCCGCTCAGATTAAAACAATTTTTGCAAAGTTTGATATTTTGTTTTGCATCTTTTATTGCATTTGCAAGGCTATATGCTACCGATTCATTTTGGGATAATATGTAAAATGCAAGCCTTCTTGCGGATCTTTCGCCTATTCCGGGAAGTTTTTTAAAGGCGGACACAATATCTCTAATATAATCGGATTGATTAATCGACATAAGTCTTGGATATAATTTAGATAAAAATTGTTTTTTTAATTTATTAAAAAAGGCCGGGTAAATTAAGTCCGCCCGTTAATTTGGACATTTCATTCGTAACCATATCTTTTGATTTATTTAGGGCTTCGTTAATAGAGGCGACTATAAGGTCTTGAAGCATTTCGGCATCGTCGGGATTAATAACGGCTTTATCTATCGTTATGGATATAAGTTCCTGTTTTCCGTTCACTTTTGCCGTAACCATACCGCCGCCGGAACTGGATTCGACAATTTTAGAACCGAGTTCTTCCTGCATTTTAAGCATATCCGATTGAAACTTTTGAGCCTGCTTTAACATTCCTGCCATATTTTTGGACATTTTAACATTCCTCCGGATTTCTATTTGCGTTTATATTATATTATTCTATAATTTTTTTTAAAAAATAACAAGGAGGTTTCACTTTTTTAGGTTACTTTTTAGTCTTATCTATCCTTTCGATATCTTTCCCGAAAATGTCTTTTATGCTTTCCATGATTATGCTTTCTTCGGGTTTTTCAGCTTCGTCGGCTTTAATGCCGTCATCTATTAAAGCGTTAGTTTCCTGCTTACCATTTTCTTGAGCTAATTTTTCATCGATTTTATCGAAGTGGGCAAAGAATTCGTCTGATCCCCCGTGCGTATTATTACCGTCATTCGGCGCTGTTTTAACTTGTCTGTCCGTTTGCGCATTTGCGGGAGCGGCGATTTTCGGCAGCGGCTGACGAAGTGCAAAGGATGAGTCAAATGCGGGCGGAGGCGGTGTCAGAGTCTCATCGTTTAAATTAAACTTGCCGGTTTTATCCTCTATTTTTGGATTTTCTGCCTGATTTGTTTTAAGCGATATAAATTTATCGATTTTATTTATGAGTTCCGTTACATTATGTTTCGATGGAATATTTATAAGCCTGAAAAGAGTAAGTTCAAGCATTAATGAAGGGGAAGAGATTTTTTGATATTTGGCGTCCGAGTTGAGTAATATATCTATCATGTCTAGAAGTTCCTCCTGGTGTTTTTGTCCGGCAAGGGGAATTAAAGCATTTATTTCTTCATCCGTCATATCGTTAATCATATCTTTATATTTTAATTTTATTATTAAAATATTTCTGATGTAGAATGCAAGCTGTTTTATAAACTGCCTTATATCTGCCCCGGAGTCGTGTATTTCTTTTGCCAGCCTGATGGAAGCTTCATAATCCTTCTTAAAAATTGCGCCGATAAGATCAACGATTGCTGCTTTAACGGTTAATCCAAGAACGGGCGATATATCTTCTTTTATATCCTTTCCGAAGTACGATATAATAGTGTCAAAGGTTGTGAGAGAGTCCCTAACGGATCCGTCGGCCAAAGAGGCCATAATCATTAAGTTTTCATCGGTAACGGAAATGTCTTCCGCAGCCGCAATCTCTTTTAATTTACGGTAAATTATATCGGTCGGTATTCTTTTGAAGTTAAACCTCTGGCACCTCGATAAAATAGTTTCGGGGACTTTGTGCAATTCGGTTGTTGCAAAAATAAATTTAGCGTGGGCGGGAGGCTCTTCGAGCGTCTTTAAAAGAGCATTAAAGGCGCTGTTAGAAAGCATGTGAACCTCGTCGATGATGTAAATTTTATATTTAAAACTCTGCGGCAGATATATTATGTTTTCTTTTAAATCCCTTATTGCGTCAACGCCCGTATTCGATGCCCCGTCGATTTCTATGACATCTACCGAACTGCCGTTTTGGATCTGGACGCAGGCGGAACAAACGCCGCACGGATTTATCGTAGGGCCGTTTTCGCAGTTAATCGATTTTGCAAGTATTCTTGCGATAGATGTTTTGCCGACCCCTCTCGTACCCGAAAATATGTAGGCATGGGCAATCCTGTCGTGGATAACGGCATTTTTAAGCGTTTGGACAATGCTATCCTGTCCCGCTATTTCATCGAAAATTTTTGGCCTGTATTTTCTGGCAAGCACCTGATACATATTTTATAATTATAACATATAATAATACAAGTTTTGCATCCAAATCCCGATTTAGAAATTTATTTTCTGGATTCCCGCTTTCGCGGGAATGACACCCAAAGGGTGAAACTTTAAATCACTGCATTGTCATTCCCGCGAAAGCGGGAATCCAGAATTACTTAATATTGGAATATCTTAAATATTTTCTAAATCGGGATTTGGGTTGCAAGTTATGATTGATTTTTATAAAAAAAATTGCTAAACTTAATAATCTATGCAAAAATCCGAAGAAAATTTTAATAATTTCAAAGATTTTCCGAAAAATTACGACTATCAGGCGGTCGAAAAAAAGATAGCGCAGTATTGGGAAGATAACGATACATATAGTTTTGATTTCTTTGATACCGAAAAGGAAATTTTTTCGGCCGATACGCCTCCGCCTTATGTTTCATCCGCCCATCTCCATGTCGGGCATGTAATGAGTTATTCCCAGGCCGAGTTTATCGTCAGGTACAAAAGAATGAAAGGGTTTAATGTGTTTTATCCGATGGGTTTCGACGATAACGGCCTTCCTACTGAGCGGTATGTCGAAAAAAAGTATAAAATAAACAAGTCTAAGATAACGAGGGAAGAGTTTATAGACCTTTGCTTAAAAGAGACGAAGATTGGCATCGAGACATATAAAGCCTTATGGAAATCCGCAGGAATAAGCGTCGATTACCGGCTGTCATACTCTACGATAGATGAAAGATGCAGGAAAACATCCCAAAAATCATTTATTGATCTTTACCATAAGAAGCTGATGGAAAGAAGGAACGAGCCTATTTTATGGTGCCCTCAATGCAGAACCTCGCTTGCACAGGCGGATATTATAATAGAAGAATTAAACGGTATTTTGTACGACATAGAATTTAAATCATCATCGGGCCAGGGTCTTATAATATCCACAACCCGCCCCGAATTACTAGGGGCATGCGTTGCGATTTATGCCAACCCTCTTGACGACAGATACAGATTTTTAAACGGGCAAAGCGTTAAAACCCCTCTATATAATAAAGATGTTCCGGTTAAATATGACGAAACCGTCGATATAAATTATGGAACAGGTTTGATGATGGTTTGCACCTGGGGCGATGCCGAAGATGTTAGAAAATGGAAGGAGCATAAACTTGACACGGCTATAATTATAGATAAAGCGGGAAGATTAAACGAGGCGGCCGGGGCTTATAGCGGATTAACCGCAAGGGATGCAAAAAGAGCAATAGTAGATGACCTCAAGAAATTATCGTTTATAAAAGGGGAAAAACCGCTTTTGCATAATGTCGGCGTTCATGACAGGTGTGAAACTCCCGTCGAATTTATTCGCGAGCTCCAATGGTTTATAAAAATTTTAGATAATAAAGATAAATTCTTAGAGGCTGCAAGTGAAATAAAGTGGTACCCCGATTTTATGAAACCGAGATACGACGAATGGGTTAATAATTTAAAATGGGACTGGAATATATCGAGGCAAAGATTTTACGGCGTGCCTTTTCCTGTCTGGTATTGCGCAAATTGCGGCGAAGTAATCCTTGCAAAAGAGGACGAACTGCCCGTGGACCCTGCCGTAGCCCATCCTAACATTATTAAATGCCCTAAATGCGGGGGAGAAAAATTTGACCCGGAGACGGATGTTATGGACACATGGATGACATCGTCGATGACCCCCCTGATTAACGCCTTATGGGCATATGATTCCCGCACCGCCGATAAAAAAAAACTTTTAGATAGGATTTACCCGATGAGCCTGCGGCCGCAGGCTCAGGAAATTATTCGAACATGGTTATTTTATACCGTCGTAAAATCTATTTATCATACGGGTAATATTCCGTTTAAAAATGTTATGATAAGCGGATGGGGACTTGATAAAAACGGCAAAAAGATGTCTAAAAGCTTAGGTAATTTTGTAGGACCCGAAGAAATAATAAATAAATATTCAGCGGATGCCTTAAGGTACTGGGCTTCAAAGGCAAATCTGGGGCAGGATTTAAGGTTTAACGAAGAAGATGCCGTGAACGGCAGAAGGCTTTTAATTAAATTATGGAATGCGGCAAGGTTTTTAATCACAAATGTCAACGAAGGATTTAATCCGTATGAGAAAGACATATCGGAGCTTGAATTGGGCGAAGTCGATAAATGGGTTATTACGGAATTCGAAAACACTTTAAAGATATGCGGGAACTATATGGAATCTTACGAATACTCCTCAAGTTTAAAGGCAATGGTCGATTTCTTTTATAATGTATATTGCGATAATTATCTCGAAATTATAAAAAATGTTTTTTGGGACGAGGAAGAAGAAAATTTTGACAGAAAAGATAAGGCTTTAAATGTTATGTATTTTGTTTCATTCAATATGATAAAAATATTTGCTCCATTTTTTCCGTTTATTACGGAAGAATTATATCTGTCGTTTTATAAAAATTTTGAAACGGCCGGCAGTATTCATTTGTCAAATTGGCCCGATTACAGAAAAGAACTTAACTTCGAATCTTCCATAAAAATCGCTAAAATTTTGTTGAATATTATAGAGGCTTCAAGAAAATTAAGAACAAGTTTAAATCTTCATCAAAATCATAAGATTGACAAACTTTTAGTTAAAACGCTGAACAACGATTATATAAGCATCTTAAACAGCGTAAACAGCGATATAAAATCTGCCGCACGGGCGAAAAGAATGATATTTTCCGACGAAGCGGATTTTAAGACCGCGGATGATAACCTGTTTATAAAGATAGAAAAATGAACATTGACATTTTAATATTTTATTAATAATATAGCATATATTTTTAAAAATTGGTTTAATTCAGATTAATAAAAGGAGATTTATATGGCAAATCCAAAGAAAAGACACTCAAAATGCAGAAGGGATAAAAGGAGAACTCATGACAGCCTTGAGGCAACTAATTATTCAAAGTGCCCGAATTGCGGGGAGCCCGTGCTTCCGCATAGAATGTGCGCTAATTGCAAAACATACAGGGGACGGGTTATAATTGCGGCAACCGAATCAAAAGCCTGATTACACAAATTATATAAAAGAGTTAACGGGCGTTAAAATTTTACCTACGAATGGGGAAATTATAAATGATTAGAATAGCTCTGGACGGCTTTGGCTCAGATAAGGCGCCGGAACCCGAGGTTTTAGGGGCAATAGCCGCCGTAGAGTCGGATGAGGGATTAGAGATAATACTCACAGGGGATGAGGCCGCATTAGAGAGTGCTTTTAAAAAACACGGGCATATGTCATCAAGGGTTAAGATAAAGCATGCTTCTGAGCGGATTACAATGAAGGATTCTCCGTCTTCTATCGTAAGGAATAAAAAAAACTCTTCTTTGCGCGTTGCTTACGAACTTGTAAAGAATAAAGAGGCGGATGTCGTTATCAGCGCGGGTAATAGCGGGGCATCATTGGCTATCGCTATGTTTGTTTTTAAGCGGATCAAGGGGATAGACAGGCCTGCGATAGCTACCATTATGCCGGCAATCGGCGGCTATACCGTTTTGATAGACGCGGGAGCGAATGTCGATGTCAAACCCCATCATCTTGCTCAATTTGCAATAATGGGCGCCGAATATGCCGCTTTTATGAAGGATATAAAAAATCCGAAGATAGGACTATTAAGCAATGGGGAAGAGGAATCCAAGGGCAACGATCTTACAAGGGAGGCTTATAAGATTATAAAAAATACCGATTTAAATTTTTACGGCTATGTCGAAGGCAGAGAGATATTTAACGGAAAAGTCGATGTAGTTGTTTGTGACGGATTTACGGGCAATGTTATTTTAAAAGCATCTGAGACGCTGGCCGAAACAATATTTAATCTTTTAAGAGACGAAGTGGACAAAAGCCTTATGGCGAAATTAGGGTTTTTTCTTGCTAAAAAATCATTAAAAAATTTTAAAAAACTTGTTGACCACAACGAATACGGCGGGGCGCCGCTTCTCGGGGTTAACGGAGCGGCATTTATCGCCCACGGCGGGGCAAGCCCAAAAGCAATCGCTAGCGCCATTTTCGTTGCCAAGCACTTTGTCGAAAAAGGGATAACTTTAAATATCAGCCATAAAATCGAAGCCAATGCCGAAAGCGGTTATTTATCCTAATAAAATATAAATTTTTGATAGCGAAGGTTTAAAAAATTGATATATTCACAGATTACAGGAATCGGTTCGTATGTTCCGGAAAAAGTGCTTACCAATGAAGAACTTTGCAGTATTGTCGATACATCGGACGAGTGGATTACCTCAAGGACCGGCATTAAAGAAAGACGGATCGCCGAAGCCGGCTTAACGACATCGGATATAGCCGCCAATGCCGCAAGGCGGGCAATTAAGCGCTCGGGGGTGAGCCCGATGGACATAGAGCTTATCATAGTCGGAACAATTACGCCGGATATGATATTTCCGTCCACCGCCTGCATCGTTCAAGAAAAATTAGGGCTGAAAAATGCGGCTGCTTTTGATGTAAGCGCAGGGTGCAGCGGCTTTATCTATTCTTTATCCATTGCAGACAGCTTTATTAAATCGGGCAGATATAAAAATGCATTAGTTATCGGCGCCGATTTACTTTCGAGAATTACCGATTATACCGACAGGTCAACCTGCGTATTATTCGGCGATGGAGGAGGGGCGGCGGTGTTATCCGCAAATACCGAAAATACAAGGGGTATCTTATCGACCCACATACATTCGGAGGGAGGGCACGATAATATACTTAAACTTCCCGCAGGAGGCTCTTTAATGCCCGCAACCGCTCAGACGGTAAATAATCTTGACCATTATATAAAAATGAAGGGTTCCGAGCTTTTTAAATATGCGGTAAAATATCTCAAAGATGTTGCCGAAGAGGCCATTAAATTTAACGGCCTTAAGCCGGAAGATATCGATTTGTTTGTTCCCCATCAGGCAAATATCAGGATAATAGAAGCCACCGCAAAGAAGTTGTGTTTTCCAATGGAGAGGGTTTTCGTAAATGTGGAGAAGTATGGAAATACTTCAAGCGGTTCAATCCCTATTGCGTTAGACGAAGCGTGCGTTTCTGGCCGCATAAAAGAAGGGGATCTTGTATTAATCGATGCTATCGGCGCCGGACTCGCATGGGCATCTTCTATAATAAGATGGTAAAACTATATAACTATATATATGGTAAAACGGGGACAGACTTAAGCCTGTCCCCTAATTAGGATGAAACAATAAAATGATAAAATCTCCCATATGTGATAAAATTGGGATAAAATATCCGATTTTTCAGGGCGGAATGGCATGGGCGTCGAATTATGCTCTTGCAAGCGCCGTTTCAAATGCCGGAGGCTTGGGTATAATAGGGGCGGGGCAGATGCCCCCGGATCTCCTTGTTAAGGAAATAAGAAAAGCCAAGGAAAATACCGATAAGCCTTTCGGCGTAAATCTTATACTGTATTTGCCTCATATAGGTGAATTAGTCGATGCCGTTATACGGGAGGGCGTCCCTGTTGTTACGACTGGAGCAGGAAACGCGGGACCTTACATTAAAAAATTTCACGAAGCGGGCATAAAAGTAATTCCCGTTATTCCATCGACGGCTCTTGCAAAAAGGATGGAAAAGGCTGGAGCAGATGCCTTAATTGCCGAGGGTACAGAATCGGGAGGGCATATCGGGGAGCTAACCACCATGGTAATTGTTCCGCAGGTTGTCGATAGCGTTAATATTCCCGTTATAGCTGCGGGCGGTATTGCGGATTACAGAGGGTTCGCCGCCGCTTTATGTCTGGGCGCAAGCGGCGTTCAAATGGGCACGAGGTTTCTTGCGACTAAGGAATGTCATGTGCATCAAAACTGGAAAGATATGGTAATAAAGGCATCCGACAGGGATACCGTCGTTACAGGAAGGCCGACGGGGCATCCCGTCAGGGTGTTAAAAAACAGGCTTGCGAAAATGTTTCTCGAATTGGAAGAAAAATGTTCGCCAGCCGTTGAATACGAAAAACTCGGCACGGGAAGGCTAAAAGCCGCGTCAGTTGACGGGGATATCGAAATGGGTTCTTTAATGAGCGGCCAGATTGCGGGACTCATAAAAGAAGAAAAAACCGTAAAAGAGGTTATAGAAGAAATAATTTTTCAGGCTGAGGATTTTATTAATAATATGTCTAAATTTATAAAAGGTTAAATGGAAAAAATAGTAAACTCTAATATCGCGTTTGTCTTTCCGGGGCAGGGGTCTCAGCATACGGGCATGGGAAAGGATATTTTTGAAAATTTTAGCGAAGCAAGACTTGTCTTAGAAGAGTCTTCGGATGCCTTAGGCATGGATATGAAAAAGTTAATTCTGGGGGACGATGAATGCCCGCTTAATTTGACCGAAAATACCCAGCCCGCCATTTTGACCGTGAGCATAGCCATACTTAAAGCAATGCAAAAAGAAACGGGCATTAATCCGGTTTGCGTTTCGGGCCATAGTCTCGGCGAGTACAGCGCCAATGTTTTTGCAGGTTCGTTAGATTTTTTGCATGCTCTTTTAATCACGAAAAAAAGGGGAGTTTTTATGCAAAACGCCTGTCCTGTGGGCTTTGGCAGGATGGCGGCAATAATTGGACTTGACGAGGATATTATAAAATCGGTAATTAATAAGATAAACGGTTCGGATAATAAGGACAAGGTATTTATAGCGAATTTTAATTCGCCCGTTCAAACCGTTATATCGGGGGAATCCTCCTCCGTGGACGAGGCATGCGCCGTTCTTAAAGAACGGGGAGCCAAAAAGACTGTTATATTGCCGGTCAGCGCCCCGTTTCATACGCCGTTTATGGAAGAGGCAAAGGGTAATTTGTCAGCCTATTTTAAAGAAGACTGGTTTTCTGATGCCCATTGCGAAATATTTTCAAATGCCGCCTCTTTAAATTATTCTAAAAAAAATGATGTTATCAGGCTTCTTTTGGAACAGATAACTTCTCCCGTGAGATGGAGCGAGTCCGTTTTGAATATGAAGAAAATATTTAATGTTTCCACCTTTATTGAAATCGGACCTTCAAATGTTTTAAGTTCTTTAATAAAAAGGATAGATAAAGGGGTCAATTCTTTATCCGTTAATTCCGTTGCGACATTAAAAGAATTGGAAAAATTTTTACTTGTTAATAACTAACGGAAAATCTAAACCGGTATTTTATCTGTAAGTTAATTATAATTTATGTCTTATTGTATCGATTTAAGCGGTAAGGTAACGATTGTTACGGGAGGATATGCGGGAATCGGGTTGTCCATTGTCAAATCTCAACTTTCTGCAGGAGCAAGGGTTATAATTCTGGGCAAGACTTATAGCAAGTTTTTAGATATTCGGAATGAACTTAAAGAAATTTCGGATGAATTCGACTTCTACGAGCTCGATATAAAAAATTCTCGAGAGGTAACGGATATTATACGGAAAATAGAAGCAAAGGAGTCAAAAATAGACATTCTTGTCAATAACGCAGGCATTGTTAGGGATTCTCTGCTTATAAGGATGAGCGACGAGGACTGGCTCGATGTGCTTGATGTCAATTTAAACGGACTGTTTTATGTTACGAAAAATGTGTTGAAATATATGGTAAAAGCTAAAAGCGGCAGGGTAATTAACATAACATCCGTAATCGGCGAAACCGGAAACGCGGGTCAGGCGAACTACGCGGCAGCCAAGGCGGGAATTATTGCCTTTACTAAATCTATTGCCAAGGAATATGCCGCCAGAGGCATAATCGCGAATGCCGTTGCCCCGGGTTTTATAAAGTCGTCTATGACCGATAAATTACCGGAGGATATAAAAGACGGGATAAAAAAGACAATTCCGTTAAGCCGCATCGGCGACCCAACCGATGTTTCGAATGCGGTGCTTTTTTTATCGTCTATTTTATCGGATTATATCACGGGCGCCGTTATTAATGTAAACGGCGGAATGTTTATGCAGTAATTTAATAATAAAAATATTAATTAATTTTATGAATTTAAATTAATTAACAAGGAGGGGGTGAAAAAGTAAATGTCAGTGGAAAAAAAGGTTAAAGAAATAATCGTCGAGCAGCTCGGGGTTACTCCCGATGAGGTTACGAACGAGGCTTCATTTGTCGAGGACCTTGGTGCGGATTCTTTGGACACCGTAGAATTGGTTATGGCTTTTGAAGAGGAGTTCGGGATAGAGATATCCGATGAAGATGCCGAAAAGATTAAAACGGTTCAGGATGCAGTTTCATATATCGATGAGCATACAAAATAATTTGCATCTTTATTATTAAAACCATCAAAATAAAGATTTATAACGGATTTATTATGAGAACAGTTAATTGCGATAGAAGAGTCGTTATTACGGGACTTTCCATGATTACTGCGCTTGGCAACGATCTTGAATCGTCATGGAATAAGATGATAAAAGGGGAAAGCGGCATCGGTTTAATTACCCGCTTTGATACGGAAAGCTACGCGACTAAGATAGCCGGCGAGGTAAAAGGATTTGATCCCGAGAGATTTATCGACAAAAAAGAAGTTAAAAAAATGGACCAATTTATTCATTACGCTTATGCCTGTTCCAAAATGGCCGTTGATATGTCGGGACTTGGGATTACGAAGGAAAATGCTCACAGGGTCGGCGTATGGATTGGCGCCGGCATCGGCGGGCTTATGACCATAGAAAAGTATCACACACTGCTTTTGGAAGGAGGACCCAAAAAAATTTCGCCGTTTTTTATCCCGATGCTTTTAATAAATCTGGCGCCGGGCCAGATTTCAATAATGACGGGAGCTAAAGGCCCTAACGCCAGTACCGTGTCTGCCTGTTCCACGGGCACCAATTCCATTGGAGACGCGTACAAAATAATAGCAAGGGGAGACGCCGACGCGATGATAGCGGGCGGCGCCGAATCCACGATTACCCCGCTTTGTATTTCGGGCTTTAACGCGATGAAGGCGCTTTCGACAAGAAACGACGAGCCGGCAAAGGCTTCGAGGCCGTTCGATAAAAATAGGGACGGCTTTGTCGTGAGCGAAGGGGCGGGTATCGTTATTCTCGAGGAGCTAAGCGGCGCATTAAAAAGGGGCGCAAAAATAATCGCCGAGATTGTGGGATACGGCGTTTCTTCGGATGCTTATCATCTTTCCACCCCGGACCCGAACGCCGAAGGCGCATACTACAGTATGAAAAATGCCATAGAGGACGCAGGGTTAACCCCCGATAATATAGATTATGTAAACGCCCATGGGACATCCACTTATTATAACGATTTAAACGAAACTAAGGCTATAAAGCAGCTTTTTAAGGATAAAACTAAGGAGTTAAAAATTAGTTCCATTAAATCCATGATAGGACATGCGCTTGGAGCGGCCGGCGGAATAGAAGCGGTTGCCACTGCATTAACGGTCAGTACGGGGATAATACCCCCTACGATAAATTTGGATGAACCCGGCGAAGAGTGCGATTTGGATTACGTTCCCAATGTAATGCAAAAGGCCGATGTACGATATGCGATATCAAATTCTTTTGGATTTGGCGGGACAAATGCCACATTAGTTTTTAAAAAATGGGAGGAATAATATTATAAATGATATTCTTAGGGTCTGATCATGCAGGTTTTGAATTAAAAGAGTCTATAAAAAATTATCTTAAAGAGAAAGGTATAAATTATCTTGATATGGGAACGGATTCGTTAAAGAGCGTGGATTATCCCGATTACGCCCTTAAGGTAGCCGAAAAAGTAAAGGCGGACGACGATAAGAATTCTTTCGGTATTCTCGTCTGCGGAACGGGTATCGGGATGGAAATAGCCGCAAATAAAATAAACGGAATCAGGGCGGCTCTGGCTTATGACGAATATACGGCGGAGGTTGCAAAGAAGCATAATAATGCCAATGTCTTAACCCTGGGCGGCAGGACAACCACGCCCACAGAGGCAATAAGATATATCGACAAATTTATGTCATCAGGGTATGAGGGCGGAAGGCATGAAGACAGGATTTCTAAGATTGCCTCTATGGAAAAATTAAAGGATTAAAGATATAATAAACTGGATATATGAAAAGTTTAATATGTCATTTCCGGCAATAATCTTATAAAACTTAATAAATTTAATTAACTTATAGGTGTAATAAATTGAATATTAAAGATTTAAAGGATTTCGACAGCGAGGTTTATGAGTTTATAGGTAAAGAGCTTAACAGGCAAAGGCAGTCCATAGAACTTATAGCTTCCGAAAATTTTGTTTCAAAAGCGGTAATGGAGGCGCAAGGTTCTGTTTTAACCAATAAATATGCCGAAGGATACCCGAAAAAAAGGTATTACGGCGGGTGTAATTATATAGATAGTATCGAGCAGATAGCAATAGACAGGATTAAGGATATATTTAAAGCCGAATACGCCAATGTTCAGCCCCATTCAGGCTCTCAGGCAAATATGGCTATTTTTTATGCCTTTTTAACCCCGGGCGATACGGTTTTGGGTATGGATTTATCGCACGGCGGACATCTAACCCATGGAAGTCCCGTAAATTTTTCAGGGAAATATTTTAATATTATTCCGTACGGAGTGAATAAAAACACGGAGACAATCGATTACGACGAATTAAGAAAAACCGCCTTAAACAATAAGCCGAAGATGATAATAGCCGGGGCAAGCGCTTACCCGAGAATTATAGATTTTAAAAAATTCAGGGATATTGCGGATGAAGCCGGATGTTATCTTATGGTTGATATGGCGCATATAGCAGGTTTGGTCGCGGCCGACCTTCATCCAAGCCCGATTCCATACGCGGATTTCGTTACGACTACAACCCATAAAACCCTTAGAGGTCCAAGGGGCGGGATTATCTTAGCAAAAGCTAAATATGAAAAAGAATTAAATTCGGCAATATTTCCCGGAATTCAGGGAGGGCCGCTCGAACATATAATAGCCGCAAAGGCGGTTGCCTTTAAAGAGGCTATGTCCGAGGAGTTTAAAGATTATCAAAGGCAGGTGGTGTTCAATGCCGCCGCTCTTGCGGATACCCTTAAAAACAATGGTTTTGAATTAATATCGGGCGGCACCGACAACCATCTTATGCTTGTTGATTTCAGAAAATCCGAAATGACGGGCAAGCAGGCGGAAGCCCTTTTGGACGAAGTCGGCATTACGGTCAACAAGAACAAGGTTCCTTTCGATGAAAGGTCGCCTTTTGTAACCAGCGGAATAAGAATCGGAACACCCGCCGTAACCACAAGGGGCATGAAAGAGGGTGAAATGGTAAAAATCGGGGAGCTTATATCGGAAGTCTTACATAATCTTCACGATGAATCCATCAAAGACGGCGTAAAAAAAGAGGTTCGGCTCTTGTGCGAGAAGTTTCCGCTTTATTGAAATTTTTATTAATTCGGATATATGAAATGTCCTTTCTGTTTTAATGACGACGATAAGGTTGTTGATTCCAGAGTATCAAAAGATGGAAGGCTGACAAGGCGGAAAAGGCAGTGCAATGTCTGCGGAAAAAGATTTTCTACATTAGAAACGATTATTGTTTCGTCTCCTCTCATAATTAAAAAGGATGGGCGCAGGGAATCGTTTGACAGGCAAAAAATATTAAGCGGACTTATAAAGGCGTGCGAAAAAAGACCTGTTCCGTACCAAAGCATCGAAGAAATAGTCCAGTCCGTCGAGAGATGGATTGACGAAACAAATTTAAAGGAAATAAAAAGCGAAGATATAGGAAAATTTGTCCTCAACAAGTTAAAAAGCCTTGACGCAATAAGTTATGTCCGTTTTGCTTCCGTCTATCTCTCCTTTAAAGACATAAACGAACTTTATGAAAATGTTTCCGAACTTATTAAAAAACAGTCTTAATATCTTTCCTTTCTGAATTTATATGAACTATCAAAGCAAAGATATCGATGAATACTTTATCGCCCAAACCTTTAATCTTGCAAAAAAGGCGGAAGGCTTTACCTCCCCCAATCCTATGGTGGGAGCGATTGTCGTTAAAGACGGACTGGCGGTCGGGGACGGCTATCATGAAAAAGCAGGTTTGCCGCATGCCGAGATAGCGGCTTTAAAAAAGGCCGGTTCAAGGGCAAAAGGCGCCACTATCTATGTAAGCTTAGAACCTTGCAGTCATTTCGGCAAAACACCCCCCTGTATTTATGCCATTAAAAAATATGGAATTAAGAGGGTGGTGGCAGCAGTGAAGGACCCGAACCCGTTGGTATCGGGAAAAGGATTTGATTATCTGCAAAATAACGGTATCGAAGTAACTTACGGAATTTTTGAGGAAAAAGCTAAAAAACTTAATGAGGTATTTTTTAAATATATTACGAGCGGACTTCCCTTTATAACCGTTAAAGAGGCGATAACCCTCGACGGTAAAATCGGGCATGGAAATATCGGGAAAAAGTCGTATATTTCCTCGAAAAAATCCTTAGAACATACGCATTATTTAAGATTGGCAAACGATGCTATAATGGTTTCGGCAAAAACGGTAATAAACGACGATCCGATGCTGGATGTCCGAATAAATAATAGAGATATAAAGAATAAGTTTTTAAATAAAAGATATACAAAAATAATTTTGGACAGGGATTTATCCGTGCCGCCGGGGGCAAAAATTTTCAAAACTTACGGAACGGTATTAATATTTACGGATAAGGATTACAATAATGAAAAGAGTAAAAAAAAACTGCTTTTGGAAGAAACAGGTGCAATTATAAAGGATGTGTATTATAATAATAAAGATAAAAGATTGTTAGACCTGAAAGAGATATTTAAGATATGCGCCGAACTTAAAATAACGAGCATACTGGCAGAAGCAGGGCCGAATCTTTTTGCTTCTTTAATTGGCGGGAGGCTTTACGATAAGTTAATATTTAATATAACGCCTTATATATTTGGAAACGAAGACGGGATGAATTTGTTTAAAACCTTGGATTTAAAAAATAAAAATATGTTAAAATTTTATGATTTAAACGCAAAAAAGATAGGCGATGAGATTTTTTTAACATATTATCCAAAAGATTAATAAATTAAATATGAATTTTGACTGTATATGTTTAGCGGGATAATAAAAGAAAAAGGGGTTGTTAAGTCCATAAATAAGGGTATTTTGTCAATAAGCGCTCCTATAACGGGGGAAAATGCTTATATAGGGCAGAGTATCGCCGTAAACGGCTTGTGTCTGACGGTCAGGAAAATTAATTGCAGGGAACTCTTCTTTGATTTTACGCCGGAAACTTATCTTGCATCCACTTTAAGATACTTCAAAATAGGCGAAAAAGTCAACATCGAACCCGCCCTCTCGGCAAACTCGGACATTTCGGGTCATTTTGTATTAGGGCATATAGACGGCACCGGTAAAATTGTCCTCAAAAAGCCTGCCAATAACTCTTTTGTTATGGGTATTAAAATTTTTAATACGATAAATGACGACATCAAAAATTACTTGATAAAAAAGGGCTCTATTGCTATCGACGGTATTAGCTTAACTATTAACGAATTTAAAAATGATGTTTTTTTTGTAAGCATAATACCTTTAACATATAACGAAACAAATTTAAGCGTTAAAAAGATAGGGGAATATGTCAATCTTGAATCCGATATTATAGAAAAAACAATAATAAAACGGGTGGACGATATTATAAGAAACGAAGATAAAAAGCCGGAAACGACCCTCAAATGTCATTCCCGCGAAAGCGGGAATCCATACTTAGATAGGGATAAAAAGGCGGGAACGGAACACCCGCTTAATCGGGACAGGGAGACTTACGGCGGTTTAACCTATGAATTTTTGTCCGAAAACGGTTATTTATAAAAGCGGGTATTTTAATAAAATTGTGCGCAAGAGGTGAAAAAACTTTATGAATTTAGCTACGGTCGAAGAAGCGGCGAAAGATATAAAAGCGGGAAAGATGATTATACTTGTCGATGACGAGGATAGGGAAAACGAGGGGGATTTGGTTGTAGCAGCCGAATATGTCACCCCCGAAATAATAAATTTTATGACAAAATACGCAAGAGGATTGATTTGTTTGACATTAACCGAAGAAAAGGCTAACAGCTTAGATTTGCCCCCGATGGTTACCAATAATGAATCTAAATTTACCACGGCGTTTACGGTATCAATCGAGGCAAAGGAGGGCGTTACAACGGGTATTTCCGCACATGACAGGGCAAAAACCATATTGACAGCGATAAAAGACGATGCAAAACCAGCCGACTTAGTCAGGCCGGGACATATTTTCCCTTTAAGGGGCAAAAACGGGGGGGTTTTAACAAGGACAGGCCAAACCGAGGGATCAATCGATATTGCCCGTATCGGCGGGTTAAAACCCTATGGGGTTATATGCGAAATAATGAAAGACGACGGAACTATGGCGCGGATGCCGGACCTGGCAGAGTTTTCAAAAAAATGGGATATAAAAATACTGACGATTAAAGATCTGATAAATTACAGGCTTAAGCATGAAAAACATGTCGAAAGACTTGTCGAATCCGTAATACCGACAGAATTTGCAGGCGAATTTAAAATTATAGTATATTCCAATAATATCGATTTTAAAGAACATATTGCTCTTACGAAAGGAGATATTAGACGAAACGAGCCTGTTCTTGTCAGAGTCCACTCCCAGTGCCTTACGGGCGATATATTCGGCTCCAGAAGGTGCGATTGCGGCGACCAGTTAAAAGCCGCGATGGAGATGATAGACAAGGAAGGCAAAGGGGTTATTCTTTACCTTATGCAAGAGGGCAGGGGCATCGGGCTTGTAAATAAATTAAAGGCTTATAATCTTCAGGATGAGGGATACGATACGGTTGAAGCAAATGAAAAATTGGGATTTAAAGCGGACTTAAGAGAATATGGAGTGGGGGCGCAAATATTAGTAGATTTGGGCGTGGGGAAAATGCGGCTTATGACCAATAATCCAAAAAAAATAATCGGGCTTGAAGGGTACGGACTTAGCGTGGTCGAAAGAGTTCCCGTAGAAATATGCCCAAATGAAACCAATAGGCACTATTTAAAAACAAAGAAGGAAAAATTGGGACATATATTAAAAATAAAGTAGTAATAAAATTAAATAAAATTAAATCGTAGGGGTATGAGATGAGCAATTTTAATTTAATCGAAGGAGAGCTTAAAGCCGCCGGTTTTAAATTTGGCATTGTTATGTCGAGGTTTAACGAATTTGTCAACAGCAAGCTTTTGGACGGCGCATTAGATTACTTAAAAAGAGCCGGCGCGAATGAAGGAGATATTACGGTTGTTAAAGTTCCGGGGGCGTTTGAGCTTCCTATGGCGGTCAAAAAGTTAATCGATGCTAAAAAATTTGATGCGGTAATCTGCCTTGGCACGCTTATAAGGGGCGAGACTAACCATTTTGATCTTTTATCCTCGCAGGTTACCAAAATGCTATCCGAACTTTCCGTCAGTTCGAGTATTCCCGTTAGTTACGGAATTATAACGGCAGAATCTATCGAGCAAGCGATATCGCGTGCCGGGACGAAAATGGGGAACAAGGGTTTTGATGCCGCAATGTCCGCCGTCGAAATGGCAAGCCTTTATTCTAAGATTAAAAGGGCTTAAATCCAACATATATTTTTATAATGCAGCTTTAATTAATATTTTATGACAAAAAGAAGAAAGGCACGGGAACTGGCATTGCAGTTTTTATATGAAACGGATGGGGATATAAACGGGTTAGATTATAAAATAAGAAGTTTTTATAATGATTTTGCTTCGGAAAGTCTTATTAGAGACGGATTTAAAAAGGACACATCCCAGATTTACGATTTTTTTTTCGATATTTCCCAAGGGACATTGCTTAATTTAGAAAAGATAGACAACATTATTAAAAAGGTATCAAAAAATTGGTCGATAGAAAGGATGTCAAGAATTGACAGAAATCTTCTAAGACTGTCGCTTTACGAGATTTTATTTCATCCTGAAACACCTAAAAATGTTATTATCAACGAATCCGTGGAAATAGCTAAAAAATTTGGAAACGATGAATCCCCTTCTTTTGTCAACGGTATTTTAGATGCAGCGCTTAAAGCGGCTTGAGCGGCTAAATTAATTAAGGAGAAAAAATATTAAGGAGAAAAAATGGAGGACAAATCTTACTTAAATTATGGAAACATCAGCCTCGATATTAGGGGGCTTTGCTGAGGGCCGCCTGTTTGGGCGGTCGTCCAAAAACTTAAAGTTTTAAAACAGGATGATGTTTTAATGGTAATTTCGGATAAGAATTCTTTATTAAACGATATTCCTGCGTTATGTTCGCTTATTAATGTAAAATTGCTTAATGTAATTAACTTGAAAGACCTTTACATATTTTTTATTAAGAATAAAAAGTGGGAATAGGAGAAAATACTTTGGCAAGAAAGAAAAACAGGTTAAGCGGCGAAGCGAGGCCGATGGTAATAACGCCGAATTATATGAAATATGCCGAAGGTTCGTGTTTAATCGAGACAGGGGACACTAAGGTTATTTGTACCGCTTCCGTAGATTATAAGGTACCCCCGTTTTTAAAAGATAAAGGGGAAGGATGGCTGACAGCCGAATATTCCATGCTTCCGAGGTCGGCGCAAAACAGGATACCGAGGGATTCGGTCAAAGGAAGGATTAACGGAAGAGCGCAGGAAATACAAAGGTTAATCGGGAGGTCGCTCAGATCCGTTATTAATTTTTCCGATTTTCCAGACATAACCATATTAATAGATTGCGATGTTATAAGCGCGGACGGCGGGACAAGAACGGCTTCGATAACAGGGGCATATGTCGCCGCTTATCTGGCATTCTTAAATCTTATTAAACAGGGCGATATCGAAAAAATGCCTTTTTATGACTCGGCGGCAGCTATCAGTATCGGAATAGTAAAGGGTGAAATTTTAGTTGATCTCGATTATTCGGAAGATTCCGTTGCCGAGCTGGATTTTAACTTTGTTTTAACGGGGTCTGGGAAGATAATCGAGGTTCAAGGGTGTGCGGAAAAAACGCCTATTGAATTAGATATGCTGACGAAACTTTACGAACTTTCAAAAAGCGCCGTATCGAAAATCACGGAACTGCAGCAAAAGGCGATAGACGGCGTAATGTAGTTTCCTTTCTAAATAAATAAACATAAATAAATTTTCCGTATTTTTTACTAAATAAAATAAATGATTAATATATTAATAGCTACAGGAAATACCCATAAGTTTCAAGAGATTAAATCGATAATGGGTAATTTTGCCGGGCGTAATATTATTTTCTTAGATAAAAGTTTTCAGGTAGACGTAATCGAAAATGGGAAAACCTATAAAGAAAATGCTAAAATTAAAGTAGAAGGTTATGTAAAATTTTTAAACGAAAATCCGGAATTGGATTCGGAAATGAGCCTGGACTACATAGCAGGAGAGGATTCGGGATTGGAGGTTGAGTGTTTGGGAGGCGCTCCCGGTCTTTTTACGGCAAGATATGCCGGCGAAAATGCTTCGGATATCGAAAACATTAATAAGCTGCTTGATACGATGAGGGCAAAGAAAGACTGCGTAGAAAACAGGCGCGCCAAATTTGTCTGCCTTGCTTGTCTGTATGATATAAAAAGACGCTCATTTCGGTATTTCGAGGGAGAACTAAAAGGGTCTATTTCAAATAAGATAAGCGGCACAAAGGGTTTTGGTTACGATCCTGTTTTTTTTGTTCCGGAATTTAACAAAACCGTTGCGCAGGTGGATTCTTCGGAGAAAAATAAAATATCCCACAGGGCAATCGCTTTTAAACAGGTTGCGGAGGCGATAAAAGAAAGATAAAAAATTAATAACCTTAATCTTGCAATATAAACTATTTAAATATTTACATTATTTAGTATTTCTGGATTCCCGCCTTTGCGGGAATGACTTTATAAGTTACTTTCATTTCTCCCTTAAGCGTCATTCCCGCAAAGGCGGGAATCCAGAAGAAAAAGTAATCCGATTATTTATGAAATTATGAATCAAAAACTTATAGGCGAATTTGAAGAGCTGTTGGGCAGAAGCAGGGTTTTATCCGAAAAAGAGGAACTTCTTTGTTATTCCTACGATGCCACATCAAAAGATTTTATGCCCGATGTCGTTGTATTTCCGCTTAATGCCGAAGAAATATCTAAGATAGTCAAATTATGTTTAAAATACGATACCCCCGTTGTCGGAAGGGGTGCGGGAAGCGGATTTTCGGGCGGCAGCCTGCCTTTAAAAGGCGGGGTCGTGGTTTCATTCACAAAAATGAATCATATTTTGGAAATAGATGAAGAAAATATGTTTGTTACCGTCGAGCCTGGGGTTATAAACGCGGATTTAAAATCATATCTGGCGGATAAGGGATATTTTTATCCACCAGACCCTGCAAGTTATGAATTTTCCACAATCGGGGGTAATGTTGCCGAGTGTTCCGGGGGGCCAAGCGCGGTAAAATACGGCGTTACGAAAGATTATGTTGCGGCTCTCGAAGTGATTACCGGAGACGGCGAAATAATAAATACAGGCTCAAAGGCCGTTAAAAATGTTTCGGGATACAATCTTACACAGCTTATGGTTGGTTCCGAGGGGACGCTGGGCCTTTTTTCCAAGATTACGCTAAAATTTTTATCCAAGCCTGATACAAATTTATTAATTTTAGTATCGTTTGACAATATAGACAACGGTTTTAACGCAGCCATTTCTTTGTTAAAACTTGGGAACAGGCCGTCAATGTTAGAATTTATGGATAAATCCTCGATTGAATCGGTTAAAAGTTATTTCAAAAGCGACATAATAAAAATAGAAGGGGCTTTTCTGTTTATTATAGAGGCGGACGGTTCTCAAATCGAGGTTGACAAGTCTATCGCGGAATACGAAAAGATATTAAAAGAATTTTCGCCGGTTTTTCTTTTTTCTTCGGGCAACGAAGAGGAGAAAAAGATTATAATGGAGGCAAGAAAGGCTATATCCCCGTCTTTAAGGAGGTATGGAAACCTGAAGATAAATAACGACATAGCCGTCCCGATAAATAAAATTACCTTTATGCTGTCTTTCATAGAGGAGGCGTCAAAAACATATAATATTCCTATAATAAATTTTGGACACTTCGGCGATGGAAATATTCATGTGAATATTATGTTAAATAAAGATGACGCGGATATGATTAAAAGGGGCGAGAAGGCAAAATTTGAGATTTTAAAGAAAACGGTTGAAGCGGGCGGAAGCTTGTCTGGAGAACATGGAATCGGGCTGGAAAAAAAGGAGTTTATGAAATTAAAATATAACGATTACTACATGAATATTTTAAAAAATATAAAAAAGGTATTCGACCCGCAAAATATAATCAATCCCGGCAAGATATTCTAATCCAAACATTAACGGCCGCCGCCTTTTAGTTTTTTATAGATACTCTGGATTTTCGCTTATGCAGGAATGACAAAAAGGAGTTTTATTAATTGGAATTGGAAGATAAAGATATAAGTTACCTGAATTGCGTCCACTGCGGCAAATGCCTTCCTGTTTGTCCGACATATAATATAAGCTTAAACGAATTTTATAGCCCGAGGGGCAGGGTCCGGTTAATTTTAACCGATAACGCGGATACGATGCCGTTAAAGGTTTCAAAGGTTGCGGAAGCTATGTCAACCTGCCTTTTATGCGGGAGATGCGTTAAAGTCTGCCCGAACGATGTTAAAATAGGAAATTTGATAATAAACGAAAAGATTAAATTAAATAAGTTTCAGGATAATAAATTTTCGGTTTCCGCTATAGCGCTTAAAGCCCTTAAAAATAAAAGGAAAATTTTATTAAAATCCGCCTTAAAAATTGCAAACATTCCGCTCGTAAATCAACTTAGCAGGCGATTTGCGCCGAATCCTCAGGGTAAAGCTTTTATCTCCGGCAGGGATTACCGGTTTAAAGCAGAAGGCGCAGACGCAAGCGGTAAAAGGGAGGAAATTAGAGCCGGTTATTTTAGCGGATGCGTATTTAACAGCATATATCCTCAAATATCAAGGGATACCGTTTCGTCTTTAATAAAAAACGGGGTTTCGGTTTTTGTTCCCGCAAATCAGGGCTGCTGCGGCCTGCCTTTTATATCAAGCGGAGACATAAAGTCGTTTAAAGACCTCGCTCTCAATAATGTCAATGCCTTTAAGGATAAGGATATAGATTATATAATTACATCCTGCGCATCATGTTCCTACTCCATAAATAACCTTTATCCTTTGTATTTTAATGAAAATGACGAGGGTTATAGCGAGGTTTTAAATTTTTCAAAAAAATTGCTTAATATCTGGTCGTTTTTCAAAATCTTGGAAAAAAGAGGCGTTAATATAAAAACGGGGAAACTAAAAAAGGATACAGATGCGGTATTTCATATCCCCTGCCATCTTTCTAATCTGCCCGGATTTAAGCCGTCGTCTTATAGCGAAAGTTTAATAGGGGAAGCAGGGCTGATTGCGGACAAAATTAACGGCTTAAAATTAAAGCCGTTGAAACATAACTATTGCTGCGGCAACGGCGGCATGTTCAATATAAGGCATTACGATTTTTCCAAAGAGATAACGAGGCGAAAATTTGAGGAAATTAAAGAAGCATCCCCTCAAAATATTTTGACATCTTGTTCCGGCTGTATGTTTTCTTTAAGCGATCAAAGGGGCATTTTAAAAGAAAAAGATGCGATACCCGTAAATCACTTAATAAGCATTTATGCGCAGAGCTTAAAGGAATGAGGCCGGATTTACGAGCATGGTTACCGCGTTATTTACCTTTTCTATTTCTACAGGCAGCGTTCCAGCAAATTCCCCGTCACATTGGTAATATATTTTTTCGTTTTGCGCCGGATCCAAAGATGATATATAAATTTTACCTGCCTTTATGTAAAAATCGGGGTTATCTTCATATTTTTTGTAAAGCGTCAGTGATTTTAGTATAGAAAATATAGTCTGTATCCTGTTATTTACATCTTTTACCAATCTTATATCGAACTTATCGTCTAAAGGCGAGTTTTTAGGAAATACTTTAAACGGTCCGCCGTAATATCTTATATTCGAAACAATAATCTCTTTGGCATAGTGCAGTTCCCGCCTCTCAAAACCGTGAGCATTAGAATCTCCGGTATTACCGCTATCTATTACATTTAAAGATAAGTCGTAAAATTTATAATTTCCGGATATTTTTATTATGTTACATATGTAGTTAAGATATTTTATAGAATTATTGTATATCCTTTTCTTGCTCTTTCTTATTTTTTCTTCCATACTTTTAACGATAAAGGCATCAAGGCCAATTCCGACCATGGCGATAAAATATTGCTCGTTAGCTTTTCCCAGATTTATTTTAACAGGTTTGTATTTGTATATAATTTCGTTAAGCGCTTCGCCCAAAGAGTAAGGGGTTTTGTTTTCCAGGGCAAAAAGATTGACCGTTCCCGTAGGCAAATGGGCGATCGGAATATCCGAGAAAACTAAATTATTTATAACATAATTTAAACTTCCGTCTCCTCCGGCTACTAAAACCATATCAAAAAAATTCGCAAGATTTTTTTTAATAGGCCTTTCAATCATATTTAAGGGATATGTCAGGATATTTTTACTCTTGAAGAAATTTAAAATATAAGACAGCTTGTCTTCGGAAAACCGTCCGGATTTTGGATTATAAATAATTAAAACCTTCTTTAAAAAAATCATTTAATTTGCCGTTTAATTTATCGGATCAGGCATTAGATAGGAATTAAGTTTATGAATTATTCAGTTCAATTTTATTGAAGCAATTAAATTTTAATAAAAAGAAAGAATATTTTCAAGAGATATGAATTAAAAGTACTTGAAAATCTAATTTATCAGGATTTGGGCAACGGCGCTAATTTGACTTTATTATGGTGTTGTAGTATAAATGTAATATAATATAAAGAACTATATATCAAAAACTAATTGGCAATATCTTAAGGAGATTATATGCACCACACAAATACAGGTATTTTTAATAAAAAGGTTTATATACCATATATGTCGGATGCTGCCTACGCTTTAAGCGCGGCATTTAGAAGATGCGGCGTGGATTCCGAAGTTATGGACGAACCGGATGAATCAACGCTCGATTTTGGCCTTAAATTTACTAACGGTAACGAATGCATGCCGTGTTTCGTGACCACAGGGGATATTATAAAAGTTATCGAGAAACCGGGTTTTGACGCCAAAAGATCCGCCTTTTTTATGCCCACCTCGCCGGGTCCGTGTAAATTTGGCCAGTATAACAGGCTTCATGAGTTAGTGTTAGATAATATGGGGTATAATGAAGTTGAATTTTTGGTTCCAAGCGCCAAAAAATCATATACAGATTTTGTCGGAGATAAGGCTGTTCTTTTCAGAAGGGTTGCATGGCAGGGCTGCCTTGCCATAGATACTTTAGAAAAGGCCCTGTATAGGGTCAGGCCTTATGAAATCAACAAAGGCGATGCCGTATCGGCCTATAAGGAATGCATAAATTTAGTAGTTAATGCGGTAGAAAACGGGAATGATATATATGATACAATGAAAATATGCGCCAAAAAGTTTGAAGAAATTCCAAGAAAAGATGTGGATAGGCCTCTTATAGGCGTCGTCGGCGAAATATTTTTAAGATTAAATAAATTTACAAATAATTTTACGACGGAAAAGATAGAAGCGCTCGGAGGGGAAGTATCCGTTGTTCCTACTTACAAGTGGATAACTTTTACCACTCACGAATATGCCGTAAACGCGTTTAAAAGTAAAAAAGTAAAGGATATCTTTTTAAGCTTCCTTGTAAATTATTACCAGAAAAAGGATGAGGCTAATATGTTCAAGCCTTTTAAAAGGCTGCTCAGGAACCATAAAGAAACAGACATCAAGGAAATACTTTCCTATGCAAGGAAATATCTCGATTTATCGCTGGGCGGGGAAGCTATTCTGACGGTAGGCGAATCTATAGATTTCGCAAAAAAGGGATATTCGGGGGTTGTCAGCATTCATCCTTTCCATTGTATGCCTGGTTCCATCGTGCAAACTATATCGAAAAAATTCAGGGAAGACCTTAATAATTTTCCATGGATAAATTTATGGTTTGATGGTCAGGAGAGCACCAATTTAATGCTCAGGCTGGAGGCTTTTATGCATCAGGCTAAACAGTGGAGGGGGGTTAAAAATGTTTTTTCGGAGGCTGCATAGATATAGTTTCACAATATTAATTTTGATTTTTTTTACGGCTCTAACCTATAATTTATTTGCAAAGCAGTCTTATGCTTACCGCAATAATAAAAGCAAAAGCGGTTCCATTGTCGAACGGCTTTTTAACAAGCTCAAGCCAAGTGTTGTGCATATCGAGGTATTAGGGGTTACAAGGCTTAAAAATGGCGCTATAATGCCGGAAGAAGACATCGGAACAGGGTTTTTTATAAGCAAGAATGGAGATATCCTTACAAACTTTCATGTTATCGGAAATGCGGGTAAAATTTACATAAGTTTTTTAAAATATAAGGATATAAGAGCAAATGTTATAGGAACCGACCCGTCATCCGATATAGCCGTCATTCATATTAATCCTGACGGCAAAACAATCATTCCTGTAATTATGGGAAATTCCGACAACTTAAGGGTCGGCGAAAGGGTTATGGCTATCGGAAACCCTTACAATCTTTACCAGACCGTTACCACGGGAATAATCAGCGGCCTTAAAAGGTCTCTTTTTTTTCCTTCGGCAAGATTTTACGGAAACATAATACAAACGGATGCGTCAATTAACTTTGGAAATTCAGGCGGACCGTTGGTAGATTATGAAGGGCGCGTCATCGGCATAAATACCGCAAAACTTGCAAATAGCGCTCAAAATATAGGATTTGCAATCCCGATAAATCTTGCGAAAAAAAATATACCGGAGCTAATCAAATATGGAAGGGTGATAAGGCCGTGGCTTGGAATAGAAGCGATAAAATTAACAGAAAGCCTTTCCACGCTTCTCGATATCAAGTATGTTAAAAGGGGGCTTTTAGTCGAGAAGGTTTTTTCGGGGAGTCCTGCTTTTAAAGCAGGTCTTGTGGCAGGGGACAGGATAATTGCAATGAAGAATATTACTTATGTAGTCGGCGGAGATATTATAACAAGGATAAACAACAAAAAGGTCTATTCGTTTTCCCGCCTTGAAGAGCTTATAAATACATTTGCTCCCGGACAGGTTATCGTTCTTAAGGTGCATAGAGGCAAAAGTGTCAGGCTTGTTAAGGTTAGGCTGTCAAGCATGCCTTAATTTAAATATGTTATTTTAGAGGTTGTATGCCATGTTTTTAACGGAAAAGAAAGATACCAAAGAGATAGACGAGGCATTAAATAAATATAAAAGGATAGGTATTGTAGGTTGCGCTTCCTGCGCTTCCGTTTGTTTAACCGGAGGAAGTAAAGAGGTTAAGGAAATGGAAAAACACTTGATAAATACGGGCAAAGAGGTTCCATTTACGATTTCGATAGATGAGCCTTGCGACAAAAGGGTTTTAAAGGAAGATATCCGCTTTGTGGAGGACGAGCTTGCGGATACTGAAGCCCTTTTAGTGTTATCATGCGGGACGGGGGTTCAAACAATAGGCGAATATACGGGTAAAAAGGTTGTAACAGGAGTCGATAGCAGGTATATTGCCCAAACGGAGCATATCGGAGAATATAATGCCTTATGCGGCGGATGCGACGAGTGCAGGCTTAATTTTACGGGCGGCGTATGTACTGTTACCCTGTGCCCCAAGGGATTATTAAACGGTCCTTGCGAAGGGCATAACGGCATTAATTGCGAGGTTGACGAGGAGAGCAAATGCGTGTTCATGAAATCTTATGAAAATATGTCTAAGTTTTTTGAGGAAGAAAATCTTAGCCTGATATTCAGCCCGAGGGATTATAGCAGAACAATAAGGCGAAAAATTTAAGTTTATAATAAAACTATACATTTAAAATATAATATAATATATAGATATAATAAATAGGTATAAGATATTAATATAACAACAACGATACAATGAAAATAATACCGCAAATCGAGACTCCTGCCGGCGAAAACTATATAAATTTTGAAGAAAATTTAAGCAAGCTTATAGAAGGCATAAAACATAAAGGTAAAAAATTTGGATTAAACGGGGCTGAGGGTGCAATGGATTCTTATCCCGTCGTTATAGAGCAGAATTTTGGAATAAACGCGTTATTATTATGCAATGATTTAAAAAATAGGCATAACAATAATAATCTTAATATAATTTATGCCTTTAATATGAGGGATAAAAATAGGGTTGCCATTTTATCCGATTTAATAACGCTTGAACAATTAGGGCTCAAAGATATAATTATATCGGAAGGCTTACATCCTTTAAAGACCGTATTTTATGCCGCAAAACCAGTCTATGATATAGATGTTTTAGGGTTAAGTTCGATTATAAAAACAGGTTTCCCGCTTCTTAGGGACAATGATTATGTAAATAATTTTAGTCTTTTCAATCTTGGGGTTGTGGTAGGCATATCTACCCCGGCGGATTTTTTGAAAATTAAGAAACTTTCTAAAATAGGGGTTGACAGGTTTATTATAAATTATTTTGGAGATAATCTTGATATAAATATTATTAATTACATAAAAGCCGAAAAAAAGCCTGTTTTTATATTCATCGACGAATCTAATGTAAAATCTACCTTAGAAGAATTTATAAAAAAGAATTTAGAATTAAATGTGGATGGAATTATAATAAAAATATTAAATGAAAAGTCAAATATATTTACGCAAGATTAATAATGATTAAATATGAGCAAGGGTAATTTATTTATAAGTGGAAGACAGGGCGATAAAGGTATAGTACTTGGAAACGAAGCCATAGCCAGAGGAGCATTGGAAGCCGGAATCGGTTACGCGTCCATGTATCCAGGGACTCCTGCCTCTGAAATTATTGCGGCGCTCGATAAAAATAAGAATAATATCGAAAACTTATATACGGAATTTAGTTTAAATGAACATATATCGCTTCATGGCGCGATTGGCGCTTCATGGTCGGGCATAAGGTCGCTTTGCGCTATGAAAAATGTCGGGCTTAATGTTGCAAGCGAACCGGCCCAGTTTTTGTCCTATACGGGTGTTAAAGCGGGTTTGGTACTTGCGATAGGTTCCGATCCCGGCGCCCCAAGCAGTTCAAACGAACAGGATGACAGATGGTATAGTCTTCACACATATATGCCTATTATCGAGCCTTCGAATATTCAGGAGGCAAAGGATTTCACCAAAGAGGCATTCGATATATCCGAAGATTTTTCTTTCGGCATTATGCTGATGGCGCCGTCAAGGCTCTGTCATAATGCGGGAGCGCTGCATTTTGGCGATTTAAGGGGAAGGTCTGATATTAAGGGGAATTTTGAAAAAGACCCTGAAAATTACCTGAACCTTTTTAATATGGCCGTCAAAAACCACGGCAAATATTTGGAAAGGCATAATCTTCTCAAAAAATATCTTGAAGATTCACAATTTAATTATACTATACTGCCTGATACTAAAAATACCGGGTCAAAAATAGGCTTTATATCTTCCGGCGTAATTTATGCGCATTTAATAGAGGCGCTGGATATATTAGAAATTTATGATCATAAGATTTTAAAACTCGGATTTACTTTCCCTATCCCCGATAAACTTATAAAGAATTTTTTTGAAGGGCTGGATAAAGTTGTTATCGTCGAAGAAGCCGAAGGATTTTTGGAGTTTCAAATTAAAAAAATAGCTTATGAAATAGGTTTCAGAGGCGAGATTCATGGAAAAGACATATTTAAAGCAACGGGAGAATTAACTTTAGACGATGTCATTATAGGAACGGGCAAATTTTTAGAAAAGACCCCGCCGGCATTTTTTGATTTTGCCGTTAAAAAATCGGAAGAATTAAAGGAAAAATTACCTCAAAGGTCGGGAACATTCTGCATCGGATGCCCTCACAGGGCAACAATTTATGCTATTCTTAAGGCCGTAGGATTTTCGAATACGGACGCTAAAGACAGGGACGCGGTTATAGCGGGGGATATCGGATGTTATACGCTCGGCCTTTTGCCGCCTTATAACGCAATGGATTTTCTTACCTGTATGAATGCGGGTCTTGGAATAGGGCAGGCAATAAGCCGTTTTGATAAAAAGAAAAAGGTTATTGCGCTTGTCGGCGATTCGACTTTTTATCATTCGGGAATTCCCGTATTGTTAAACGCCGTTCAAAATAATGCGGATATCCTTTATGTTATCCTCGATAATAGCTGGACTGCTATGACGGGGCATCAAAAGACGCCGTCAACCCAAAAGGATATAGACGGTACTTTATCTAATAATCCAGTGAATTTAAAGGATTTAATCAAATCGCTCGGCGTAAGCTACATTAAAAGCCTTGACCCTAATAGCGTAAAAAGATTTGCGTCCCAGGTAAAAAGCGCCCTGAAAGAGCCCGGGGTTAAGGTGCTTATTGCCAAAAGGGAATGTATCCTGCAGGAAGTAAGGAGAAACAAGCTGATACAAAAAACTTCCAATGCAAAAGTCGAAACGGCGGAATCCCTGTACGAAATTCAAAAATCAAGATGCGTAAAGTGCAACGAGTGTTTTGTCGAACTTGCCTGTCCCGCCATTATTCCTAAAAAGGACGACAATGAAAACGGCGAGTATTATTATATCGACCCTGCTTCATGCGTAAGATGCGGCGTATGTTTCGAGGTTTGTCCGAACAGCGCAATCCGTAAGGTTGAATTTGATTTAAAATCAGAATTAAATAAAAAGATTGATAAAACAAAGTTGACAGGAATACAGGTCCATGTTTGATAAACTGTAAATAAACCGTAATTAGTTTCGCTAATAAATTAAATAAATCTTCTTATTGCTAATAAACCGTTAAATGAAAAGATTTAACATCGCGATAGTCGGTCTTGGCGGTCAAGGTATTATAACGATGGGGACCGTTTTAAAGAACGCGGCGCTTAACTCCGATTTGCAGGATGTATCCGGTTCCGAAAGAAGGGGCGGCGCCCAGAGGGAGGGATATGTCGAGACATTTGTTAAATACATTTTTTATGAAGATAATTCCGAACTTAAAGATCCCAAAAAAAATATGCATTCCCCGATGATAGAGTCTGGCGGCGCGGATGTTTTAATATCTTTAGAGCCGCTCGAAACATTAAGGGGAGCCTGTTATTTAAACAGGAATTCAACCGTAATTTTTAACGAAATGCCGCACCCGCCTATCAGCGTAAGGATGGGGCAAACCTCTTATCCTGAGCTTTCTTATATTACTTATGAACTAGAAAAAATAACCGGCAAGATATTCTTTTATGATTTTGACAAAATTTCTCTCGGTAATTTTAATTCCCTTACGCAAAGAAATATTATTGCTTTAGGCGTTTTGTTTGCTAAAACCGATATGCCGATAGATAAAATTGTGGTAGAAAATATTTTATCGGCAGGGAAAGGCGCTAAAGATAATTTAGAGGCATTCCATATAGGGCTGACCCTTTAGCTTTTTAACCCTTTTTGCTAATTTTAATGCGCCTGCCGGGCAATGTAAGCTTTAATAGCGGCATAATGGTTAAGATTATAAAATGAAGGTTAATGATATGGATTTTGCTTCCGATTCAGATTTGGTTCAGTTTTTTAAAGGTGTAAAATCCTTCATAGAATCTCATAAAGAATATTTTACCGTTAGTTCAGCCGCATCTAATAAACCTATAATACTTGATGATTACGATATGAGAAATAAAGGCGAACCGAATTTAAAAGCTAACGCTCCGTCAGACCTGCGCAGCCAGCTAAAATTTTTAGAAGATGTAAGCGTAAATAAATGCATAAAGTGTAAGTTAAGCGAGACTCGAAAAAATATAGTTTTTGGAGAAGGAAACCCGTCGAGCAAGCTTATGTTTATAGGAGAAGCCCCGGGAGCGGAAGAAGATAATACGGGAAGACCTTTTGTCGGCAGGGCGGGACAGCTTTTAACAAAAATAATCGAATCGATAAATCTCAAAAGAGAAGATGTTTATATAGCCAATATAATCAAATGCAGGCCTCCCCAAAATAGAAATCCTTTCGAGGAGGAAATAAAGCAATGCTCCCCATTTTTAAAAGAACAGATTAAAATAATAAAGCCGAAAATAATCTGCACGCTTGGGAAATTTTCAACGGAGTTTATTATAGGAACGGATAAAGGAACGATATCGGCGGTTAGAGGAAATGAATTCGATTACGACGGCATAACCGTAATACCGACATATCACCCGTCTTATTTGTTAAGAAACCCTGATGCCAAAAGAGAAACATGGGAAGACATGAAAAAGATAAGGGATTTATATTTTAAAGCAACATAAATTAGCGCAGCTCTCATAGCCGCTTATTTTACCTTGGAGTTTAAATTTATGGTTTATTTTGCCGATGTTTTAATATTTTTAGCTTTTATATTTGTTATCACGGATTTTTTTGCAATGAGCTACGGCGTTTTTACAGCTGCGGGCGCAATTTTTTTTGTTGTAGGGACAGTAATTCTTTTTTCGGTTATGCCTGCTGTCCCGGGATTTTTTATAAGGATTGTTTTACCCACTTACATTACCCTGACGGTTTTTGTATCGATTTTTATTTACTTAGGGTACAAAGCGTATAGAACAAAAGTAAAAGTGGGAGGGGCTACCTTAATCAACGAGGTCGGAGAGGTTACCCGGGATATTAAAGCGGGAGGGGAAGGAAAGATTCTTATTAACGGAGAATTATGGACGGCTTATTCGGACTATGAAATATTAAAGGACTCGAAGGCGGTTATAATAGATATCGATAGCAGGCTAAGGCTTAGGGTTAAGCCTTTTGAAACTATAAAATGACAGCTTAATTATTTAATCCGGAGGGAGTATGGATACCAATGCAATTTTTTTTGCCATTATAATAATTGTTGCAATTATTATAATTTTAAATGCCATTAGAATAATAAACGAATATGACAGGGCTGTTATTTTTAGATTGGGCAGGGCAATTAGAATTAAAGGTCCGGGGCTGATACTTTTATGGCCCGTTATCGATAGAATGGTCAGGGTAACTTTAAGGATAATTACCCTCGATGTGCCGGCCCAGGATGTTATTACAAAGGATAATGTAACGCTAAAAATCAGCGCGGTGGTTTATTATAAAGTTGTCGATCCGTTAAATGCCATAGTTCAGGTTTACGACTATAATTACGCAGTATCCCAGCTTGCCCAGACAACTTTAAGAAGCGTATGCGGCGAGGGAGAACTCGATAAACTTTTATCCGAAAGAGAAAAGATTAATCTGGAGATACAAGACATACTCGATAAACACACGGGACCATGGGGTATTAAGGTTACGGTGGTAGAGCTTAAGCAAATCGACCTGCCGCAGGATATGCAAAGAGCCATGGCAAGACAGGCAGAGGCAGAAAGAGATAGAAGGGCAAAGATAATCAATGCCGACGGCGAATTTCAAGCGGCGCAAAGACTTAGCGACGCCGCTAAAATTATATCAGAAAATCCTATGGCGCTTCAACTTCGTTATCTTCAAACATTAAATGAAATTTCTTCAACGAACAATACAACGATGATAATGCCGATCCCGCTCGATATCATAAGGGAAGTGGGCAAGAGTTTGAGCAATAACGGTTCTAAGTAATAAGCAGGATTTTAAAATAGGAGATTACAAAATGGAAATTGGAATGATCGGTCTCGGGAAGATGGGAATGAATATGGTGTTAAGACTTTTAGAGGGCGGACACAGGGTCGTTGTCTTTAACAGGACAGTTTCCAAAGAAGAGATGGTTATAAATAAAGGAGCAATCGGTTCGAACACGGTTAAAGAATTCGCAGGAAAACTGACGGCCCCCAGGGTCGTATGGCTTATGGTTCCAAGCGGTCAGCCTACAGACGATATGCTTAACGAAGTTTTGCAATATACGCAAAAGGGCGACATAATTATAGACGGCGGCAATTCTTACTATAAAGATTCTATAAGAAGAGCCAAACTCTGCGGCGAAAAAGGAATTAAATTTATGGACTGCGGTACAAGCGGAGGCATCTGGGGCTTAAAAAACGGGTACTGCTCTATGATAGGCGGGGAAGATGAAACTTTCAAGTACTGCGAGCCGATTTTTAAAACGCTTGCGCCGGAAAACGGTTATCTGCATGTGGGTCCCCACGGTTCGGGGCATTTTGTTAAAATGGTTCATAACGCCATAGAATACGGCATGATGGAGGCATATGCGGAAGGGTTCGAGATAATGAAGTCAAGCGATTTCGATATTAATCTGGAGAAGGTTTCAGATCTATGGAACCATGCTTCGGTTGTGAGGTCATGGCTTCTCGAGCTTGCGCATAACGCCCTTAAAGAAGACCCTGAACTTAATAATCTGAAACCTATTGTTGACGATTCCGGCGAGGGAAGATGGACGCTGAAAGAAGCGATAGACAAAGCCGTTCCGGCACCGGTTTTAGCCGATTCGGTATTTATGAGGTTCAGGTCGAGGCAGGAAAATTCATTCGCCGCCAGAATGCTTGCGGCGCTGCGGCATCAGTTCGGGGGACATCCTATTTATAAATAAATTCATAGCCTTTTTGCGGCAATGACGAACATGACGAACAGGGGAAAAATATTATGTTTATAGATATAAGTATGGATATTGAGGACGGGATGCTTCACTGGCCGAGCGACCCCGCAATAGAAATCGACAACTATTCGGATATAAAAAAAGGAGCCGCTTCGAATAACAGCAAAATCACTTGCGGCGTTCACACAGGGACGCATATGGATGCGCCGCGCCATTTTATAGAAGGCGGCGCAGGAATAGATAAATTTAACTTAGATACATTGATAGGCCCGTGCAGGGTTATAGAAGTTCCCGCGGGGATTTCGCCCATATCTAAAGAGTTTCTTGAGCCGTTGAATATAAAAAGGGGCGGCAGGCTTCTTTTTAAGACGAAAAATTCGGAATGGATAAACGCAGGCGATAATAATTTCCATACCGATTATGTTTGCGTAAATCCTGAAGCCGCAAAATATATGGTTGAAAATGGGGTTATACTGGTTGGGGTGGATTATCTTTCTGTAGAGGGTTACCATGTCGGACACGATACCCATAAAACTTTACTTGGCGCCGGGGTTGTTATAATAGAAGGACTTAATTTATTTAAAGTTGCGGCTGGAGATTACAAGATTATTGCGCTTCCGGTTAAGATAAAAGATTCTAACGGAGCCCCTGCGAGGGTTATACTGGAGAAATAAATTCCGGCAACAATTAAATATTATTAAATCTTTATAGAAAATAAATAAAAATAAAGGCGGGTGCAGTAATGGCAGAACTAAAACCTTCTATAATCGTAATTTTCGGGGCAAGCGGAGATCTGGCGCATATTAAAATATTTCCCGCGTTATACAGCTTATGGGAGGACGGGTTTTTTCCCGATAGTTTTTTCATTGCAGGATTTGCCAGGACTGGTATGGACGATGAAACTTTCCGAAAAACAATCCTTGATGCTTTGAATGCGAATTGCAGGAAAAAACCCATAAATGAAGATGATTTTTTAAATTTTTCAAAGCATATATTTTATCTGAAGTCAAAATACGATGATGAATCGAGTTATAAGGAATTGGGCAAATTCGTTAAATCTAAGGCTTCGGAATATAATATACCTAAAAATATCGTTTATTACCTTTCCACCCCGCCGAATGTTTATATTAAAATAATTGACGGCATTCGAAGCGCAAATCTTACTTCAAGCGAATTTAAAGGGGATAACTTTTCAAGGATTGTCGTCGAAAAGCCGTTTGGCTACGATTACGAAAGCGCGAAAGATTTAAACAGTAAACTTCTTTCCGTGTTTAAAGAAGAAGAAGTTTACAGGATAGACCATTATCTTGGAAAAGAAACCGTTCAAAATATATTTGCTTTCAGGTTTTCGAACGCTATTTTTGAACCCCTGTGGAACAATAAATATATAGACCATATACAAATATCGGCATTGGAACCTATCGGGGTAGGGTTCAGAGCCGGCTATTTTGATAAATCCGGCATTATAAGGGATATGATGCAAAATCATATGATGCAGTTATTATCATCCGTTGCAATAGAACCGCCCGCTATTTTCCATGCCGACGATATAAGAAACGAGAAGGCGAAACTATTGAAAAGCATAAGGCCTTTCAGTTTAAACGATGTAAAAAATTTTGTAGTCAGGGGGCAATACGACAGAGGATTTATCGCCAATAAGCCTGTAATAAGCTACAAAGAAGAGGAAGGAATACCGCAGAATTCGAATACCGATACATATGCGGCTTTACGGCTTTTCGTAGATAATTATAGATGGGCGGGGGTTCCGTTTTACCTGAGGTCGGGTAAAAGATTAAAAAAGCATAAAACCGAGATAGCGGTGTTTTTTAAAAAGCTGCCTTACAGCCTTTACGGAAAAGACGGAATGGAAAAAATTAAACAAAATTCTATAATAATTACGATTCAACCGAATGAAGGCATATCGATAAATTTCGGCGCCAAGACGCCCGGGTTTAAAATGGATATAGAACCTGTAAATATGGTATTTAATTATAAATCGTCATTTAAACTTTCTCCCCCGGAAGCTTATGAAAGACTTATATATGACATAATTGTCGGCGATCAGACTCTTTTTGCAAGATACGACGATACGCTTATCGCATGGCAATTTATCACATCCATAATAAACGGGTGGTCAAAAATAGAACCTCCCGCATTTCCAAACTATGAAGCCGGGTCATGGGGGCCGAAAGAAGCAGATGACCTGATTAATGCCGATGGCAGGGTGTGGAATAATAATTAATTCATTTATATTTCTTTTTTAACAAAATTATATAAATCCTGCGGCGATAAACCTGCCAATTTGTATAACTCATCGGGCTTTCCCGAAGAACTGTAGAATTTAGCCCCCAGTTTTCTAAATTTTACGGAAATTCCGTTCTCGGCAAGCATCGACCCTAAAACCGTCCCAATGCCGTTTTTTATATTGTGGTCTTCTATCGTAACTATGAAGCCGGTTTTTGCGGCAAGACGCAAGTCTTCCGTGTCTATGTCGCTCGGGCAGGAAACATTTAGAAGCATCGGGTTTATTCCGTCTTTTTTAAGCATTTCGTATCCTTTTAACGCGTGCGTCAGCATATTTCCCGAAGATATTATAGTTAAATCCCTTCCATTTCTGATAATATCCATTTTTCCGTACCTAAAATTATAACCATCCCCGAAAAATGGCTTGTTCTCCTCATCCAATATAACCGGAATAACCGACCGCCCCATAATCAGCGCAAAATTGCCCGCATTAGAAGCAATATGCCTTACTGCCCTGTCCGTTTGATTCGGGTCTGCCGGGATTATGACCTTAAACCCGAATGTTGAGTTAATCACGCCGAAATAATCGATGCATTGATGCGTTTTGCCGTCTTCTCCTACATCTATTCCGCAATGAGTGCATACCACCTTTAAGTTTGTGTGATTTATATCGTTCAGCCTTTGCTGGTTATAAACTTCGTCTATTCCGAAGACGCCGAAGTCGGCGAAGAAGGTAAGGATGTTTTCGGTTGACAGCGCGCCTGAAATAACGGCGGTATTATGTTCCTCTATGCCCGATTCGAAGAAATTATCGGGGAAGGCATTCCTGAACGCGCCGGTTTTAACCGAGCCTTCTAAATCGCAGTCGAACACGGCAAAAGGGATATTCGGGGAATTATTTTGTTCTTTATAATTTTTTGCTATATCGTACAGCGCGTTGCCGAACGCAGAACGATTGTCCGTGTTTTTCTCCCTTGTATAAATTATGTTTTTATTGCCGGCGTTTGAAATCAAAAAATTGTTTTTCTTTTCTTTTAAGGGCTTAATAGGCAAACCTAATTTCTTTTTACCTCCGAGTTCATCGATATTTTCCGGTTCTCCAAGTTCGGCCAACGCCTTTTTGCAATCAGCCGGACTTAGTGCCGCGCCGTGATATTTAGCCTGATTTTCCATAAAGGATACACCTTTTCCCATTATCGTATTTGCGATAATGACAACAGGGGAGGCAAATTCATTAGCTTTTTTCACAGCAGAATATATCTCGTTAAAATTATGCCCGTCTATTTCTATGACATGAAACCCATCCGCCTCAAAATTTTCTTTTATATTATCGGGCATTACTTCGGATGTTTTTCCGCCGATTTGCAGTCCGTTTTTATCTACTATGACAGTCAGGTTATTTAATTTGTATTTTACCGCAAATCTTCTTGCCTCGCCTATCTGGCCCTTTGTTTGCTCTCCGTCGCCCATAACGCAGTAAACATTATATTTTAAATTATTCAATCTTGAATTTAATGCGAATCCGCAGGCGGCCGAAAGACCCTGTCCAAGATTGCCGGTATTCCATTCTATTCCGGGAACCGTTTTTTCGACATGGCCTTCAAAAGGAGACCCCGCGCTTCTAAAATTTAAAATTGCGTCTTCTATGTCGAAAAATCCGTAATTGCCGAGAGCGGAGTAAGCGCCCGGCGTTGTGTGTCCGTGGCTTATCACTATTCTATCCCTGTCTTGTTTAAACGGGTTTGACGGGTCAACATTGCAAAATCCGTATAAAACGGCATATATGTCGATTGAGGACATCGAACCGCCGGGGTGCCCTGAAGCGGCGAGCGTGGTCATTCTTAAAATATCTCCCCTGCATTTTTTTGTAAAATTCTTTAAAAATTCGATTTCTTCTCCCGACAATTCTTTCCTCCCAAACCCTTTATTAATTTCCATTACCGCAGGCGCCTCCTTAAAATTAAAATAAATTTAAAATAATTAATTTAAATATTCTCAATCGATTTAAGCAGCTTTTCATAGGAATCTTCAAACGATTTAACCCCGTTCAATTGCAATTTTTCGCCGACCTCATTTAAATCTATGCCTATTTTCAATAATTCTTCGTTTATATGCATCGAATAATCAATATCTTCGGATGCGGTTTCCGGAATCAAATTTCCATGTTCCGCAATATGCAGGATAGTTTCATCGGGCAGAGTATTTATAGTATTTTTACCGATTAAAGGTTCGACATATTTTAAGTCATAATAAGCCGGATTTTTCGTACTTGTGCTTGCCCATAAAAGCCTCTGAATATTAGCGCCTTTTTTTTTCAGGGAGGCAAATTCGCCGCCGTTATCAAAAATATCGCCGTATTTTTTAAAAATAATTTTTGCATTTGCGACGCCGGCTTTTCCCAACAAATTTGTAATTTTTTCTTTTATGGAAGAGTCGTTTGTATTTTTAATCAATTCCTCCAATTGTCTATCCACCATTGTATCAATCCTGCTTATAAAAATGCTTGCGACGGAATGAATGTTTTTTAAATCTATTCCATTTTCTGAAGCCTTTTTAATGCCTTTTATGTAAGCATTTGCCACTTGAGTATAGTGGTTTACCGAAAACATCAATGTAACATTAACATTTATGCCTTTGGACAGCAGTATCGGGATAATTTCAAGTCCTTCTTTTGTGGCGGGTATTTTTATCAGAACATTTTTTTCGTTTATAAGCGCAAATATTCTTTGGGCCTCGCTTATCGATGTTTCAATATTTGTCGCGATATTGGGGGGGACCTCTATGCTGACGAATCCGTCGTTTCCGCCGGTTTTTTTAAAAACGGGCAAAAGGATTTTAGCGGCTTTTTTGATGTCTTCGCGCGTGATGATGTCGTATATGGTAAAGGAATCTAATTTTTCCGACGAGAGTTTTTTAATTAACTCAGGGTATCCGCATTTTCCGGAATTTATAGATTTTTCAAAAATAGAAGGATTGGATGTTATTCCGGTAATTATGCCGTTTTTAACCAATTGCTCAAGTTCGCCGGAGTCTATCAGGCACCTCGATATATTGTCAAGCCACGGGCTTTGACCATATGAAATTAACTTTCTAAATTGTTCCTTTTTAGAAATTAAGAAATCGGCTTTCATTCCATCTCCTTATAGAATTAAATTATATACATATTTATAAATCGTATAAATTTATCCAACCGAATAGTTTATTATAGTTTATGCAAAATGGGCGTATGCATTATAATCAGGGATTAATTTAGTTATCGGGAAACATTTATTATTTATTTTTAAAAAATAGCCAGTGATTTTCTCCTGCCTTATCGAACTTTAGCAAGGTATATTCACCGTCCATTTTTTCACCGTTAAAATTAAGGATATACTTAGAATTGTCTTTTTTTATGGTTCTATAAGTCCCGTTATCCCAAATTTTAACGGTTCCTGCGCCGTAATGACCTTCGGGAATTATGCCTTCGAAATTTGCATAAGAAAGCGGATGATCTTCAACTTTTATCGCAAGGTTCCTTTTTCCATGTTCTAACGGAGGTTCTTTAGGTAAGGCAAAAGAAATTAAAACCCCGTTTTCTTCAAGCCTTAAGTCCCAATGTAAGTGGCTTGCATGATGTTCATGAACCACAAATATTTTATTCACAATAAAGATTATATCATAAAAAATAATTCGCGGGGCAATAGACATAATTAATTTTTCGTGATATTATTTTTGATATTAAATATTAAAAATTTAGATTAATATAAAATTTGGGATTGAAAGATTTGAAAATCGCATTATTTATCGTTGCGCACCGTACTATTAATTATAAATTGTAATATAATCTCAAATTAACGATAATAAGTTAAGGTATTTTTATGGCGGCTAAAAATTCAAGTGTGTGGAATGCTTTTTTGCGGATATATATAGGTATTTATTTTCTTTATGCCGTCCACTCTAAATTAAGTCCGTTTTTCTTTTCCAATTTTCATAGCAGGCTTTCATATTTTGCAAGTCATGACCCCTTACGGCTTTATGTTATATTTTTAAATCATTTTGTTATTCCAAACGCGTTTTTGTTTGCTATATTAATAGTTATGGGAGAGTTATTCGCGGGGATTTTTTTGACGGCAGGGTTTTTAACCGGAATCGCGGGTTTTGTCGGTATTTTTCTAAACCTTAATTATCTTCTGGCGATGTTCTGGATGGGTCCTGCAGAGTTGGCGATAAATCTTACCTTTATAATGTGCGAATTGGTGATAATATTTACAGGTTCAGGAAGGGCGTTAGGAATAGATGCATTATTTTAAGTTTAAAAAAATATTTAATTTTAAATTGAATTTTGATAAAATAAAATATATAGTATCTCTCTTATGGTGGATGTAGCTCAGCTGGTAGAGCCCCGGATTGTGACTCCGGTGGTCGCAGGTTCAAAACCTGTCATCCACCCCACTTAAAACCGCATATTTCATAAGGCTTTCCTGTTTTCAAACCTTTATCATATTTAATCAAATAATATCGTTTTTTACCCATTTTTGTCTTTTTATGGCGGAATTTTTACATGGGTGATATAATAGTCAAAAAGCCCGTGGAGATGGGTAAAATACGGCTATTATAAAATACGCAAGTTTTATTATTACGATTTCCTGTTCGGGGGAAAAAGATACAGGCACTCATGCAAAACTGCCGACCGCAAGCTTGTCGAACAGATTGAAATATCCGTTAAGAACGATATTATTAAAAGGGAAAATAGTCTGCTGACTAATAGAAACAAGAGCCTTTTATTTTTGGCCGCATGGCAAAATTACTTGAAAAATAACGGTAATTCCAAAAAAGCTATAGAGCGTAAAATTATTGCCGCCAGGCATTTTTTCCTTTCTTTAAAGACAAAACATTATCGGCAATCGTGCCGCTTGACATTAAAAATTACCGGCTCGAGAGAAAACTTGCATTGATGTCGTTGGAAAAAAATAAAAATAAAAAAGAAGCGAAGATAAATTTCGGGCCGGTAATTTTTATGTTATAATACCCATATGAAGAATATTGATAAAATTAACAACATTACGATTGACGACCTGAACCAGATAATAGAGGAAAAGGTTGTTGAACTGCTTGGCGACCCTGATTCCGGTTTACATCTTGATGAGGAATTCAAAGTCGAACTGGAACGCAGGTTAAAAAATCCTTCCAAAAAAATATCCCACGCGGAGGCGCTGAAAAGGTTTGCATAATGCCGAATGGACCGAGAACGCATTAGAAGACCTCGGCAGGCTCGATAAGCCTGTAGCAAAGCGCATACTAAGTAAAATATCGTGGTTCTCGGAACGCTTCGACAATATAATTCCCCTGCCCCTTTCAGGAGACTTATCGGGGGTTTACAAGTTCAGGATAGGAGATTATAGAGTTATCTACACGATTAAAGACGAGTCTCTCCTCATTCAGGCCGTTGGCCATAGAAGAAACATTTATAAGAAATAGAGCCGGTTATACACTCTCTTTTAGTTTCGGAAAATCAGGGACGCGATGCCGCTTAATATTTTTCAGTTTTGTTTGGCATCGCTTGGAGTCCTCTTATCGGCAATAAATTTATCCATGTCCTCTTTGATTTTCATAAAGTATTAAAAAAAATAAATCGGATACCTTTTCCACAATACGTTTTTTGACTCTTTTTTTGCGTTAGTAATTATTTAAGGGTTGCCTTCTGTTTCAACCTCCGCTTTTTCCAATATTGTTCGTTGGGATTCAGTACTATTGACAAGAAATATACCCAACAAAATAAAAAAGCCGCCTAAAATTATTTGCAAAGTGACAGGTTCCCTTAATAAAATTAATCCGGACAAAACTCCGAACAGCGGAGCTAAAAATAAAAAAGAGCTGACCTTCCCGGGGTTGTTTTTTTGAATTAAATAAAACCAGATTCCAAATTGCACAATGGAGCTCATAATTGCAAGCCAAAGAACGATTAAAACAAATGAAAAATTTAAAATGACATATGGATGCCCAAAAATTTCACTGATAAAAAGCAGCAGTATTCCTCCAATCAGCATTTGATAAGCGGTCAGCACCCAAATGTTTATAAAACTGGCCACCCGCTTAACCAATAATGTGGTTATAGCCCAAAATACCGCACCTGACAGTGCTATCCACACGCCTACTTGATAATAAGGGTGAAATCCAATTAATATTACTACTCCGATAAAGCCAACAATGACCCCAAACCACTGAAGCAAACGATATCGTATGCCGATAAACGCACTAAATAAAACAACTAATATGGGGTTTACGAATATTAAAATAGATGATTCTCCCGCAGTGATGGTGCGCAAACTCAAAAAAATAGCTCCAAAAACACCTGTTGTTTGAAAAAATCCAATCAGTGCAACGTAAAACCATTCGCTTGAATGTTTTGGATGAGGCATCCGCATAAGTCCTACAATGAAAGATAACAATAGCCCGGCCAGAATGAAACGTATCGCGGCAAACATTAAAGGCGATGCATACATATCGCCCATTTTAATTACTGAAAAAGCTGACCCCATCAGCGCAGTGGATAACACAATTAATATAATGAACTTTAAACGATTCATAAAAGAAATTCCATGCAGTTTAGTTTAAATTAATAGTCAAAATCTATTTAGAAATATAAATAATTTCAAAATTTTATATATATTTTTTATTTGATTTAAAATTATGTTATCATATAAATAATTTATAAATAAAATGAATAGTATTCATAAAATATGAGAAAAAACTCATGACATTAAATCAATTAATAATTTTAATCAAAATCATTGAATTAAAAAATTTTTCAATGGCGGCAGACGAACTTTATATCACCCAATCTGCGGTAAGTCACTCAATAGCAGATTTAGAGTCTGAATTAGATATAAAACTCATTCATCGAGGAAAAGACGGGATTTACCCCACGGAAACAGGTGTTAAAATACTCAAACACGCACGCGCTATTGTTGCAAATATGGAGTATATAAAACAGGAAGTTAGCGCTTCGTTAAAACTGCAGGCAGGACAAGTTAAAATCGGAAGTTTTGAAGGCGTTTCTACTAATTTTCTCCCCGGAATAATCCGTTTATTTAAATTAAGATATCCTAAAATTGATTTAAAAATTTTTGAAGGGACAGAGGGAGAAATAAGAGACTGGATCGTATCCCGCACGATAGATGTGGGATTTATTACATTTCCGTATGATACTCTTGAAACAATTCCTATAATATCCGATGATATGATGGTGGTTTTATCCGAAGCCCATACTTTGGCGACTCAAAATTCAATTAGCATTGAGGAATTAACTAAATATTCCATGATGATAACATGGAACAGTAACTGCCAGTTATTAGTAAAAAAAGCGTTTAAGTCGTTAACCGGAAAACTTCCGCCGTGGAAATACAAAGTAAGCAATATAGGAACGCTATTGGCTATGGTTAAAGAAGGACTGGGGATAGCTATAATGCCAAAATTTGCATTACCTGAATATATACCTAATGTTAAAATTTTGCCGCTTAAACCTATTTTAAAACGCAGGATAGGTCTTGCGTCTATAATGCCGTTTTCAGATCTTTCTCCCGCTACTTCAGCTTTTGTTGCAGTTACCTTGAAATGGATAAAAAATAATATATTGACAGACAGTAAATTTATAGAAAATGAAATAACATATTAATAATAACATGGAAGGTTTCAACATTTGCGGATAAATAAATTCGGCTCCATTATTATGTATTATTAATACTATAATAAATACAGTATATAAATAACGTGAGTAAATCTTTAGCGGAGAAAAAAATGCAGACGGTCAAAAATGAAGTTGCCGACCTTCTAAAGCGCTTGCCGGATAACTGCACTTTAAAAGATATACAGTATCATTTATATGTAATACACTAAATCGAACGCGGCTTGAAGGACGAGGGATAAAAAAGAGTCTTTAGAACCGGCAGTATAATTTGAACTGTAGTCCGATGCATGCGCGGGCGGCAGCAAATAAACAAACTGTACGAATATAAATATAATCCAGAGTTAAAAACAGCCTATAGGTTTTTTTTAAAATCAATCGTCGGATTTATCATTATTTTCATTCGCCCCCGTTATATCTTTCTTCTACCCTGCTTAATTTATACACGGCTAAGGATAGAAGCCATGCGGACGTCAATATTATAGCGATAGCGCCGCCCAACATTCCGAATGAAACATTATTGAAAAAATCCCACGGCTCTCCCCTCAGATTAAATTCCATTCCTATAACCTGAAGCCATTCTATCGTTCCTATGCAGAATGCCAAAAAAACGGAAATGCTTGTAATGGAGATATTATAAAAGATTTTTCTTACCGGATTTAAAAAAGCCCAGCTATAAGCATACTGCATTATAACGCCGTCGGTAGAGTCAAGCATCATCATGCCTGCCGAAAATATTAAAGGCAATATCATAACATCTATAAACGGATGTCCTGATGAAGCGAATAAAGCGGACATCGACAGTATCGCGACCTCGCTTGCGGTATCGAAGCCGATGCCGAATAACACTCCTACAAAGAACATCTGCCAGCTCGACGTTATAAGCTTCATAATTCCGCTGAAATACCGGAACATAAACCCTCTTTTCAGCAGTTCTTCTTCGATTTTTTTATTTTTTAGGTTTTTAAAATCCTTTGCAATCTTAATGATGCTTATTAAGATGATAACGTTCATAAAAGCGATAAGATACAAAAACAATGCAGAAACGCCCGTGCCTATCAAACCGCCTATATCGCCCAATTCAGGATATGCCTTAACCACAAATTTTCCTATTATTATGGTAATTATAGTTAAGACAAAAACGGAAACGGAATGTCCCAGCGAAAAAAAGAATCCGACTCCGACGGGCTTTTTTCCGTCATTCATTATTTTTCTCGTGGTATTATCTATCGCAGCAATATGGTCGGCGTCTAAGGCGTGCTTTAAACCGAAGAAAAAGGCGAGCGCGCCGAGGCTCAGCATAGTAGGGAATTCTCGTGATCTGTCGATTAAGATGACTACGGAAACTAACAGATAGGAAATTAATAAAGCGTAAAGAAGAATGGCTCTTTGTTTAAAACTAAAAGAATTAAAAAGGCGTGAAAACATAATTAGACCTCCCGCTAATTAAATTAAAATGTTATCTAAAAGCAGGTCTTCCGGCTTAAACATGGGAACATTCCGCCTTCCCGGCAAATATTAATCTTGCCAGTGGCATATCGGAATATTCTTAATAACGGTTTAGAATAAAAAGCCCGTTATAAGTTATCACGGCTGCGGGTACAGTACAGGATTTACACCTGTTTCCCTAAACTTTTAAGATAAAGTTTGGTTAATATTTATTTACAAAGAACGATTTGCCAAAATATTAGCATACATAAATAATTAGTGTCAAGGATTTTTTTATGGATTTTTTTCATATCTTTTATATGTAATACACTAAATCGAACGCGGCTTGAAGGACGAGGAATAAGGGCGCGTTTACGAAGAAAATGAAATCGAAAAGAAAATGTCGAAATGGCTCGAAAAATAATCCGGACATTTGAAGCCGCTGACGACCTTGAAGCGATTTCAGCTTACATAAAATAGAAAATGGGTGTATACTTTTAATATGTGATTTATTAAAGAATCATTTAATAAATTAAGCGGCGGCGATTAAGATAAAAGAAAAATAGGTAAAATAATATTATATTGGGATTTTAATTATGAATATTAATTTAAAAGGCAAGAGAGCTTTAATTACAGGCGCAAGTTCGGGGCTTGGCGAGGTTATTGCCAAGGAGTTTGCAGCCGACGGGGCAATGATAGGCCTTAATTACCATTCGGAAGCGGAAGCGGCAGGGGAAATTGCCTCGGAGATAAAAAAGACAGGCGGCGATGTGCTTACCTTGCAATCCGATGTTTCGGATGCGGGTTCGGTTGAAGCAATGATGAATGCTTTTATAAAAGAATGGGGTGGGATAGATATTCTCGTAAATAATGCCGGAATCGACGGAACCCGCTCCCTTGTGTGGGAATCGGATATAGCCGAGTGGGAAAAGGTAGTAAAAATTAATCTATTCGGGCCGTTTTATTGCTCCAGGGAGGCTTTAAAATATATGGTAATCCAAAAAAGAGGCGTAATTTTAAATATAACTTCGGTACATGAAAATATTCCGTGGAGCGGTTACAGCGGATATACGGCTGCAAAAGCGGGCTTATCCATGCTGACAAAAACTATGGCGCAGGAAGTCGGCTCTTTAGGAATAAGAATAATGTCTTTAGCCCCCGGCGCAATTAAAACGCCTATTAACCAAAATGTTTGGGATAATCCGGAAACCCTTAATAATCTTCTTAAAAAAATACCGCTTGGAAGAATGGGGGAATGTGAAGAAGTAGCCCGGGTAGCCGCTTTTTTGGTTTCCGATTACGCTTCTTATGTAACGGGAAGTACGATATTCGTGGATGGGGCTATGATTGATTATTCTAATTTTACGCATGGGGGCTAACTAACCCTAATTAATTAAATTAATTAAAAATAAAAAATTAGGATTTAATTTAATCTTTAATTTAATAAAAGCAAATAACAAATAATAACGATAAACGGAAAATTAAGAGGATTATAAAGAATGTCGGAGTCAATTTCTGCCCCGGGATGGCCGGGAATTCCTGGAAGGTGGACTAGCGCTAATAAAAGCGGAGTTGGAACCGCTTTTAAAGGAAGTCCCGTCTGGTTTACTATTTCCCACGGCATCCTTAATGAAGTCTATTCTCCGAGAATAGACGAAGCCGCCATTCGTGATCTCGGCTTTATTGTTACGGCGGACGATGGTTTTTTTTCCGAAGAAAAACGGCACGCCGCCCATTCGTCGTCGCTTCTTTATACCGGAGTTCCTGCTTATCATCTCGAAAGTGTCTGCGACAGGGGATATTACCGCTTCGAAAAAGATATTATAACCGATCCCGATAGACCCGTAGTTCTTATAAGAGGAAAGTTTACTCCATTAAAACCCGGAAATTACAGGCTTTATGTAATTATGGGTTCGCATATCGGCAATTACGGCGCAGGCAATACGGCATGGGTTAGTGATTACAAAGGAATTACGGGGCTTTTTGCCTCCCGCCATAATACTTCCCTTTGTCTTATGAATAATACCTGCTTTAAAGCATGTTCGGTAGGTTTTGTCGGATTTTCCGATGGGTGGCAGGACTTAATCCGCAACGGCTACCTTGCCTCTCTTTATACAAGAGCGGAAAACGGCAATGTGGCGCTTACGGGCGAGATAGACCTTAAAAACGATACTTTTGTTTTAGCGCTCGGATTTGGACGCAATCCTTCAGAAGCCGCACAGCAATCGAGGGCATCCCTTAATGAGGGCTTTCAAAACCTTCTTGATTCTTATAGCGGAGCATGGCGGCAATTTTGGCAGAGGCAAAAACCGGTTTTTTATGCCGAAAAACACAAACTTTTTTCAATAAGCGCTATGGTTATTCTTGCACACAGTTCTAAATATGTTCCAGGAGCTATTCTTGCAAGCCTTGCCGTACCATGGGGTTTTTCTAAGGGAGATGGGGATCTTGGCGGTTATCACCTGATTTGGCCGCGTGATATGGTGCAATCCGCAGGCGGTCTTATCGCCGCAGGCATTAAAACGGAAGTGAGGAATTTACTCGTTTATCTTGAATCGACTCAGGAATTGGACGGGCATTGGCCGCAAAATATGTGGATTGACGGCTTTCCGTATTGGAGCGGCATACAGATGGATGAAACAGCCTTGCCCATTCTGCTTTTTGACCTTGCCCGCAGGGAGACGGCACTTTTCGAAAGCGACATTGGCCGTTTTTGGCCCATGATAAAAAAAGCACTTAGTTATATTGCGAAAAATGGTCCTGTTACTCAACAGGACCGCTGGGAAGAAAACGGAGGATATACCCCTTTTACTCTTGCAGCAGAAATTTCCGCCCTTATAACCGGCGCCGAACTTGCCGAATTAGCGGGCGAAGAAGGTGCAGCTCCTTATCTGCGTGAAACCGCAGATGCATGGTATTCATGCATAGACCGCTGGCTTTATGTAAAAGGAGGGGAACTTGCGGATAAAACGGGGGTTAAGGGTTATTATGTAAGGGTTACCCCTCCCGATTTTGAAGAAGGCGATGATATTATATGTATTAAAAACCGGCCCCCCGCTTCCTGTTATCCTCATATTGCCTCCGTAGTGTGCACCGATGCTTTAGCTCTGGTTCGTTTTGGGTTAAGGAATGCGGACGATGAGCGGATACTTAGCACATTGAAGGTTATAGACACTTTGCTTAAAGTAGAAACTCCTTCAGGTCCCTGCTGGCATAGGTACAACGGGGACGGCTACGGCGAACACGATGACGGGAGGCCTTTTGACGGTACGGGCAGAGGGCGGCTGTGGCCTTTGCTCACCGGCGAGCGTACCCACTATGCAATAGCCGCCGGAAATTTCAAAGAAGCGGAGCGTTTGCTCAAAACTATGGAAGGTCTGGCAGACGGCATCGGACTTTTGCCCGAACAGGTATGGGACAGCCCCGACATACCCGGGCGGGGTCTTTTTTTCGGCCGTCCGACGGGGTCGGCGATGCCTTTGGTATGGGCTCATGCAGAATATTTAAAACTTGTCCGTTCGCTTACGGAAGAAAGAGTATTCGATATGCCTCCCCAGACGGTTTTCCGTTACCTTAAAAACGGCGTAACATCCAGTCTTATGCAGTGGCGCTTTAATCATAAACTGCATAAGATGCCTCAGGGCAAAACACTGCGCATCGAAACCCTCTCCCCTGCCATGGTCCACTGGAGCGATGACGGCTGGCATACTGTTAAAGATACGCAAACAAAAGATTCGGGTTTCGGGGTTTATTATGCCGATTTGCCTTCCTCTAATATTCCTGAGGACGGTGAAATAGCTTTTACATTTTATTGGATAAACGCCAACCGTTGGGAAGGAAGTGATTTTAATGTACAAATAAAAACTTAAGCGAAAATCTGGAGGAACATCCCATCCCGCCATGTTAATCCCATATTAAATTAACGACTTAAAGCGTTTTTCCGTATTTTTAAATATATTATAAGGGTCGTGTTCAAAATGGTAAATTTTGGCAACTTCTATTTTGAGCCATGGAGCCCATTTATTAAGTATAATAAGGGAAATAAAAACGCCGGCGAACGGACCTATCCAATATACCCACCACCCGCTCCACATTCCAGATGCCAAAGACGGTCCCAGACTGCGCGCGGGATTAGTACTTGTTCCCGAAATAGGCGCCTCAAAATAAACCATAACGGCATATAGAAATGGAAAAAGAGCCGGGGTATAAGGTCTTAATTTTTTATGTCCCAGAAAGAAAAAAAGACCTGTAATCAAAAGAAATGTGGTTATAGATTCTCCGATAACTGCGGCAATGACCCCTTCTTTTCCGGGAAAGGTAGCTCCGTAGAATACCCTTTTTCCTAATTTTCCCCATGCGAGAAGAGCGGCGGCGCCGGCAATGCCGCCAAGAATCTGGGATATGACATAGCCTAAGGCTACAAAAGTTTTAATTTTTCCTTTTAACCAAAATGAGAGTGTTACTGCCGGATTAATATGAGCGCCGCTCCATTTGCCGACAGGCGAAAATGTGATTAACATTCCCGTGCTTCCGAACAAAAAGCCGGTAATAATACGCCTTAATCCGGCGTTTGGAATCATTGCAGGTACAGGGCTTCCTTTGGCAAAATCGAGAATAACAAAAGAAACGCCTATACTTATAAGCAGCGCCGTTCCTATAAATTCAGAAAGATATAATCTCCATATTTTCATCTATGATAAATTTTAACTATAAACATAACCAAGTTAAGTTATTTTCCTGCCTTGCATAAATCTTGTATAATAATATGTAATATGCGCATTATAATTACATATATAATTAAAATTTAACATTAATATTAATGCTCGATATTGTATTAAACGGTTTAAATCCCGCAGGAACAAGCGTTTGATATTCAAGTTCATAGTAGATAGCAATATATATGTTTTTTACTATTTTCGTGCTCAATTTAGTTAAAGATTCGTAAAAAGAGCCGCCTTTGTTTGCGAGATATGCCGTGATTTCCTCTTTAAACTTGACACCTTTATTTAATTTCCAATGATACTTCGCTCTAATCATTGTCGTAACAGATCCAAAATACGGACCGCCGATAATTTTTTCCTGCCTTAATCCCGGCGCTAATTCTATGGACGCATTCATATTTTTAGAAATAATAAACTTTTTACCGTAGCCGATATTTTCGTATATTCTGTATCCGAATCCGGTAACAATATTCCTATCGAATCTTTCATCGGCAAACATGTAGGAAGTTTTGTTGAAATAATAAGATGAATTTTCTTGCGTAATAAGCCTTAAATAACTGAGCTGGCTATATTCTGTTATGTAATTGTAAACAAACCTGAGTTTATGATGCCATGGGTAGTTTTTGTATTTTAGGTAGTCCCGCGTATTTATATTAAATGACGGAATCGTTCCCGTCGTGTTTGATATTCCAAGACCGATGCCCGCTTTTAGATTTTTATTATTTGTCTTTGTATTTGCATAAGATATTTTAGTGAAAAAGATTAAATTTGCGAGTAAAATAAAAATGAATACAAAAACCGCTTCGGCATTTTTAGTCTTTAGGGCTCTAAGTGATTTTGATTTTCTCATATTTTAAAAATTATAGTATAATTTAATTATTATATCGCCAATAAATTCTTTTAACAACCTATAATATTAACCCAAATCCTATATTAGAAACTATTTAGGCATCGTAATGTTGGATAATGTAATATAGGAAATAAATTTCTATTGCAGTATAGGGGTTAATCCAAATCCCGATTTAGAAAATATTTATATATTCCAATGTTAAGTAAATCTGGATTCCTGCTTTCGCAGGAATGACACCCAACGGGTGAAACAATAAATCCTCTCAAAGTCATTCCTGCGAAAGCAGGAATCCAGAAAATAAATTTCTAAATCGGGATTTGGGGCTAAAAAAGATGTTGACAATTAATTTAATTTTTTGATAAGATTAAGGTTTCTAAACTTAAATTGGGTATTATTGGGTATTTTGCGAAGAAAAGGCTAAGCTGGCGTAGCTCAATGGTAGAGCAGCTGATTTGTAATCAGCAGGTTGCGGGTTCGATTCCCATCGCCAGCTCCATAATTTAAAAGGAAAGCGGAGAGGTGCCCGAGCGGCTAAAGGGAACAGACTGTAAATCTGTCGGCGCGAGTCTACGGAGGTTCGAATCCTCCCCTCTCCACCAGTATTATATTACCAGTATTATATTAAGGTATTATATTAAAATTATTTAAGAAAAGAGGTTTTTCATTGCGGGAATAGCTCAGTTGGCTAGAGCGTCAGCCTTCCAAGCTGAGGGTCGCGGGTTCGAATCCCGTTTCCCGCTCCATATTATAACTATAACTTATGCCCATGTAGCTCAGTGGTGGAGCACTTCCTTGGTAAGGAAGAGGCCATCGGTTCAATCCCGATCATGGGCTCCACAAATTATAAATTATAATAAATAATTTTTACAGGAGGAACTAAATGTCCAAAGAGAAATTTGACAGATCAAAGCCGCATGTCAATATAGGCACGATAGGTCATGTTGACCATGGCAAGACCACATTAACCGCCGCTATTACAAAGGTTCTTTCGAGAAAAGGCCAGGCTTCCTTTAAATCGTATGACCAGATTGATAATGCGCCCGAAGAAAAGGAAAGGGGTATTACGATTGCCACATCCCATGTCGAATATTCTACCGATAAAAGGCACTATGCCCATGTCGACTGTCCGGGACACGCCGACTATGTTAAGAATATGATTACCGGCGCCGCCCAGATGGACGGAGCCATACTTGTGGTTTCCGCAGCCGACGGCCCTATGCCCCAGACGAGGGAGCATATACTTTTAGCCCGTCAGGTCGGCGTTCCCTATATAGTCGTATTTTTAAATAAGGTCGATATGGTGGACGACCCCGAACTTCTCGAGCTTGTCGAACTCGAAGTAAGAGAGCTTTTAACCTCCTATAACTTTCCCGGGGACTCTGTTCCCGTAGTAAAGGGTTCCGCCCTTAAGGCCCTCGAGGCGGAGTCGGATAACGAATGGACGCAGAAGATAGTTGACCTTATGAATGCCGTCGATGAATATATTCCGCTTCCGAAAAGGGATATAGATAAGCCGTTCCTTATGCCGGTCGAGGATGTATTTTCCATATCGGGAAGGGGAACCGTTGCAACGGGCAGGGTAGAAAGAGGCATAGTCAAGGTCGGAGATGAAATCGAACTTGTCGGAATACTTCCGACATCCAAAACAGTCGTAACAGGCGTAGAAATGTTCAGGAAGCTCTTGGACGAAGGACAGGCAGGCGACAACATAGGCGTTCTTTTAAGGGGCAAGAAGCGCGAAGAGGTGGAAAGGGGCATGGTTTTGTCCAAACCCGGTTCCATAACCCCCCATAAGAGGTTTAAGGTAGAGGCATATGTTCTTACCAAGGAAGAAGGCGGCCGCCATACCCCGTTCTTCAACGGCTACCGTCCGCAGTTCTATTTCAGGACTACGGATGTTACAGGGGTTTGCACGCTGCCGGAAGGCGTCGAAATGGTAATGCCGGGAGACAATGTTTCTATGAGCGTAGAACTCATTACCCCGATAGCCGCCGAAAAGGAATTAAGGTTTGCCATAAGAGAGGGAGGACATACTGTAGGTGCAGGGGTTATAACCGAGGTTATAGAGTAATTTAAACAATTTAGAAAAGGGACAGGCTTAAGTCTGTCCCCATCGTAAAAAAGAGGTAATAAATAAATAATGAGAGAAATAATAACGCTTGCATGCAGCGAATGCAAACAGAGAAATTATACAACCACCAAAAATAAAAAACTTACCACGGAAAAATTAAATTTAAAAAAGTATTGCAAGTTTTGCAAGACTCATACTATACATAAGGAAACAAAATAATAATAATTTTTTAAATAGGCCAGTAGCTCCAACGGCTAGAGCGTCGGACTCCAAATCCGAGTGTTGGGGGTTCGAATCCCTCCTGGCCTGCCATTATGCGAATATAAAATGAGAGAAAATACTATTTTGGGATATGTAAAGATGGTAAGCAATCCTGTTTCGGAGTTTATAAAAAAAGCGAAGCAATATTTATATGAAGTAAGATCGGAGCTTGGCAAAATTATATGGCCTGATAAAGATAAGGCTACAAAGACCACATATGTCGTAGTTATTTTTATAGTACTTGTGACCGCTTTTCTTGGTCTTATCGATATGCTTTTTGCTAAAGTTTTTTCTTATTTTTTCCATATTATATAGAATAAGAGAATAAGAAAAAATAAGTAAATTAAAATAATCTTAGAGTTTTACATAAAAAAGGTTTTAGATATTAAAAATGATGGATGACGAAAAAATAACCGAAAATCATGCCGTAGATTCCAGCGATGCTAATGTAAATGTAGATACCTTGAACGATGACGGTATCCAGAAAAAATGGTATGCCGTTCATACCTACTCCGGCTTTGAAGACCATGTGAAGTTAGCCCTTGAAGAGAGAATTGCATCGAGCGGGCTAAAAAAGTATTTTGGCGATATTATTATCCCAAAGGAAGATGTTATAGAAAAAAATGTAAAAGGCGGAAAAAAAAAGGTTAAAAGAAAGTTTTTTCCGGGTTACATTTTTGTAAATATGAATGTAAATACCGATTCATGGCATTTGCTTAAAGGAACTCCAAAGGTTACAGGCTTTGTCGGAGACCAATTAAATCCTATGGCGGTCGATGAATCCGAGATGGATAAGATAATAGCTCAAATAACCGAGGGAATCAAAAGGCCGAAGGCAAAAATTGAGTTTTCTAAGGGCGATATCGTCAAAATCACGGAGGGGCCATTCTCAGGGTTTAATGGAACAATAGACGATATAAAGCCTGATAAGAGCAAGCTCGAGGTTCTTGTTTCCATTTTCGGCAGGGCTACCCCGGTAGAATTAGATTTTACGCAGGTTGAGAGAAATTAGTTAATATAAAATTATTATATAATTAATTATAGATATATTAAGATTTAATAACAGAGGAAAAAGATTATGGCTGTAAAAAAAATTCAAGCTTTGGTTAAATTGCAAATCGTGGGCGGAAAAGCTAACCCCGCTCCTCCTGTCGGACCTGCGTTAGGTCAGCACGGTGTTAATATAATGGAATTTTGCAAACAATTCAATGAACGGACAAAATCGCAGGAAGGAACCGTTATACCTGTTGTTTTAACCATATACGCCGATAGGTCGTTTGATTTTATTTTAAAAACTCCGCCAGCTTCCATTTTGCTAAAGCAGGCTTCCGGTATAGAAAAGGGTTCGAATCAACCAAATAAAAATAAAGTTGCGACTATAAACAGAACTAAAGTAAGAGAAATTGCAAAAACTAAAATGCAGGATCTTAATGCTAATGAACTTGAGCAGGCTGTTAAAACTATTGAAGGAACAGCCCGAAGCATGGGTATAGATGTCATAGATTAAAGGAGGATATGTCAGAATGACACTGAGAGGAAAAAAATATTTAGAAGCTTCTAAAAAATTGGGTATAGATAAAAATAAGAATTATACGATAGATGAGGCATTCAATGCCGTCGTAGATTCGCATTATGTAAAATTTGACGAGTCGGTTGATATTGCAATAAATCTCGGCATAGATGTGAAGAAAAATGATCAGCAGGTTAGAGGGTCTGTGCTTTTACCTCACGGAACGGGGAAAGAGGTTAAAATTCTTGTTTTTGCAAAAGGGGAAAAGGAGAGGGAGGCATTGACGGCCGGAGCGGATTATGTCGGACAGGAAGACATGATAACTAAGGTACAGCAAGGGTTTATGGATTTCAACAGGGTCGTTGCGACCCCCGATATGATGGCAAGTGTCGGCAAGCTTGGTAAAATATTAGGTCCAAGGGGCTTAATGCCCAATCCAAAAGTTGGGACAGTCACTTTTGATGTAGGGAAAGTTGTAAAAGAGCTTAAAGAGGGTAAGATAGAGTTTAAAGCCGAAAAAAGCGGTATTTTACACGCATCCTTAGGAAAGGTTTCTTTTGGGTCATTAAAACTTAAGGATAATTTTATGGCGCTTATCGAAACTATAAACCGGCTGAAACCGGCTTCCAGCAAAGGCGTATATATCAAAAAGATTTCTCTTTCATCCACGATGGGGCCGGGTGTTCATTTAGATATCATTAAACTTAGAAACGAAATAATGTAATAAATTATTTAAGTTTGTCAATGACGGCAGGTTTATAAATCCTGCCATAGACAAAAAAAGGGCATTATCAACCTGATTTTCTTTTAATTGCTCTTATATTGTTGTATTGACAAAATCGTAAGAGAAAATTTAAAAGAAAGGAGGGGAGAAAAAATTGAAAAAAGAGAAAAAAAATCAAGAGATTGAATTTTTAAAACAGAATCTTAATAATAGTCAGGGTATTTTTATAAGTAAATACCATGGGCTTAATGTCGAAAAATTCAGTCTATTAAGGAAAGAGATGCGAAGCCATGGCGCCCTTCTTAAAGTATTCAAAAATACTTTAAGCCGCATAGCGTTTAAGCAAACGTATGCGGAAGCCATTTCCGGTCATCTCGAAGGCCCTAATTTCTTGATTTTTACAAATGACCCAATGGCAAGCTCAAAAGCGCTTTTAAAGTTTGCGCAGGAAAATCCTGAAAATATCGAGATTAAAGCAGGATATTACCAGACGATATTGGATAAGAGTAGAATTACCACTCTTGCGACTTTGCCTTCCAAGGATATTTTAATATCGAGATTTATTTCTGTTATAAAATCTCCTGAAGTACGCCTTGTTTTTACGCTTAGAGCGCCTGTCGTAAATTTAATAAGAATTCTTCAAGCTGTGGAAGCTAAAAAATCTGCATAATAAATTTACCTTATGTTATATGGATTCGGCGCTTCTTTTGAAATGACAAATTTTTTTATTTAATTTTAAAATTATATTTTAAATATCGGAGGAAATAATAATGGCTGTAACTAAAGATGATGTATTAAGCTACATTGAAAATGTTTCTGTAATCGAATTGAATGATCTTATTAAAGAGATAGAAGAAAAATTTGGAGTCAAGGCCGACCAATTTGCCATGGCTGCCCCGGCCGGAGGAGCAAAGGCTGAAGCGGCTCCTGCCCAAGCTGAAGAAAAAACCGAATTTGATGTCATTCTTGAGAATGCAGGTGCAAATAAAATTCAGGTTATTAAAGTCGTAAGGGAGCTGACAAGCTTAGGGTTAAAGGAGGCGAAAGATCTTGTTGACGGCGCTCCGAAACCTTTAAAAAATGCCGTTAATAAGGAAGAAGCCGATAAAATGAGAGCAAAGCTTGAAGAAGTTGGCGCTAAAGTTTCGGTTAAATAAATAAAATATATTATATTTAAGTGAGTTAAGACGGGAGTTTAAATCATAAATGGCAAAAACAAAATTGCAATTTAATTTGGAAGGCAGTGTTCCCATAATTTTAAGAAAGGATTTTTCCAGAATTAAAAGGGTAATAAATACCCCTAACCTTCTTGAAGTTCAAAGAAAGTCTTATGAGAGATTTCTGCAAAAGGATATACCTCAAGATAAAAGAGCGAATAACGGGCTTCAAGGAGTTTTTAAATCTGTTTTTCCCATAGAAGGGTTAAGTAAAAATTTTTCTTTAGAATTTATGGGCTACACTATCGGCGAACCAAAATATAGCATTTTCGAATGTAAACAGAAGGGACTGACTTATAGCGCATCCCTGAAAGTCCTTTTTGACCTTGTGACCTTTGAACTTGATTCCGATTTGAACGGGAAAAATGTGCAAAGAGAAATTAAGGATATCAAGGAACAAGAAGTATATTTTGGTGAAATACCGCTAATGACCCAAAATGGATCTTTTATTATTAACGGAATCGAAAGGGTAATCGTAAGCCAGTTGCAAAGGTCTCCCGGGGTTTTCTACGATAATGACAAGATAAGAAGCCATACCCAGGGAAGACCTTTTTATACTGCGAGGGTTATACCTTACAGGGGGTCATGGCTGGATTTTGAATTCGACCAGAGGGACATGATTTTTGCCAGAATAGACAGAAAAAGAAAATTCCCTGCGACTATTTTGCTTAAAGCGGTGGGATATTCAAGAGACGATATTCTTGGCAGTTTTTATCAACATGAAGTATTTAAGCTCATTAACGGGAAATATTTCAGGAGAATGCCGAAGGATTTTCTGACGCAGACAAGGGCAAGCGAAGACATTATTAACCCGAAAACAAAAGAAGTTTTAATCAAGAAAAACAGAAGAATAACAAAACTCTTAATAGATAAACTTGAAGAAGCAGGGGTTGAGTTTTTGCCTTGCGATGAATCCGAAGTTATAGGGAAGTACCTTACGAAAGATGTTGCAAAGGATGGAGAGACTATTGCCAAATCGGTTCAACCCGTAACATCCAATCTTTTAGAGGTTTTCAAAAATCTTGGCATAAATGAGTTTAGCGTCTATTTCATTGATAATATAAATGTATCTTCCTCGATATTAGATACGATATTGGCCGATAAAATAAATTCTAAGGATGATGCCGTTATCGATATTTACAAGAGAATGAGACCAGGAGATCCGCCGAACCTTATATCCGCAACATCCTATTTCGAAAATATGTTTTTTAACCCTGAGAGATATGATTTGTCCGAGGTCGGAAGGCTTAAAATAAATAATAAATTGAATCTGAATAAAAGCCTTGACGACAGGGTATTGTTTCCGGACGATATTCTAAATGTCTTAAAATATTTAATGGAGCTCAAAGACGGCAGAGGAATAATAGACGATATCGACCATCTTGGAAACAGAAGGGTAAAAGCTGTGGGAGAGTTACTGGAAAATCAATTTAGAATAGGTCTCGTAAGAATGGAAAGGGCCATTAAGGAGAGAATGACCACGCAAAAACTTGACTCTTTAATGCCCAATGACCTTATTAATCCTAAGCCCGTTAATTCGCTGATAAAAGAATTTTTTGGAAGAAGCCAGTTGTCCCAATTTATGGATCAAACGAATCCGCTTTCCGAAATCACTCATAAGAGACGTCTTTCTGCGCTTGGACCCGGCGGCCTGACAAGGGAAAGGGCAGGATTTGAAGTCAGGGATGTTCATCCAACCCATTACGGCAGGATTTGTCCTATCGAAACACCTGAAGGGCCGAATATCGGACTTATAGCCTCTCTATCTTCTTATGCAAGAGTCAATGAATATGGGTTTATTGAGACCCCTTACCGAAAAGTTAAGGTCGCGGAGAAAGGCGCTATGGTAACCGACGATGTTGATTTTCTGACGGCTATGGAAGAGGAAAAATATGTTATAGCCCAGGCTAATGCGGAAATAGACAAAAACGGCTATCTTGTAAATGAATTGATTCCTGTCAGGAGAAGCGGAGAAACGGTGATGGTTTACCCAAATGAGGTCGATTACATCGATGTTTCCCCAATGCAGCTTGTTTCGGTTGCTACCTCGTTAATCCCATTTTTGGAGCATGACGATGCTAACCGTGCTTTAATGGGTTCCAATATGCAAAGGCAGGGCGTACCGTTATTAATGCCCGATCCTCCGATTATCGGAACAGGTATCGAAAAAATTGTGGCAAAAGACTCGGGTGTTTGTGTCGTAGCGGAACATAACGGCATAGTCAGTTATGTAGATTCGACAAAGATTTATATAAATCGTGACGGTGAATTAACCGAAAGCAAAGAAGATAATGATCCTGTCTCTATTTATAACCTTGTAAAATTTCAAAGATCGAATCAAAATACATGTTTAAATCAAAGACCGTTGGTTAAGGCGGGGGACAGGGTTATTGCCGGACAAATTATTGCGGACGGCGCATCGACAAAAGACGGAGAGTTGGCTCTCGGGCATAATGTCCTGGTTTCGTTTATGCCTTGGAACGGCTATAACTTTGAGGATTCGATATTAATAAGCGAAAAATTATTACATGAAGATGCGTTTACATCTATCCATATAGAAGAATTTGAAGTAGCATGCAGGGAAACAAAATCAGGCAAGGAGGAAATTACTTCAGATATTCCTAATGTAGGCGAAGATGCCTTAAGAAATTTGGATGAAAACGGGATTATCAGAATAGGCGCGGAGGTTAAAGCTCAGGATATATTGGCGGGCAAGGTTACCCCGAAAGGGGAAACGGTTCTTACGCCCGAAGAAAAACTTTTAAGAGCTATATTCGGGGAAAAGGCAAAGGAAGTTAAAGATACATCATTAAGGGTTCCTCCGGGTGTTTCCGGCGTCGTTGTCGATGTCAGGGTATTTTCGAGAAAGGGCATTGAAAAAGACTTTAGGGCAAAGGAGATTGAAGACAGCGAGGTAGCAAATCTTATTGCGGAATTGGACGATAAGATATTGTCTATTTCGGATAACGCCCTTGAGAAGATGCGCGGAGTGGTACAAAATAAAAAATGCGGTTCAAATACGGCACTTTCATCTGGACATAAGCCTGTGTACCTTAAAAAAGGGGATATATTGACGGAAAATATAGTTTCCAAGCTTACCAGAGACGATATTTTTAATATAGAATTTGAGGGCAATGCTAAAAATATATATGATAAATTAAAAAAGATAGACGATGAATCATTAGAAGATATCGACCTTTTGAAAGGATTTTACGAGGATAAAATCACAAGAATGCAAAGAGGCGATGAACTTCCCCCTGGCGTTCTTAAAACGATAAAGGTTTATATTGCTATTAAAAGAAGATTATCCGTAGGGGATAAAATGGCGGGAAGACACGGAAATAAGGGCGTGGTTTCCAGAATACTGCCCCTTAACGATATGCCGTTTATGAAAGACGGAAGGATAGTCGATATGGTGCTAAACCCTCTTGGGGTTCCTTCCAGAATGAATGTCGGACAAATTTTAGAGGTTCATCTGGGTTGGGCTGCGCATAATTTAGGTATTCAAATCAATAAGATTATAGAAGAAAATTTTGGTCCGGAAAAGGTTAGAGAAAAATTATTGGCGATTTTTAACGACCCTACGATGGTTCAATTTATTAAAGGATTAAATGGAGATGAGGTCATAGAACTTGCAAAAAAATATAAGAACGGGGTTTATATGGCAACCCCTATTTTTGACGGGGCAAAAGAAAGCGAAATTAGGAATTACCTTAAACTTTCGGGCGTAGAAGAAACGGGACAGGTTACGCTTTATGACGGGAGATCGGGTGAACCGTTCGACAGGAAGGTTACCGTCGGCATAATGTATATGCTTAAACTCCATCATTTAGTCGATGATAAGATACATGCGAGGTCAACAGGTCCTTATTCATTGGTAACTCAGCAGCCGTTAGGCGGAAAAGCGCAGTTTGGAGGACAGAGATTGGGAGAAATGGAGGTATGGGCAATGGAGGCCTATGGAGCCGCTCATACTCTTCAAGAGTTTCTTACGGTTAAATCGGATGATTCCGTCGGAAGGACAAGAATGTATGAAGCGATTGTAAAAGGGAATACATCTTTTAAGGTAGGGCTTCCTGAGTCGTTTAATGTTCTTATTAAAGAGTTGCAGAGTCTATGCCTGAATGTCGAGTTGTTAAAGGAGGGAGAAAATGTCAATTGATGACGATATAGATAATTATAGTAATGACAATAAGGATGCCACCCTTACGATTAGCCTGAATGATATTTCCGAAGACGAAGAAGATATGGTTCAGATTGAGGAAAAGGAGCCAAACCTTGAAAAATTATTTGACGGTAAAAATAAAAGAGATTTCTTTTTGAATGACAGGGAGGGGATTAAAGATCCGCTAAGCTTTAATTCTATCAGGCTGGGAATCGCGTCTCCTGAAACAATAAAAAAATGGTCGCATGGAGAGGTCAAAAAACCGGAAACTATAAACTATAGAACATTAAAACCGGAACGGGACGGACTTTTTTGCGCTAGAATTTTTGGCCCGATCAAGGATTATGAATGCAATTGCGGAAAATACAAAAGAATGAAGCATCGCGGCATAGTGTGCGAAAAGTGCGGCGTAGAAGTTATTTCATCCAAAGTTAGAAGAGAAAGGCTCGGGCACATTGAACTTGCTTCCCCCGTGGCGCATATATGGTTTTTTAAAAGTCTGCCTTCAAGAATTGGAAGCATTCTTGATATGACCCTTAAGGATATCGAAAAGGTCCTTTATTTTGAGTCTTATGTTGTTATAGAACCGGGTGATGCATCAAAAATTGGATTAAAATATAAAGATATTATAACAGAGGAAAATTATCAAAAAATTCAAAAGGAGGGGTATAATTTTAAGGCGGGTATCGGCGCTGAAGCCTTAAAAGAACTTCTTAAAGGAATCGACCTCAATTCCTTATCTAAAAATCTAAAAGAAGAGATAAAAGATTTGCCGAACGGCATTAAAAAGAAAAAACTTGCAAAACAATTAAAACTAATTGAGGCGTTTAAAACATCAGGAAATAGACCTGAATGGATGATTTTAGATGTAATTCCCGTTATTCCCCCTGATTTGCGCCCTTTGGTTCCGCTTGAAGGCGGAAGATTTGCGAGCTCCGACTTAAATGATTTATACAGGAGAGTTATAAATAGAAATAACAGATTAAAAAAACTTATAGAACTTTCTGCCCCTGATATAATTATTAAAAATGAAAAAAGGATGCTCCAGGAAGCGGTGGATGCGCTCTTTGATAATGGACGGCGCGGCCGCGTAATAATGGGCTCCAATAGACGGCCGCTTAAGTCCTTAAGCGAGATGCTAAAGGGAAAAACAGGAAGATTCAGGCTTAATCTGTTGGGCAAGAGAGTGGATTACTCCGGAAGGTCGGTTATAGTCGTAGGACCAGAGTTAAAACTTCATCAATGCGGTTTGCCTAAAAAAATGGCCATAGAACTTTTTAAACCGTTTATTTTTCATAAGCTATTGCAAAAGGGTGTAACCGATACGCTTAAGACCACAAAAAAATTGGTCGATAAAGAGGCGCCGGAGGTTTTTGATGTTTTAGAAGAGGTAATTAAAGAGCATCCCGTATTGCTAAACAGGGCTCCAACCCTTCATAGGCTGGGGATACAAGCATTTGAACCCGTATTAGTCGAAGGGAAGGCAATTCATTTGCATCCGTTAGTCTGCGCGGCATTTAACGCGGATTTCGATGGAGATCAAATGGCTGTCCATGTTCCGCTTTCGATAGAGGCTCAGGTTGAAGCAAGGGTTTTGATGATGGCAACCAATAATATACTTTCGCCGGCAAGCGGAAAGCCGATTATAGTTCCTTCTCAGGACATAGTGCTCGGCTTATATTACATGACGAGAGAGATCCCGTTCGCAAAAGGAGAGGATAAGATATTTTCCAATCCCGATGAGGTTAAATTTGCTTATGACAACGGGTTTGTGAGCTTGCATGCCCGCATAAAAGTAAAGATTAATGATAAAATCGAGACGACAACCGTTGGAAGGGTCATACTTTATGAAATAATGCCGCGTGAAATAGATTTTTCGTTTGTAAATACACTTATGTCCAAAAAGGAAATTACGAACTTAATAGATTATGCCTTCAGGATATGCGGCCCGAAAAAGACCGTTATACTGGCGGATAAGCTAAAGTCGATAGGTTACGAATACTCTACCAAATCAGGCATATCCATTTGCATAAGCGATATGGAGGTGCCGCCTGCAAAAATTAATGTTATCAAAGAAGCTACGGCAAAAGTGGAAGAGATAGAAAATAGCTATAAAGAAGGCCTTATAACAAACGGAGAGCGGTACAACAAAGTTGTTGACACATGGGCAAATGCTACGGATGAAATTGCCATGGCTATGATGAATCAATTGGGTACGCAGGAATATTCAGGGGGTACAAAAAACAAGAAAATTACGGGGAAAAGCTTTAATTCTATTTTTATGATGGCGGACTCAGGTTCCAGAGGCTCCGAGGCGCAAATAAGGCAGCTTGCAGGAATGAGGGGATTAATGGCAAAGCCTTCGGGAGAAATTATCGAAACGCCTATCACTGCAAATTTTAGAGAAGGGCTTACCGTTCTGCAGTATTTCATTTCTACTCACGGAGCAAGAAAGGGGTTGGCGGATACAGCCTTAAAAACGGCTAATTCAGGTTATTTAACGAGAAGATTAGTCGATGTTGCCCAGGATACTATCATAACCGAACATGATTGTCATACAATGGACGGGATAGTGGTCTCGACTTTAGTAGAAAGCGGCGATGTAATCGAACCGATAGAAGATCGAATACTGGGGAGGGTTGCTTTGGAGGATATTATAGATCCGTTTACGGGCAGCCTGATTGTCAAAGCCAACGAGGAAATTCAGGAATCCCATCAATCGCTGATAGAAAATGCACACATAGAGAGCGTTAAAATAAGATCCGTTTTAACTTGCAAGACTCAAAAGGGCGTGTGCGTAAAATGCTATGGAAGAGACCTGGCCAGAGGCCATTTGGTAAATATAGGGGAATCTATCGGCGTTATGGCGGCGCAATCGATTGGCGAGCCCGGAACGCAGCTGACGATGAGAACATTCCATGTGGGAGGCACTGCTTCAAGAAGATCGGAACAGACAAGTATCGAAAATAAATATGACGGTATTGTTAAATTTAATAACCTTAATATTATTAAAAATAGAGATAATGAATATGTTGTTATGAACAAAAACGGCGAAATCGTTATCTTAGACGACTTAGGAAGAGAATTAGAAAAAATTCAATTGACTTACGGTTCGAAAATAAAAGTTGAACCCGATTCCAAGGTTAAGAAAAATACTCTTTTAGCCGATTGGGATTCATACATTAACCCGATAATTGCGGATATCTCCGGAAAAGTAAGATTCGATGATATAAGAGAAAATGAAACTATGCAGGAGCAGGTCGATGAAACATCCGGCTTATCGAGGAAGGTTATCATCGAACCTAAAGATCAAACATTAAGGCCAAAAATAATTATTAAGTCGGCTAATCAGGAAAAGTCTTATTTGATGCCTATAGGGTCGCATTTGTCCGTTCAAGACGGGGATGAAGTTTATGCAGGAGATATAATTGCAAGAATTCCGAGAGAGACTACTAAAACTAAGGATATTACAGGCGGTTTGCCGAAAGTGGTGGAGCTGTTTGAAGCCAGAAAGCCGAAGGAATGGGCTGTTATAACCGAGATAAGCGGCAAAATATCTTTTGGACGGGATTTTAAGGGTAAAAGACGGGTTATTATCGAACCCGTAAACGGAGAGCCGAGAGAATACTTAATTCCTAAGGGGAAACTTGTCAGCGTTCATGAGGGGGATTATGTTAAGGCCGGCGAGCCCTTAATGGATGGTTCGCCTAATCCACACGATATTTTAAGAGTTCTCGGAGAAAAAGAACTCGCAAAATTTTTAGTCGATGAAATTCAAGAGGTTTACAGACTTCAAGGCGTTAAAATAAATGATAAGCATATCGAAGTTATAGTAAGACAGATGCTAAAAAATGTAAGAATTAAAAATGCAGGAAGTTCCAGATTCCTTGAGGATGAAGTTGTGGATAAAAATTTGTTCGATGCAGAAAATGAACGGATTATAAATGAAGGCGGAAATCCTGCCATAGCCGAGCCTGAATTAATGGGTATAACCAAAGCCTCGTTAAGTACCGAAAGCTTTATTTCTGCCGCATCATTCCAGGAAACCACAAAGGTCCTGACCGAAGCGGCTATTCATGGTAAAATAGACCATTTGAGAGGACTTAAGGAAAATGTTATTATGGGAAGGCTTATACCTGCGGGTACCGGCTCCACGAAGTATTTAGCCCTTGATGTCGAGGTAGTATAATTTTTTAATTGGAAATGCAAAAAAATCTTGACAAAAAAGTAATTAAATATTAGAATCTAAAATTCCATAAATAATTCCATAAATTGTTTTAGGAAAACCGATAAGGTTAAAAGTATTTAATTTTTAAAAATATAATTTAATAATTTAGTTAGCTAAGGAGATATTGTGCCAACCGTAAATCAATTAATCAGGAGTGCGAGAAAGAAGGTATTAAAGAAAACCTCTTCCCCTGCCCTAAAAGGATCTCCTCAAAAAAGGGGAGTTTGTGTTAGGGTTTATACCACCACCCCAAAAAAACCTAACTCAGCGCTTCGTAAGGTTGCGAGGGTTAAGTTAACCAACGGCATGGAGGTAACTTCGTACATTCCAGGAGAGGGACATAATTTGCAGGAACACTCGGTAGTATTGATAAGGGGCGGAAGGGTTAAAGATTTGCCGGGCGTAAGGTATCACATAATTAGAGGGACTCTTGACTGCGTCGGCGTAAACGGAAGAAAACAAAGCAGATCCAAATATGGGGCTAAAAGAACTAAATAATAGTATATAAAGTGAGGAGTTAAAATTGTCTCGGAGAAAAAGGGCTGTTAAAAGGGTTATCGAAAGCGACCCAAAGTTCAATGATAAGGTTGTGCAAAAGTTTATAAATAAACTTATGTATAACGGAAAAAAGAGCGTGAGTGAAAAAATATTCTATAAATCGCTTGATATAATCCATGAAAAGACTAAAGATGACGGTCTTAAGATTTTTAGGCAGGCTATTGACAATGTTAAACCTGTTCTTGAAGTAAAGGCCAGAAGGATAGGAGGTTCTAACTATCAAGTCCCTGTCGAGGTAAGAAGCGATAGAAGATTATACTTAGCAATAAGATGGATTATAGGATATGCCAGAGCAAGAAGCGAAAAATCCATGGAAGAGAATTTAGCCCTTGAAATATTGGATGCCGCAAACAACAGGGGAAGTTCAATTAAAAAGAAGGAGGATACATTTAAAATGGCTGAAGCGAATAAGGCTTTTGCACATTTTAAATGGTAATAAGAGGGCTAAATGGCAGATAAAATACCTTTAGAAAAAACAAGAAATATAGGCATTATGGCACATATTGACGCAGGTAAAACCACAACTACCGAAAGGATTTTGTATTACACGGGGGTCAACTACAAAATTGGCGAGGTTCACGATGGAACGGCCACGATGGATTGGATGGAGCAGGAGCAGGAAAGAGGAATAACAATCACATCTGCTGCTACCACATGTTTTTGGAAAAACAACAGGATAAATATAATAGATACCCCGGGGCATGTTGATTTTACAATAGAGGTAGAAAGATCCTTAAGGGTTTTGGATGGAGCAGTAGCCGTATTTGACGGTGTCGCAGGAGTCGAACCGCAATCCGAGACAGTTTGGAGGCAAGCCGATAAATATAAAGTGCCAAGAATATGTTTCGTGAATAAGATGGACAGAACCGGCGCAAATTTTTTTAGATGCGTGGATATGATCAGGAAAAGACTTAATTCAACACCCGTTGTTATGCAAATTCCGCTGGGTCTTGAAGATAATTTTAAAGGTATTATCGATGTTGCTACAATGAAAGCATTTGTTTATAAGAATGAAAGCCTCGGGGCAGAGTATGACGCAATAGATATTCCCCAGGACTATTTTGAAGAATCAAAAAAATATCATGACGAATTTATTGAAAAGGCGTGCGATTTTGATGACGCCCTGATGGAAAAATATTTAGCGGGCGAAGATATCGATATTAATTTAGCTAAAAAAGCGATAAGGAAAGCAACGCTAGAGTTTAAGCTTGTTCCCGTATTTTGCGGGTCGGCATTTAAAAATAAAGGCGTGCAACCGTTGCTGGATGCCGTAATCGACTACCTGCCTTCTCCTGTGGAAGTGCCGCCTATTAAGGGTATAAATCCTAAAACAGAAAAAGAAGAAACGAGGCATGCCTCCGATGACGAGCCTTTTTCGGCGTTAGCCTTTAAAATTGCATCGGATCCTTATACAGGCCAGCTGACATATATCAGGGTTTACTCAGGCGTCCTTTCTTCGGGGTCGTATGTTTATAATTCTGTTAAGGATTCCAAAGAAAGAATTGGAAGGCTTTTAAGGATGCACGCAAATAAAAAGGAGGAAGTAAAAGAGGTTCATGCAGGGGATATTGCCGCTGCCGTCGGGTTAAGAAGCACTATTACGGGGGACACCCTTTGCGATGATTCCCATCCGATAGTTCTTGAATCGATGGAATTTCCCGATCCGGTTATATCCGTCGCTATCGAACCGAAGACTAAAGCGGATCAAGAAAAATTAGGACTGTCGCTGCAAAAATTAACAGTAGAAGATCCGTCTTTTAGGGTTAAAACCGATTTAGAAACAGGGCAGACTATAATTTCGGGTATGGGCGAGCTTCATCTTGAAATAATAGTCGATAGATTAACAAGAGAATTTAAGGTCGATGCAAATGTAGGCAAACCTCAGGTTGCGTACAAAGAAACAATAAATAAAAAAGTTCAATCGGAAGGCAAGTTTATCAGACAATCAGGCGGCCGAGGCCAATATGGCCATGTATGGCTTGAGCTTGAGCCTCTCGGAAAAGGCGCAGGTTATGAATTTGTTAATAAAATAAAAGGCGGCGTTATTCCCACAGAATATATACCTGCTATCAATAAAGGTATTGCAGAGGCTTTAACAAGCGGGGTTTTGGCCGGTTATCCTGTGGTCGATATTAAGGCTTCCGTATATGACGGGTCTTTTCATGAGGTTGACTCTTCAGAAATGGCATTTAAGATTGCTGCTTCAATGGCATTTAAGGACGGCGCTAAAAAGGCTTCCCCTGCGCTTCTTGAGCCGATAATGAAAGTTGAGGTTTTAGTTCCCGAAGAATTTATGGGCGATGTAATAGGGGATTTAAATTCAAGAAGAGGAAAGATTATTAATTTAGAATCAAGAGGAGGAATTCAGGTCATAAATGCAGAGGTTCCTTTAGCCGAAATGTTTGGTTATTCTACCGATTTAAGATCTAAAACACAAGGCAGGGCCAATTATACCATGGAATTTCTTAAATATGAACAGGTGCCAAAAGTTATATCCGATGAAATTATCGCTAAATCGCAAGGTAAATAGATACAATCAGGAGGAACTAAATGTCCAAAGAGAAATTTGACAGATCAAAGCCGCATGTCAATATAGGCACGATAGGTCATGTTGACCATGGCAAGACCACATTAACCGCCGCTATTACAAAGGTTCTTTCGAGAAAAGGCCAGGCTTCCTTTAAATCGTATGACCAGATTGATAATGCGCCCGAAGAAAAGGAAAGGGGTATTACGATTGCCACATCCCATGTCGAATATTCTACCGATAAAAGGCACTATGCCCATGTCGACTGTCCGGGACACGCCGACTATGTTAAGAATATGATTACCGGCGCCGCCCAGATGGACGGAGCCATACTTGTGGTTTCCGCAGCCGACGGCCCTATGCCCCAGACGAGGGAGCATATACTTTTAGCCCGTCAGGTCGGCGTTCCCTATATAGTCGTATTTTTAAATAAGGTCGATATGGTGGACGACCCCGAACTTCTCGAGCTTGTCGAACTCGAAGTAAGAGAGCTTTTAACCTCCTATAACTTTCCCGGGGACTCTGTTCCCGTAGTAAAGGGTTCCGCCCTTAAGGCCCTCGAGGCGGAGTCGGATAACGAATGGACGCAGAAGATAGTTGACCTTATGAATGCCGTCGATGAATATATTCCGCTTCCGAAAAGGGATATAGATAAGCCGTTCCTTATGCCGGTCGAGGATGTATTTTCCATATCGGGAAGGGGAACCGTTGCAACGGGCAGGGTAGAAAGAGGCATAGTCAAGGTCGGAGATGAAATCGAACTTGTCGGAATACTTCCGACATCCAAAACAGTCGTAACAGGCGTAGAAATGTTCAGGAAGCTCTTGGACGAAGGACAGGCAGGCGACAACATAGGCGTTCTTTTAAGGGGCAAGAAGCGCGAAGAGGTGGAAAGGGGCATGGTTTTGTCCAAACCCGGTTCCATAACCCCCCATAAGAGGTTTAAGGTAGAGGCATATGTTCTTACCAAGGAAGAAGGCGGCCGCCATACCCCGTTCTTCAACGGCTACCGTCCGCAGTTCTATTTCAGGACTACGGATGTTACAGGGGTTTGCACGCTGCCGGAAGGCGTCGAAATGGTAATGCCGGGAGACAATGTTTCTATGAGCGTAGAACTCATTACCCCGATAGCCGCCGAAAAGGAATTAAGGTTTGCCATAAGAGAGGGAGGACATACTGTAGGTGCAGGGGTTATAACCGAGGTTATAGAGTAATTTAAACAGAAAAAAGGGTAATATAAAATAAAGGATATTATGGATATTCAAAAAATAAGAATCAGACTTAAAGCATATGACCATAGATTGTTAGATCAATCGGTTATAGAAATTGTCGAAACGGCAAAACGCACCGGTTCCAAAGTCAGCGGTCCGATACCTCTGCCTACTAAAATTAATAAATATTGCGTTTTAAGGTCTCCCCATGTAGATAAAAAATCGAGAGAGGAGTTCGAAATGAGAACGCATAAAAGAATTATCGACTTATTAGAGCCAAATCAAGCTACTATCGATGCCTTAATGAAGCTGGATCTTTCGGCAGGTATCGATGTGGATATTAAGCAGATTTAATTTCATGTTGGAGCCTTATATATGATAAAAGCACTGATTGGAAAAAAGATTGGAATGACGCAGCTGTTTAACGAAGAGGGAATGATTGTTCCCGTTACCGTCATTAAAGCGGGACCATGTACGGTCGTGGCAAAAAAAAATAAACAAACCGACGGATATAATGCCATACAATTAGGATTTGAAGAAGTAAAATCTTATAGGGTAAAAAAGCCTGTTCTCGGCAAATTTACAAAAAATAATATATCTCCGTTAAAAGTACTGAAGGAATTTAGAGATTCGGATGTCGATGCCTTAAACATAGGCGATACGATAGATGTCTCGGTTTTTAACGAGGCAAAGTCGGTGTCCATTAGCGGGATTACTAAAGGAAAGGGATATCAGGGGGTTGTAAAAAGATGGGGCTTTTCAGGCGGCAGGGATACGCACGGCTCAATGTTTCATAGAGCGCCTGGTTCCATAGGCCAATCGTCATTTCCTTCGAAAGTATTTAAAGGATTAAAAATGCCCGGACATATGGGGAATGATAAATGTTCCGTATTAAATTTGAAAGTTATAAAAATCGATGCCGCCGAGAATCTTTTGTATGTCAAGGGTTCCGTTCCAGGTGCAGGCAATGGCATTTTATATATATATGCGGCAGATGAGTCGGGAAGAAAACTGAATAAGTAATTCTTTAATTAATAAATTAAGAAGGATTTATAATGTCTGAGAAAGTAAATGTCGTAAACAAAAATAATGAAAAGGTCGGGGATATCGAGTTGAATGAAATTGTTTATTCATATCCCGTGAAAGAGGCGTTAATAAAAGAATATGTTTTATTAACTCTGGCAAATAAAAGGCTTGGTTTGGCTTCCACCAAAAACAGAAAAATTGTTTCGGGTGGCGGGATTAAGCCATGGAAGCAAAAGGGAACGGGAAGGGCAAGGGCAGGTTCGATAAGGTCTCCTTTATGGAAGGGCGGCGGAACCATTTTTGGTCCAAAAAATGAGAAAAATTATAAAAAGGATATGCCGAAAAAGGCGAGAAAAGCCGCGGTGAAGTCTGCGTTGTCATATCTTTTTAAAGAGGGACGGCTAACTTTTATCGAGGATTTTGATATTCCTGAAATTAAAACTAAAGAAATGGTAAAATTTTTTAGTAAATTCGGCATCGAAAAGGGGTTAGTTATATTGCCATCCACTAATATTAACGATAAAATTGTTAAATCAACAAGAAATCTTGCTGATTTTAAAGCAACTAATGTAAATGAAATTAATATTATCGATTTACTTAAGTATAAGAAGATATTAATTAGCGTAAAAGCCAATGAAGAATTAGAGAGGAATCTTGCGATATGAAAGAATTATATGCCGTTATTGAAAAGGCGCTGCTCTCCGAAAAAAGTCTGGGGATAAGAGAAACAAATAATACCTATGTTTTTAATGTTAATAAAAAGGCAAATAAAAAAGATATTAAAGATATGGTGGAAAAATATTTTAATGTGAAAGTAGAAAATGTTCATACCCTGATTAACAGGGGTAAATACAGGCGGGTTGGAAAATATACCGGTAAATTATCAAATTTTAAAAAGGCTTATGTTAAACTTAAAGACGGCCAAAGAATTTCTGCTTTAGAGGCTTAATCGGGAGACAATAGGAATGCAATTAAAAAAATATAAACCTACATCCAGCGGAAGAAGATTTCAAACTGTTTCAGATTTTTCTGAAATTACGCGGGATTATCCAGAAAAGAAACTGTTATCCAAATATAAGAAAAATTCGGGAAGAAACAATAATGGAAGGGTAACAACCCGCCACCAGGGCGGCGGCCATAAAAAGAGATACAGGATTATCGATTTTAAAAGGGATAAGAGAGATATTCCGGCGCGTGTCGCGGAAATAGAGTACGATCCTAATAGGTCTGCAAGGATTGCCCTTTTAAATTATATCGATGGCGAGAAAAGGTATATATTATGTCCCGACGGATTAAAAAAAGGGGATAGCGTTATATCATCGGAAAAGGCGGATATACAACCGGGAAACTGTCTTCCTTTGCACAATATTCCTGTCGGCACGATGATTCATAATGTTGAATTAAAGCCTAATTCAGGAGGGAAACTTGTCAGAAGCGCAGGCGCTTATGCCGAGCTTCTGGGGAAAGACGGCGGATATGCTCAAATTAAAATGCCGTCAGGCGAGTTCAGGCGGGTTCTCGAGGGATGTTGCGCCACAATAGGCCAAATCGGAAATATAGACCATGAGAATATCAGTATTGGAAAAGCAGGCAGGTCAAGATGGTTAGGAATCAGGCCGTCTGTTAGAGGCGTTGCTATGAATCCGATAGATCATCCGCACGGCGGAGGAGAGGGAAAAACTTCCGGCGGGCGTCATCCGGTTACCCCGTGGGGTGTTCCTACTAAAGGTTTTAAAACAAGAAAAAACAAGAGAACATCAAAATACATAATATCTAGAAGAAAAGTTAAATAAAATTTATTAAAGGAGAGTTTGATTTTGGCCAGATCGATTAAAAAGGGACCTTTCGCCGATGAATCGCTTATAGAAAAGGTGGAAAAGGCATTCGAGACTAACGATAAAAAAATTATAAAAACCTGGTCTAGAAGATCTACTATTTTGCCATCTATGGTTGGATTTACATTTGCCGTTCATAACGGTAAAAAATTTATTCCCGTATTTGTCAGCGAAAATATGGTTGGGCATAAGCTTGGCGAATTTTCGCCGACCAGAACTTTTACCATGCATTCAGGGGATAGAAAAGCCAAGGTTAAATCCAGCGGTCGTCCTGCTGCAAAATAAATATAAAGGGGTTAAAGATGGAGTTTAAAGCTGAAGCAAAATATATTAAGGTTTCTCCTCAGAAGGCCAGACTTGTGGTTGACCTGATACGGGGGAAGAAGGTCTATGACGCTCTTAATATACTTAAGTTTACAAAAAAAAAATCGTCGCTTACCGTATATAAGCTCTTAAAATCAGCGTTAGCAAATGCTTCAAGTACAGGAAGGGTTGATATAGATAACCTGATTATTTCTAAAATCAGCGTCGATATGTCGTTTTCTCTTAAAAGGCTAATGCCGAAAGCTATGGGAAGAGGCGCTACAATTAAGAAGCGTATGAGTAACATTAAAATAGTTCTTGCGGAAATTTAAAATCGGAGGTTAATTTTGGGGCAGAAAGTAAATCCAACTGGATTAAGAATAGGAATCAATCAATCCTGGAATTCGATATGGTATAGTGATCGCAATTACTCTACTTTTTTGCATGAGGATTTAAAAATCAGGGATTTCTTAAAGAAAAAACTTTACTCGGCGGGGGTATCTAAAATTAATATCAGCAGAAAGGCCGAAAAATTAATTATCGATATATATACTGCCAGACCGGGAATGATATACGGGAAAAAGGGTTCCTCCGAATTTGAAAATTTAAAAACAGAGCTTGCAAGGCTTATTAAAATTAAAAATAAAGACATCAATATAAACATAATAGAGGTAAAGAAGCCTGAAATCGATGCTACTCTGGTAGCGGAAGGCATTGCTTCCCAGTTGGAAAAAAGAATAGCGTTCAAGAGGGCGATGAAAAAAAGTGTTTCAATGGCGTTGAAAAGCGGCGCGAAAGGTATTAAAATTACCTGCGGCGGCAGGCTTGCCGGGGCTGAAATTGCCAGAGCCGAATGGTATCGCGAAGGCAGGGTTCCGCTGCATACCCTCAGGGCGGATATTAACTATGGTACGGCGGAAGCCAATACGACATACGGAAAAATCGGCATTAAAGTGTGGATATATAAAGGAGATGTTCTTTAATTTTATAATTAATAGAAATAATAGAAAAAGCCAAAGGTGAATAAATATGTTAATGCCAGCTAAGACTAAATATAAAAAGCAGATGAAGGGAAGGATGAAAGGAAAAGCCTCGAGAGGCAATACTCTTGCCTTCGGTGATTTCGGACTCAAGGTTATAGAATGCGGATATATAACTTCAAAACAAATTGAAGCTGCGAGAATTGCGATGACAAGGTTTGTTAAAAGAGGCGGTAAAATTTGGATAAGAATATTTCCCGATAAGCCGATTACCAAAAAACCCGCCGAGACCAGAATGGGAAAAGGAAAAGGCAGCGTTGAGGAATGGGTGTGCGTTGCCAGGCCGGGATTAGTTTTGTATGAAATGGAAGGAATATCTAAAGAGATCGCACAGGAGGCCCTAAGGCTGGCATCCCATAAATTACCGCTTAAGACGATATTTATAGAAAGAGGAGAGTTTTAATATATGAAATATAATGAACTTAAAGCGATGAATGATGATGAACTTTTAGTTAAAGAAACCGATTTTAGAAAGGAAATTTTTAACTTGACTGTCCAAAAGTCTATAGGCTCTTTAGAAAATCCCAAAAGGATTAAAACGGTTAAAAAAGATATTGCGCGTATAAAAACGATTTTAAATGAAAGAGGCGGGAGGCAATTATGAAAAAAACCTATATAGGCATTGTGACTTCCGACAAAATGGATAAAACGATTGTTGCCGTAGTTTCTAATATCGTGAAACATCCTTTATACAAGAAATATGTAAAAAAGAACAAGAAATTTAAGATTCATGATGAAAAAAATACTGCAAAAATCGGGGATAAAGTTTTATTTATTGAAACGCGCCCGTTATCCAAAGAGAAAAGGTGGAATTTAAAAAAGATTCTTGAAAAACAGGCAAATTAAGATAAATTAAACGAGGGGCCATAATAATGATTCAAATGCAAACAATATTAGGATCTGCCGACAACTCGGGGGCGAAGAAACTCATGTGCATTAAAGTCCTCGGCGGATCAAAGCGTAAATATGCCGAAATTGGAGACATAATAGTTGTTTCTATAAAAGAAGCAATTCCTAATTCAAAGGTTAAAAAAGGCGATGTTTCTAAAGCGGTGATTGTAAGAACTGTAAAAGAAATAAAACGCCCTGACGGAAGTTACATAAGATTCGATAACAATTCGGCAGTTTTGATAAACACGCAGAATGAACCCGTAGGAACGCGTATTTTTGGACCCGTTGCAAGGGAACTGAGAGCAAAAAAATTTATGAGAATTATCTCATTAGCGCCAGAGGTTTTATAATATGACTATAAGATTAAAAAAGAACGACAGCGTTATGGTTTTAACAGGAAAAGAAAAGGGTAAGGTCGGTAAAATCATTCGTATCGATAAGGATGATAACAGGGTTTATATCGAAAAGATTAATATGATTAAAAGGCATATAAAACCGAGAAGCGCTCAGGAACCCGGCGGCATTATAGACAAAGAAGCAGGATTAGATATTTCAAATATCGGGCTTTATTGCTCAAAATGCAAAAAACCCGTCAGGTTTTCTGTAAAAGTTAATGAAAATAATAAGAAGATTAGAATTTGTAAAAAGTGCGGTTCTGAAGTTTAATTCTGGAGGATTTAAAATTGGCTTCGAGATATAAAGAATTTTATAAAAATGAGGTTGCCCCTAAGTTAATGGAAGAAACAGGTTATAAAAATGTTCACCAGATACCTAAATTGTCAAAAATCGTCATTAATATGGGTCTTGGGGAAGCAACATCAAATTCAAAGATTATTGAGCAATCCATAACGGAACTTGCTAAAATATCGGGCCAGAAGCCCGTGGTCGCAAAGGCGAAAAAATCTATTGCAGCTTTCAAATTAAAGGAAAATCAGGAGATAGGGTGCTTTGTTACCTTAAGAAATGAAAGGATGTATGACTTTTTCGACAAACTTATCAACATAGCTCTTCCGAGGGTTAGAGATTTTAAAGGCCTGTCAAAGAAGTCTTTTGACGGCTATGGGAATTATACATTTGGGGTTAAGGAACAGGTGATATTTCCGGAAATAAGCTATGAACTTATCGACAAGATTAAGGGAATGAATATAACGATAGTAACAACTGCAAAAAATAATGATGACGGATATAAACTTTTAAAAGGGTTTAATTTTCCTTTTAGAAATTAGGAGACAAAATATATGGCAAAAAAGTCTATGATTATTAAAGCGATCAGGAAGCCAAAGTTTAAAGTTCGCGCGCACAACAGGTGTCCGATATGCGGAAGACCGAGAGGATACTACAGGAAGTTCGATATGTGCAGAATATGTTTTAGAACTTTGTCGAGCAAGGGACTCATTCCCGGTGTCACAAAATCTAGTTGGTAGCAGACAGTTTAATTTATTTAAATGTATTTAATGAGGATGAATAAAATATGACATATCCAATATCTGATATGATTATAAGAATTAAAAATGCGTACAAAGTGGGTAAGGAAAGGGTAAATTTACCATATTCCGGGATCAAAGAAAACATATGCGTCATTCTTAAAAGAGAGGGTTTTATCGATGATTATGCAATAAATAATATAAAAGACAGCGCTTTTAAAAACATAGAAATTAAGCTGAGTTATTTTGAAAATAAAAAATCCACCATCATCGATATTAAAGTTACAAGTACTCCAGGGTTAAGATTTTACAAAAGGGCCTTGGATATTAAGTCATATAAAAACGGCTTAGGTATGGAAGTATTTTCAACCTCTGCAGGAATTTTGTCGGATGTCGAATGCAGGGAAAAAAATATCGGCGGACTATCGCTGCTGAAAGTTTTCTAACAAGATAAAAAAATTAAATAAGGTGTCGGCAAAATGTCTAGAATAGGTAAAAAAGCTATCGAGATTCCCAAAAATGTTTCCGCGGGCATTGCGGGTAATTTATTTACATGTACGGGACCTTTGGGGAAATTAACAAAAAAACTTCCCGAAGGCGTAATAGTAAAAATAGACGGGTCAAGTATATCCGTGGCATTAAAGGATGACAACCGCGATTTCGAAAAATATACGGGCTTAACAAGAACAATCATCGCAAATTCTATTAGCGGCGTTGTTAACGGATTTACAAAGGAGCTGGAAATTGTCGGAGTCGGGTATAGAGCGGAAATTAAGAGTAAAAATCTGTCTTTAAATTTGGGATTTTCGCATCCGATAAGTTTTATAATTCCGGAAGGGATCGGCATAAGCGTCGAGAAAAATACCTTATTGAAAATTTCAGGCTACGATAAGGAGCTTGTGGGATTTGTTGCTTCAAGGATTCGGAGTTTAAGAAAGCCGGAGCCTTATAAGGGGAAAGGCATTAAGTATTCAAGCGAAATTATTAAAAGAAAGGTTGGCAAGGCTTCAGGAAAATAAATAAATAGAAAAATAAAGGAATATTCTATGAAAGGTAAAAGTGAAAAAAGATCCCGTAGAAAGGCGCATATAAATAAGGTTTTAAAAAATAGTACAAAACCGAGATTATGCGTTTTTAAAAGTTTAAACAATATATATGCGCAGGTGTTTTCGCCTGACAATAAAGTCCTTGCGCAGGTTTCGTCGCTTTCAAAAGAATTAAAAGGTAAAATTAAAGGTCATGCGGGAAATATACCTGCCGCAAAAATTGTGGGAAGCGAAATAGCTGAATTATGTGTGCAAAAATCTATAACAGAGGTTGCATTTGATCGAAACGGCTATATTTATCACGGGAGAGTGAAAGCCCTTGCCGACGCCGCAAGAGAAAATGGTTTGAATTTTTAGGAGGGTAATTTGCAAAAAACAGGCATTGAAGATTTAAATATTCAGGATAAAGTAATCCATGTTTCCAGGGTTGCTAAGGTTGTTAAAGGAGGGAGGCGGTTTGGCTTTTCCGCATTAGTTGTCGTTGGCGATCCGGAAGCAAATTTTGTCGGAATCGGACTCGGTAAGGCAAAAGAGGTGCCGGAAGCGATTCGCAAGGGTTCGGAGCAGGCCAAAAAGAATATGATAAGGGTTAAAGTTCATAAGAACACTATTCCCCATGAGCAGTATGGCAAGGATGGAGCGGGTTATGTGTTTATGAAACCCGCGCCTGAAGGGACAGGTATTATCGCAGGCGGAGCAATGAGAGCAATATTTGAGCTTTCGGGGATTAAGAATGTTTACGCAAAATCTATCGGTTCATCAAATCCTCACAATGTCGCCAATGCCACATTGAAATGTATATCGTCGTTTTATTTTAAGGGCGAATTATTGAAAAGAAGAAAGAATAAGTCATTATCGTAAGTAATAATAGAGGAATATAAATAAAATGATAAATTTAAGCGAATTCGGCAAACATAATAACAAAAAAAGAAAGCGATTAGGAAGGGGTTCGGGATCGGGACACGGTCAGACATCGGGAAAAGGCAATAAAGGTCAGAATGCAAGAGCCGGCGGCGGCGTCAGGCCGGGTTTTGAAGGCGGGCAGATGCCGTACATTAGAAGGGTTCCCAAAAGAGGATTCAATAATCCATTAAAGGAACGATATGCCATAGTTAACCTTGATGCCCTGGCAAATCTAAAAGACGGGAATATCGATATAGATGTTTTAAAACAAAACGGAATATTAAAAAAGGGCGAAAAGAGGTTTAAGCTTTTGGGCAGCGGAGAGATTGATAGAAAATTGAATATAGTTTGCAATAAAATCTCGAAAAAAGCAAAGGAAAAGATAGAGAATAATGGTGGAGCCGTAAGGATAATATAATGGCGCAAAGCTTTGAAAATTTAGGGAAAATTCCGGAATTAAGAAACCGTATTCTTTATACGCTCTTAATGTTCATAGTTTTTAGAATCGGGGTTTATATTACGACCCCAGGTGTTAATCCGGTTGCCCTTACGCAATTTTTCCATGCCTCGAACAGCAATCTGTTCGGGCTTTTTAATATGTTTACGGGGGGAGCGCTATCCAGATTCTCGATATTTTCCTTAGGTATTATGCCGTATATAAGTTCTTCCATTATATTTCAAATGCTGCCCATGGTTATTCCTTCGTTAGAAAGATTGCAGAAAGAGGGCGGAGATGCAGGAAGAAAAAAATTTATGCAATATATAAGATATGGGACGGTTATTCTTTCCTTATTTCAGTCTATCGGCATTAGCTACGGCATCGAATTAATGAAAAGCCCCAGCGGAATGCCGGTTGTCGGCCACCCGGGGTTAAATTTTATGATGATATCGGTAATAGCCTTAACTGCCGGTACGGTTTTTGTAATGTGGATAGGAGAAGAGATTTCGGAGCACGGGATAGGAAACGGCATATCCCTTATAATATTCGCGGGAATTGTCGCCGCTATACCAGCGGCATTGATAAATACCATAAAGATCGTTCAAACCGGCGAACTTAATGTGATGCTTCTGATTCTGATTGTCGCAATGATGATTCTTGTAATAGGATTTATTGTTTTTGTGGAGTCTGCCCAAAGAAGAATACCGGTTCAGTACGCTAAAAAAATGGTTGGGAGGAAATTATATTCGGGTCAAAGCAGTTATCTCCCGATAAAAGTTAATACGCCGGGCGTCATTCCTCCTATTTTTGCGATGTCGATACTTCTTTTTCCTGCTACCATTGCAAATTTTATTAAACTTCCGGCTTTCGAGGGAATATCAAGTTATTTAAACCCTACAGGTTTGGTGTATAATATACTGTTCGTTGCATTAATTTTTTTCTTTTGTTATTTTTATACCGCAATTACATTTAAAGTCGATGATGTTGCAGATGATTTACGCAAATACGGCGGGAATATTCCGGGAATTAAACCGGGTAAATCCACCGCCCATTACATCGATAAAATTTTAAACAGGGTTACATTTATCGGAGCTATTTATGTTTCGGCAATTTGTTTATTGCCTACTATTTTAATTAATAAATTTCATGTCCCGTTTTACTTTGGAGGAACAGGGCTTTTGATAGTAGTGGTTGTGGCGATGGATACCATAGTTCAGATTCAATCACATTTATTATACAGGAATTATGATAGTTTGCTTAAAAAAGTTTCAAAAAAGAGATAATAATATCCCGATTTTTTAATTAACGGCGTATGAAAATTAATAATTTCAATTTGAGGTGAAAAATGAAGAGCAGGATTTTTATTTTAATCGGTCCTCCAGGGGCGGGCAAGGGAACTCAGGCTAAAAATATTGCAAATTTAAAGGATTTTGTTCTTATTTCCACAGGCGACCTTTTAAGAGAAAATGTGGAAAAAAAGACCGAACTTGGAATTACCGCGAAATCGTACATGGATAAAGGGGAACTTGTTCCCACCGAATTAGTTGCCCGTATGATAAAAGCCAATATTAAACAAAATATCGGCAGAAACGGGTTTTTATTTGACGGGTTTCCAAGAGATTTAGCGCAGAATACCCTTTTGAGCGAGATGCTGAAAGAATTTAATCTGGATGTTGACAAGGTAATTTATATAGATGTGAAAGATGAAGCAATTTATGAAAGGCTCACTAACAGGAGGATATGCCCTAAATGTAAAAAGGTTTATCACATGAAGTATAATCCTCCGAAACATGACGAGTTATGCGACGATTGCAATGTATCTCTTATCGTCAGAGACGACGACAAAATAGATGTAATTAAGAAAAGATTGGAAGTTTACCACAAATCGACCCAACCGTTAGTCGATTATTTTGAGAAGGGCGGCAGAATTACTAAAATTAACGGTGAAAGAACGCCTAAAGAAGTTGAGGGTGAGATTATTTCGAATATATAAGTATTAAATGATAAACCTTAAAAGTGAAGTTGATATTGAAGGAATAAGGAATGCAGGGATAATTGTCAGAAAAGTGCTTAATGAACTATCGAGCATTACTAAGCCGGGAATTGCAACAATGGAGTATAACAGCGTCTGCGAAGAGATTGCATTTTCTATGAATGCCGTGCCGGCATTTAAAGGATATAACGGATTTCCTTATTCGGTATGCGTTTCGGTTAATGAAGAAGTCGTTCACGGGTTTCCGTCAAAAAGAAGGCTTAGAGAAGGTGATATCGTAAGTATCGATTTTGGATCGTATTACAAAGATTACTATGCCGACGCCGCCATTACCGTTTCGGTTGGGGATATTTCAAATAAAGCCTTAAAGCTGATGGAAATAACCAAAGAGGCATTAAATCTTGGAATATCTAAGGCTGTACCGGGGAATAAACTTAACGATATTTCAAGGATAATCGAAGAATATGTCGTGAAAAATAATTTTGCGGTTGTGAGAGACTTTGTGGGGCATGGGGTTGGATTTAAATTGCACGAAGACCCCCAGGTTCCCAATTATTATATTAAAGATAACGATATATTACTGGAAGAAGGGTTGGTTATAGCGATTGAGCCCATGGTAAACGAATTTGGTTATAAAGTTAAAGTTAAGAAGAACGGATGGACAGTTGTTACGCGGGATAAAGGCCTATCGGCGCACTTCGAACATACAGTTGCCATAACAAAAGAAGGTCCGCAAATCTTAACATAAGGAAAAACTTAATGGCAAGCAAGGAAGATTTGATAGAGGTCGAAGGAACGGTTGTGGAACCGTTGCCCAATGCAATGTTTAGGGTTGAACTCGAAAATGGACATAAGGTATTAGCTCACATATCAGGGAAAATGCGCATGCATTATATTAAAATTCTTCCCGGCGATAAAGTGACCGTTCAGCTTTCACCTTATGATTTAACCCGGGGACGAATTATATTTAGAAGTAAGTAAATAAAATAAAAGTAAAAGGAAATTATAAAGGAGTTTAAAATTGAAAGTCAGATCTTCGGTTAAAAAAATATGCGATAAATGCAAGGTTGTAAAGAGAAAGGGCGTTGTAAGAATAATTTGTGAAAATCCAAAACATAAACAGCGTCAAGGTTAATAAGGAGGAAAAATGGCCAGAATTTCAGGAATTGACCTGCCAAAGGATAAAAGAATCGAAATTGCCTTAACTTATATTTTTGGGCTGGGGAGATCATTGTCGAAAAGAATTTTAGAAAAAGCTGATATCAGCCCGGATTTAAAGGCAAAAGATTTGACTGATGTCCAGGTTAACCTCATAAGGCAAATAATTGACGGTGAATATAAGGTTGAGGGTGATTTAAGAAGGGAAGTCCAGATGAATATAAAAAGGTTAATCGATATCGGGAGCTACAGGGGTCTCAGGCATAAAAGAGGATTGCCCGTAAGGGGACAGAGAACAAAAACTAATGCCAGAACAAGAAAAGGACCGAGGAAATCTACAACCTCAGGCAAATAACTTTTTTAATAACGATTTTATTTTTAAGAGGTATAAATGGCAAATACAAAAAAAAATATAGTAAAAAAGAAAAAAGAAAAGAAAAATATTCAAAATGCAATTGCTCACATAAAATCGACATTTAACAACACGATTGTTTGCATAACCGATTTAAGTGGCAATGTCCTTGCATGGTCTAGCGCGGGAACAAGCGGATTTAAGGGCTCCAGGAAAAGCACCCCTTATGCGGGACAGGTTGCAGCCGAACAGGTGGCTAAAAAAGTATCAGATTACGGGGTTTCCAATATCGAAGTATTCATTAAAGGTCCGGGAGGAGGAAGGGAATCGGCTCTTAGAGCTCTTCAAAGTTCCGGTTTTAACATTACAATGATTAAAGATGTAACGCCTATACCGCATAACGGATGCAGGCCTCCGAAAAGGAGAAGGGTGTGACAATATAAAAATTTACGAGGTGAAATGTGGCTAAATATAACGATGCCGTTTGCAAAATCTGCAGAAGAGAAGGGGCAAAGCTCTTTTTAAAAGGTGACAGATGTTATTCCGATAAATGTTCATATGATAAAAGAGAATATGCTCCAGGCGAACATAAAGGCGCCAGGAGAAAATTATCGGAGTACGGGGAGCAATTAAGGGAAAAACAGAAATTAAAGAGAACATATGGACTTTTAGAAAGGCAATTTAAAAAAACATATAGAACCGGTGAAAAAATGAAAGGAATAACCGGTGAAAATTTGCTGTCTTTATTGGAAAGAAGGCTTGATAATGCGGTTTATGCTTTTGGATTTGCAAATTCAAGGAAATTAGCAAGACTTTTGGTTGCCCACGGGCATTTTACGGTTAACGGAAGAAAGGTAAATATTCCTTCATATGTTTTAAAGCCTGGCGATGAAGTTATGGTATGCGAAAAGAGTAGAAAATGCGATCTTATCAATAGTTCATTGGAGTCTTCTGTGAGAAAGATGCGCCCCGGATATTTCGAACTTGATAAGGACGCATATAAAGGCGTGATAAAGAGCATTCCAGAAAGAGACGAAATTATCTCGACAGCTAACGAGAAACTTATAGTCGAGCTTTATTCTAAATAGACAGACGCCTAATAAAAAATTTTGGAGGCAATATGAAAAAAAATTGGCTTTCGCTTATTAAGCCAAAAAAAATCGAGTTTGAAAAAGAAACATACACGGATTATTATGGAAAATTAGTAGTCGAACCTTTAGAAAGAGGGTTTGGAGTTACCGTTGGTAATTCACTCAGGAGGGTTCTTTTGTCTTCGATAGTCGGCTATAAGATATCGGAGGTTAAAATAGACGGCATATCCCATGAATTTTCACCTGTTCCTGGTATTGTGGAAGATGTCTCGGAAATTATTTTAAATTTAAAGGATATTGATTTTAACATGACCACAGGCGAGCCTGAATTAGTATATCTTGACATAGATAGGGAAGGAGATGTTTATGCTTCGGATATAAAAACATCTCAAAATATTGAAGTTGTCAATAAAGAAAAAAAGATATTAAGGATAGCAAAGGGCGGCCATTTTAAAGCCGAGATGCTTGTCAGGGGCGGAAGAGGGTATGTGCCGAGCGAACTCAATACGCGGGAGGACGCGCCGATTGGAACGATAACCTTAGATGTGGCTTATTCCCCGATTAAAAAGGTTACAATGGATGTATCTTACGCAAGAGTCGGCGGAATAACGGACTATGATAAACTTGTAATGGAGATATATACCAATGGATTTATTACTCCTGAGGATGCGCTTAACGAATCGGCTTTGATTTTACAGGAACAGATTTCGGTTTTTGTCGCCTTCGAGGAAATGGAGCAGTTAATTGAAAAAAAACCGCAATTCGAAAACGAAAAACCTAAAGAAAATCAGATAAACGAAAATCTTTTTAAAAATGTCGATGAGCTTGAACTTTCGGTTAGATCCGCAAATTGTCTAAAAAACGCCAATATAAAAACCATTTATGAGCTGGTTCAAAAAACCGAGGGAGAAATGCTTAGAACAAAGAATTTCGGAAGAAAATCTCTTAATGAGATAAAAGAGGTTTTGTCCACAATGGGTTTAAATTTTGGAATGAAACTTGACAATGTAAGTATCCAAAAACAAGAGAAATAATTTATTATAAATAGGGGTATGCAATGCGTCACAGGAAAATTAAAACCAGGTTAAACAGAACATCTTCACATAGAACCTCGCTCTTAAGAAATATGGCGTCCTCTCTTATAGAACATGAAAGGATTGAGACCACTTTGCCGAAGGCAAAGGTCCTGAGAAGTTATGTGGAAAAACTTATTACAATAGGTAAAATAGATTCCGTTGCCAAAAGAAGGCTTGCATTTTCAAGGCTTAGGAGTAAAGGGGCTACTACTAAGCTTTTTAAAGAGTTGGGGCCGAGATATAAAGATAGGCCGGGAGGATATGTCAGGATTATAAAAACAGGTTTTAGGTCCGGAGATTTAAGTCCTATGGGTTTTATAGAATTTGTCGTGAAAGAAGAAAAATAGTCTTACAAAATTGTTCATAGGCTTTAATCCAGCATTAGAAATTTTATTTTCTGGATTCCCGCTTTCGCGGGAATGACTATGCGGGATTAAGGTTTTAACCCAACAGTCGTCATTCCCGCGAAAGCGGGAATCCAGATTTAACATAGCTTTTGAGTATATAATGTAATTTTTAATGCAGGATTAAAGATAGGCAACAAACTATAATAAAGATTAAAAGTATGATATAATCATCACTGTTATGCCTATCACAAGTTTTGAGGATATTTTAAATATACCGGACACATTTAATGTAATCCCCGTAATACAAGAAATAAGCGGGGATATGGATACCCCGATATCCATATTTTCTTCCTTTTATAAAGAATCATACGCATTTTTTTTTGAAAGCGCCGAAGGTGTGGGTCGTTGGGGAAGATATTCATTTATATGCTTAAACCCATTTTTGACCATCAGCCTGTATAAAGATGTGTTAAGCATTGACAATTTTGGCGGTTCAAGTCTTAAGTTTCCCGAAACTATTAATCTCAAAGACTTAAACGAAGATATATTTTCATATTTAAAAAAAATCCTGTCTAACTTTAGGCTATATGGAAAAGACCTGCCCGAAGCTTTTACGGGGGGTTTATTCGGCTATTTAAGTTACGAGATAAGCAGTCTTATCGAAAAACTTCCCCCTCATAAAGCAGATATTACGGATGTTTACGATCTTTTTTTTATGCTCCCCCGGGATATTATAATTTATGACTCTTTAACTCAAATTATCATGGTAGTATCGTTTTTATTTAAAGATAATTTAGAACAGCGGAATCTTAAAGAAGCATATGAGTCCTCATTAAATAGAATAAATGAAATAACCTCTTTGATTAAAAAAAGGGGGGTAGGAACGGATGCAGGTACTGTCGGTGCAGGTAAAAAATTTGATATTAAGATTATCGATGAAATAGATTTTGACGAATATAAGCAAAAGGTTTTAATGGCCAAAGAGTACATTCTGCGCGGGGATATATTTCAGGTGCAGGTATCCAGAAGGAAAAAAATCTTAAATCCGCCGCCCCCGTTCCTTTTTTATCGGGCGCTAAGGCTTGTCAATCCTTCCCCGTATATGTTTTATCTTAAAATTAAAGATTTTGCCATTGTAGGTTCTTCGCCGGAAAACTTAGTAAAAGTCGCCGGAGGTTTCATCGAAACCAGACCTATAGCGGGAACAATTAAGCGGGGGGAAAATCCCGCCGAGGACGATTACCTTGCGGTTAAACTATTAAACGACCAGAAAGAACGGGCGGAACATATCATGCTTGTGGATTTAGGGAGAAACGACATCGGAAGGGTTTCTAAAAAAGGAACCGTTAAAGTCGAAAGGCTTATGTATATCGAAAAATATTCCCATGTTCAACATATAGTTACAAGCGTGGTTTCGGAAATAGAAAACGGCAAGGACGGATTTGATTTAATCAGGGCGACATATCCTGCAGGTACGGTAACCGGCGCTCCAAAAGTTAGGGCAATGGAAATAATCAATGAGCTTGAAGACTCAAAAAGGGGTGTTTATGCGGGGGGAGTTGGATATTTCGGGTTTTTAGAAGATAACAGATGTCAAAAAATGGAATTTTGCATAACGATTAGAACGGCGTTATTTAAGGAAGATGCCGCATACATTCAGGCGGCAGGCGGAATAGTATATGATTCCACGCCCGAAAATGAATTTATGGAAACGGAAAATAAATTAAAGCACTTGATAGCGGCATTTAATCTTGTAAATAGACTTAATTAGAGTTTATGATATTAATTATAGATAATTATGATTCGTTTACTTATAATATAGTTCAATATGTGGGCGAATTGGGGTTCGAAGCGGCTGTTTTTAGAAATGACGCTATCGATGTTTCGTCGGTTAAAAAGATGAATCCCGAGAAAATTATTATATCGCCTGGGCCAAAATCCCCGCTTGAAGCGGGAATCACTGTCGATATTATTAAAAATTTTTATGACAAAATCCCAATATTAGGCGTTTGCCTCGGTCATCAGGCTATCGGCTATGCCTTTGGGGCAGAAATAGTCCGCGCCAAAAATATAATGCACGGAAAGGTTTCGTCTATCAAACACGATTCGTCTATTATTTACAAAGATATACCAAATCCGTTTGAAGCCACAAGGTATCACTCGCTTATTATAAAAAAAGAAAAACTTCCGGACATTATAAATATTACTGCAACAAGCGAGGATGACGGCGAGATTATGGGTATCGAGCTTAAAGGCTATAAGACATACGGGGTTCAGTTTCATCCCGAGTCTGTTCTTACGGCTTATGGCAAGCAAATAATTAACAATTTCTTATCTATATAATTTTACGGGCTAAAAATGGAAGAAAATTTTATTAAAACTATACTGGATAGAGTTGCTAATAACGCTGCTTTAAGTAAAGGCGAATCTTATAAAGCTTTTAATATGATTTTAAACGGCGAGTTCACAAACGCGCAAATCGGCTCTTTTTTGACATCCCTTAAAATAAAAGGAGAAAATGTCGGGGAGATAGCCGGAGCGGCAAATGCTATGAGAGAAAATGTTCTTCCAATACCATTGGAGAATTCTATCCAATTAGAATTAGTAGATACATGCGGGACAGGCGGGGATTGCAAAAATACTTTTAATATTTCTACCTGCGCTGCATTGATTGCCGCAGGGGCAGGGGTTAAAATAGCAAAACACGGAAACTACGGTGTTTCCTCGAAGTCCGGCAGCGCCGATGTTTTAAAAGAGTTGGGCGTAAACATTTTTATGGACCCGCAAAAGGTTTTGAAATCCATAGAATATGCAAATATCGGTTTTTTATTTGCGCCAAACTTCCATACGGCAATGAAATTTGCGGCCCCGGCAAGAAAAGAATTAGGATTTAAAACCATATTTAACATATTGGGGCCCCTGACTAATCCATTCGGAGCTAAAAAACAAATTATTGGGGCATACTCTAAAAATTTAGCGGAAAAAATTGTCGAAGTTTTGAGATTATTAAATACCGAAAGGGCTTTTGTCGTATATGGCAGGGATGGAATAGATGAGGTCAGCCTTTCGTCCATTACGGATATTTACGAATTAAACTCCGGCGATATAAGACATTTTGAATTCAATCCGAAAGAATATGGATTTGATTTTTCTGAGCAGACCGTATTTCAATCATTTTCGGTTGCCGAAAATGCGAAAATTATATATGATATTATCAGCGGTAATCCTGGCCCTAAGGCCGATATAGCGCTTTTAAATGCAGGATTTGCTATTTTGGTTTCGGGGAAAGCGGGCAACTTAAATGAAGCGCTTGATGCGGCAAGGTATTCTATCCTGTCCGGAAGGGCAATGAAATCTTTACAAAACCTGATTGAAATTTCCAATAAATAATGAAATAATGGTTGAAATGCAGTATTAACAACTGGATAATAATATGATTTTAGACGGTATATTAAAAGAAAAAACAAAAGAGGTAGAAAAATTTAAAGCTTCTATAAACGAGCCCGAATACAAAGCCCAAGCTTATCAAGCCTTTTATGGATTAAGAAGTTTAAAAAAAGCCTTAAAGCCGAGATCTAACGGAGAAGCTGTGTCTTACCGGATTTGCAGCATAATCGCGGAAGTAAAGAAGGCTTCCCCGTCAAAAGGGGTTTTGATTCGCGATTTTAAACCTGATGAAATTGCAGGGGTTTACGAAAAAGCCGGGGCAAGCGCCATTTCCGTTTTAACCGATAAGACGTTTTTTATGGGCAGTCCTTCGGATATATTAAAAGTCAGGAATGCGGTTCATCTTCCTATTTTAAGAAAAGATTTTATTATCGATGAAATTCAAGTTTTTGAGTCTAAAATAATAGGGGCGGATGCAATTCTTTTAATTATTAAAGCATTGTCCTCCGAACAATATAAAAATCTCCTTTCTCTTGCCCGGGAACTTTCCTTAGAAGTTCTTACCGAAATCTCAAATGATGAGGAGCTTGATATAGCAATGAAATATAATGCGGAGATTATAGGGATTAACAGCAGGGACCTTCTGACATTCAAAACCGATTTATTTAAAACGGCAAGGATTGCGGAGAAAATACCCCCTGGCAAGCTGATCGTTGCAGAAAGCGGTATTAGCGGAAGGGGGGACATCGAAATGCTGATGAAAAGAGGGATTAATTCTTTTCTTATAGGCGAAGCCCTCGTTACCTCGGATGACGCGTTGAAAAAATTAAAAGACCTTTTATTGCCATACACGATAAACAGTTATTTATGAGGTTTAAGTTAAAAATGCAAAATATTCCAAAGATAAAAATATGCGGGATAACTAACCTTGATGATGCCGAAGAAGCCGTAAGGCTGGGCGCAGACAGCATAGGTTTTATATTTTACGACAAATCAAAAAGAGGTATAATTCCCGAAAAGGCAAAAGAGATTATCGGCGCTTTGCATAAAACTAAAGAAAAATTTTCTAAAGAATTTTTAAGGGTTAACCGGGATATTGTTATTGCAGGTGTTTTTGTCGATGAAGAACAGGAAAAGATTAAAACCATCGTTAATGATTTAGGCATCGATATCGTTCAGCTATCGGGCACGGAGTCAACCGGTTATATCGAAGATTTAAATTTAGACAAAAACAGAATTCTTAAAGCTGTTCATATAAAAGATGAAGCCGATATCGAAAAGATTTATTATTATAAAAATGCGGGCGTTAATATACTTTTAGATACTTACGCAGGCGGAGGCATTTACGGAGGGACGGGTTTGCCGTTTGACTTAAATCTTATAAAAAATCTTGATTTAAGTTCCATGGTTATAGCGGGAGGAATAGGTCCTGATAATATAAAGTATATTACGGAAACCGTAATGCCTTACGGTTTTGATCTTTCTTCGAAAATCGAGGAGTTCCCCGGGAAAAAAGATTATAAAAAAATGAGCAGTTTTTTTGATAATTTTAAAGGAGCAGTATATGAAATTGCCTGATAATATGGGGCATTTTGGCGATTACGGCGGAAGGTATATATCCGAGACATTGATGCCCGCGATAATCGAACTTGAAGAATTTTATAAAAAGATTCGAAAAGATAATAGTTTTAAAAAAGAGTTTAACTATTATTTAAAAAATTATGTCGGAAGGCCGAGCCCCTTATTTTATGCGAAAAGGCTTTCGGATATTTATAAATCTGAAATTTACCTTAAAAGGGAAGATTTAAACCATACGGGAGCCCATAAAATTAATAACACGATCGGTCAGGCTTTACTTGCGGTAAAGATGGGGAAAAAGAGAATTATTGCCGAAACGGGGGCAGGTCAGCACGGCGTTGCAACGGCCACCGTCTGTGCCCTTTTTGATCTTGAATGTGAGATATTCATGGGAAAAAAGGATATTGAAAGGCAGGAGCAGAATGTTTTTAGAATGGAACTTTTAGGGGCGCATGTTAATCCTGTGGAATCAGGTTCTCAAACACTTAAAGATGCCATGAATGAGGCGTTAAGAGACTGGATTGCAAATGTAAAAAATACTTATTATATGATCGGAACCGTTGCTGGACCCCACCCTTATCCTCAAATAGTAAGAGATTTTCAATCGGTTATAGGGAAAGAAATTTTAAAGCAGATTAAAAAGCTTCCCGATATTATGATAGCCTGTATAGGCGGGGGGAGCAATGCCATGGGGATGTTTTACCCGTTTATGAAATATGATAAGGTTAAAATGTACGGCATTGAAGCCGGCGGTTTGGGAATAGAAACAGGAATGCATGCGGCATCCATTTCGGGCGGAACTCCGGGGGTATTGCATGGAAACAAAACTTATCTGCTTCAGGATGAATTCGGCAGAATAAAAGAGGCGCACTCAATTGCGGCAGGACTGGATTATCCGGGCGTCGGCCCCGAACACAGCTATTTTGCCGATAAAAAAAGAATTATTTTTGACAGCGTAACAGACGAAGAAGCGGTTTCGGCTTTTCAAATGCTCTGTAAATTGGAAGGCATTATTCCTGCGTTAGAAAGCGCGCATGCTATTGCATATTTGGAAAAAATTAAAAGCGGGATAAAAGGAAAATCGGTTATTATAAATCTTTCGGGCAGGGGCGATAAAGATATGCACACGGTCTCCGACTATATTTTATCTAAATAAATTTAAAACATGGATTCCCGCTGAAGCGGGTTGGGACAATGCCATTCCGGCACGGGATATAAATAAATAATAAAAATGAACAAAATCGATACTTTTTTTAATAAACTTAAGGCCGCAAACAGAACAGCTTTTATACCTTTTATTTCCATAGGAGACCCCGACATCGAAACATCGTTCGAAATAGCTAAAACATTGGTAAATAACGGGGCGGATATGATTGAGTTAGGATTTCCTTTTTCCGACCCTATGGCGGACGGAAAGGTTATACAAAAATCATACGAAAGGGCATTAAAAAACATAATTTCAATGCAGGATGCCTTTGATTTTATAAAAAGGCTTAAGGCTTATCGGGACATACCCGTTATTTTTTTCACATATTACAACCCTGTTTTTGTCTTAGGGCCTAAATTTGCGACAGGTGCGGCTAACGCGGGAGTTGACGGCGTTTTAATCGTGGATTTACCGCCGGAAGAGAGCGGTGAATTTACCAAATATATTAAGAAAAAGGATATATACCAGATTTTCTTGCTTGCGCCGACGACCGATATTGATAGAATGAGGTATATTCTGTCCTATGCTAAGGGATTTGTTTATTATGTCAGCGTGACCGGAGTCACGGGGGCAAGAGAAACCCTGTCCGCGGCTATTCGCTCCAAAGTGGAAGAGATTAAGAAGATAAGCGATATTCCCGTAGGAATAGGTTTTGGAATCTCCACTAAAGAACAGGTAATAGAAATAAGCGAATATGCCGATGCCGTCATAATCGGATCAAAAATTATTCAGTTTATAGAAAATAATATTAATGATAAATCAAGGATTTTAAAAGAAATAGCCGAATTTTCATCCAATATCGGGTCAAGCCTTTCATAATTGAATTTTTCTGTAAATAATTTATCTAATTTATACTTTATTATTATATTATGCTTTTATTTAAGCCTAAAAACGGAAAGAAAGAACAGGGAAAGCTGGCGATACCTGAAGGTTTATGGATAAAATGCCCGAGCTGCAGCGAGATTATTTACAAAAAAGAGCTTGAAAGAAATCTCGAGGTTTGCCCAAAATGTAATTATCATTTTAGGATTAATGCGGACAGAAGGATTAATATAACATTCGATGAAGGCAGTTTTAAAAGCCTTTTTGAAGATATTACGCCGCAAGATTTGCTTGATTTTACGGACACAAAAAAATACAGGGATAGGCTTAAGGAAGACAGCAAAAAAACCGGACTGTCGGATGCGGTTATTTCGGGAGAAGGAACTATAGATAAAATAAGGGTAGCGGCTACCCTTTTTGATTTTAATTTTATGGGCGGTTCGATGGGCAGGGTTGTTGGAGAGAAAATAGCAAAGACTTTTGAATACGCCATCCAAAAAAAACTTCCCGTAATAATTTTCTCCTCCTCAGGCGGCGCCAGAATGCAGGAAGGGATTTTTTCGCTGATGCAAATGGCTAAAACCGTTGCTTTTGTTTCGGAATTTCAAAAGGTTTCCCTTCCCTATATATCTGTCGTAACCGACCCCACAACCGGCGGCGTATCGGCAAGCTTTGCAAGCTTAGGCGATGTTATAATTGCGGAACCTAAGGCATTAATAGGGTTTGCAGGTCCAAGGGTTATCGAAAAAACTATACATCAAAGTCTTCCTGAGGGATTCCAAAGATCCGAGTATCTTTTGGAACACGGAATGATAGACATGATAGTCGAAAGAAAAGATATTAAAAATACGCTAAAAAATCTGTTGCTTCTTCTTGTAAATGAGTAAATTTGATGCGCTGCACGACAAAAGCGGCTTTATTATAAATTTAGGACTTGAACGAATAACAGCCTTACTGAGTTATGCAGGCAATCCCCAGGAAAGACTAAAAATAATACATATAACGGGAACTAACGGTAAGGGTTCGGTAAGCAGGTTTATGTACGCAATATTAAAGGAGCATGGCTTAAAAACCGGTCTTTATACTTCGCCTCATCTTGTAAGTTTTAACGAAAGAATAATAATAGGAGACAGAAAAATAGATGATTACGATCTGGAAAGACTTAACCTTTTTTTTAAAAAAATTATTTTAAACAATAAAGAATTTGAGAAATTAGGCGAACCTTCGTTTTTTGAACTTACTACGGCGGTATGCTTTAAATATTTCGAGGAGCAGCATGTCGATATAGCTATAATAGAGGCAGGTCTCGGCGGAAAGTTAGACGCGACTAATGTAATTAAAAAACCGCTTCTTTCGGTAATTACAAACATATCGATGGATCATAAGGATATTTTAGGAAATTCTTTAAAAAAGATTGCTATCGACAAGGCAGGGATTGTCAAAAAGGGGTCGTTTGTCGCAACGGGCGAAAAAAAAACAAAAATAAAAGGGGTTATAAAAGAACGCGCCTTAAGCTTAGATGTTCCGTTTTTTTCTACCTGTCAGGTAAAACTTTATAAAATAAAAAATCTTTATAATTATAGCGGCTTAAAATTAATATTAAAGGGTATAAAATTACATAATCAGGCGTGGTATCAAAAATATAATTTAGGGCTTGCCCTTTTATCATTAGAAATTATTTATAATAATTATAAGGATATTTTAGGGCTAAAAATTAAAAAGAATCTAATTAAAACAGGCATATCCAAGTTTAATAACGAGGGAAGGTTCGAGATAATAAAATATAAAAATTACGATTTGATTTTAGACGGGGCGCACAATCCTGAAGGGATTAAAAACCTTGTCATATCTTTGCAAAGAGGATTTAAAAATAGCAAATTCGTTATCATTTTTGCCGTCATGAAAGATAAAGATTATAAAACGATGTTAAGGAGGCTGTCGGCTTTAAACGGGTCTATAATTTTCACGGATTTGAATATGGATAGGGCAAAAGATATAAAAGAACTGGAGTCGGCGTCTAAAGAACATAATTATTTTAAAAATACTTTTTGCTCAAAAAATATAAAAGAGGGGTTAGATTTAGCTTTTAAATATAAAGAAAAAAATGATTTAATACTCATTTGCGGTTCGCTTTATTTAATAGGGGAATTCAAACGAATAGTTCTTAATTAGATATATGAATTTAAATTTATGAAAAAGCTAATTGCAGGTTATATGAAAATAACCCTACTTCTTCTTTGCGTCATTTCTATTTTATATATTTCTAATATCAAAGCATCGTTCGCCGCCCGGAAACCCAAAAATAATCAAGCAAACTTGCCTGTCAATATCTCTGCAAACAAGATAGTTTATAATAAAAAGGATAATACCTATATTATCACCGGTAATGTGATAATAATTCGGAAAAATTTTCGCTTAAAAGCCGATAAGGTCATATACTATTATAAAACCGATTTTGCTATCGCCACCGGTAATGTGGTCGTTTACTCAAAAGGCACTCTGACGAAAGCCAAAATACTAAAAGTATATTTAAGCAATAGATTCGGTACTATATATAACTCCCATATACATTATCTTAAAAGAAACATATATGTTTACGGGAAGAAAATTTATCACAGGGGTAAGGGGTTTTATCAGGTTGAGGACGGTTATTTGACTTCCTGCTCCAGAAAACCTCCTTCATGGAAAATATACTCCGGATTTTCGGATATCTACATGGGCAACTATGCTTTTTCTTACAACTCGGTTTTTTATATTCATAATGTCCCCATTTTGTACTTTCCCATTATGGTTACGCCCATTAAGACGAAAAAGTCTTCGGGGCTTTTGATTCCTACAATGGGCTATAGCTCTCTTACGGGGTTTCAAGCCGGCGACGGATACTATTTTGATCTGGGCAGGTCTTCGGATTTAACCTATTATCTTAACTATTACAGCTTTTTGGGCGTCGGCAATTCACTAAAGTACAGGTATAGCCTTAATCCATATTCTCATGGCTCTATTTACGGATTTTATATGAAAGAGATGGATAACGCGAAAAGCCTCGCCCTGTCGCCAAGCCTCACAAGATACCTGCTTTTCTCGCATAATGTAGATTTTCTGGATGGACTGTCGGTTAAAACCAATATTAATGTTCCGTCCGACCCGGCGTTTTATTATGATTTTTCAACGAATGTTTATCAGATGACAAAAAACAGGCTTTCATCCAATTTTTCGGTTACAGGCAACACAGGCGGCTATTCCGCAAGAATGAATTTCTTAAGGCTCGATAATCTATTTTTTCCAAATTATGCGACGGTTGACGAATATCCCTCCATTAGTTTTAACGGGGAGTCCAAAATCGGGAATTTATTGAACAACCCTTTATATTTCAATTTCGGCTCGTCTTTAGATGTTTTTAGAAGTGCAAGCTATCTGAATGACGACAGGTTAGATTTGTTTCCAGAGGTTTATTTGCCGATAGATATCACCCCCGGAATTCATATTACCCCGAAAGCGGGGTTTAGATATACGGGATATTATAATATAAGAAACGGTTATACAGCCATTTCAGAGTCCAATAGAAACAGGGAAATTTATTACGCTTCCATAGATAACAACGCCACGCTTTTTAAAAATTATATCACTTCTAATAAAAATAATGCCGGATATTTGGCATTTATTACACCTTTTATAAATTACAACCTTATAAGGCCCGTTAATCAGACCGGCATTCCGTTGATTGACCAAACCGACTATATTCCGCATGAAAGCGCATTTAAATATGGATTTAATTTTAATCTGGAAGGCTATTCCGAGCATGGAATAAACAATTTATTGAGGCTTAGCCTTTATCAGTATCATTCCCTGTCAGGAAATTTTATAAATCCAGTAAACTATTATAATTATAACAATGCAAATTCCGATATAATGGCCAGGATAAAAATACATCCGCTTTCAAACCTTTATTTCTTTGGAAACGGCAGCTACGACGCTTATAATTACATTTTTCACGATTATAATGTCAGCTCTCAAATAACGGATTTTAGAGGCGACTCTTTTGGAATCGGATATACGGAAATTAATGATGTTCAGGGGTATCTTACGGCGTTAAATATGTTTAATTCGACAAATGCAGACCTTTTTCCGCAGACATCAATTCCCATAACAAATCTTGATACGCTTTCTTATACCAGTTTATCCGCAAATTTAAAAATTGCATACGGTTTTAGCATAAATACATCCGAAAATATAGATTTAACCATACATAAGGATATATCAAACTCCGTAGGAGTAATTTATCAAAACGGCTGTATCGGCTTTATCGCCAATTATATGAATTTGCCATATTTTCATCAATGGGCTTTTTCTTTTGGTATAATATTAAAAGGTGTCGGAACCTATGGCTTCGGCAATATGATTTCGCCCGGCGCCGCCGCTTCAGGCTTGTCGATGAGCGGCCCCAGCTTTAATAATAGTTTTTAAGGAGGTTTAAATAAAATTATTATGAAAACATGTCTTATAACAGGCGGTTTTGGATTTATCGGGTCAAATTTTATACGGTTTGTCTTGGAAGAAAAAAAAGATATTATGGTTATTAATGTAGATAAGATAACTTATGCCGCCAATCCTAAAAACCTTCCCGATAATCCAGGGAGTTACAAGTTTTACAAAATCGATATTGCCGATAAGTTAGAATTATCAAAAGTTTTTGATGAAAATAACATAGATTATGTAATCAATTTTGCCGCCGAATCCCATGTGGACAGGTCAATTATGGACCCTTCCGTTTTTATTAAGACTAATGCGGCGGGAACTTTAAATTTATTGGAGTTATCCCTTAAGCACTCAGTTGAGAGATTTTTGCAAATCTCGACCGATGAGGTTTACGGTTCTTTGGGTTTGACGGGTAAATTCAGCGAAAAAACCCCGCTTTCGCCTCGCAGTCCTTATTCCGCCTCAAAAGCTGCCGCAGATATGCTGGTAATGTCCTTTTTTCATACATATAACATGCCTGTTCTAATATCGAGATGTTCAAATAATTACGGACCATATCAGTTTCCGGAAAAATTAATCCCACTTGTCATTATAAACGCATTAAATAATAAGGATATACCGCTTTACGGGGATGGAAAGAATATCAGGGATTGGATATATGTTTTAGATCATGTTAAGGGCATATACTCTATTCTTGAGCATGGTAAGGCTGGAGAGATATATAACATCGGAGGCGGTGCCGAGATGGAAAATGAAGGTATCATAAAACATATCCTGAATAAACTTAATAAACCATTTTCTTTAATAAAATATGTTAAGGACAGGCCCGGGCATGACAGGCGGTATGCCATGGATTTTTCCAAAATTGCCGGTGAATTGGGATTTTTACCTGATTATGATATAGAAAAAGGATTGGAGTTAACGATAAATTGGTATCTGAATAACGAAAATTGGTGGAGAGAAATATTATCGGGAGATTATAAAGAATACTATAAAACAATGTATGATTATAGATGAGGTTTTGCAATGCTGAAGATCGCTCTTATAGGTTCGACCGGAATGCTGGGTATCGATGTCAATGCAGCGCTAAAAGGAACTAATTTTCTGCTTAAAAATTATAATTCTAAAAATTTGGATATAACGGACGCAGGGCTGACGCAGGAAGCGATGAATAATTTTAAGCCGGATTATATTATAAACTGCGCCGCATTTGCCTTTGTGGATTTGGCAGAAGAAGAAAAAGAAAAGGCGGACGCCGTTAATCATCTGGGCGCCCAAAATTTGGCCGAGGCGGCTCTGGCATTAGACTCAAGAATAGTACATATAAGCACAGATTATGTGTTTGACGGAGCAAAAAAAACGCCGTATTTTGAAGATGACGAAACAAATCCGATAAACGAATACGGTTTATCTAAACTTAAAGGCGAGAATGCCGTAAAAGATTCGGGAGCAAGTTATATAATACTGCGCACTTCATGGCTATACGGGAAAAATGGGAAGAATTTTGTCAACACGATACTGAAATTAGCCGACAATCAAAAAAAAATAGAGGTTGTAAACGACCAGATAGGGTGTCCTACATACACAAAGGATGTGGCCTATGCAATATCCGAAATTATCCTTAAGGATAATTCAAAAAATGAAATATACCATTTAACTAACAGCGGCTCGGCTTCATGGTATGAATTTGCTCTCGAAATAATTCATGTATTCAAGAGAACAAATTGTGAAATAATCCCGGTAAGCACGGATAAGTTTATCAGACCGGCAAAAAGACCCTTTAATAGCATATTGGATAACTCGAAGATTAAGGAAGATTATAATATCGAACTCAGGCACTGGAAGGATGCCCTCAAAAAATACTGCAACGATATAGGATATTTTATCAGATAGCCTGTTAATCTTATGGCTTGAAAAAGCAAATTTCCGATATATAATATAAAATGCCGGTGTTAAGTATTAGGCTATAAATTAATAAAACGATTTAAGACGAAGGAGGTTTTATGAAAACGAAGTTTGGCATGGAAAAGCATGGTTTTTCTGCTCAAAAGTTTTTTTTATCGGCGCTTTTCATTTTAACGGCTGTATTTGTCATTGCCCCGTTAGTTTCGGCAACCGCGCATATGATGCCAAAAAAAATGATGCCGGAAAAAACAAAAATGATGAAGAAAATGAACCCCGAACAGGCAAGATTAATAGCCGAAGGGAAGAAGCTGTTCTATTCCGAAAGTATCGGAACCACTGGTCTTTCATGCGCTACCTGCCATGTATATAGCGCAGGCACTTATATAAAAATGCATGGAATGGGAATGATTATAAGGCCGCTTAAAAATGCTGCCAAAAAAATTATGGCATTCAATAAAATGCACCATACTCACATGACAGTTGAAAAAAAGATTGCAATGTGCGTCAGGTTTAATCTAAAAGGGTCAATATCGAAAGGCGGGTTAGAAGCATTAACCGCTTATGTTAATTCATTAAGATAACAATAATCGTAAATTTCAAGAAGGTAATTTTTAAAAGCGCTTTCTTTTTACCTAAAAAGGGGAGCGCTTTGTTTTTATCCTGCGCAAATTTATATTAAAGCTAAAAAGGTAAAAAAGGTGTTTATGTATAAAAGTTTGTTAAGTAAGATTAAAAATAGATTTTTGACAGGTTTAACCGTGGTTATTCCTGGTGTTATTACGGTTTTTGTCGTTGCATGGCTTTTGAGGGAAGTCAATCAATTGTTTAGTCCATTTTCTTTCTTTTTAAAGCGGTATATTCATGTATATATACCCGATATCGGGTTAATATTGCTGTTTGTTTTAATTCTCTTTGCCGGTTTTTTTATCACGAATTGGATAGGCAGAGCCGTTATTAATTTTTATGAAAATGTTATGCTTAAAATTCCTCTTGTAAGCTTGTTGTATAAATCCACAAAGCAGTGGGTCGATATATTTTCCCCTGATAAAACTTCATTTAAAAAATTTATTTTAGTAAGGTATAACGATAATAAATATATTTACGGTTTTTTGACTTCTAATACCAGAATAAAAGAAGGCGGCGATGAAAACGATTATGTCGTTGTATATGTGCCGACGAATCATCTCTACATCGGGGTTAACATAATTGCAAGTAAAAATGATATAATAGAAACTAATCTTAGTGTCGAGCAGGGGATTAATATTGTTCTTTCCGCCGGCATAGCGTTTCCGGATAAATTATAATCATTTAACTTTAAAAGGGAATTAAATCTAAAATAAATATGAACATATTAGTAACAGGCGGGGCGGGTTATATCGGATCGCATACGGTTATCAGTTTGATTGACAACGGGTTTTCGGTTACGGTAGTGGATAATTTTTGCAGCGGCCATATCGAAGCGCTTGACGCCGTGAGCAAGTACGAAAATAAAAAAGTTAAAGTTTATAATGCCGATTTTTCCGATATTAATGTAGTTGAAGATATAATTAAAAAACATAATATAAACGGAGTAATTCACTTTGCCGCTCACAGCCTTGTCGGAGAATCGATGAATGACCCTCTTAAATACTATAAAAACAATGTTGCTAAGACAATTTTGTTCCTTGAATTTTTAAAAAAATCGAGCATAAACCATTTTGTGTTTTCGTCTTCCGCAGCTGTTTACGGTATTCCGGATAATAATCCTATAGACGAAATGAGCCGGCTAAATCCTATAAATGTTTATGGAAGCACCAAACTGGCGGTTGAAAATTTGCTTGCCGGCATGGACAGGGCCTACGGGTTTAAATATATATCCCTGAGGTATTTTAATGCGGCAGGAGCAAATAAATCAGGACTGATAGGGGAAGATCACCGTCCCGAGACGCATCTTATACCGAAGGTTTTAAAATCCGTTGCGGCGGGAGAAAATAAAGCGGTTGTTTTTGGCAATGACTATCCGACTAACGATGGAACTGCAATAAGGGATTATATTCATGTGGATGATTTAGCAAATGCTCATGTTTTATCGCTTAAATATTTAATAGAAAATAAAAAGAGCAAAAGCAGCGTCTATAATCTTGGCTGTGAAAAAGGGTATTCCGTTATGGATATTCTTAGAAAGATAGAGGAAATAACTGGAAAGAAACTAAAAATAGAGTTTGCGGGAAGGAGAGAAGGCGACCCCGCTGTTTTAGTGGCAAGCTATGAAAAGATAAAAAAAGAACTGTGCTTTGAATTTAAATATAATATAGGCGATATTATTAGCTCCGCATGGAACTGGCATTCAAACCATTTAAACGGCTATATTGCAACATAGAGGCATGTTTTATTTATGAAGCTAAAAACTTATGCCCTGTTCCCCGCGTTTTTTTCATCTATTATCGATAACAAATTTAGAAATTTGTTTGAAAATATGGAAAAAAATGTGGAACTTATGGGGGTTAAACCAGGCATGAAGGTTCTTGAGGCGGGGTGCGGAAGCGGATTTGTAACAGAATTTTTATCAAAAGCCGTTGGAAAGGAAGGGTCGGTGATTTCTATCGATATCCAGGAAAAGATGATAAAAAAGGCTCAAAGGAAAAGAGGATATTTGCAAAATGCCTTTTTTCGCGTTTCCAGCGCATCCGATTTAAGCAGTGTCAAAAATGAGGAAATAGACCTTGCTTTTCTTTATTATTCGTTTCATGAGATAGAAGATAAAGAAAATGCCGTTTCCGAGCTATTTCGCGTAATAAAGCACAACGGAATGCTGTCGATTAAAGAACCCAGGTTTGAAGTTTTTGAAAAAGACAGGGAATCTTATAAAGAACTAATAATAAGCAAAGGTTTCAGGTTTATCGAGAGTATTAAAAATTGCGATTTTTTAGGATGCTATCTTAAATTTGTTAAGAATTGATATATTTTATAAGAATGCACAACAGATTTTATATAGAAGAAGAAATTAGCCCTTATTTGGGGAAGGAAATAGCTTTAAGTTCGATAACAGACCATATTAAAGCGTTTCGCAAAAAAGCGGATGATGAAATCAGGTTATACGACGGTTTGGGAAATGTGTATTCCGCAAAGGTTATCCAAATTTCAAAAAAATTTACCAAAGTTAAGCTGATATCAAAAGAAACTTTTTCGGAAAAAAAAACCAAAATTAACCTTTTTCTACCCCTTATCACATCCCATTTAATGGATCAGCTTCTTTCGAGGTTGTGCGAAATGGAAATAAGCGAAATTTTCCCCGTGGTTACCGAAAGGTCTATTAATTTAAAAGACGGCAAAGAAATAGATAATAAATTATTAAAATGGAATAAGATTTCAAAAGGGGCTTGTGTTTTAGCTGGTAAAGCCTTTTCAACAATAATTAATAAACCCGTAAGTTTAAAAGATTCGTTTAGATTGACGGCAAATTTCGATATTAAATTGATAGCATCCCCAAATGCCAAAATGTTTTTAAAGGATTACCTGATGTCTAAAGATTTTCTTTCCAAGAACTTTTCCGCAGGCTTATTCATAGGACCGGAGGGTGATTTTTCCGGGCATGAAATAGAACTGTCGGAGGAGTTTGGTCTTGTGCCTGTAAAGTTGTCTAATTATATTATGAGCACATTTGTCGCATCTTTATATCTTGTCTCTAATTTAACCTGTTTTGCTTTGCAGGATGAAAATTATGCATCTTAAATTTGTAGAGCTTTTTGGATTTAAAACCTTCCCCGATAAAATAAGAATACCTTTTGATACAGGCATAAATATCATCGTAGGGCCGAACGGATGCGGGAAGACCAATATCGTCGATGCAATTAGATTTATTCTGGGGGAGCAAACGCTTAAGGATTTACGCTTAAGAAATATGAACGATATTATATTTCACGGCTCTAATTTAAGGGGGCAATCTTCCGTTGCGCTATGCAGAGGTGTTTTTGTAAATGACTCGCCCATTGATTTTAAATATAAGGATTTTTCGGAAATTATGGTGGAAAGAAGGCATTTTAAAAATAAGGAGACCGAATACAGGATAAACGGATTTTTGGTTTCCTACAGGGAATATCTGGGCTTTTTTAATGAAAGCGGTTTATCGAAATACTATTCTATTGTGGATTCTTCCAAAATTAACGCCCTGTTAAACTATAAGCCTAACGATTTAAGGTTGTTTTTTGAGGAGGCATCGGGGATAACAAAGTATAAAACGCAAAAAAAATCGGCTTCAAAGAAATTAGAGGCGGCGCAATTAAATTTGTTAAGAATTAATGACCTGTATGGCGAGGTTGAGAGGCAGTTAACTTTGCTAAAAGGCCAGTCCGAGGTATTAGAGAAGTATAAAGAACTTGAAAAGGAGAAAAGGCTGTGCGATTATGTTTTATATGATAGATTAAAAAGAAAAATAAATTCGGATATAGATAAACATAATGAGAATTTAGATAATTATTCTTCGCTTTTTACCTCCCTTACGGCAAAAACCGCTTCTATCGAAAGTGATTTAACGGAACTAAAAACATTATTTGATAATCTTAACGACAGGTATAAACGCATCACCGATGAAAAAAATAAAATCCTAATCGATATGACAAAATTAAATTCCGATATCGATTACGGAACCTTAACGATAAAAAAATTAGAATCGGAAATTGAAAAGAAAAATAGAGAAATAAACGAACAAAATGATATAAAAAATAGAAACGCGGGTAAACTCGGAGATTATAAAAACAAGGAGTTATCGGATGAATCAGCCATAAAGGTTTTATATGAAAAGTTAAATGATTTAAATACGATAGTTGCGGGGAAAAAGGAATCGGTTTTAAAAATTAAAGGTGAAGCGGAAATTATTAACGATGATATTTTAGATATAACGGAGAAATCCCAAAATGTTAATAATAAATTAATTTTTACCGTTAAAAATATAAAAAATATAGATGCGAGAATTTATAATACAAAAGATGTTATAGCAAAAATTTCCCATGAAATTAAAACCCTTGAGGACAGTTTAGCCGTAAAAAACGATTTTATCCTTGAAACCGTAAAAGATATTAAAAATTTAAAGGGCATGCTGGTATTAGAAAACGAAAAACTATTGAAATCGTCAAATGAATTGGAAGCGCTTAAATTAGTTAAAGACAGTTTAGAAAAGGGACTTATAGAAATAGATGTTACAATATCCAAACTTTCTGATTTTATTATTAATCGCGAGGGTTTTCCCGAAGGGACAAAAAGGCTTTTGAATTCACACAGGGATTATGAGGCTTATCCTTTATCCGATTTAATAGAAGCGGAAACAGGATTCGAAAATATTATATGGGCAGGTTTTGAAGACTTGCTTGAAGCCGTGGTGGTAAATGGCATCGAGGACGCCCAAAAGGCATTAGATTGTCTTAATAATGATAAAGCGGGGCAGGCAAAAATATTTATTCCGGGGACAAGAAACAATAGATTTTTACGGAAGGACTTACCGGAACTTGCAGGCAGGCAGGATTTGCTCAAACAAAAAGGCATTGTCCCGCTGCGGGATAAAATAATATTAAATCAAAAGATTTGTAATGGCGGCGCCCTTGACTTAGATGATATCGGGATGAATTTTTATTATTCTGAAAATGCGCAGGATATTTTAGATTATATAAAACAAACCGGTTTTTTTCCCGAAGTTAATATAATCACAAATGACGGCGTAATTTTTCTTTCGAACGGATTTATTATTGCAGGCAAGAATAAAAATGCCGAAAGTCAAAATTTATTCATTAATAAGAAAAAATTATCCGAATATAAAAATATAAAAGCGGATAGAGAAAAGGAACTAAATAGGGCAAATTTATTATTCGAAGAAACGCGTTTAAAAATTAAAGAGATTGAGGCCGTCATAGATAAATTAAATAAAGATATAAGATTAAAGGAGATGGATGAACTGACGGCAAAAAATGATATAAAGCATATGGACAGTCAGATAATTAAATCCTTCGAGCGGCTTAATATATTAAAAAGAGAGTTAGAAAATCTTGAATCGGAAAAAGCCAAAGCGCTATCGGAAGCGGAGATTCTGAAAGAAGAGCGGTTATTATTGGAAGATGAATTAAAAATAAAGTCTCAAGAAAAGCTAATCCTCGAAACAAAACTAAAATCTTTTGAGGATGAATTTGAAAATGCAAAAGAAGATGAATTAAAATTAAAAATAGAAATCAATTCGGCGGAGCAAAATCTTAATTTTTTAAAAAAAGGGATTAAAGATTTGGAAAGCTTGCTGATGGGTTACTCGAAAAGACTTGATAATTTAAATCTTCAGATTGACAATATTAAACAGGAAATAAAGCAGGCCGCGGGCGATATATCCGACAAACAAAAGAACGCCTGCGGTTTAAACGATGCTCTTACATCTAAAGAGTCCGAAATTAAAACCCTTGAGGTTGATATGGAAAGCACAAGGGATAGCATAAATAATATCGAAAAAGACCTGGAAAACGCAAAAAGAGAAAAAAGCAATATAGAAAAGAAAAGGGATACTGCGTTAACATATATAAATATGTATAAAGAAAAATTGGCGGAATTAAATTCAGGCGAGTTTTCCGAAAACGAACCCATTTCAAGAATCTCAGGGCATGGGCCAGATGCAAAATCCCTTAATTTTTCGGATGCCGGCGGTGATTACGATAAATTAAGCGAAGAAAGTATTAAAAAAAATATAGAAGAACTTAAAATTGCAATGTCAAACCTCGGAGATATTAATATGAATGCAACAAATGAGTACGGGGAGGCTTTAAACCGTTTAGATTTTTTACTGGCGCAAAAGACTGATCTCGAAGGCTCTATTAAATCCTTAGAAAATATAATAAAAAAATTGGACATGGTATCGAAAGAAAAATTTAGTTCAAGTTTGAAGCAAATCAGGCTCAAATTTAACGAATTATTTGTTTTTTTATTCGGTGGCGGACATGCCGATATTTTAAATGTGTCATTGGAAGAGGGGAATGAAACCGACGAAAATGATATACAGGGGATGGAAATTAATGCGCAAATACCGGGGAAAAAGTTTTCGGGTATAAATATTCTATCCCAGGGAGAAAGGGTTTTAGTTGCGATAAGCCTGCTTTTTTCCATTTTTTTGGTGAAAAAAACGCCTTTTTGTGTGATAGACGAAGTGGATGCGCCGTTAGATTATGCAAATAATGCCAGATATAACAGGCTTATAAGCGAGATATCCAATCATTCACAGGTAATTTTGGTAACCCATAACAAAAAAACTATGGAGATAGGCAAGAATATATTCGGAGTGACATCGAAACAGCCGGGGATTTCCAAAATAGTTTCGGTTTCAATGAATTAACGGGAATTTACGATAAAAATTAATTTTTAAAAATAAGGGTTAATCAATGAAAGTATTTGAAAAATTTAAAAATTTTAAGGACAGTCTTAAAAAAACGAAAGAGGCGTTATCGGAAAAAGTAAATTCCATTTTTAGTTTTACCAAGCTTGAACCTGCCGATTTAGACAAGCTCGAAGAGGCATTAGTCCTATCCGATATATCTTTCCAAACGGCTAACGAAATAGTCGAGGGAATCAAAAAACGAGTCTCAAAAACCAAAGGCGGCGTTAACGGGCAAAGCCCGTTAACGGAAGGCGTAATTAAAGATGCCCTGAAAGACGAGATTAAGAGCAAAATATCAAAAGATTTCCCGGGGATTAATATAAACAACGAAAAAAACATTTTTTTGATTGTCGGAGTGAACGGAGTAGGGAAGACCACTACCGTGGGGAAGCTTGGCAAATATTATGCCGGCATGGGTAAAAAGGTTATTATTGCCGCCTGCGACACATTTAGAGCCGCGGGAAAAGAGCAATTGGAAGTCTGGGGAAATCGTACGGGCGCCTATGTGGTATCCGGAAAAGAAAACCAGGACCCAGCATCCGTTGCCCATGACGCCGTTCAAAAATTAAAAGACAAAGATTTTAATCTGCTGATAATCGATACCGCCGGAAGGCTTCATAATAAAAAGCATCTGATGGAGGAATTATCAAAAATAAAAAGGATTATCTCGAAAACAAACGGACGTCCTCCCGACGAGACATTTATTGTAATAGATGCGAGCCTTGGGCAAAACTCTCTGGTTCAGGTAGAGCAATTTAAAGAACTTATAGATATTTCGGGGGTTATCATTACAAAATTAGACGGTTCGGCAAAAGGCGGAATAATTATCGATATCATACATAAGCTAAATTTACCCGTTAGATTTATAGGCACTGGTGAATCCCCCGATAAAATATCCGAGTTTTCCCCTGAAATTTTTGCGGACGGGCTGTTTTAATTTAAAATTTTGATTTCCTTAATCCCGATTTAGAAATTTATTTTCTGGATTCCTGCCTACGCAGGAATGACACCCGCTTGGTGAAATCTTAAATCACCGAATTGTCATTCCTGCGTAGGCAGGAATCCAGTGTTATTTAGTATTAAAACTTATAAATATTTTCTAAATCGGGATTAAGGAATTTTGATTTGCTTTACAAGCTTTAAAAAAAAATATAAAATAAAAAACTTATGGATTATAAAAACGCAGGTGTTGACATAGAGGCAGGAAAAAAAGCGGTTTTTGATATTTCCTCGATAGTGAAAAGCACTTACACTAAAGGGGTTATCGATAACTTTGGTTTATTCGGTTCGTTATTTTCTATAGGCGAGCTCAATTTTAAAAATCCGGTTCTGGTTTCTGGAACGGACGGGGTGGGAACAAAACTTAAGGTCGCCTTTGCCGCAAATAAACACGACACTATAGGCGTTGACCTTGTTGCGATGAGCGTTAACGATATTGCATGTTTGGGAGCTAAACCGCTTTTTTTTCTCGATTACATATCCACTTCGAACTTAAAGCCCGATGTTATTACGGAAATCGTCTCTGGGATAGCGGAGGGGTGTAAATTGGCGAAATGTTCGCTTCTGGGGGGCGAGATGGCTGAAATGCCCTCTTTTTACCTGAAAGATGAATACGATTTAGCCGGCTTTGCCGTAGGCATAGTTGAAAAGGATGAAATTATTAACGGTTCTAATATCGAGGAAGGCGACAAAATAATAGGCGTAGCATCCAGCGGCTTGCATTCAAACGGTTATTCTTTAGCCCGTAAAATAATATTTGAACTTATGGGGCTAAATATTAACGATGTTCTGCTATCCTCCGGCAAAACCGCGGGAGAAGTTCTGTTGGAACCCACTATGATTTATTCCGAACTTATACAAAATCTTAAAAAAAACTTCAAAATAAAAGGAATTGCCCATATAACGGGGGGAGGATTACCCGAAAACCTCATTAGAATTTTACCCGATAATATTACGGCTAAAATAGATAAAAGTTCATGGAAAATGCCGGAGCTTTTTAATATATTAAAGGAAAGGGGCGGGATTGAAGATAACGAATTTTATAAAGTATTTAATGCGGGCATAGGTTTGGCCATAGTGGTCGATAAAAATGTTTTAAATGATGCGCTTTATTTTATTAATGATTTTGAATATATAAATTCAAAGCGGTTTGCAGCCTATGAAATCGGCGAAGCCGTTTTTTCGAAAAAATCCGCAAAGGATGTCATGTTATATTGATTAATGATGATTGTAAACCGAAAAGTTATTTTAAACCTGATAACGCTGTCCAATGACCTCAAATTCAAATAAAATTAATCCGCAAGATAATAAAAATTGCGTTATTTTAGCATCAGGCAACGGTTCAAATGCTTTAAATATAATTAATCATTTTTTGACCGGCAAAAAAAATAATGGTATTAACATAGTTGCCGTTGTTTCCAATATAGCGGCCGCCCCCGTGATAGAAAAAGTAAAAAAAATAGCCCCGTTTATTCCCGTTTTTGCCGTACCTTTTAATAATTTATCGGAAAGAGATGCATTTGAGAGCGAACTTGAAAAGATAATTAAAAATTACGGCGTTGAATTGATTATTCTTGCAGGGTTTATGAAAGTGCTCTCCAAAGAATTCGTGTCAAAGTTTTCACATAAGATAATTAATATACATCCCTCACTTCTGCCGTCTTTTAAAGGGAAAGACGCAATTAAAAAGGCTTATGATTACGGCGTAAAATATACAGGAGTGACTGTACATTATGTAACGGAGGAAGTTGATTCCGGGCCTATAATATTGCAAGAGGTTGTTAAAATAGAGGAAGATGATACTATCGAATCGTTAGAGGCAAAAATACATAATATCGAGCATAAAATTTATCCTGTCGCTTTAGAGTTGCTGGCAAATAAGGCTTATAAGGCGGGGTAATTTAATATCGCAAAATTATTAAACCTATATCCATATACCCGCTGAAAATATTTTAATTTATGCCTCAAGTATAAAATTAAGGTAATGTAATAGTTAATTTATTATTGGTATAAATTTGAATCCAACCATTAATCGAGAAAATATATTTAACAAATTAAGATTTATATCCTATATCGGCATATCTATAAATCTGATTTTAACGCTGGCCAAGTTTTATATCGGGATTACCGGGCATTCTACTGCTCTTGTGGCGGACGGCTTCAATTCACTCTCCGATATATTCGCAGGTTTTGTTGTTTATCTGTCTTTTAAAATATCAAGCAAACCTGAAGATAAGGAGCATCCATACGGTCATGCAAAGGCTGAAATGATCGCTACTTTTGTTGTTGCCTTAATTCTGTTTCTTTTCGGGTTTTCGATTATAGCAGGGTCGTCTTTAAAACTCTATTTCCATCAATACGAAAAGCCTGCTTTAGATACATTAATCGTTGCATTATCGACCGTTATCATAAAGGAAATTCTTTATAAATGGACTTTAAGATGGGGAAAACTTTTAAAATCCTCGGGTTTGGTTGCTACGGCTTACGATCACAGGAGCGATGTTTTTGCGTCGATTGCTGTTGTAATCGGCATTTTGTTTGCAATAAAGGGCTATTTTTATATGGACCCTATTGCCGGAATTGTCGTTAGTTTTTTTATTTTTCGGCTTGCGGTAAAACTTATAAAGGAATCTATCGGTAATCTTATGGATGAAAGCCCGCCCGCCTTTGTTATAGATAAAATAAAAGCCGTGATTACAGGAGTAAAAGGGGTAGAAAGAATTACAAGCATAAAGGTCAGAAAGTCGGGGCCATATCTGTATATAGATGTCGAAATAGAGATTAATCCGAATATGACCGTGAAAATGTCCCATGATATTGCGGAAAATGTTAAAGAAAGATTAATAATTTCAAATCCGTACATAAACGAGGTTATGGTTCATATAAACCCCTATGATAGTCACATGGCCAAATAAAGATGAATTTTGACAAAAGTCACATAGGCATTAGATAAATACGATTATAATATACCTGAATATTATATATGGGGAGAGGCGCATATAATTATGGATATTTATGTTCAAATAAAAAATAAAAAAGGAGAAGTATTTAAGGTTGTCAATTTTGGAAGGGATGATTATTTTGAATTTTTTAAAAAACATATCGGCGAAATAAATGGTGAAAAGGATTTTCCTATTTTTTTCACGGAATTTAAAATTAATAATTACCTCGATGTCAAAAAAGTTAAGCAACTCAGGGAAGAGATTAAAAATATTGCAGGGCTTATAGGAAAAGACATCGAGAAATACAGAGAATTACTTGAAAAAAGGGCGCGAATAGAGGCGGATATTCTTAACCATTCTTCTTTAAAGAATTTAATGATAATAGGCGCAAATAGGCTTGAGGAGATGGGCGATGAAATTGACGAAACAGAAATTGACAATCAGCTAAAAGTTATCAGGGAAGAGATTTGCAAGCTTGACGAAAACGAGCTTTTTTTGGACAGGGAAAGGGATAAGCTTAAAATGCTATTCGATGTTGAATTATTATTCGATATATTACAGGAAAGCATTAAATCATCGTCCGGCATTTATATTAAAAATTAACCCAAAAATAAAATCACCGGCCCCGTTTATTTTGGACTTTTCAAATTAATATTATATTCTTTAATTTTTTTTCTTAAGGTGTTCCTGTTTATTCCCAATAGTTGAGAGGCTTTTATCTGATTGCATTTGCATATATTAAGTATTTCCTCTATAACCGTCTTTTCGGTTGTTCCTATAATTGTTTTATATACATCATTTAAATTGGTATTTTTAATTTTTTCTATATAGGTTTTTATGCGTTGCCTTATAATATCCTCGAAAGAGCCGATATCGCTTATCTGATCCTTTGCATATTTTTGCGGTATTATATTACCCGTATTGATTATCTCTTTAAAATCTTCGGGCGTTAATATGGAAGATGGAGACATAACCATTGCCCTTCTTACGGCGTTTTCAAGCTCTCTTATATTTCCGGGGAAATTGTAAGATTGCAGGTATATCATTGCGTCTTCATTTAGCTGCTTTTCGGGAATAAAAAACTCTTTTGCGAATTTTTTAATAAAAAAGTTTGCCAAAATCGGTATATCGGATTTCCTTTCTCTTAACGGAGGCAATGTTATTTCTATGACATTTAGCCTGTAATATAAATCCTCTCTAAATTTCGAATCTTTAATCATTGTTTTTAGATTTTTATTGGTAGCCGCTATAATCCTCACATCTATCTTTATAGGTTTGTTTGATCCAATGTGTTCGACCTCCTTCTCCTGCAATACCCTTAAAAGTTTGGCCTGCAGGTTTAACGGCATATCCCCGATTTCGTCAAGGAATATGGTGCCGCCGTTTGCCTGAACGAATTTACCTTCCCTTTTTTCATTTGCTCCGGTGTATGACCCCTTTTCATGGCCAAACAGCTCCGATTCAAGCAGTTCTGAAGGAACCGACGGGGTATTTACCACTACAAACGGCTTATCGCTTCTTATGCTGTTTAAATGTATGGCTCTTGCGACCAATTCCTTGCCCGTGCCGGATTCCCCCAGAATTAATACGGTAAGATTATTGTGGGATAATTTACCTATCGTTTTGAAAACTTCTTGCATAGTCTTTGATTTCCCGACTAATAGCGTATCAAGAAAATCATCGCTTCTAAGCCCTTCCCCCGTTTTTGAATATTCGTCCTTTTTAATTTTATTAATTATGCCTACAATTTCGTCCAGTTCAAACGGTTTGGTTATGTAATCGTAAGCCCCTTTCTTCATTGCATCTATGGCATTTATCATGGTATTTTGAGCGGTCATTATAATGACATTAGGTTTGTAGGGTAATTTCTTTGTATATGATAGAACCTCCATACCGTTTATTTTTGGGATTCTAATGTCTAAAAATACGGCAAAGTATTCATTCTGCTGAATATAGGAGATTGCCTTTTCTCCATCCGTTGCGGTATCTATTATGAATTCATCTTCTAAAAGCTTTTTCAGTACATATACCAAACTTTCTTCGTCATCGACTATTAATATTCTATTTTTTTGCATCTTTTAATTAATTATATCACATTAAATATTATATAAAATAAACATCGATATAATCGTCTTCTTTTATTTCAAAGGTATTCTCGGGGATTGATACAACGGAGTTTATGTTGCCGAGGGCGCTAATCATTGCCGGACCGTGTTTTTTGTAATCTTCGGAATAAAAGCATCCATTTTTACTGTAAGTGTAGGCAGGAATAAATTCTCTCCTTTTATGGTTTTTGATATATTTAAATAAAGACCGTGATTTTGCGGTTCTAACACTATTTTTTATGTCAATCTGGTTTCCGATAAACGGCTTTAAAAAGACGACTAAACAGGTAAAAAATGCCATAGGATTACCCGGAAGCATAAATACGGGTATGTTGTTATTAAAGAGTCCAAATGAAAATGGTTTGGCAGGCTTTATGGCAACCTGCCTGAATTTAATATTAAGCCCTGATTCGATAAGCGCTTTTTCCGTAAAGTCCTTTTCTCCAAAGGATGCCCCGGCCGAAGTTATTATAATCTTGCTTGATTTCAAAGCCGTTCTTATCGCATTTTTAATTACGGTCAAATTGTCTTTGCATACGACATTTTTCACCACCGAACAGCCGTTTTGAGATAAAAAAAGTTCTGCCAATATTCCATTTGAGTTAAAAACCCTGCCATACCTGAATTTTTGATTTAAAGTCAATATCTCATTACCCGTTGAAATTATCGAGACGGGGATTTTTTCATATACATTAATCTTTTTAATATTGCAAGAAGCAAGTAAGGCAATGACTTCCGGCGTTAATCGGGTGTTTTTATCTAAAATCTTGTCCCCTTCTTTTATGTCCTCGCCCTTTTTCCGGACATTTTTATTTGACTTAATAGGCGATGTTATGATGAGGCGGCCGCCTATAACCTTTGCATCCTCTAAAGGCAAAACGGCGTCTAATTTGTCAGGTAAATAGCCGCCGGTCATTATTTTTACTGCCCTGTCTTCCCTGATATTTTTTTTCGAGTTATCCCCGGCATATATCGTATCAGGCTCTATTTCTAATCTTAATTCCCCCGAAGTTATATTTTGCGTTAGCGAAGATTTTAGGGCATAACCGTCCATTGCCGAATTATCCTCGGCAGGAAGGTCTAATTTTGACGGCACATCCCGGTAAGCTACCCTATTTAAAGAATCCAATAAGGGGATGTTTTCTGATTTTACCTTGATTTTAACGGAATTTAATATCTTTAAAGCTTCATCAAAGCTGGTCATAATAATGTTTTATTCTTCACTGATTTATTTTAAGAATTTCCCCCGGATAAATTGCGTTAGGGTTCTTAATATTGTTGTCGGCCATAATATTCTTAATATTGCCATGAAATTTTAAGGCAATCGAATATAAAGAATCTCCAAATTTTACCCGATAATGTAAAAAGCCTTGATTTGCTTGAGGGTGATTATTATGAATATAAGAGTATCTGCTATTAAAGTTTTGCCTTTTTATGAATATTTTTTCTCCGGCATGGATATCGTTTCCTGATATATGATTTATAATCCTTATCGTATTTAAAGAGACATTATAGTCATGCGATATGCTCCATAGCGTCATACCAGGTTTAACAACTACATAGGCAAGCTGAAGATTTGCCGGTGCCGTCTTTATATGGGATATGCCCGGAATGGTAATTCTTTCTCCTACCCTGAGGACGGAATAGTTATTAAGCCCGTTATACCTCTCTAATGTTCCGAGGGATATTCCATATTTGGAAGCGATCCCCATAAGGGTGTCGCCGGGCAGAACAGTATAATAAGCATTATTTGTTATGTTCCTATAAACCGCCCCCTTTGCGTTTATGCCCGGAATGGTAATTCTTTCTCCTACCCTGAGGACGGAATAGTTATTAAGCCCGTTATACCTCTCTAATGTTCCGAGGGATATTCCATATTTGGAAGCGATCCCCATAAGCGTGTCTCCTGGAATGACGGTATAATAAACATTATTTTCCGATCTTTCATAAGATGTGTTAATGACCTGAGGTTCTTGATTAATATATTTTTGGATATGCTTAAAATTTTTCATAAAAATTTTATATTTACTTGCGGGTATATTAAGCATAAATCCAGGATCATTCGGCGGGGTTGCATTTCTTAAAAGGTCTTGATTCATATGCCACAGCGTATATTCCGAAATACCGGCGCATTTTGCAAGAGCGTATAAATTGACGGAAAAAGGAACATTGACCTGTTTAAATTTGATAGGTTTTTTATAGATTATATTGTGAAACCCAAAATTTTCGGGGTCTTTCGCAATAATTGCGGCGGCAATTATTTTAGGGACATATCTCCTTGTTTGCCCGGGCAAAAGATACGGCCTATTTTGGGATATTGTCCAGAAATTTCCTCCCGGATATAGCGATAGAGCCCTTTCAATGGTTAACTCGCCGGAATTATAAGCCGCGGCGGCAAGATACCACGAACCGAACTTATTGAAGAGATCTCTTAAATATCTGCCTGCGGCATAAGTGGATTCAACTGGGTTTCTTCTTTCATCGACCCACCAGTTTGTGGTTAAACCAAACAGCCTTCCCGTAGATGGGATAAACTGCCACATTCCGCTGGCCCCGGCATAAGAATAAGCGGTAGGGGAAAAGCCGCTTTCAATCATGGCAAGGTATGCCAAATCGTTTGGTATGCCTAACTTATTAAAAACCTTCTTTATCATCGGAATATATCTTTCGGACCTTGAAAGAGCATATTTAAAAAATTTTCTACCCGCGGTTTGATAATAATGTATGTAATGGACGATTTCTTTATTTATTATCATCGGGAATATATGGGATATGTTTTTTTTGTAATTTGCGAGGTCGCCGCTTTTTGCTAAAAGTCCGGATTTAATTAAATCGGCGTTTGCTTCGCGGCTGAGGGAACCCGCCGATTTTTGCTCCGGTTTTTTTATTAAAACCCGCTTAGAATTTTCTTTACTATTCTTCGGCGTATCGGTTATATTGTTTTTTGATGATTTTGGAGTCTTGTCTGGAGCGTTACCCGCAACGGTTGAGTTTACTATGACTACGCTTGCGGAGCCTTGACGGTTAACCTTGTTTTTTATTTTGTTGTTATATTTAGATGTTTTAAATCTTATCTGAATAAAATCCTGGTTATTAAGATTTGATGCAAAGACATGGCGGGTCGTTGAAATAAATAATATCAAAATTAAAAAGGTGCACAAGCCGTAGCCTTTTAATCTTTTCATCACAAAGCCTCTCTCCGATTGGTTCCGTTTCCTTAAGTATAAATTTATCCGTAATAAAAACTTATCTATTTTTCTAAAAAATGATTATAATGCGGTTAAATGCAAATGTCAAATTTATTTAAGAAATTCTTGACAATTTTATATAAATTTGGTTAAGTATTTAATGTATTATATGTCATTATAAGATTATCCTAATTAGTTAATCTTTGTTAATCTTTTAAAAATCACGATTAATCAATTAATTTTAGAAGGGGTTAAAAATGCAAAAAAAGTATTTATTGGCACCGGGTCCCACTCCTGTTCCAGAGCGCGCCTTAGCCGATATGGCGCTTCCTATTATACATCACAGGGCTCCAGAATATTCGGTTATACTTCAAGAGGTTAGAGATAATTTAAAATATTTATTCCAGACGAAACAGGAGGTTTTAATATTTACATCAAGCGGGACGGGGGCTATGGAAGGCTGCGTGTCAAATCTCCTTTCGGCGGGAGATCATGCGCTTGCGGTAAGAGGGGGAAAATTTGGAGAAAGATGGTTCGATATATGCAAAGCATATTCCGTTAATGTAAAAGCTATAGATGTCGAATGGGGGCACACCGTTTCTCCCGGGGCTATAGAAGACGCCCTAAAAAATGACCCCGAAATAAAAGCGGTCTATATTCAAGCCTCTGAAACATCGACAGGCGTTTATCACCCGGTAAAAGAGATTGCGGACATCATTAAAAAACGGGAAAATACCATTCTTATAGTTGATGCAATTACCGCACTCGGAGTTGTCAGTATTCCGCAGGATGAGTGGGGAATAGATGTGATTGTTACCGGCTCGCAGAAAGCGCTTATGCTTCCCCCCGGGCTTGCATTTGCTTCTCTTAGCGAGAAAGCCTGGAGTTTTGTCGAAAAATCTACTCTTCCCAAATATTACTTTAACTTCAAAAAAGAAAAGAAGTCGTTAGAAAAAAATCAAAATGCTTACACCCCTAATGTACAGCTTATAATTGGATTAAGAGAGGTGTTAAGAGAGATTAAGGAGGAAGGGCTGGAAAAAGTCTTTGAAAGGCATGCAAGGCTTGCAAATGCCACAAGATTGGCAGTTCAAGCTTTAGGTTTAAAACTTTATACGGCAGATAAACCTTCTAATGCTCTCACGGCTGTTTGGGCGCCCGATGGAATGGATGCGGGAAAAATAACAAAGCTTATAAGGGAAAAATACGGCATCACTATCGCCGGCGGGCAGGATGCCGCAAAAGGCAGGATATTTAGAATAGCGCATTTAGGTTACGCAGGCTGCTTTGATGTAATAACCGCTATTTCCGCATTAGAAGCTGTTTTAAAAGAATTAGGCTATAAATTTGAACTTGGCATCGGACTTAAAGCCGCTCAAAAAGCCCTTTTTGGCGAGTAAATTATTGGGAAAGCACGTTTTTAAATATATATGGTATGATAGGAGGAGAATAAATGCTTAAGGTTCTTGTTAGCGATAAACTTTCAAAAGAAGGCGTAGATATTTTAACTAAAACAGGGGAGATTCAAGTTGACATTAAAACCGGCTTGAAACCCGAAGAGCTTAAAGCAATAATCCATGAATATCACGGCATAGTCATCAGAAGCGCAACCAAGCTTACCAAGGATATAATAGAGGACGCAAAAAATCTAAAAGTTATCGGAAGAGCAGGAAGCGGCCTCGATAACGTGGATAAGGCGGCGGCAACAGCGGCAGGCATAGTCGTTATGAACACGCCCGGCGGAAATACGATAACCACCGCCGAACTTACATTTGGAATGCTGCTTGCCATGTCAAGGCATATACCGCAATCATTTCTTTCGATAAAAGAAGGCAAATGGGAAAAAAGCAAGTTTCAGGGAACAGAGGTTTACGGTAAAACATTGGGTATAATTGGTATGGGAAATATTGGACAGGTACTTTATAAAAGGGCAAAATGTTTCGGCATGAATGTTATGGGATACGATCCTTTACTGTCTAAAGATAAGGCTTTGGAACTTGAAATAAACCTTGTAAGCCTCGATGAAATATACGCAAGTTCCGACTACATCAGCGTTCATACGCCTTTGGTAAAAGAAACCAAGGGCATGATCAACAAAGAAACTATAGCGAAAATGAAAGACGGGGTCAAACTTTTAAACATTGCAAGAGGGGGAATAATCAACGAAAGCGATCTTTATGAGGCTTTAAAATCGGGAAAAGTTTCATCCTGCGCCCTTGATGTCTTTGAAGTCGAACCGCCTGAGGGCAATCCTCTTTTAACGCTTGATAACCTGATTGCCACCCCACATCTCGGGGCATCGACCGAGGAAGCTCAAGTTAATGTCGCCGTTGCAATTTGTAATCAGATTGTTGACTATCTTGTTAACGGAACTATAAAAAATGCGGTAAATGTTCCGTCCGTCACAAAAGAAGAGGTCGAAGTAATAGGGCCGTATCTAAATTTAGGAGAAAAAATAGGCAAGCTTTTGGGAAATATTGTAACTGGCGGGATTAAATCCATTAAAATAGATTATAACGGGGCTGTTTCCTCTCACAATACTAATGCCATAACCCCGAATATCGTCAAAGGCATTCTTTATCCGTTGCTTGGCGAAGATGTGAACTATGTTAATGCAATAGAAACCGCAAAAAAAAGAGGCATATCTATCGTAGAATCAAAATCGGAACAGGCATTGGATTACACGAGTACTATCAGTATTTTTGTTACTACCGATACAAAAACATTCTCTATTTCGGGGGCAATTTTCGGCAAAAAAAATCCATGGATAGTTAAAATAGATGAATACTCAATCGAAGCTATTCCCGAGGGGCATATACTTGTCTTATTCAATCTTGATAAACCGGGCGTTATAGCATCCATTGGAAAAGTTCTCGGAAGAAATAATATCAATATCGCAAGGATGCATTTGGGAAGATATAAGGATAAAGCGGTTTCTATTTTACAGTTAGACTCTCAGGTAGGTAACGGTGTCATTGAGGAGCTCAAGGCAGAACCAAATATAACCGGCGCAAAATATTTAGAGTTATAGTGAATAGAAAAAACACAATAATTTCTTCGCAACCCCCTCCCGGAACAAGGGATTTTTTACCTCTTGAAGCCAAATTTATTAATATGGCCGCCGATACTTTGCTGGACGAATTCTCGAAGTGGGGATATAAAAGGGTTGCAACGCCCAGCATCGATTATCTCGATGTATTTCTTTTAAGTTCAAAAGCCAATGAACTATTTAAAGTAGCCGATATCGGTTCTGGAGAGATGCTTTCTTTCAGAAGCGATTTCACGCCCCAAATCGGCAGGCTTAGCTCGGCATTAAGAAATTCCAGTATGCTGCCGTACAAGTTTTCATACTTTGGACCTGTTCTGCGAAACTTTGACCCTATTTTGGGAAAGTCTCGCGAAATATGGCAGGCAGGGGCTGAGCTAATAGGCCCGGAAAGTCCCGAAAGCGATGCCGAACTCATTATTATGGGTATCGAATCCTTAAAAAAACTTAATGTTAAGGATTTTAGCGTTGATATAGGCAATGTAGAATTTTTCAGAGGCATTGTTTCGGATATAGATGAGCCTGCCAGGAATAAAATCGAAGAATTTACCCTGAGGAAAGATTCCTCGGGTTTAAACTCTTTTTTGGAGGATTTATCTTTACCGGAGGGCAAAAAGGATATTATCAAAGAATTGCCTTTTATGTTCGGCGAAAAAGCCGTTATAAAAAGGGCATGGAAAATGACGGATAACGAAAGAGCGATAAATGCTCTTGAAACTATGGAGCGGGTTATTTCGTACATAAAATCGTATAAACTTGAAAAATATATTACAATCGATTTAGGAGAAATCAGGGGTTTAAATTATTATACGGGGACTATTTTCGAATGTTTCATACCCCATGTCGGTTATGAAATTTTTGGGGGAGGCAGATATAATAACTTAATTGGAATGTTTGGAGAAAATTGCGCGGGAGCAGGTTTTGCCGTTAATTTAGATATATTGAGCAAATATGTTGATTTTCCTGATTTCAGGAACGATGACTTTTTAGTTTTTAATAAAACGGATAATAAAAAATTGGAAGTCGAAATAATTATGCTTTTGAGAAAAAAAGGTTTGAAAGCCGAATCCGATTTTATGGATTATGATTATTCAGATGCTTTAAAGTATGCGGAAGAACAGGGTATAAAACATGTCGTATATATGCAAAATAATGAAGGCAAAACGCGGTTCGGCGGAGCGGAGGCTGAAGAAAAATATTACATTTTATTAAAAAACATTTATAATAATAGCGAAAAAAGATTTAGAACCATGGCAGATTTTAAAAAATATCTTGAATTATAGGTTATTAGCAAGGTTAATTAAAATTAATTTAATTTAAACAAAGGATTTATGGGAAAGAAAAATATCATTGTCGTAGGCCTTCAGTGGGGAGACGAGGGAAAGGGAAAAATCGTGGATTTATTGGCGAAAGATGCCGATATTATAGCCCGTTATCAGGGCGGGAATAATGCAGGGCATACCGTTGTGAACGGGGATTTAAGCCTCGTATTCAGACTCGTTCCATCGGGGATACTCAACGAAGAAAAAATCTGTATTCTGGGCAACGGCGTAGTTGTGGATCCAGCGGTGCTGTTTGAAGAATTAGACGCTTTAAAAAAAATAGGCATAGATATTAAAGACAGGTTTTTTGTCTCCAATAAATGCCACATAATTATGCCTTATCATAAAAGGCTTGACATTGCAAGAGAAAGGCTAAGGGGCGCCGGCATGATAGGGACAACCGGAAGGGGGATAGGTCCGGCTTATGAAGATAAAGTTGCGAGGCTTGGCATTAGAGCGGTAGATCTGCTTGACAGAGAATTGTTATACGATAAGATTGTTTTAAGTTTGAAAGAAAAAAACTATTTGTTTAAAAATGTTTTGGGCGAAGATATGTTCAGCCCGGACGATTTAATCGATGAGTATTTTAAATTTGGAACAAAATTAAAAGATTTTCTAATCGATTCATCCAGCTTTGTAAACGAAAGACTTAAGAAGGGATTTAATATAATGCTTGAAGGCGCTCAGGGGACATTTCTTGATGTTGACCACGGGACATATCCTTATGTTACATCGTCTAATACGGTTGCCGGCGGCGCTCTGGCAGGCATTGGGTTGGGGCCGACTATAATCGATGAGGTAATAGGAATAACTAAGGCATACACTACAAGGGTGGGGGAGGGTTATTTTCCCACCGAACTCAAGGAAGGAACGGGCAATACAATTCGCGATAAGGGCGAAGAATTTGGTTCCGTTACGGGAAGGCCGAGAAGATGCGGATGGTTTGATGCCAATCTTATCAGGGAGGCTAAAAATTTAAACGGTATAACAGGAATGGCCGTTACTAAACTCGATGTTTTATCCGGTATTACAAAAATAAACATCTGTACGGGTTATATGTTTAAAGGCGGTGTAACTGACCATCTCCCCCCTTCCATGGCCGATTATGATAAAATAACCCCGGTATATGAGGAAATTTCTGGATGGAGCGGAGAAATATCCGGTATAAAATCGTTCAAAGATCTTCCCGTAAATGCGCAGAAATATCTTTTAAGAATAGAAGAACTGACGGGTCTGCCGTTAAATATCGTATCCATTGGAAAAGAAAGAACGCAGACTATAATTTTAAAAGGCATATTTTAAGCCCTGAAAGGCATATTTTAGGATAATCGCTTGCTTTGCGAAAAATGCATTAAAATAAAAAATTCGCTAAATTATTCACCTCATGTGAGATTTCTGGCTTTCCAGTCCTATTTAACCTCGCATCACCTTCTGCATCAGTTAAACGGCATCCCCTATAACTTCGATAATAAAATTGCGGCCGATATCGGAACAGGCTTGGGAATATTGCCATGTTTGCTTAAAAATAGAAATGCCGGAAAGATTATCGGTATCGATTCCGATAAGGAACTTTTAAATGCGGGCAGTTCTTTGATAGAAGATAAAAATGTATATTTTATATGTGCAGACGGGTTTAATATGCCGATAAAAGATGCATCTTTCGATGCAGTTTTTATCAGGTATGTTTTTCAACATGTAAATTTATCGGATGATTTTCTCATAGAAGTAAAAAGGGTAATGAAGGATGACGGAATATTGGTTATAATAGATATAGACGATGAACTAAATTTATTTTATCCCGATTTACCCGAAAGGTCAGAAAATTTGTTTAAAATTTATTCGGAATATCAAAAATTAAAAGGAGGGGATAGATTTATTTCAAAAAAATTACCGTCCTTTTTATCGGCGCATGGATTTAGAGATATAAAAGTAAAACCATATACCGCAACTTTTTTTAGTAAAAAGGACAATGATTTTAATTTTTCGGGGTTAAAGGATGCTTTTTTATTAATTCAAAACGAGTTAGAACTTGTTAAAAATGACCTTTTTAAAGAAAATCTTATAGGCATGGCGGAATTTCACAGAGGCTTGAATGATTATTTTAATTTTTTAAATTCTAAAGAATATTTATTTATTTCGAAAACGGAGTTTGTAATCACCGGTAAAAAATGAAAACTGAATTAAGCGCATTTATAGCAATAAATAATAGAGAAATTTTGAAATTTATAAGGCAAAGGTCAAGGCTTATCACGGATCTTTCAAGGCCGGTTATCTGGCTTTTATTCGTTGGTTTCGGCATTTCGACTATGGTTAAGATTAAAAGCGGTTCTTATATGCAGTTTATCTTTCCGGGGATACTTGTAATGACGGTTCTTTTCAGATCTATTTTTTCTTCGATATCGATAATATGGGATAGGGAGTTCGGGGTTTTAAAGGAGATTCTCGTTTCCCCCGTATCGAGAAAAACATTCGTATCCGCAAAGATAACATCTGGCGGTATTATCAGCACCATTCAGGCGATAATAATGCTGGCTTTTGCCCCTGCGTTAGGAATTAAAATTTCTTTAAGCGTTTTTATTCTTACCGTTTTTTCCCTTTTTTTAATTTCATGCTCCATTACCGCCTTTGGAATAGTTATAGCCTCGAGAATGACATCCTTTGAGGGTTTTAATTCGATTATAAACCTTATAGTCCAGCCGATGTTTTTTGTAAGCGGCGCGCTTTATCCGATAAAAAGATTCCCATTTTTCTTAAAAATACTGGCTTATGTTAATCCCATAACGTATTCCGTCGATATACTGAAGTATATCTTTTTTTATAACAAAAAAGTAAGTTTTTTTATCCCCGAGACCCCCATTATATTAGACTTTATTTTTATTTTATCATTTCTGATTATAATGATTTTTCTTTCTAATTATTTTTTTGAAAAAGAGGATAATTAAAAAATTTAAACAAAAATGAAGATTAATTTAAAGATATTTAAAAAATCTATCAGAAAAATAAAGGTTAAAAAACCTTTAGAGAAAAAAGGCTTTGTCATCTTTCAGATTGACGGACTTTCCTATGAAGCCGTAAAAAAAGCCTTGTCGCTTAATTTAATGCCCCATTTGAAAAAAATCATTACGGGGGACGGATACAGTTTTGACAAGTATTTTATAGGGGTTCCCAGCGATACCCCCTTTTTTCAGGCAGGACTTCTATATGGAAATAACGATAATGTGCCGGGATTCAGGTGGATAGAAAGAGAAACTGGAGACGAGATAATCTTTAAAAAACCTGAAAGCGCCGGTTATATCGAGGAGGCGCTTGCAAAAAAAAATCGCGGGCTTCTCATCGGGGGTTCAAGTTATGTCAATCTTTTTGCGGGCGGAGCATCCAGATCAACTTTCACGCTTTCAACCTTTTCTATTCGTTATTTATTTAAAAGAAAGGTTCGAAATTTTGATATTTTCATTGTGTTTATATTTCATATTTTTACCTTTTTAAAGACATTTATTTATGTTTTTTTTGAGTTTTTAATTGAAATATGGGAAAGGGTCGTCGATGTCGTAAAAAAAAGAGATATCCGTCCCGAAGGTCTTTTTCCGTTTGCAAGGGTTATGTCTAATGTTATATTTAAAGAAATAGAAACATTTGGCGCCATAATGGATATATCAAGGGGGGTTCCGTCTATTTATCTCGATTATATAGGTTATGACGAAATTTCTCATCATAGGGGACCGTATTCGCTCAGCGCTTTAAGTACATTAAAGGCTATAGACAGAAAAATATATCATATTTATAAAGAAATAAAGAGGGCTGAAAGAAAATACGATTTTTTTATTATTTCCGACCACGGCCACACCCCGTCCATACCCTTTTTTCATTTAAATCATAAAAAAAAGCTTGAGAATATAATCGCAGATTATATTAAAAATGATAATTTCACAATTTATGAGTTTGATACGGGATACAATGCCGTTATAAAAAGATTAATTATATACATAAACGATTTTTTTAAAAGAGGGACATGCAATAAAATTTTAAATAATTTCAGAGGTAAAATAGATGCGAACAATAAGCCTGCCCGCGATTTCAATAAAAAAATAAACTGGGAAAGGGATAAAATAGTTTATATTATGAATTCAGGACCAATGGCCAATATTTATTTTTCGGGGAAATCATCAAAGATGTCCGTCGAAGAAGTCGAAAAATCATTCCCATGTATAACTCTTATGCTTGCAAAAACCAGAGGTATAGGGTTTATTATGGGTCAGAATGATAATGGCGAAGCGGTTATTTTTGACAAAAACTCTCACAGGTTTTATCGTTTTTTAGACTTTTTTGAAAACGGTGCGGATAATTATCCAAGTCTAAAACACATCATAGACGATTACGGCAGCAAAGAAGAAAAGGATATGGCTCTTTCGTCTATCGAAAGGTTCTGTAAGTTTAATAACGCCGGAGATTTAATATTATTTGGGGAATATAACGGCCGCCGCATAATAAATTTCGAAAATCAGCTGGGCGCCCACGGCGGCATAGGCGGAAAACAGAATATGCCGTTTGCCGTGTGGCATAGCAGCACGCCGTTTGCCTTCGGGTCAGTTAATAATTCTTGTAAAATTTATGAATTTTTGTATAATAATTATGTAGTTTGATTTATATTTGAAAAATAAAAATTATATAATATTTAATCGCACGCCTGATGTCAGAATTAAGACAGGACCCAACAACAAGGGAATGGGTTATTATTGCTACGGAAAGAAGGAGAAGGCCTCACGAGTTTGACACCTTTCCTCCGTCTAAAAAAGAAATTAACGCAAACTCCTTAGAATATTCCGAGGATTGTCCATTTTGTTCAGGAAACGAATATCTTTCTCCAAATGAGGTTAAATCATACAGGACGCCGGGAACAAATCCTAACTCAAAAGGCTGGTGGGTTCGGGTTATCCCGAATAAATTTGCGGCCCTTTCTCTTAGCCCCGAGGTTAGCCTCTTATCACGCGGGGATGCAAAAGTTTTTAATACCGATTTTACAGGATATTTTTTCCCCAAAGCCACGGAGATTTTCAGGACCAAACCCGGAATCGGCGCTCATGAGGTGGTTATAGATACCCCAAAGCATAATGAAATGATACCCTTTTTTTCCGATAAGCAGGTTCAAGAGCTATTTTTGATGTATAGGGACAGATACTTAAGTTTAAGCCGGGATTCAAGGTTTAGATACATTATAATATTTAAAAATAACGGGGTTAATGCGGGAACATCCATAATCCATTCTCATTCCCAGATAATTGCGACCCCTATTATTCCGCTTACATTAAGAAATAACATTTCTCAGGCCAGATTTTATTATGACGAAATAGGCAGATGTATTTTTTGCGACATGATACAGGGAGAGATTGTCGATGGCAGGCGAATTATCCTGCAAACCGGCGATTTTATAGTTTTTCACCCGTTTGCTTCTACCAGTCCGTTTGAAACATGGATAATGCCGCTTGTGCATGAGCCATGTTTTGCCTCTATGACGGTTGACAAGACTAAAGCTCTGGGAATTATCGTAAAAAAAGTTCTCAAAGGAATGCGCGATGCGCTGAACGACCCTGATTATAATTTTGTTTTTAACAATCCGCCTATAGCGGACGAAAAAGAGGATTATTATCACTGGAGTTTGAGGATTATTCCACGCCTTACCATGAAAGCGGGTTTTGAAATCGGAACCGGAATGTCCATAAATACTGCGATACCTGAAGAAACTGCCGAATTTATGAGGGGATTTTTAAAGGAGTAAAAAACTATATGATTAAAATTTTAGATAAATTTGATTCAATAATTTTTGATCTCGACGGAACATTAATCGATTCTTTTGAAGCTATTAACGATGCCTTCGATGAAGTTTTTTCCAGATTTCAGGGGAGAACCATAACTTTTCAAGAATCCAACTCCTATGTCGGCGTTCCGCTCGAAGGCCTTTTGGGCGAGCTTTTTGGAAAGGAAAATCAGGATGAGGCGATCGAAGTTTTCAGAAATAAATATAAAGAGGTTTGTTTTGAAAAAACTTCGCTGATCGGCGGGGTAAAAGAACTTTTAATTTATTTTAAGAAAAAGGGAAAGTCTTTAAATGTAGCCACAAACAAAACCGGTTCGATTTCAAGGAAATTACTGGAGCATTTGGAAATAGGCAATTTATTTGATTATGTTTTTGGCGTGTATGACGGACTTCCGGGGAAACCCTCCCCGGAAATGATTCAAAAAATAGTTGAAAAAACCAATATTTCTTTATCCTCAACAATATTGGTAGGGGATTCCCCTATAGACATAATGACTGCTAAGAATGCAGGTATCCGCATTTTCAGCGTTGCATCTGGAAACCATTCCTATGAAGAACTTCAATCGTTTAACCCTGATTTTATATCGATGTCTATCTCCGGATTAATGCCGAACGGTAATAATAAATGATATATATCGGTGAAATAAATTATCTTAATGTTTATCCTATTTATTATTTTTTAAAAAAGGAAATAAAAATTCATCCGGAATTAAATTTTCTGGAGTTTATTTATGGAACGCCCGCTTTTTTAAATAAAGGCCTAAAATTAGGGGATATCGATATAAGCCCGTCATCTTCCTCTTATTATATTTTAAATTATAAATCGTCCGTCCTATTTCCCGATCTTTCGATAAGCTCTCAAAAAACAGTAAAAAGCATTTATTTATTTTCCCAAAAACCCATTGAAGATTTTAACAAAGGCGAAGCTATTTATATAACTCCTGAAACATTAACCTCTTTAAATTTATTAAAGGTTTTATTGGTTGAAATTTATAAATTAGATTTTAATAACCTTAACTTTGTTACCCTGCCGTCAAGCGATAAGTTTGAGCTTAAAACTGAATTTAACGGCAGTAAAATGAACGGCAAAAATTTTTTGCATATCGGTAATAATGCTTTAAAATATAGAAAATTTATCCCGGAAGGTTATTTTGCGTACGACCTTGCCGATTTGTGGTATAAATTTACAGGTTTTCCATTTGTATTTGCGTTATTTATATTAAGAAAAGACGCTTATGATAAAAAGAAAATCGAATTCGAAATTCTTTATAGGTATCTTATAAAATCTAAAGAAAATGCTGCCCGCGGTTTTAAAGAGGCGGCTTTATCTGTATTGAAGCTCGATGAATATAAATTTATATCGTATGAGGAACTTATAAATTACTGGACAGACTGCCTAAGCTTTGATTTTGGGGAAAGAGAAATTGCGGGATTTAAGCTTTATTGTGAATTATTGTATAAAAATAGGCTTATAGATTCTTTTCCGGCATTAAATTTTGTAAATTTTGCCTAAAGCGGCGCGGCCTGTTCCCCGTCTTTAATATTAATGTAATCTTGAGATAAAGGTATCATAAATGTAAACATAAAGCCGTTTCCCAGACTGCTCTTAAGCACGGCAGCGCCGTTAAGGAGTTTAAGCGTGTGCTTTATAATTGCAAGTCCAAGCCCCGTTCCTTTATATTCGGTTGTATGCGAACTGTTTACCCTGAAAAATCTTTCTCCCAGCCTTAAAAGATTGGTATAACTCACACCTATACCTGTATCCTCGATAGAAAAGAAAAAGAATTCTTTATGTGTTTCGGCTCTACCTAGGTTATCCCATAAAATGGATGCCTCCTCAGCCCCGGCTATAAAGTTATAGACAGTTTTGGCGTCCTGAATAGATCCTTCGATTTTGATAATTCCTCCCTTTTCGGTATATTTAACGGCATTTTGGATTAGATTTATTATAATCTGATTAATTTTAGAAAAGTCTGAAATAAATAATTCATTGCCTATGTTTTTAACTATGTCTATTTTTTTTTCTTTTATTTCTTTTTCAAACAGCGATAAGGAATGTTCGACCGAAGATTTAATGTTAATTTTTTCTAATTTTATCTGCGCCCTTCCCGTTTCTATTTTAGTTAATGTTATCAGATCGTCTATAAGATAATTAAGCCTTTTTGTGTGGTGTTCTATTATATCGAGGAATTTAATGCCGGTAGCATGATTATCCATAGCGCCGTTTTTTAAAGTTTCGACAAAACCCATTATGGCGGTAATCGGTGTTTTAACTTCGTGGGATATATTTTGAATGAATGTCGATCTTATATTTTCTATTTTTTGCAGATATGTTACATCTCTTACTATAACGGCATATTTTTCGGTATCCTTAATTTTAAATACCCTGCAGTTTACCGTTTTTTCGTTAGCTTTATCGAAATAGGATATTCTTTTTTCGATAGAATCAAGATTATCTTTGTTGATTATATTATCGACAAGGCTGTTTATCTCAAAATTTCTTATCAAAAATTCAAATTTTTTAATGCTATACGGAAAGGCAGCCGATCTTATATTGTCTTTAAAAGCCGGATTCACGAATAATATATTCTTATCTTTATCCACAATGGTTAAGCCGTCATTTAAATTATTTAGAATATATAAATAAAGATTTACCTGTTTTTCATATTCTCTAATCGTATTTTTAGTTAAAAATTTTTTTATTAGAATATCCTTATATATTTTTTTTTGTAAAAAGATATACAAAAAAAATATAAATAATGATAATATTAAAATCAAAGCTATTATTGCGGGCAAACCATTCATATTAAAATTTTATATTATATCGTTATTATTTTCTATAAAAATAAATGTATAAAAAACTGATATATAGTTCTTTTTTTTTATTTTTTCTTTTTTCGTGTAAAAACTCCTATGGATTCTTAATAAACGAAATTGCAGGAACGGTGAACGGCACGCCTGTAACATTGAACGAATTATATTTTTCTGCCGGCGTCAACCAGATTAATGAGCTAAAATGCGATGAATTAAATCATAAATTCTCAAAAAGCAGCTTAAAAAGAAATTTGAACATTTATATCAACAGATTAATAATTTTGGAGCAGGAAAAAAAAATCGGAATGATAAAAGTATCAAAAAACCAGATAGACGCTTATATAAAAAGCTTCAAAAAAAAATTTAAGGCGGTATGTAAAAGTATGCAATTTCAGGTGTTTTTAAAAAAATATGGATTTAATACGATGATGTTCTTTGATTATGTAAAAAATATATTGCTCGAAAAAGAATTTATCTATGAAAGATTGCATTTTTTATCGTATAGTCCCGAAAATGGCATAACTTCTTTTAATAACGCAAAGAAAATACAGAGCAAGGAGTTGCTGTCCAAGTTAAAAGCATGGATTCAAGGACTAAGGAAACATGCCGATATCGAAATTAATGACAATTATTAATTATATTTTATTTAAATATTTTTATAAAATATCCGTATAATATATGTATGAATTAAAAGTATTATCGAGTTTCTCTTCCGCCCATGCGCTCAGGGGATATAACGGCAAGTGTGAAAATATTCATGGACATAACTGGCGGGTTGAAACCACGGTTACTTCCAATGTATTGAATGAAATAGGTTTAGTTATCGATTTCAAATTGCTAAAAAAGTATGTTGACGGGGTAATGGAAATACTCGACCATAAATTTATAAATGAACTCGATTTTTTTAAAGAAGTTAATCCATCTGCGGAAAATATTGCAAGATATATATACGAAGAGCTTGAAAAAATAATCGGTCTCAATGAATACAATGAGTGTAAAGATATTAGAATAACAAGAGTCGATGTTTACGAAACTTCTTCATCGATGGCATCATATCGTAAAAATTGATTGACTAAAATTCTTGAATATATTAAAAGATTATTGATATATTAATATTAAAATTAAAATAACGAATTAAATTTAATGCTTCCGTGAATCCAAATAATAAAAAAATTTTTAATTTAATTCTTGTAATAATTCTCATCATCTCTATTTTCATTTTTTATTTCTTTTTTCAAAACGCCGTTAAAAAAGAAAAAGAAATGAATTCTAAAATAGACAAGAAAGTTAATCACTTAAAAATAATACAAAAAGATATTGCCGAAAATATAGGTAAAATAAAGGAAATAGGCATCCCATCCCTTAGATATGGATACTATTTTAATAAAAACGACCAATATTTTATTTCAAAAATTTTAAATGATTCCAAAAAATATTATGTAAAATTAAGCTATGTAAAATTAAACTATTTTAAAAAACATAAAAACAGAGAAATATATTCCTTTAAAATTTCAGGATACGGGAAGCCTAAAAATATTTATTTATTTATAAAGACATTGGAATATAACGATAAAATCCAATTAAATAAATTTTTAATTAAAAACAAAACGAACAGGGATTATGTCTCGTTTTATTCGGATTTATCCGTATATGCTATAAAAAAAACGGATGTCTTAACGCATATTTTAAAATATAAACGCAATTTAACCCCGCCCCCGCAAACATTTGGAACTATTAACCCCTTTTTTGCTCCCGCCGCGTCTAAAAAATATGTAAAAAAAATTAAATCTGCGAGGAAATATCCGCCGGAAGTAAAAAGTAAAAAATTGAAAATTGAAAAAGAAAAAATTTCCAATAAAGCTTATGAAAAGTTGGCATATAAAGCAAAACTAAAAAAATCCGATTATTACAATAAAAAAGGAGTTGCATTTTTTGTACGGGAAGATTATAGCAGGGCTTTCGAAATGTTTAAAAAAGCTATAGCCCTAAACCCTTCAAATTATCAGGCTTTGTCAAATGCGGCTCTTGATAATTATGAAAAAAAAGATTACAATAATGCTTTACTTTATGGCAAAGAGGCGCTAAAGCAAAAAAATGTATGGCAGATTAATTTTATTTTAGGGCTGATTTATTTGCGTAGCGGAGACTTTTTAAGAGCAAAGCATTATTTTGCCAGATCATTAGAGTTAAATCCTTCAAATTATAAAATTAAATATTATTTAAATATCGCTGAAAAAGGACGATAAATATATGTTATAAGTTTATTACACTATTATTTTATGAGGGAATCTATTATGAATATTAATTCTATTAAAAAGGCGATATTTTTTTGGGCAGCTTTATTTTTATTTAGTTTTTCCTTATTCAACAACGCATCTGCCTTTACCACCATTACGATTATGCCCGGCAAGTTGAATACCTTTAGGATAAGCGTTCCCCATGAAGTTGTAGCGGGAAGGAAATTTAAAATTAAAATCGTTGCGTTAGACGATTATGGAAATGTGATTACAGACTTTGCCGCTAAATATGAAGGGTTAAATGTCGGGGTAACTATCGGCAATTATTATATAGAACATTTAAATATTCCTGCTTCCGAATTTAAAAACGGGGTAGTCAGTTTTAATCTTTCTTATAAAAAAGCGGGAAAAATGAATTTAGCCGCATCATTTGAAGGAATTAGTAATTCCAGTTCGCCTATAAGAGTGTCGCCGGGCCCGTTCCATGATTTAAAAATAGTTTCCCCTGCAAAAGTTACGGCGGGACAGCCGTTTAATGTTAAGGTATATGCCGCAGACCAATATGGCAATCCAGTTAACTTTATGCCTAAAGGCGACATACAGGTTTACCTTACCGGCGATAATTTTAAAATTCGTCCAAGGGTTATTCCTTCAGGTTATATAAAAAACGGGATAGGCAAGTTTAGTTTTATTTCCGATAGGGCAGGCATAAGCCAGCTTAATTTTGAAGCGCATTACGATGGAAAGAGCCATGTTTTTATAAGCAAGAATATCGATATAAAGCCTTCAGGTTTCGATAAGTTCCTTATATCGACCAATATCTCTAAGGTTCCGGCCGGCAGACCTTTTATAATTAAGATTGTTTCCGTAGATAGATATAATAATGTTATCGGAAATATTAATAAAACGAAGGGAGAAGTAAAGCTTATCTTAATTTCCGGGCTGGGGATAGAAAGAAGCTCCGTATTTAGTTTTAAATCTTTTCATAAAGGCGTTGCCCTGGTAAAAACTGTTTTCAACAGGGTCGGAACATTTTCTATATACGCAAAACCTATCGGACTGGCTTTAAAGAAAATAAAGGAACCTTCAAAGGTTTTCAAAAATAAAATACCGGCTAAAAGTCTTCTTTTATACAAGTAATATACGGGTAACCAAAATTTTTTATTTTATGTAAAAAATAAAAATGCTATAATATATACATTAATGGAATATGGCGCAATTTCCTGAAAGGGAGTTCTGCTAAATAATCTGCAGCATATCCAACAAAGTTAATTAAAGTTATGATATTTTATTTTTTCGGCGGCATAGCCAAGCGGTAAGGCAGAGGTCTGCAAAACCTCTATACCTCGGTTCAAATCCGAGTGCCGCCTCCATAATATTCGTCTTATGAGGGATCGATATGTATGAAATAGTTGGCAGAAAAAGTATGGGGGAAGGTATTAATTTATATAATATTTTGGCTCCCGATATTGCCTCGAAGGCTTTGCCCGGACAATTTATCATCTTAAGGGTTTACGGAAAAGGAGAAAGAATACCTATAACTATTGCAAAAACCGACAAAAATGACGGAACCGTCACTATATTAGTTCAAACGCTCGGCAAAACAACGCATATGCTTAGCGAATTGAATGTGGGAGATAGTTTGGCAGATGTGGTTGGTCCGCTGGGCGTTCCTACGGAAATCATTAAATTCGGGACCGTGGTTTGCATTGGCGGAGGATTTGGCATAGCGGCAATTTACCCTATCGCCAAGGCTTTAAAAGAGAGCGGGAATAAAGTTATTTCTATTATAGGCGCGAGAAGCAAGAACCTTTTGTTAATGGAAGATGAAATGAGGGCCGTCAGTACGGAACTTTTAGTTGCTACAAACGACGGCAGTTACGGAACAAAGGGTATTGTTACGGATGTTTTAAAAGAGCTTATAGATGATAAAAAAGAACCCGTAGATAGAGTTATTGCAATTGGGCCGGTAATTATGATGAAGGCCGTCAGCGATTTAACAAGGGATAAGTCTATTAAGACTATCGTCAGCCTAAATCCAATCATGATTGACGGGACCGGTATGTGCGGCGCTTGCAGGGTGCTTGTAGATAAAAAAACCAAATTCGCCTGCGTGGATGGACCGGACTTTGACGGCCATAAGGTTGATTTTGATAATCTTATGAACAGGCTTAAATTTTATAAGGAAGAAGAAAAGGCTTCTTATGAATGCCATACGAAAGAACATCATCAAAGTTAACCGTTTTTCATTTTTAATTTGTGAATGAACTAAATTAAATATTTTATTTATATATTGTGAGTAAATAATTATGGATGAGGGTAAAGATTTAAACAAAGACAATTCATTGGACACGAAGGCCCGTCTTAAAATTAAAAGACATGAGATGGCTTCCCAGCCCCCCGAAGAAAGGAAGCGAAACTTCAAGGAGGTGCCTTACGGATATTCTCCCGAAGAAGCAATAGAAGAGGCTAAAAGGTGCATTCAGTGCAAAAGCGAAGTGCCCGAATGCGTAAAAGGATGTCCTGTAAATATTGATATCCTCGGTTTTATAAACCTTATCGAGAAAGGCGATTTTTTGGCTGCCGCTAAAAAGATTAAAGAGACTAACTCCCTTCCCGCAATTTGCGGCAGAGTTTGTCCGCAGGAAGACCAATGTGAAAAACTATGCGTGATTGGCAGAAGAAAAGATACGCCGTCCGTCGCAATCGGCAATTTAGAAAGATTTGTTGCCGACTATGAGGCAAAATACGGAAATACCGGTATTACGGTAAAAGCCGACAAAGGTAAAAAAGTTGCCGTCATAGGGGGCGGACCTGCAGGCTTGACGGTGGCGGGAGACTTATGCAAAATGGGGTACAGTGTTTCCATATTTGAAGCGCTCCACGAAATTGGGGGTGTTTTAATGTACGGGATTCCCGAGTTCAGGCTTCCAAAGGAAATACTTTTGAGAGAGCTAAAGGTTTTAGAGGATATGGGCGTTGAGATTTTTACAAATGCTGTTATAGGAAAAACTTTTACGGTAGATGAATTACTTGAAAAAAAGGGATATAGCGCCGTCTTTATCGGAACCGGCGCCGGAACGCCAAAATTTCTTAATATACCGGGGGAAGAACTAAACGGTGTTTATTCGGCAAACGAGTTTCTTACGAGGGTTAATTTAATGCGCGCATACAATAAATCTGAATACGATACGCCGATGAAATGTGGCAAAACTCTTGTCGTATTTGGCGCAGGCAATACCGCAATGGATGCGGTAAGAACAGGTTTGCGGCTTGGATACGAGGATGCGCGGATTTTTTATAGACGCTCAAGAAAGGAGATGACGGCAAGGCTTGAAGAGGTGCACCACGCCGAAGAGGAAGGGATTAAATTTGAATTTTTAATTAATCCCGTAAGGTTTATCGGTGACGAAAATCAAAATGTTAAGGCTGTCGAATGCCAGAGAATGGAACTGGGAGAGCCGGATGAAAGCGGCAGAAGAAGACCTATCCCGATTAAGGGATCGGAGTTTATAACCGCTATAGAAGCCGCTGTTATTGCGATTGGAACTAATGCAAACCCTATTGTGCCGAATTCCACGCCGGGGATGGATTTAAATAAATGGGGACACATAGTTGCCGATGAAAATACAGGAAGAACCACAAAAAAGGGCGTTTTCGCAGGCGGCGATATTGTAACGGGCGCGGCAACCGTTATACTGGCGATGGGGGCAGGCAAAAAGGCTGCGGTCTCCATAAATGAATATCTCAGGACAGGTACATGGTAAAGGTAAAAACACTTTTGCCGCGATAATAAATTATTGTTAAATTATATTTTTAATCGCCGCGCTTTAAATAAAATGCCGGGGTGGCGGAAATGGTAGACGCAAGGGACTTAAAATCCCTCGGAACTTTGTTCCGTGCCGGTTCGATTCCGGCCCTCGGCACCATTCTTTAACTTTTTTGCCATGCTATTATATTTCATAATAAAGATTTATAGGAAAATAATTTAAAATATTATAAAATTACCATTATGAATAACGAAATCGGGAACGGCGCCGAGCCGGGTGCGGATTCAAATCGGCAAAGCCCGTTTTTAAGTAAAATCGGCGAAATTTTAGAAAACGCATTAGATGAATTAAAGGCTGCGAGAGATTTATCCGAGTTGGAAAATCGATTTAAATTTTTTTGCGGCAAAAAAGGCAAACTCACCGAAATACTTCATTTAATTTATTCTTTAAGCCCCGAAGAAAAAAAGAATATAGGGTCTAAAGCCAACGAAGTCAAGAAGCAGATAGAAGTATTTTATCAAAATAAAAAAAACGAATTATTAGAAGCCGGTAAAATAGGGCTGCTTAAAAAACATAAATTAGATTTAACCGTTCCCGGCGCTTATATCGAAAAATTCCATAAACATCCTATTACGGCAGTTCTCGAGGAAGCCGTTAATTTTTTTTCCTCGATGGGTTTTGAAATAGCCGAAGGCCCGGAAATAGAAACCACATATTATAATTTCGACGCCTTAAATATTCCCGCAAATCATCCTGCAAGGGATGTTTGGGACACCTTTTATCTTTTGAACGGACTTGTTCCCCGCACTCATACATCGAGCGTTCAGGTTAGAACCATGGAAAAAAAATCTCCTCCGTTTAGAGTTATAGCGCCGGGCAGATGCTACAGGTACGAGGCTGTCGATGCAACACATCTATTTATGTTTAATCAGATGGAAGGGCTTTTCGTCGATAAAAATGTTAGATTAACCGATTTAAAAGGTATTTTAGAAGAAACCGTTAAATATCTTTTAGGCGCAAAAAAAACCAGATTTAGACCCGCGTTTTATCCATTTGTGGAGCCGGGCCTTGATTTGGATATAGAATGCGTATTTTGCGGAGGCAGGGGATGCGGCATTTGTAAGCATACGGGCTGGATAGAGGTTATTCCGTGCGGCATGGTTCACCCCAATGTCTTTAAGTATGCAGGGATAGACCCGAACGAGTACCGGGGATTTGCCTTCGGAATGGGATTCGACAGGATTGTAATGTTGAAATACAACATCAATGATTTAAGATTTCTTTATCAGGGAAACTTAGATGTATTAAGCCAGTTTTGACCTATGCTAAAAATTCGGACTTCTTGCCTGAGTATGTTATAAAAACTTTCTTCTTTGCTCTTGAAACCGCTACATAAAATAGTTTAATTTCATCATCATATGCGCTATTTCCATTAATATCGTTATTTAGAAAAAACTGGAACGGGTGGTTTAAATTTTTGCTTTTTTTATTTTTGCTATATGCCTGCGTTAAACTTTTTGAGTGGGGTATGTTGCCGTTATTTGCATTTGCAATAAATACGGTATCAAATTCCATTCCTTTGCTTTTATGGATTGTTCCGATAAACCAATTTTTAGAATTTGCATAGACTTCGGGATTCATTTCTTTTAAAATTTTTTTAAAATTATCCTCCTCTTTTTGCGTTCTGACAAGAATCCCTACATTCCCCCCCTTAGCCAGATACAAATTAAACCGGCCAATAATAAATCTTTCCTCCGAATTTTTACTTTCAAAACTTAGAATATCGATAGCATTTTCATCGGACAGCATATTATCACCTTCGGATTGAATCATCTTTTTAGGAAATCTAAAATTTATATTATTAAGGAGGGAATTGCAAAAATTTATAATTTTTGAATTAGACCTGTAATTATATTGCATTATAAACAATTTTCCCGAAGAATAAAATAAATCGAAGAAAAGAAGATTTGTTGAATCGCCGCCGTTAAAACCATAGATAGATTGATCGTCATCCCCCGCGTACATCGTAATGCCTCTGCCGCTGTCTATTTTTTTGATAATAATATCGCTTAAAAAATCCAGATCCTGATATTCATCAACTAAAATATATTTAAACCGGCTTGCAATATCATAAACTATATTCTTATTTTTAAATAATTTTAAGACATTTAAAATCATGTCGTCGTAAGATATAAAACCGCTTTTAATATTTTCGCAAGCCTGTTCCTTTACTAACGGCGCAGACTTAAATCCAAGTTCTAAATAATATTCCCTGATGATTGAGTAGAAAAAACTATGGTATGTCGTAATATTTAATATTTTTTTTATATTAAGATTATCGCCTGTGCAAAGGCGGCCAATGCGGTTTTTTATTTCATCAGCGGCGTTATTCGTATATGTTAATACCAAAATTTCACCCGGGGGCATAAAATTCATAAGATATAAGAATTTATTTACGATCAGTCTGGTTTTCCCCGAACCAGCCCCTGCTATAACAAGATGAGCCGAATTTAATTCTTTTATAGAAATATCCTGAATTTTACTTAATTTGTCATATTTAAATTTCACAGTTTTTTTATTATTCGGAACATTTTTAATGCCCCGAACAATAAATGGGAATATCTTAATTTTATTAATTATTTCATCGGGGTTGAAATAAATATCGTTAAATGAAATATTCAACATTATTTTAGAATCTCCTATAAATTCATCTCTTATGGCGATAATTTTTTTTAGAGGGTGGATTCTAAGCATTATTGTAAAATTATCTTTGCCCATAAATTTTAAGCAGGGATTGCCAAACGGGTTTTGCCGGTTTGAACCGTGACGGAGAAATCCAAGTTCGCTTATCTTTTTAATAATATAAGTTATAGCCGTAGCAAATTCGGAGCTTCTATCATAAATTATTCTTGTGGCCGTCAGAAGCCCGAGGCGAAGTTTAAAAATATCTATAATTAAATCTTCATAAAAATTTTTATTAAAATTATCGTATATCCTTTGTAAATCAAAATTGTCCGCAATTACTGGGCATAAAATAATTTTGTTATGCAAAACAAAATCGCATATCGCATTAAATAAAACGGCATCCGTCAGATTTTCTATAAACAAATCTTCTAAAATTATAAACTTTGAAGAGAAAAGTTCTTCGATGTCTTTTAAAGGAAAATTAAGCGGACGGGAAATTTTATTTTTATTATAAAGCCGTAAAGAAGATTTCATTTTAATAAAGGATATGACATTATAATCCAATTCCAAATTTGTCAGATTTTTTATAAATGATTTTTTCTTATCCTCCGAAAAAATGGCAATTCCTATAAAGTTTGATAGATTAAAATTGAAATTTTTAAAATAAAGATTTATCATAATAAAATCAGTATGCGTTTTTATTTTTAATAACCTTTACCCGAGATGCAAAGCAAAATTTTAAAAAATAGTATAAATATAGGCGGCGACGGGGAATATTTTTACATAAGAAATTATATTCCAAGAAATAAAAAAGATACCAGTTCCTCTTTAGATGAATATTCCGAATTAATACTGCGGTACAAAAAAGGAGATTATAAAATAATATCATTTTTTGCAAGACTTTTGAGCAATATAATTTATTACTACTTTTATCCGTACGATTTAATTTTACCTGTGCCGCCAAGCAGTTCTTATCTCGACATTTATCCGAACAGCATAGTTTGTTCATATTTAAACTCGGCCGGCTTGATCGGTTATTTAAAGGATGAAGTAGTTTGCATTAAAGGGCATAAACCCAATCATATAACGGGAGCAAAATATAAAAAAAGCTCTATAAGCTCTATTTTAATTAAAAACAAAAGTGAACTAAAATCAAAAAATATTATTTTATTTGACGATATTATTACCACGGGAGCAACATTTAGACAAATAAAACAAACTTTATTGAAAAAGGGGGCTAATTCGGTTACGGGTCTTTTTCTGGGAAAAACATCCGGAGATTACGGCAAATTGCAAGGTGATTTTAATGGATGATTTAATATGTACCCTTGCGCTAAAAAAAATTAAAGGATTAAAAAATATTCATATCTTTCTTTTACTGAAAACATTTAAAAATCCGTGCGATATTTTTGATGCAGGGAAACCGGATTTCTTAAAGGCAGGACTGAAGGATGAACAGATAGAAATTTTAAGGAATACGAGGATTGTCAGGACGGCATTTTTTGAAGCTATCAATGAAATCGAAGATGCTTCAAAAAATGGGATTAAAATTATAACATATAACTCGCCGTTTTATCCTTATAATTTAAACTTTATAAGAAACAAGCCGATAATTTTGTACTATAAGGGGGTTTTGAAGGAAAACTTAAAATTTGCGGCTGCGGTTGTCGGACAGAGAAATCCGCCTGATTATTCATTGAATCTGGCGCAAAATTTAACGGAGCAGCTTTGTTCATCCGGGTTTTCGATAATAAGCGGTCTTGCCATGGGGATAGATGCCGTTGCGCATAAAACTGCGTTAAAAAACAACTGTTATACCGTTGCGTATATCGGCTCAGGATTATTAGAATCCGTATATCCGCCTGAAAACAGGAATCTTTATCAAGAAATTATTTTGCGCAACGGAGCAATAGTTTCCGAGTTTCCCCTGTATTCAAAAATTAGCGCTAAAAATTTAATTGCGAGAGACAGGCTCCAGAGCGGTTCAAGCCTCGGGACATTCGCTATATCGTCTCCTGTAAATGGCGGAACCATGAAAACTTGCGGTTTTTCTTTAAAGCAAAAAAGGCCGGTTTTTGTTCCCGAATACGCTAAAGAACTTATGGATTCAAAAGATAACTCCGGTTTAAAATCTTTGCTGGGAAGAAACGGGGTAGTAGCGTTAAAATTAGATAAAAACGGCATACTTGATTTAGCGGAAGTTATGGATGAATTAAGAATCGTATATAATGACATTTATGAAGAAAAATCCGATACCCGCAGTTCATTATTGATGCAACCCGGCTTATTCGGTTAGTTTAATTTTTATTTTAAGGAGGATTTAAAAGAGTTGAAGGTCAGCTTAAATTGGCTTAAAGAGTTTATTGATTTCGATATGGACAGCGAAAAGATTGCGAATCTTTTTAATAATAGAACTATGGAGGTTGAAAAAATAATTCCATATTTTTTGAAAAAATCTTTCAAGAATATCGTCGTCGGGGAAATACGGTCTATTAGCGAACACCCTTCGAACGATAAGTTTGGAATTGCAGGAGTTTACGGCGGTGAAATTATCGGAATGAAAAAGGTGGTTTTTACGAAGGCGGGTCTTGATATTAAGGTTGGGGAGAAACCGCTGATTGCAACAAAGGGGGCTGTTTTCGAACACGGGTTAAAGATAAGGGATAAAGCAATCTTTGGCGTTATTTCGGAGGCGGCATTTTGCTCCGAAAAGGATTTAGGCTTTCAGTTAAATATGCCATCCATTATAAAATTTCCTTTCGAAGAAGTCGGCGCAACGGCATACGAAATCTTTAATCTTGACGATACTGTTTTAGAATTTGACCTTGAGCCTAATAGACCCGATTTATTTGGAGTATTGGGGTTTGCGTACGAGTTATCCGCCATAATTAACAAAGAAATTATTTTACCCGAAATTTATAATGATATAGAAATCATCCCGGGAAAATTTTATGGCGCCCAAAACGATAAATTAACCGTTAATGTAGAAAACAGGGATTTGATTCCTGCTTATATTGCGGTTAAAATTAGCAATATAAAGATAAAAGAGTCGGGCGCAGATATTAAAAACAAACTGATAAAAAGCGGAGTTAGACCAATTAACAATGTCGTGGATTTAACAAATATCGTTATGCTTGAGACATCTCAGCCGCTTCACGCCTTCGACGAAAAAAAGCTTGGCGAAAAGCAAATAAATATTAGATCGGCAGGTGACGGGGAGTCTGTTTTTACTATAGACGGTAAGGAAAGAAAATTAATGAACGGGGATATTGTCGTAGAATGCGGACAAAAAATAATAGCCCTTGCGGGAATCATGGGGGCTTTAAATAGTGAAATTGACGAAAATTCGAATTCTATCGTCGTTGAATCGGCAAATTTCGATATGTCGAGCATTAGGCGGACTTCAAGGATACTTTCCCTGAGAACCGACGCATCTACAAGGTTTGAAAAGGGGCTGCACCCGTTAGTTTCCGTTTTAGGAATTAAGAGGTTTATATATTTAGTGAAAAAGTATATCCAAGGTGCGAAGGTTGAATGCTATGCTTATGATATTAAAGAAGTGGAAAAGCCGCAAAGTTATTCGATGAAGTTCAAGGATTTATTTGAATTTTCGGGCGAGGCAATTGAAAACGGCAAAGTATTAAATATTCTATCGAGGCTTGGATATGATGTTAGCGTGGTAAAGTCTAAAATTAACGAAAATGGAGATATATTTGAAGCCGTTCCTCCGTATTTTAGAAACGATATATCGGATAAAGTTAATATTTACGAGGATGTCCTCAGGATATACGGCTATGAAAATATTAAATCCTCAATTCCGTACGGCGTTTTAAATCCGCCCCCCAAAAACATAAATCACGAAACATCTACGATGCTTAGAGATTTATTAAGATATAACGGTTTTATCGAAGTAATAAACCCGTCGTTAGTCGGAGAGCTTGAGCTTAGAATATCGGGTAGTAAAAAGGATAAAATTTTGGAACTAAAAAACCCGATTTCGGCGGACTATACATATTTTAGAACAAGTTTAGTCCCCGATATCCTGAGGGTTTTATCTCAAAATTCAAAAAAATATAAAAACATAAAGATATTCGAGATTGGCAAGACTTATGTAAACGAACCTTCGGATAATTACCCTGTTTTGGAACAAAATGTCTTGTGCGGACTGTTATGCAGCGGGATAAAATTTGATAAACAAGAAACGGAATTTTACGCCGGCAAAGGCATAATAGAATTTTTACTTAAAGAATTAGGTCTTAAAAAAATTGTTTATTCTAAAATAGAGGATAACCCTATATTTGATATTGATACTTCTTTGGAAGTTTTAACAGGTAAAAAAAGGATAGGTATTTTTGGTGAAATAAAGAGGAATATATTGGAAGAGTTCGGGATAGAATACAAGACATTTGTCTTTGATATCGATTTAGACTCCCTTAAAGAATTTATTTCATTAAAAAAGGCATTCGTTATACCGCCCAAATATCCGGCAATAGAGCAGGATATTTCGATTATTGCGGATTCAAATATAGAATACGGGAGTATTGAAAAGTATATAAAGAGCTTTTCGGAATTAATCAGAAATGTAAGGCTGGCGGATATTTACACGGGCAAGCAAATAGAAGAAGGCAAAGTATCCTTTCTTATAAGATATGACGCGATAGCGGGCGATAGAACTTTAACTATGGAAGAAGTAAACTTATTAAGGGATAACTTATTAAAAGAGCTGGGCATCCTGTTCGGAATAACCTTAAGGGGTTAAAACCGGTATGATATTAGGGGACATATTTCAAATCCGCCCCTAAGACGAAAAATAAATTGCACTTTATGGCAAAAAACAATATAATAATATCTATATTATGGGACATATTTCAAATCTGCCCTCAGACGATTTTAAGATGCCGGAATCGGGAGGTTATAAGTAAATTTAAAATAAAATAAAATAAATATATGATAATTAACGGAATTTTCTATGATGTAGTTGCATTTCTCATTGTTATAAGCATTATTGTTTTAATCCATGAGTTTGGACATTTTATTGTCGCAAAAAAATTAGGGGTAAAGGTAGAGAAGTTTTCTTTAGGTTTTGGTCCAAAAATATTTGGCAAAAAAGTGGGGGAAACGGAATATGTCGTTTCGGCCCTTCCGCTCGGGGGGTATGTTAAACTTCTCGGCGAAGACCCTTCCGAAGAATTGCCGCCCGAAGATCAAAAGCGTTCTTATAGCAATTTGCCGCCGTATAAAAAGTTTCTTATTATCTTTTGCGGTCCCTTTTTTAATTTCATTTTAGCTTTAATAATTTTTACGATTATATTTATGGCAGGCAGGCCTGTTTTAAAATCCGTAATAGGCGGCGTAATTAAAGGGCATCCCGCCGCAAAAGCGGGGCTTAAAAAAGGCGATGTTATAACAGGGATTAACGGAACAAAGATAAAATCGTGGCAGTCTTTGTCGAAATATATTCAAAAATATGGTAAAACTACGATAACGCTTGCCGTTGAAGAGGGGAAGAAAAGTTATTTCGTCAAATTAAAGCCCGTTGTTGCCGCAGGACTAAATGTTTTCGGACAAAAAACAAAAAGATATATTATAGGCATTTACCCGTCGCAAAATGCCGTTTATTATAAATACAGCAATATATTTAATTCTTTTTATTCATCGCTTAAAGAAATTTGGTTTATAATTTATATAACCATGATTAGCCTTTTTTACCTTATTGCGGGTAAACTTCCTGCAAGCGATTTAGGAGGGCCGATAATGATAGCTCAACTTTCAGGAAGAGCTGCAAGCATGGGAGTTTCGGATTTTTTTTATTTTATAGCGTTTATTAGCGTGAATATAGGACTTATAAATCTATTTCCAATCCCTGCTCTCGATGGGGGACATTTGTTATTCTCCATTATCGAGATGATTAAGAGAAAGCCTTTAAGCGTTAAGTTTCAGGAAACAGCCGCTAAAGTCGGTTTTGCGCTGTTAATTTTACTGTTATTATTTGTTTCTTATAATGACATTATTAGAACTATAAAGACTTAAACTATGCCTATCCTGTCTATCGATAGTTCAAGCGGGTACTCAAATATATTAATAATGGGCGATAATTTTAATGTGATTGCCGAAACAATTTCCGGATTTCATGAAAACCATTCCGTATTAATTTTTAAGCAAATAGACGCAATGTTATCGAAAACCTGCATAAAATTAAATGACTTAAACGGAATAGTAGTATCGTTAGGCCCCGGTTCTTTTACGGGAGTAAGGGTTTCTCTTACGATAGCCAAAACGCTTTCCTACTCCCTCGGCTTAAATATAATCGGGCTTGGAAGTTTATTTGTCTGCGCTTACCCCTTTTTTAAAAATAATTTAGGTTCTAAATATATCGTAGCCGTAAAAGATGCAATGAAAAATAAATACTATGCATCTGCTTTTATGTTAAAAAATGGAAATTTTACCCCATATCTTAAGATTGGGCAGTTTAATTTAGAAGAACTTAAGTCGTTTATAAGCGGGCTTGGCAGCGCGCCAATCTTAGTTTACGGATATAACCAAAAAGACAGGTATAAAAGAGTTAAAAGTGAACTTCAGGAAATTGTTTCACTGAATCCTTTTGATTTAATAAAAATACCGTATTATGCGGCTAAGCATGCGTTGGAAAGCGGAATAAAAAACGACTTAAAATATGCCGAAGGGCTTTCTCCATATTATGTTTATAGCGAGGGGCCGTTTTAGCAGGCATTTATAACAATTATAAGTTTTGTAAGTTTAACGATATTAATATTGTCACTATAAGGAGGTTTTTTTATGCAATTTTTAGATGAAACCGAAAGAATAGTAGCAGAATCCCTTCTATCATCGGATGAAAATTTTAAAAAGATATATAATGAGCATATCGAAATCGATAAGTTATTAAATAAATACAGCACTAAGCCGTTTTTAACTCCCGAAGAGCAAAAAGCCATTAAGGAGCTTAAATTAAAAAAACTTTACGGTAACGATATTATGAAAAAAATCGTCAGGGAAAAGATTGCAGTTAAGTAATCTATTTATTTAAAATATATTATATCAAGATTTATTAATTTAACATTAAATATAACGGCATTTTATGAAAAGTAAAAATATTAAAGAAGGCGTTGACAGAACTCCTCACAGGTCTTTACTTTATGCAACCGGCATGACAAAAAACGAGATGAAGAAGCCGTTTATCGGCATAGCTTCAAGTTTTACCGATTTGATTCCGGGGCATGTAGGCATAAGGGATCTCGAAAAGGCTGTCGAAAACGGCGTATATAGCAACGGCGGCCACCCGTTTGTTTTCGGTATTCCGGGAATTTGCGACGGTATCGCCATGGGACATTTTGGGATGCACTATTCGCTCCCGTCCCGCGAACTTATTGCCGATATGATAGAAACGATTGCGGAGGCGCATTGTCTCGACGGTCTTGTGCTTTTAACGAATTGCGACAAAATTACCCCCGGAATGCTTATGGCTTCTTTGCGTTTAAATATTCCATCTATAATTGTTACTGCGGGGCCTATGCTTTCCGGTCACTATCACGGAAAACGGCTTTCATTTGTCAGGGATACATTTGAGGCGGTGGCTAAATACAGGGTAAACGAGATAACGGAACAGGAGCTTTCCGATCTGGAAATGTGCGCTTGCCCGGGTCAAGGGTCATGTCAGGGATTATATACGGCTAATACTATGGCCTGCTTAACGGAGGTTATGGGTATGTCTTTGCCCGGCGCGGGGACGGCGCTTGCCGGTTCGGCGGTAAAAAAACGAATTGCCTTCGAAAGCGGCGCCAGGGCGGTTGACTTAGTAAAAGAAAATGTACTTCCTAGAAACATAGTAACATTAGGTGCTTTAAAAAATGCCGTCATGGTCGATATGGCATTAGGCGGTTCATCTAACTCAGTTTTACATTTATTGGCTATAGCAAATGAAGCCGGAATGAAATTAGATTTAAGGCTTTTTGACGAAATTTCAAAAAAAACACCTCAGCTCACAAGTTTAAGGCCTGCAGGGGAATATTTCCTCGAAGACTTAGATTTTGCCGGCGGAATACCTGCGCTGCTCTACGAGTTAAGAACTATCGTCAATAATAATGAGGCAACCGTTAGCGGCGGCAATATAGGGCAGATAATATCCGGCGTTAATTATGTAAATAACGAAGTAATTAGAAAAATTGATAATCCATATAGAAAGGAAGGCGGTATCGCCGTTCTTTTCGGCAATTTAGCCCCAAATGGAGCAATAATTAAAGCAAGCGGCGTTAATCCCGATATAATGCAATTTACAGGCAGCGCTGTTGTTTTTGACAGCGAAGAAGCGGCCATGGAAAGTATTTCAAAAGGTAAAATTAAAGAGGGAGATGTTGTCGTCATAAGATATGAAGGACCGAAAGGCGGTCCGGGAATGAGAGAAATGCTTGCCCCGACATCCCAGATTGTCGGCATGGGTCTTGGCGATAAAGTGGCGCTAATCACGGACGGCCGTTTTTCGGGCGGGACGCGCGGCCCCTGTATCGGACATATATCCCCGGAGGCGCAGGAGGGCGGACCCATTGCTTTGATAAATAACGGGGATAAGATTGAAATAGACATACCAAAGAGGAAACTTAATGTTCTTTTATCTGCCGAAGAATTGAACATTAGGAAATCAAAATTACCCGCAAGGGGTAAAAAAATAGATTACGGCTATTTATCGAGATATGCCGATATGGTTTCTTCGGCAGATGAAGGAGCAATTGTAAATAAAGGAGTAAGAAAGTGAAGCCGGGTAACGGAAAAGAGATAATGACAGGTTCAAAAATAATTCTCGAGAGTTTAATCAGGGAAGGGGTGGATACCATATTCGGTTATCCAGGTGGAGCGGTATTAAATATATATGACGAGCTTTTTAATTATAAAGATAAAATAAAGCATGTGCTTGTCAGACATGAACAGGGCGCAGCTCATGCGGCGGACGGCTATGCCAGGGCATCGGGCAAGGTGGGGGTTGTTCTTGTAACATCGGGTCCAGGCGCCACAAATACAATAACAGGTATTGCAACGGCTTATATGGATTCTGTGCCGATTGTCATATTGACAGGGCAGGTTCCGACTAATTTGATAGGAAACGATGCTTTTCAGGAGGCCGATACCGTCGGTATAACGAGACCATGCACAAAACATAACTATCTTGTGAAAGACATAAAAGATCTTGCAAGAACTATTAAAGAGGCCTTTTATATAGCTTCCACGGGAAGGCCGGGCCCCGTATTAATCGATATTCCTAAAGATATTACTTCAAGCGTATATGAATTCGATTATCCGGAAGGCGTAGAGCTCAGAGGTTATAACCCTACATATTTCGGACATCATGTGCAGCTTTCCAAGGTTGTCAAAGAGCTTTTGAATGCGAAAAGACCCTTGCTTTATGTGGGCGGAGGCGTTATTAGTTCAAATGCCTCGGCGGAACTTAAAGAATTAGCGGAACTCCTTGATTTGCCGGTTACCTCGACATTAATGGGGCTTGGCGGATTTCCGTCCGAACATTCGCTATTTTTTGGAATGCTTGGAATGCACGGCACTTATGCGGCAAATATGGCAATATCCAACGCCGATTTTATTATCGCTATAGGCGCAAGATTTGACGACAGAGTTACGGGCAAGGTTGAAGAGTTCGGCAGAAACGCAAAGTTTGCCCATATCGATATCGACCCTTCGTCTATCGGCAAAAATGTAAAAATTGAGATTCCCGTCGTAGGGGATGTCAAGTCCGTATTAAATAGTCTTTTGGAAATGCTAAGCGCGAAATCTAAAGAAATTTCTTCCACCCAATACGACAGGCTTAAATGGCTTGAAGAGATTAATATATGGAAGTACGAGCATCCGCTTTCGTATAAAATGAACGATATAATTAAGCCCCAGTATGTTATCGAAAAAATATACGAACTTACAGGGGGTTCTGCTATCATTTCGACCGAGGTCGGTCAAAATCAAATGTGGGCGGCGCAATTTTATAAATTCAATAGCCCAAGAACATTTTTAACCTCCGGCGGCCTTGGCACTATGGGTTATGGATTTCCAGCCGCCATAGGCGCACAGATAGCATGTCCCGACAAGGTAGTTTTCGATATTGCGGGGGACGGCAGTATTCAAATGAATATTCAGGAGCTGGCCACCGCCGTTCAATATAATTTACCCGTTAAGATTGCTATAGTCAATAATAACTTTTTGGGTATGATAAGGCAGTGGCAGGAATTATTCTATAAAAAAAGATATTCTTTTTCCGAAATGAATGTCAATCCGGATTTTGTTAAGCTTGCCGAGGCTTATGGCGCCGTAGGTTTAAGGGCAACCAAGCCAAATGAGGTGGAAGATGTTCTTAAAAAGGCGTTATCCATAAAAAAACCTGTTATAATGGATTTTGTTGTTGCCCCGGAAGAAAGCGTTTATCCCATGGTTGCCCCGGGAGCCCCTATTACGGGCATGTTATTAGTTTAAAATAAAAATTATTTTGATAAGAATAAATAAAGGATGAAATAATTATGGATAAAACCCATATTTTGTCAATACTTGTCGAGAACGAAGCAGGGGTGTTGACCCGTGTTGCGGGTCTTTTTTCGGCAAGAGGGTTTAATATCGATAGCATTTGTGTGGCAAAGACGCTTGAAAAAAACGAGTCGAAAATGATAATTACCACATCCGGAGACACTCAGATATTAGAGCAGATTACAAAGCAGCTTAACAGGCTTATAAATGTGATAAAGGTTCAAGAATTAACGGATGAAGATTCGGTAGTCAGACAAACCGTTTTGATAAAAGTAAACGCCGATGAAACTACAAAAAGCGACATTATAAGGATCAAGGATATATTTGGCGGCCGCATTATCGATATTTCCAGAAATTCATATACGGTTGAGGCTACAGGTTCGGAAAAGAAAATAGAATCTCTAATAGATATTTTGAGGCCGCTCGGCATAAAAGATATAGTTATGACGGGGGCAATAGCAATACAGCGCGCAAGAAGGCCAAGTTAATAAGCCAAGTTAATAAGATAACTTAATAAGATAATTTTGCAAATGGGGGTTATTGATGAACATTTATTATGAAAAAGATGCCGATTTAAGATTAATTCAATCCAAAACAGTCGCGATCATCGGCTATGGATCGCAGGGGCATGCGCACGCCTTAAATTTAAAAGATTCAGGCGCGCGTGTTATTATCGGACTGAGGACTGACGGCGGTTCATTTGAAAAGGCTAAAAATGCGGGTTTCGAAGTTTATTCCGTGGGCGAGGCCGCAAGCAAGGCCGATGTTATTATGATACTTCTTCCGGATGAAATTCACGGAAATGTCTATAAACAGGAGATAGCATCTAATTTAAAGGCGGGGAAATACCTTGTTTTTGCCCATGGTTTTAGCATTCACTTCGGACAGATAGTCCCGCCAAAGGAAATAAATGTTTTTATGGTAGCGCCAAAAGGACCCGGCCACCTTGTAAGGCATGAATTTGAAAAAGGCGGCGGAGTCCCTGATTTAATTGCCGTACACAATGATTATTCGGGAAATACGAAAAATATGGCATTATCTTATGCGTCCGCGATAGGCGGGGGAAAAGCAGGTATTTTGGAATCCACATTTAAAGAAGAAACGGAAACCGATCTTTTCGGAGAGCAAGCCGTTCTTTGCGGCGGATTGTCCGCCCTCATGACTGCCGGTTTTGAAACGCTTGTAGAGGCGGGTTACCAGGAGGAAAGCGCATATTTTGAGTGTATCCATGAGATGAAGCTTATCGTGGACCTTATATATGAAGGCGGTATCGCAAACATGAGATACTCGATCAGCAATACGGCTCAATATGGGGATTTGACAAGAGGACCAAGAATTGTGAACGAAAATGTAAAATCCGAAATGAAAAGGGTGCTCGAAGAAATCAGATCAGGGAGATTTGCGACGGAATGGATGCTCGAAAATAAAGCCGATAAACCAACATTCAATGCCTTAACGAGGAATGGCGAAGAACATCAGTTAGAAAGGGTTGGAAAAAGATTAAGGTCTTTAATGCCGTGGATTACTAAAAACAAATTAGTCGACAAATCCAAAAATTAATTACATCATAAAGGGCAATCAACGGATGAAATATATAGCAAAAGAAGGGATTGGTTTTATAATAGTTTCCCTGTCCGTTTCTTTTGTTTCTTTTATTTTATATTTTTATATTGGCGATAAAATATTAAAATATGTTTTTTTATCCCTATCCCTTATATTTTTAATATTTTTTATTTTTAATATATATTTTTTTAGAGACCCAGAGCGCAAAACTACTTTAAAAGAAGATGAGATACTGTGCCCTGCCGACGGCAGGGTTATTTTCATGCAAAGGGTCTTTGACGACAGGTTTTTAAATCGGGAGGCCGTAAAGATAAGCATTTTTATGTCGCTTTTTAATGTTCATGTAAACAGGGTGCCGATAAATGGAAAGGTCGAAAAGATCATATATAATAAGGGAAGATTCTTTTCCGCTAATCTTGATAAGGCATCTTTGGAAAATGAATTTAACGGGATTATTTTAAATTCGAATATTAGCGGCGGAAGAATCGCAAAAATCGCATTTGTCCAGATAGCGGGTCTTGTTGCAAGAAGAATAGTTTGTACGATTAGAGAAGGGGACGAAATAGCCGCGGGAGAAAGGTTTGGTTTAATTAAATATGGTTCGAGGTTAGATTTGTACCTTCCCTTAGATTTTAAAAGTTATGCCAGGATTAACGACAGGGTTTTTTCGGGAAAGACGGTTCTGGGAAGATTATTATAGTAGCAAATTTGGTATATTGCGTTAATTCCCAAAATTGCCGATAGAAAATTATTTTTCTGGATTCCCGCCTACGCGGGAATGACACCCGTTGGGTGAGAAGTTAATCCCCGTAAAGTCATTCCCGCGTAGGCGGGAATCCAGTGCTTATAAAACTTTGAAGCAGCTTTAAGAGTTTCTATCGGCAATTTTGGTTAATTATTAATTCTTTATGGATATAGATGCAAATAAGAAACTAAAGACAAAAAGCATAAAGGCTCCCCGTAATGCCGCTGCCGATATTTACAAAGATAGTATGACAAAAGGGGTTTTTTTGCTGCCCAATCTCTTAACAAGCCTTTCTCTTTTTTCAGGTTTTTACTCGATTATAAACTCCATTAACGGAAAATTTTATATCGCCGGATGGCTTATAGTCGTATCGATTTTTTTAGACGGAATCGATGGGAAAGTTGCAAGGCTCACAAATTCAAGCTCTAAGTTCGGCATAGAATATGATTCCTTATCAGACTTAATAGCATTCGGGGTTGCCCCATCCATATTATTGTTTAAGTGGCAGCTTTTTGTCTATGGAAGACTCGGCTGGGCATCTATTTTTGTATATCTTTTGGGTGCGGCGCTTAGACTTGCCAGGTTTAATGTTCAGGTAAATTCCGTGGAATACAATAAATTTAGCGGGCTTCCTTCCCCTGCTGCCGCAGGCATGGTTGTTTCATCGATATTTTTTATGGCGGATATTTCTCTAAATTTTGCCGTAATAAGTACGGTTATGATTGCCTTAATGATAATTACAGGTTTATTAATGATAAGTAATATTAAGTATTTTGCTATGAAAGATTTATCTGTTTTCAAAAGAAGGCCGTTCGAGATTCTGGTTTTGCTTTCCTTATTAATTATAATAATCATAGTAAAACCAATCGAGGCCTTTTTTGTAATCTTTTTCCTCTATACCTTCGTTTCGCCCCTATTGTATTTTTATATCGATAATGTTAAGATGAAGAGTAATAAAAAGATAGGATAAATAAGCTTGCGGGAACTATTTATGGATAACGGACATATTAAGAAAATAAAGATATTCGACACGACCTTGAGGGATGGGGAACAATCTCCCGGCGCAAGCATGAATACATCCGAAAAGTTAAATTTAGCGCGCCAGCTTGCCCGCCTTGGAGTTAATGTTATTGAAGCTGGATTTCCCATAGCTTCCGAGGGCGACTTCGAGGCTGTCAAAGCAATAGCTCAGGAGATAAAAGGCGTTGAAATTGCGGGTCTTGCAAGAGCTAATGAAAAAGATATTTACAGGGCTTATTCCGCCGTGAAATACTCAGAAAAACCGGTTATCCATACCTTTATCGCAACTTCCGATATACACCTTAAACATAAGCTTAAGATGACGCGCGAGGATCTGTACGAAAAAGCCGTCTCCATGGTTAAATATGCAAAATCTTTTATAGAAAACATCGAATTTTCCGCGGAAGATGCCACAAGAACGGATATGAATTTCTTATGTGAAGTAATAGAAGGGGTTATAGCCGCCGGCGCCACGACTGTGAATATTCCAGATACTGTCGGTTTTGCGACCCCTTTCGAATTCTATGATTTTATAAAAAATATACGGGAAAGGGTTAAGGGCATAAAAAATATTATATTAAGCGTTCACTGCCATAACGATCTCGGTCTCGGCGTTGCAAATTCCCTTGCCGCGATTCAGGCGGGAGTGGGTCAGGTAGAATGTACGATAAACGGCATAGGGGAGCGCGCGGGCAATGCCGCATTGGAAGAAATAGTCATGGCGCTTGATGTCAGGAAGGATATTTATAATGCCGCCACCAATATAAACACTGCGGAGATATACCGCTCTTCTCAGCTTTTAACTCATATAACGGGTATATCTGTTCAACCGAATAAGGCTATCGTCGGGAAAAACGCTTTTGCCCACGAGGCGGGTATTCATCAGGACGGCGTATTAAAAGAAAAGACGACATACGAGATAATGACTCCCGAAAGAGTGGGCAGGCAGTCGAACGATTTAGTTCTGGGCAAGCATTCGGGAAAGCATGCTTTTAAAGAAAAATTAGAATCCTTAGGATATTTATTAAACGATAAAGAGATAGAGGATGCCTTTGTTAAATTTAAAGCGCTGTCGGATAGAAAAAAAGAAATCTACGACGAGGATATCGATTCGCTTATCGCAAAATCCCATTCATTCGAAAAGTATGAACTTAAATATGTGAATGTCGTTTGCGGCGATACGGTTACGCCCCTTTCTATGGTCAAGGTTATGGTAAACGGAGAATTGAAGCATGACTCTTCCTGCGGCAATGGTCCTGTCGATGCCGCTATTAACGCTATCGAAAAAATTGTTAACTCCAAAGCCAGGGTTATAGGGTACGAGGTTAAATCCATTAGAGGAACTACCGAAGCTCAAGGGGATGTTTCTATTACCATAGAGGAAAACGGGACCAATATAACGGGAAGAAGCGCTCATACCGATATTGTGGTCGCCAGCGCGAAGGCTTATGTAAATGCGATAAACAAACTGTATATACATAACAGTAATTTAAAAAAATCGGTAGAATCGGAAATTTATGAGTAAAACCTCATCTTTATTATCAATATTATTCATTTGACCCATTTCTTAATAGGTTTTATATTATATATTAGCCGTACATAATTCCACAAAATTGAAATTAGCTTTATAAAAATTTTATAACGGGGGTAACATCAGGATGGGAAGACCTCTTACCATTACCGAAAAAATAATATTAAACCATACGGATTTAGGCGAAGTTAAGCCCGGCGATATCGTCAATGCAAGGGTCGATATTGCCCTCGGCAACGATATTACGGCGCCTATCGCAATAAAGGAATTTGAAACTATTGGAATAAACGGAGTTTTTGACAGGCAGAAGATAGCTCTGGTTCCTGACCACTTTGTCCCCAATAAGGACATCCTGAGCGCAAAACAGGCAAAAATGCTCAGGGAATTTGCGAAAACCTACGATATTAAATACTATTTTGAATGCGGCGAAGCAGGGGTCGAACATGCTCTTTTGCCGGAAAAAGGGATTGTTTTACCCGGAGACCTTGTAATCGGGGCAGATTCCCATACCTGCACTTACGGGGCGTTGGGCGCTTTTGCCACGGGCGTAGGTTCGACCGATCTGGCATACGCCTTTGCCTTTGGCGAACTGTGGTTAAAAGTTCCCGAGTCGATAAAGGTGGTTTTTACGGGAAAACCCAAAAAATGGGTTTCAGGCAAGGATCTGGTGCTGTATTTAATCGGGCAGATAGGCGTCGAAGGGGCAAATTATATGGCGCTTGAATTTTCGGGAAACACATTTAAACATCTCGGTATGGCAGACAGGTTTACTATATCTAATATGGCGATAGAAGCAGGAGCTAAAAGCGGAATTTTCGAACCTGATGAAATTACCGAAGAATATGTAAAAGGAAGAGCAAATAGAGATTACACATTTTATAAAAGCGATGAAGGGGCAAAATATGCTAAGGTTTTAAATTTTAATACCGAAACGATAAATCCGCAGGTTGCGTTGCCCCATCTTCCCGAAAACAGCGTCGATATAAGCGAAGCATCCGCTAAAAATATTAAAATAGACCAGTCCGTTATCGGTTCTTGCACAAATGGAAGAATCGAGGATTTAAGAATAGCCGCTCAAATTTTAAAGGGGAAAAAGATTGCAAAATACACCAGATTAATCGTTATTCCCGCAACGGTTGAGGTTTACAGGACGGCAGAAAAAGAGGGCTTAATAGATATATTTATGGATGCGGGGGGTGTCGTAAGTACCCCCACCTGCGGGCCATGCCTTGGCGGATATATGGGGATTTTAGCCGACGGTGAAAGGGCAATTTCTTCCACTAACAGGAATTTTAAGGGAAGAATGGGAGATGTAACAAGCGAGGTTTATCTTGCAAACCCTGCGGTGTGCGCCGCATCGGCAATACTCGGCAAGATAGCAAGCCCTGAAGAGGTTGTTTAATCCTAAATAAGTAATTCTGGATTCCTGCCGAAGCGGGTTGGGACATCCTTTAAGATAAGACGGTAAACTTCTCTATATGTCATTCCTGCGAAGGCAGGAATCCAGAAAATATGGAGTAATTTAGTTAAAGGTTTTAACATTTATAAAGGAGAGGTTATGATCTTTAAGGGAAAAGTTTTTAAGTTCGGGGATAATATAGACACGGACGCTATAATTCCGGCAAGATACTTAAATGATTCAAGCGATGAGAATTTAAAAAAACACTGTATGGAAGATGCTGACCCCGCATTTTCCTCCAATATTTCGAAAGGCGATTTTATTGTTGCGGGAAATAATTTTGGATGCGGCTCCTCAAGAGAACATGCCCCAAGGGCTATTAAAGTCAGTGGCGTCCCGGTCGTTATAGCAAAGAGCTTTGCCAGGATTTTTTATAGAAATTCCTTTAATATCGGCCTGTTTATTTTAGAAGCAAATACCGATGATATAAATAATGGGGATATGCTCGAGGTAAACACCGATAACGGCGAGATTAAAAATTTAACTAAAAATAGCGTTATAAATGCAAAGCCCATTCCTAAGTTTATGTCCGAGCTTGTTAATGCGGGGGGATTAATGGAATATGCGAGAAAAAGGGTTAAGGAAGGAGGACTTAAATAAATGATGAAATTGGCGCTTTTTGCAGGCGACGGCATCGGCACGGAGGTTTCCTCGGAGGCTGTAAATGTTTTAAAATTTGTTCTGGACGAAAATGGAGCGGCTTATGAAATAGAAGAAGGCCTTGTCGGCGGGGCGTCTTATGACGAATATAAAAATCCTATAACCGAAAGAGCCCTTAAACTTGCCAAAGAATCGGATGCCGTTATTTTTGGAGCGGTCGGCGGACCAAAATGGGAATCTTTGCCGATTGCCCTTAGGCCAGAAAAAGCCCTTTTAACACTGAGATACGAACTCGGGCTTTATGCAAATCTCAGACCCGCAAAAATTTATGACGAACTTATAGATGCTTCTCCCTTAAAAAAAGAAATTGTAAGCGGAACCGATATGATGATAGTCAGGGAGTTAACCGGCGGGATTTATTTTGGACAGCCTAGAGGGGTTTTTGATATGGAAGACGGTCAAAAAAAGGGCGTCAATACTTTAGTTTATACAACGAATGAGATAAAAAGGATTGCAAAAATCGCATTTGAAATTGCCCGCAAAAGAAGGAAAAGGGTTTTATCGGTCGATAAGGCTAATGTTCTGGAGTCCACCGAACTGTGGAGGCAAGTTGTGGCAGCCGTTTCAAAGGATTATCCCGATGTCGGGTTAAGCAATATGTATGTGGACAACTGTTCGATGCAGCTCATAAGGCAGCCAAAATCGTTCGATGTTATTGTTACCACAAATATGTTTGGGGATATATTGAGCGACGAATCATCGATGGTGGCAGGTTCAATCGGCATGCTGCCGTCGGCCAGTTTGAACGGCAGAAAGGGGATGTATGAGCCGATTCACGGCAGCGCTCCCGATATCGCAGGACAAAACAAGGCAAACCCGCTGGCGGCAATTTTGTCCGTTGCAATGATGCTCCGTTATAGCTTTGATATGGATAATTTGGCTGCGGCGATAGAAAAAGCCGTAGAAAGGGTTATTAAAAAAGGATATAGAACCCTTGATATTTATTCTAATTCCGCAGGAACAAAACTTATCGGCACAAAAGAAATGGGCAAAGCGGTTATTTCAGAATTAAAAGATGTTAAAGCCCGGGCGTAGGCCCTGATTCTTACAAAGGAGTTTTATGAAAAAAGATAAATATAATGTCGGCATTGTCGGCGCTACGGGATTGGTCGGGAGAGAATTTTTAGAGATATTGGAACAGAGAAATTTTCCCGTTATGGAACTTTACCTGTTTGCTTCCGAAAATTCTATGGGAGAGGCCGTAAAGTTTAAAGGCGAGGATTATATCGTCGAAGCATTAAATGAAGATTCTTTTAAAAAAAAGAAAATAGATATTGTTCTGTCAAGTCCTGGAGCATCTGCCAGTTCAAAATATTCTCCGCTTGCCGCAAAAGAAGGCGCTATCGTAATCGATAACACTTCATATTTTAGAATGGACGACGATATTCCTTTAGTTGTTCCAGAGGTTAATCCCGACGATATACGGCATTACGGCAAAAAGAATATAATAGCAAATCCCAATTGCTCCACTATTCAAATGGTTGTTCCGCTGAAACCGATTCACGATAAATATAAGATAAAAAGGGTTGTCGTTTCAACTTATCAATCAACCTCGGGGGCAGGGAAAAAAGCAATGGATGAGCTTTTTTACCAAACCACAGGGATTATAAACGCAAAAGGCGATATATTTCCAGAGAAGTTTCCCGTTCAAATCGCATTTAATTGCATACCTCAAATAGATGTTTTTAGTGAAGACGGTTATACCAAAGAAGAAATTAAGATGGTAAAAGAAACGCATAAAATAATGCATGACAAGGGGATCGGCATAACGGCGACGACCGTCCGCGTACCCGTATTCTTCTGTCACGGCGAATCGATTAATATCGAAACCGAGAAACCTTTCGATATTAAAGATATTAAGGCTATGTTGTCCGAAACAAAGGGTATAAAGATTGTGGATAATATATTCAGCGACGACCCTGACGAAAGATACCCTTACCAGACGCATGTTGCAGGGCTGGACGATGTTTTTGTCGGAAGAATCAGGAGAGATTTTTCCATACCGAACGGCTTAAATTTATGGGTTGTTGCGGATAATGTCAGAAAAGGGGCCGCCTTAAACGCTATTCAGATAGCAGAAATACTTATACAAAAGTATTTGTGATTAAATTTAATGGCGCAATCCAAAAATCATGAGATAGTCAGGAATTTATCGGTAGTTTCGTTTTTCACTTTAATAAGCAGAATTTTAGGTTTATTAAGGGATATTTGTATTGCGTATTTTTTTGGCGCCGGCGTTGCTACCGATGCCTTTTTTGTCGCGTTCAGGATACCGAATCTTTTTAGAAGACTTTTTGGGGAAGGGGGGCTTTCGGCGTCCTTTATCCCTGTCTATTCAGAGAGCTTAGTTAAAAAGCGGGCGGAGGAATCCTCTGACCTCTTGATGACCGTTTTCACAATTCTTTTTTTTATTCTTTTATTTCTCTCATGTCTGGGCGTTTTGTTTTCTTTTATATTTGTCGCTATAACCGCCCCGGGTTTTCTAAATAAGCCCTTTGAACTTCATCTTACCGTATTTCTTACCAGAATGATGTTTCCTTACATATTTTTAATAGGGCTTACCGCTTTTTTTGCGGGGGTTTTAAATGTCCATAATTCTTATGCCCCGGGTGCAATATATCCCATAATATTAAATATTTTATTTATAATTTCCGCTATCTTTTTAAGGCCGTTTTTTCACGAAGGCATATATGCGCTTGCTATCGGGGTTATTATCGGCGGCATTTTGCAGATTTTATCTCAGGTTTACTATATTAAACGAAAAAAAATCAAGCTGGGATTTAGATTTAATTTTAAAAATAGCGATGTAAAGACCGTTTTTAAATTACTTACCCCTTCGCTTCTCGGAATGGCTGTAATACAGCTTAATCTGCTGTTCGATACCCTTCTTGCATCGTTTTTGCCGTCCGGGAGCATATCATATCTTTACTACGGGGACAGGCTCTACCAATTTCCGCTCGGGGTATTTGCCATAGCCATGCAAACGGCAATTTTTCCGGCGCTTTCCGCTTCTTTTGCAAGGGGCGATATAAAAGAGGTGGATAATGCGTTTAACTTCTCCGCATCCCTTATGTTTTTCATAATAATACCTTCAAGTATAGGGTTAATCTTATTAAGAAATCATCTTGTAAGATTAATCTATATGCATGGGATTTTTAATTTGATAGATGCGCAAAAAACGGCATCCGTCCTCCTTTTTTTTATTATAGGTCTATGGGCATCGGCATTGCTAAAGACCGTGGTTCCGGTTTTTTATTCGATGAAGGATACTAAGACCCCCGTTAACGCAGCCGTATATTCTTTGATAATTAACATAATCCTTGCCGTAATACTTATGCAAATAATGGGGGTTGACGGATTGGCTTTGGCCTCGAGCATTTCTTTGATTTTTAATTACTTATTCCTTTTGAGAAGGCTTTATTCAAAAAAAAGGATAGGACTGGGAAGCGGTTTTTTTAAGTCCTTCATAAGGACAATAGCGGCAAGCATCGTTATGGGAGTTTTTGTCGAGCTTATAATAATTATTTTAAACAGGTTAAACTATCGTTCTTTAATGATTGTAGTCGTTTCTCTCGTCATAGGAATAGCATCTTACCTTTTTGCTTCATTTATATTCAAAAACGATTCGCTGCGTGTTATGCGGGATGTTTTAATGAGAAAATATTAAAGTATTAGAAAACTAAAAAATATAGGGTAAAATAAAAAAGCGCTAAGGTTTATAAAATAAATGCAAGGTGATGAATTTTCTTGACCGGTCATTATAAGAAGTATTATGATAAATTTATAAAATAAAAACCGGCGATGCTTATAATAATATAAAAACAATAAATAGGCGATAAAACTATTAAAGTTATGAAATTAAGTTCTGCTGAACTTCGTTTTCCTGAAGACTTTACAAATCAAATAGTTTGCGGAGATGCCGTAAATATTATGAAGCAAATCCCCGGCGGTTCCGTTGATTTAGTTATTACCTCGCCGCCGTATAATTTAAAAAATTCTACCGGAAACGGCATGAAAGACGGCCGCGGCGGGAAATGGGCAAATGCCGCCCTTCAGAAAGGCTATTCCCACCACAATGATTGTATGCCTCATGATAAATATGTAAAATGGCAAAGGGATTGCCTTAAAGAAATGTTCAGGATAATTCCAGATTCGGGGGCTATTTTCTACAACCATAAATGGCGCGTTCAAGCCGGAATCCTGCAGGATAGGCAGGACATAGTTTCGGGTTTTCCCGTAAGACAAATTATTATATGGAAAAGAAAAGGGGGGCTGAATTTTAACCCCGGCTATTTTTTACCTACCTACGAAGTTATCTACCTTATTGCAAAACCAAAATTCAAACTTATAGAAAAAGCCAATAGATACGGCGATGTGTGGGAATTTACGCAAGAGATGAAAAACGACCACCCCGCCGCATTTCCCATCAGTCTTATTGACAGGATTATATCCTCGACCGATGCCAAAATTGTTTTAGACCCGTTTATGGGTTCCGGAACGACCGCTATTTCAGCGATTAATTTTAACAGGGATTATATAGGAATTGAAATATCCCCTGAATATTGCGGCATGGCGGAAGAACGGATTAAAAAACATTTATCCCAAGGCAAGCTCTTTTCTATGGTATGAAAAAACCTGTAATATATACAAAACAAACTTTAATAGATAAATTAAAAGAAATTTATGCAATAGGCTGGATTCCAAACGCCCGCAAAGGAAACCACGGCGGAATCGGGAATACCTTGGAAGACTTGCTTGGTATTAAAGAGAATAATTTACCGATTCCAAATGCAGCCGAGTGGGAACTTAAATCGCAACGCATTAACTCCACGTCTCTTACCACCTTATTCCATACGGAGCCTTCCCCAAGAGCTATTCGTTTCGTACCGCAAGTCTTTTTGCAAAGATACGGCTGGCCGCATAAAGAGGCAGGCAAACATTATCCTGAAAACGAAATGAGTTTCAGGCAGACTATCCATGGATTATCAAGGAGCGATAGGGGCTTCATGGTCGTTATAGACAGGAAGGAAAGAAAGGTTTTAATTTCCTTCGATGCCAAAGCCGTTGATATAAGGCATGCCGATTGGCTTAAGACGGTTAAGGAGAATATAGGGCTTGGGGAATTAGATCCGCAACCATATTGGGGTTTTGATGATTTAGAACATAAAGCGGGAACAAAACTTTTAAATTGTTTTTATGTTCAGGCGGAAGTTAAAAAGGAGAAAGCTAAAGAGTTTTATAAATATTCAAAAGTTATGATGTTGCAGAAGTTTAATTTCGCGGGCTTTTTAAAAGCAATCGAAGACGGAAAAATATTGGTAGATTTCGATGCCCGCACCGGACACAATCATGGAACGAAATTTAGGATGAGGCAGAACGCGCTTCCTTTGCTTTATGGAAAAGCTAACGTGATTATATAGATTTTTGTTATACAAAACAAAAAATATGCCAGTATGGAATTTAAATAATATGTATTTATTGGATTTTAGGATATGAACAAATCGCAATTAATAATAAAAACAAATTATTATATTGGCATTATTCTTTTTTATTTAAGATTTTATAAAAAAGCTAAAGAAAGTTTTTCGAAAGTTTTAAGAATAAACGATAAAAATGCGGAAGCATACAATTTTAGAGGTATGACTTTTGCTGCTTTAGGGCATTACCATAAAGCTATCAATGATTACATAAAAGCTACAGAACTTAACCCTGATTATATTAATATTAATTTTCAAATAAAAAGCCGTTATTATCCTTTCTTAAAAGAAAAATATATTAAAACCATTAAAGATTATATAATTGAACTAAAATTGACTAATACAGGAGAGTTTCCTAATTATCCAAGATGTGCTTATATGCGAAGAGGACGAATTTATTACGAACTAAAAAAATATGAGGAGGCCATTAGCGATTTCACAGAAGTTATAAAATTAGATTTAGAATCAAAACATGATGACGCAGAGGTTTATAATTTTAGAGGAATGTCCTATGGCTCTTTAAAAGAATATGATAAAGCCATTGACGACTTTACAAAAGCCATAGAAATAAATAAAGAATATACTGATGCGTATAATAATAGAGGTTCAACTTTTCGAGATTTAAAAAAATTTCAGAAGGCTTTCGACGATTTCACAGAAGCTATAAAATTAAATGATAGAAATTCCAAAACCTACAATAACAGGGGACTAACATATTTTGATTATAGCGAACAACAAAAAGGTAATGATAGAAAATATGAAGATACTATAAATAATGCTATTGACGATTTTACAGAGGCTATAAAATTAGATGACAAAAATGCAGAAGCTTACAATAACAGGGGATTAGCTTATTTTTATTTGCGCAATTTAAAAAATAATGAAGAATATGGAAATATTATTAATAAAGCCATTGACGATTTTACAGAGGCTATAGAGATTAAAAAAGAGTTTGCAGATGCTTATAATTATCGTGGCGCAGCTTTTGCTTCTTTAGGTCCCGATAATCCCGACAATTATAACAAGGCTATCTCCGATTTTACAAAGGCTATAGAACTAGACAATAAAAATGCTGAATTCTTTAATAATAGGGGGTTATCATATCTTGATTCAGGCGAAAAAAACAAAGAGGCTATAAGTGATTTTTCTGAAGCAATAAGAATTAATTCTAAGAATGCTGAGTACTATAAAAATAGAGGAACGACCTATTATAATTTACGCAAATATCGAAAAGCCGTACATGACCACACAAAAGCAATAAAAACAAATTCAAATAATAATGAGTTTTACTCATTTAGAGCCTCTGTTTATTTTAGAATGGGTAAATATCAAAAAGCTATTAAAGATCTCAAAATAGTAATAACAAAAGAAAAAGATGCAAAAGAATTAAGCTATGCTTATGCCGACAGAGGAATAAATCATTTTAATTTAAATGATTATAGTGCAACCATTAAGGATTGCACAAAAGCTATAAAATTATTTCAAGAATGTGATAATGCTTACTTCCTTAGAGGAAGATCTTACCTTTTTTTAAGAAAATACAAAGAGGCTATCGAAGATTTTACAAACACAATTAAAATAGATCCAAAATCTATAAAGGCCTATAATTACAGAGCATTGGCTAACTACGATAACATCCAAAAAGCTAAGAATGATTGGGAAGAAGCCATAAAAATAGAAATAAATCAGGATGATTATCAAAAATACGATTATTATGACGAGATTTATATTGACAAAGGGAGAGCCTACCTTAATTTGGAAAGCTACCCTGAAGCTATCAATTTTTTTACCGAAGCTATTAGAATAAATGATAAAAATACTGAAGCTTACAGGCTTAGGGGATTGGCAAATTATGAGTTGGAGCTATATAAAGAGTCTATCAATGATTTCACAAAAGTTGTAAATGCAAGACCTAAAAAAAATATGGATAAAAACATTACAGCCGAGGCTTTTAACTATAGAATTAAGGCTTATAATTATCTTTCCTATTGTAAAATAATACGCGCACATTTGTGTAATCTTCGTCATCCAATTTTATATTCAAATGTAATTATAGAAAATATAATATCAAATATATCTTTTATTGAATCTTTAATGATGTTGCTTGGAATTGCTTTTTTGATAATTGGTATTTTTATTGATTTGCTTAATTTAATCCCTGAATTTAAATCATTTTTTGGAATAATTATAGGATTGGGATTGGGTTTAATAATAGATGCTATAATTGCAAAATATGAAATTAAATCAAATGAGGAAAATGTTAATAAGGTAATTCTTGGTGAACCATCTCTCCTTGAAAAGAAATATTGAGCAATATATTTAAATTTTTATATACCGTATTAAATTTAAACTCACAAGTATTATGAATTTATATATTGCCAAATTAAATAAAATTTAACTTAACTTGAATATTTTATAATTAGATTATATATTATTATATAAAGCCTTGATGGTGCGAGCTTTTTATGCTGTGTAAAATTTTAATTCAGTTTAATATGGGAGATTCAATATGAAAAAAGAAGTTTTTTTAGATTCCATTTACACCATGGAGCCAAAATCTTCAATACAAAAATGGAGCGGGCACTGGAATTATCAATGGGGCAGCAGAATATCCCCTTATGTTTCAAGTCAATATAGATGGAGAAAAGAGGGAGAAAATAATTATACTGTTCAGGATAAGGAAGGGATTATATGGAAAATGGACGAAGAAGCTTTTAACGAGTTTATCAGTCATGAACAAACAAAATAATTTAGATTTGCGATCTCCGTTGCTTTTGGTTATTGAAATAACCGATAGGTGCAATTTAAATTGTAAGTACTGTTATGATAGATTTGGCTATAATAAAAGAGAAAATTGCGATATTAGCCTTGAAGATTTCTCGTTAATTGTCGAGGAAGCCAACGAGATTGGAATATTTGATATAAATTTAAGCGGCGGAGAACCGTTTATTCATAAAGATATATTGAAATTTATTGAAATAATCAAATCAGCTAAACTTGGAATATCAATAGTTTCAAATGGCACATTTATCGGCAAAGAAATTGCAAAATCGTTATTTGAACTTGAAATAATACCTTTTATTCAAATCAGTTTTGACGGTCATACGCCGGATATCCATAATAAAACCAGACAATTATATAATGAAACTTATAGAGGTTTTATGAATTTAGTTGAAGAAGCTGGCAATAAAGAATTATCCCCTTCTATAGGAATAGTTATAAATAAATATAATTTTTTAGACATTTCTGAGGCTATAGATTTTTTTAGTAAATTTACCAGCCGATTTCATTTAATGAATGTTATGGGTCATCCAGAAATAGAACTGAGTGCTATCGAAAGAGATATATTTTCCGCTGAAATCATTCCGCAAATAAAAGATATTGCAATATCTAAATCTATAGCTGTTTCAAATTTTAATGATAAAAACCCAACAATTACAAATTTTCAAGCAAGAGATTCACATATTGATTGCCTTGCCGGTTTCACTACGTTAGTTTTATCCCCCAATAAAGAAGTGTTCCCTTGCGATATTGCAAGATATAGCCTTTCAGAATGGAATGGAAAGGGCTCACTCTTAAAGATTTTTAATAATAGCAAAAAATTATGGAGAAACATGACAAAACCATGGTGTCTATCCGATTTATGTGCATATTCTTCAGACTGTGATGAACATTTGCTTTTTTGAAGCGTTTAAATTATAAAAAACTTTGGAAATAAAAATGTCTGTATTTAAATATATCGGGGAAATTTTATCCAACTTTTACTTCAAATACTGATCGTCACTTGGATGTAGGCAAGGTCTAATAAAATTAAAAATGCTCGGATAGATGAGAACTTGTCATAATTTTTTGTGTAAAAATAAATAATTAGGAGGTAAACTCAATGCTTAAAGGAACCGTAGAAAATATACTCGAAAAAATTAAGAAACACCGTTCTCTTTATGAACAAAACGAAATGGCTGTGAGAGAACAAGTAATAAATCCGCTCTTAAGAAGTTTAGGTTGGGATACTGAAAATCCCGAAGATGTTCAACCAAATATTTCAATTGATGAAGGCAAAGGCATACCCGATTATGTTCTTATTAAAAACGATAAAAAAGTGATTTTTATTGAAGCCAAGAATTTATCTACAGATATTGAAGAAAAATCTGATATATCACCGCTAAAACAATTAGCGAGATACTGTTTTTCTGAAGGGATGAAATATAGCGTTTTAACCAACGGGGTAATTTGGATACTATTTAGATCATTTGAAGAAGGAACAACCGTATCAGAGCGAATAGTATGGAAAACGGATATGGAAAGCGATGGATTAACTGCCGTTATAAGAAAACTAAATACTATCAGCAAAGAGAGCATTGAAAATATCGAAAATCTTATAAATAAACTTAAGATACTTGATGAGGTCTGGAAATCGTTGATTGAGGAACCGGAAGAAATAATAAAAGGATTAACCCCTGTTTTTAGTAAAATAATAATTGAAGGGTATCCGGATTTTAAATTCGAAACTATGATGATTGAAGATTTTTTAAGAGAGAGGATTAAAGAAGGAATTTTATCCGCCGAGGAAATTGAGCCAGAACATACCAATACTCAGGTTGAAGAAAACATAAATCCAAAGAGCATTAAAATTAATGGTAATTATTTTGAGGTAAGAAAATCTCTGGAAATATTGACTAATACTGCGGAATGGCTTATTAAGAAAGGTAAATTGACTAGGAAGGAGTGTCCGATACCAACGGGCCGCAAAAGAAATCTGATTAATACAGAACCTAAACATAGGTATAAGGATAATTTTAGAGCGCCAAAAAAATTATCTAACGGATTATTTATTGAAACGCATTTTAGTACCGCCGGTTGTATTAACAATAGTAGAATGCTGCTTGAAAAATTTGGATACAAAGGAAATATTCTGGAAGTGCATTAGATTTCAGGCTTAAATATGGCAGACGCCATATTTTAAATCTTGCGATTTTGACTTTTTTGACTATAATGTTATAATTAACTATAAATATAAATTTATAAGTGCCGAGAGGTCGTCAAAAACATAATTTGAGAAACATCGATAAAATACGGAAGGCAGCAGCTGCGGAGCGGAAAACGGCGCAGGCGGTTATGGTAAAGGAGTGCGAGCCGAAAGAAAATGTTTCCGCCCGTATTGAAAAGATCGAGTTGGAAGACATTGACCTTTTCAATAAGTTTTCCAGCCCATCCTCGCATATCTTAGATATTATCGGGGCTGAATTTGCCGTCGATATATCGGTCAGGGGCAATGTTTTGTTGGTTAAGGGCAGTAAGGAAAATGTGAGAATTTGCGGCGAATTTATATATGACCTCATAGATTTATATAAAACAAATAAAGTTGTTACGGATAACGATTTAATAAGACTGGCAAAGATGAAAACTGAAAGCCCCGGTCAAAATATCGGCGCCAATTTTTATAATTCCGTCTTAATAACCCCGAGAAAAAAGATTGTAGCTCCCCGAACGATAAATCAAAAAAAATATGTGGACGCCATTTATAAAAACGATATAGTTATCGGGGTCGGGCCTGCAGGGACTGGAAAAACTTATCTTGCTATGGCTTGTGCAGTGTCGTTATTTCAAAAAAAGCTGTTTGACAGAATAATATTAACGCGCCCCGCCGTAGAAGCCGGTGAAAAATTGGGGTTTTTACCCGGAGACATTTCACAAAAAATCAATCCTTACTTAAGACCTTTATATGACGCTCTATACGAGATGCTCGAGTTTGATAAAGTAATGAAACTTATCGAAACGGATGTTATAGAGGTTGCGCCGATCGCGTTTATGAGGGGCAGAACCCTCAATAACTCTTTTATAATATTGGATGAAGCGCAAAATGCCACAAACGAACAGATGAAGATGATGCTTACAAGAATCGGTTCAGGTTCAAAAATTGTCGTAAACGGCGATATAACGCAAACCGATCTTCCTTTAGATAAAGAATCAGGTCTCTTAACCGCAAGCAAGATTTTAAACAATACCTCAGGGATCGAAGTAGTACATTTTAACGGGACTGATGTGCTAAGGCATAAACTTGTTCAAAATATAATAAAAGCCTATGAAACGAACGAAATTTCTCGAATTTCTAAAAAATAACGCCTTAGAAGCAGGAAACCGTTATTATCCCCTTTTAGCATTACTTTTAATATCCTCAATATTTTTGACCTTTTTGCTTTACAACGGCGTGGAATTCATTAAGAACAAGTACAAAGCGGGTGAAATTGCAAAAAAGACAATAATAGCCGAGAAAAGTTTTAGGTATATTAATGTAAAGGCGACCAACAACCTGCTTAAACAAAAAATTGAAAATACCCCCGATGTTTACTTGTTTTACCCCGAAGTCAAGGTAACGCTCCTGAGAAAGATAAGGAGGGCTTTTGCCTTTGCAAGATCTTATAAACATGCTCATCCGCAAAATAATGGAAATTTAGCCGTATCAGGGAATATATTCGCTTCGAAGCTTGGCATAAAATTAGACAAAGCCACCCTCAACGAGTTTTATTTTTTAAATTATAATAAAAATGTCGAAAATTATATTTTAAAAATAGTTGACGATATTTATAAAAAAGGTGTTTTGTCAGAGCCGCCTTCGAATGATAAAAAGATAGAAATAAGAAATGTTATAACAAACAGCTCAAGGATAATAGGCTATCCCCAGATATTTTTCACACTAAACAAGGTTAAAGGTTTTACATATTATTATACGAGGCAGTATTTGAGCTTTTTGCCGTCTTATATGCAGAACGATATATATAAATTGGTTTACCGTGTTATTAAGCCTGATATTGTGTATTCTAAATATCTTACGCTAAAAAAAATCGAGGATATTAAAAAGAAAACCCCGCTTATCTATATACATGTGGATAAAGGTATGCTTCTGATTAATGCGGGCAAGCTTATCACTAAATCCAAGGCTCTCGAGTTAAATACCTACGAATCGATATTTAAATTAGAAAACAATATTCCCTCCCTGATCGGCCTATTTTTTGTTGTCGTAATTCTTTTGTCTCTTTCCTATATTTTTCCTTATAGATATATCAGGAAGTTCAGATTATCGCTTGATTTCAAGAATATTCTTTTTATCATTACGATTTTAATAACATCTATTTTGATAATTAAAGCGGGGATTATTTTCGCGAATGCCCTGACTTTATATTTTCCGTTTATTAATCGTAACGATATTTATTATTTAATACCCTTTGCCTTCGGTCCCATGCTGATTAGAATAGTGTTGAATTCGGAGGTTTCGGTTGTTTATATAGCCCTTTTTTCGATTTTAACATCGATAATTTTCAAAAACTCCATCTTTTTTATGATTTACACATTTGGCGGGAGCTTAATCGCATCCTATGAGGTTTTTGACTTTTCTTCATGGGGCAGAATAGTGAAAGCGGGGGTTATAACCGGCGTTTTAAATGTCTGCATAGTTATCGCATTCGCTTTAATGAGGCTTAACCTGATCAATATCCAGAACATTTACAGCATTGTCTTTGCGTTTTTATCGGGCGTTATTTCATCCATAATGGTAATCGGGCTGATACCTTTACTTGAAAGGATTTTTGGATATACGACGGATTTTAAACTGCTTGAGCTTTCAAATACCAATCACCCTTTGTTAAAACAATTATCCATTGCGGCTCCCGGCACCTATCAGCATTCGATAATGGTTGCCACACTGGCGGAATCAGCCGCATTTGCCATCGGCGCAAACCCCTTGCTGACAAGAGTCGCGAGCCTGTATCACGACATAGGAAAGATCATAAAACCAAATTATTATATCGAAAATATATCTAATCGAGAAAACCCGCACGATAAACTTGCCCCGACGATGAGCAGTTTGATAATAGCCTCCCATGTTAAAGAGGGGCAGGAGCTTTCAAAAAAATATAGATTGGGAACCAGGGTCGAAAATATAATTAGCGAACATCATGGAACATCCATGATTGGAGCATTTTACGAGAAGGCTTCTAAGGAGAATAAAGACGAGGGTCTTTCCAAAGACACATTCAGATACAACGGGAAAAAGCCCCAAACCAAGGAAGCCGGTATAATAATGTTAGCCGATTCCGTCGAGGCTATTTCAAGGACAATGGTTAATATTTCTCCATCCCGGTTAGAATTAATGGTTAGAAAGACGGTGAATAGAATTTATAGCGACGGACAACTCGATGAGTGCGAGTTGACATTAAAAGACCTGCATATTATAGGGTCGGCATTCGTTAAAGTGTTGAACAGCGTTTTTCACCAAAGAATTCCTTATACGGGCAGGTCACTAGAATATGAAGAAACGGAAGCCAAAGAAGATAGTAAATATAACGAATCTCCAAAGGAAGCAGGGAATAAATCAAAGGTTAGTCCGTTATATCGTTCATAGCGCTATCCTAAATCTTTTTTGCGGTTCTTACGAAATCGATATAATTTTTTGCTCCCCTGCCTATATACGGAAACTAAATAAAGCTTACCTGCATAAAGATGCCGCGACCGATGTTTTATCCTTTGAAATCAAAGAGTATGAGGGGGATATTTTTCATATAGGAGAAATTTATATAGCTCCGTCCGTTGCCCGGAAAAACTATTTAAAATACAAGGATTTTTGGGAGAAAGAAAAATGGATTACATGTAACAATAGCAGGGGCATAAATCCCTGCAAGATTAACGGATTCAACAAAGAATTAGCCCTTTTGATAATTCACGGAATTTTACATCTTTTTGGATATGTTCATGACGAAGAGCATATTTTAGATATTAACGATGAAACTTACGATAAAGAAATGAAGGATATGCAAAAACTATTATTCGATAAGATTTGAATATCATGGAAAGCAACCATATTAAAATTAAAGACGATTATAAGCATAGGGATAAAAAATATACTCCGCAAACATTGACCGAATCGTTAAATGCGGCAATAGAAGGAATAATACTTGCAACTAAGACCGAAAGGAATATGCGGATTCATTTTATAGTTGCTTTAAGCGCAATTTTGCTTGCCCTTTTTTTACGGTTGCCCAAAATCGACCTGCTCCTGATATTCATTTCCGTATTTTTTGTCTTATTTGCCGAAACCGTGAACACTTCCATAGAATATTTGTCCGACTTTATTTCTAAAGAACAGTCCCCAAAAATGGCTGCCGTAAAAAATTTGGCGGCAGGGGCGGTTCTTTTGTCGGCTTTTGGAGCTTTTATAGTAGGTTATGAAATATTTTCAAAATATCTTTATTATATGATATACTACATTGTAAATATGATAAGGACACCGGGTTCGGACATCGCAATCGTTGTTATATCGCTTGTTTTTGTCGCTATAATCATAATAAAGGCAATGTTTAATAAGGGTACGCCGCTTCGGGGCGGGCTGCCGAGCGGGCACTCCGCTATTGCTTTTTCAATATGGCTGATGGTTTCATTTTTAACATTAAACCCTGTTGTTTCGCTTCTTACATTTGTTCTGGCTTTGCTTATAGCCTTTTCCCGAATAAATAGCGGTATTCATACAAGGCTCGAGGTTTTTGTCGGCAGTTTAATAGGCGTCCTGATAACCGCTCTAATTTTTAAACTGTTTTATTTTTAAATCCCCTTTTCTTTCAAAATAAGAGGCTATATTATGATTGGTCAAAAGAATATGAAAAATTATGAAAACTATGAAAAATATTCAGGGATTCAGGGACTAATAAACATAGTCAAGAAATTGCGGTCGGAAGAGGGTTGCCCATGGGATAGAAAACAGACCGAAGAGACATTAAAGCCCTATGTTATAGAAGAAGCCTACGAAGTCGTAGATGCGATAAGTTCGGGGGAAAAGATAGAGATAATGGAAGAGTTGGGCGATTTGCTACTCCAGGTCATATTTTTATCCGACATATACGAAGAAAAGAAAGAATTTTCATTAGACGATGTCGTAAATGCCATAATTAAAAAATTGCTCAGAAGGCATCCGCATGTTTTTGATGCCTCTTTTTCATTAAAAGAGGGGGAGTGTTTAGACGATGTTATTCTTAAAAATTGGGAAAGAATTAAGGCTGAAGAGAAAATGGAAAAACAACAAAACATCGGAGCCCCTTCAAAAACAAAAAACTCCTCCGTGTATGTATCCGAAAGCTTGCCCGCTCTTCACAGGGCTAATATGATACAGGAAAAGGCTAAAAGATTAGGATTTGATTTCGACAATTTAGGCGATGCCTTTAATAAGATTTATGAAGAGCTTGCCGAACTTAAAAATGAATTAAATGAATTAAATAAAAGTAAAGATAAACCGAAAGATGAAAATATTTTAAACAAGATTAAAGAGGAATACGGGGATATAATATTTTCGATTGTTAATATAGGAAGATTTATGGATATTCATCCCTGCAATGCTTTAAATAAATCATCGAATAAATTTATAGAAAGATTCGGTTATATGGAGAAGAAAGCTTTGCTTCCGTTTTCCGAACTCGGTCCTCAAAAACTTGACGACTTATGGGAAGAATCGAAAAAGGTTCTTTAGAAATTCAAACGAAGTTTAAATAAATGACCTTAATTCTATAATGCCGAAAATTTCCAGAGACTTTTTAATGAGAGCCGCTTTATCCGCCTTATCGGGATTGCTTATAGCTTTTTTGTTTCCGAATTTCAATCTTGAGTTTCTTGCATGGTTTGCCCTCATCCCTCTTTTATATGTAATAAAGAAATCCAGAGGCTTCAAAGATTCGTTTTTTTACGGCTTTATAGCAGGACTTGTTTCCTATATTTTTATAATGTACTGGATAGTATATACCGTCCATGTTTTTGGAAACCTTCCATATTATACAGCCGTCTTTGCCCTTCTGCTTCTTTCCGCTTATTTAAGCCTGTACATCGCTTTATTTGCAGGGTTCGGTAAAATTTTGTTAAATAATTATAAAAGATTAAGCATTATTTTAATTCCGTCATGCTGGGTTTTTTTTGAGTTTCTGAAATCAAACCTGCTGACAGGTTTTCCGTGGGAAAATTTGGGTTTTTCCCAATATTTAAATCTTCCATTCATCCAAATTTCCAATATAACGGGGGCGTTTGGACTTTCTTTCATCATAGTTCTTATAAATTACTCCATTTTCCACTTTATATTCTTTAAAAATGAAATATCAAAAAAACAGGCGCTTTTTGAGCTGATTTTGGTTTTACTTATCTTTATTTCGGTTATATTGTACGGCTATTATAATATTTATTCCGTAAGGGCATCGTTAAAGAACAAAAAGCCGCTGGAAGTTGCTTTAATTCAAGGAAATATCGGGATGTTTCAAAAATGGAGGATTACAAAAAAAAGGACTACCAAAATTTATTTAAATTTAACTAAAAAATCGTTAAAATACAAGCCCAAAATTGTCGTATGGCCTGAAACGGCGCTTCCATACATCATATCATTCTATCCGTACTATTGGAACAAAATTATGGATTTTGTAAAAAAAAGCAATATCAATTTAATTTTTGGAGCCATAGGCGTCAGGTTTTTAAACGGAAAATACCTCTATTATAACAGAGATTATATGTTTGACAAATCGGGAAGATATTCTTATTACGATAAAAATCATCTCGTTCCGTTTGGCGAATATATTCCGTTAAGGCATCAATTTCCTTTTTTAGCCCATATTTTAAAAGGAGCGGGAATCGGAAATTTCACTGCGGGTAAAAAATTTAGAATTTTAAAAGACGGTAAGATTAAGGCGGGTTCCATGATATGCTATGAAGCATATTTTAACTCATTGGTAAGAAATTTTTCAAAAGACGGCGCTAATCTTTTAATCAGTATTACGGACGACGCCTGGTACGGAAAGACATCCGCGCCGTATCAGGATATGTCTATGACCGTTTTTTCGGCAGTAGAAAACGACAGGTATGTGGCAAGGGCTGGAAACTCCGGAATTAGCGGAATAATATCTCCAACCGGTAAAATACTGGAAGAAACAGGCATTTTCAAAAGAACATTTATGATAGGATATGTAAAATTAATTAATAAAAAGACTTTTTTTGCTTTATATGGTAATATATTTACTTATATCGTTACTGCTCTTTTTTCTTTATCTTTAATATATTTAATAATATCATACCTTTTTTTAAATAAATCTTTTAAAAGGCGGATTTAAATTTTATAATATTTAAGGGAGATTATATAGTGTCTGATTCAAAGGTAAGCGATGTTTTAAATTTAAGCCTTCTGGATAGAATGGTAAAAGGTCTTGACGATAAACTTGAAAAAATAGGGAGGAGGCTTTGAAGTTGCCAGACTAAAGGACAGGCTTAAAGAAATAGACGGGATAACCGCAAAAGAGGGATTTTATAACGATATTTCTTTTTCGACATCGGTGCTAAAGGAAAAGTCGGCAATTGAAAATAGATTGAAGCCGTTTTATAAGGTCTATGGCGAATTTAAACATATAAAGGATTTATATGCTCTGTCTTTAGAGGCTAACGATGAAAATATGTTATCCGACCTTGCGGAGAGCCTAAAGCCGCTTGAAAAAGAGATTTCTGGTTTAGAAATAGATCTCACTCTTTCGGGAAAAGACGATAAGCTTAACGCTATTGTTGAAATTCACGCAGGTTCCGGCGGAACGGAGTCTATGGATTTTGCAAACATGCTTTTGAGAATGTATTTAAGATGGGCGGAACGAAAAAGATTTAAAACCATTATAATGGAGTATAACGCCGGCGAAGAAGCCGGTGTTAAAAGCGTGACATTTGTTGTGTACGGTGAATTTGCTTACGGCTACCTTAAGGCTGAAATCGGGGTTCACAGGCTTGTCAGGATTTCCCCCTTTGATGCCAATAAAAGAAGGCATACATCCTTTGCCTCTGTTTTTGTCTATCCTGAAATAGACGATAATATCGACATCGTCATAGATGAAAAAGATTTAAGGATAGATACATATCGTTCTAGCGGGGCTGGCGGACAGCATGTAAACACTACCGATTCGGCCGTCAGAATCACTCATATTCCGACCGGGATTGTTGTGGCATGTCAAAATGAAAGGTCCCAGCATAAAAACAAGGATGTTGCATATAAGCTGTTAAGGGCAAGACTATACGATTATTATAAAAAGAAAAAAGAGGAAGAGGAAAGCAAGCTTCAAAAAACCAAAAAAGATATATCATGGGGTTCTCAGATAAGGTCTTACACGCTCAATCCAAACCGTGTAATAAAAGATCATAGAACGGGGGTAACCGTTTATGACGACCAGAGTGTTTTTGACGGGGATATAGATGAATTTATAAGCGCATATTTGCTGGGAGTAAAGGCAAAGGAATAAAAATAGGGAGGGCTTTAGTTTGGAACAGGAGCTAAATCTTGTCGAAAAAGGGCGCATTGAAAAGCTAAAAAAATTAAAAGAAAAAGGGATAAACCCTTTTGATAATAATTTTATAAAAGAAGAAAATATTAAAGAGATTATAGGCGAATATAATTCAAAAGACAGAGAGTTTTTTGAAAAAAATACGGCAGGCGTAAAAACTGCCGGCAGAATTCTTATCATAAGAAATTTTGGCAAGGCTTCGTTTTTCAGGCTTCGGGACGGCGAAGGGGAGATACAGTGTTATATCCAAAAAGGTACGGTAAAAGATGGTGATTTTGAGCTTTTTACCGAATTTATCGATGCGGGAGATATTGTCGGGGTGGAGGGACATCTTTTCAGGACAAAAACAAATGAACTGACGATAAAAGTAGAGCGTATCGGCATCCTGACTAAATCTATTTTGCCTTTGCCTGAAAAATGGCACGGGCTTAAGGACATCGAGGCCCGTTTCAGAAAAAGATATATAGATTTAATAGCAAACGAGGGGGCGCGCGAGATATTTAAAAAAAGGGCGCAGACGATTAATTTTATACGCTCCTTTTTAAATTCCAACGAATTTTTAGAGGTTGAAACGCCGGTTATGCAGACTAACCCGGGTGGCGCAACGGCAAGGCCTTTTAAAACGCATCATAACGCCCTTAATTTAGAACTTTATATGCGAATAGCGCCAGAGTTGTATTTAAAAAGATTAGTCGTAGGCGGCTTTGACAGGGTGTACGAAATTGGGAGAAATTTTCGCAACGAAGGCATTTCCGTAAAACACAACCCCGAATTTACGATGTTAGAATTTTATATGGCATACGCGACGCACGAATATTTAATGAATTTTGTCGAGGAGATGCTTTCCGAACTCGCAAAACATATTTGCGGGAATCTTCAAATCGACTATGCCTCTGAAAAATTAGATTTTACTCCCCCCTTTAAAAGAATAAAATTAAAGGACAGCCTTTTCGAAATTGCGGGATTCAAGCCCGAAGAAGTAGATTCCGCCTCAAAGATTTATGACATCCTAACGGCAAAAAATGTTTCTAATATAAGCAGAAATGACAGCTATGGCGAACTATTAACCCTTTTATTCGATGAAACGGTGGAGCCGAAACTTATAAATCCTACTTTTGTGACGGATTATCCCGTCGAAAGCTCGCCTTTAGCGAGAAGGAACGATGAAGATCCCTCGGTTGCGGACAGGTTTGAGCTATTCATAGCAGGAAGGGAAATAGGAAATGCCTTTTCGGAGCTTAATGACCCGTTCGATCAGGAAGAAAGGTTTAAGTCGCAGGTGGATGCAAAAATTAAAGAAGGACTTCCTGTGGAAATGGACGACGACTACATCGAGGCGCTGAAACAGGGGCTTCCCCCCACTGCCGGCTGCGGTATAGGCATAGACAGGATTGTTATGCTTTTAACGAATTCGTATTCCATTAGAGATGTTATATTATTTCCGTTGCTTAAACCCGTTAACAAGTAAAAATGACCGATGATATGAATTTTCATACAAATATTGCTCTTCGTTATTTAAAGCCGAAAAATAACTCCTTTATATCTTTGCTGAGTTTTATATCTATATCGGGCATAGCGATAGGCGTGATGGCTTTGATTGTAGTTATATCGGTAATGAGCGGTTTCGACCGTGCGCTCGAAAACAAAGTTATCGGAATCGAATCTCAAATTATTGTTTTAAATTATAACAGCTCCATTAATCATTATGACGGCGTGATGAAAGATATATCCGCCATAAAAGGGGTTAAAAGCGTTTCACCTTTCATTTATACGGATGTTATGATTTCTTCCGCCGGTACCTCAACAGGCAGCGTCTTAAGAGGAATCGATATTAAAACGGAGGAAAAGGTAACAAATCTAAAAAAGTATTTAATTAAAGGGAGTTTAAACGGGCTTAACGGCAAAAAGTACAACGGTATAGTGCTTGGAAAGGTTCTGGCGCAAAACCTCGGGGTTTCGGTAGGGGATAAGGTGCTTATAATGTCTCCCGAAGGGCAGATGACCCCGTTTGGTATTGTGCCGAAAACCGAAAGGTTCACCGTTTGCGGAATTATAAACAGCGGCATGTACAATTACGACTCCACATTTTCTTTTATCTCTATAAAAAATGCGCAGATGTTTTTGGGATTACCCCGCGGCACCGTAACGGGAATGGAGGTTAAACTTGATAAGATAGGGCTTGCAAACCTCTACGCAAAAAAGATAGAGAGAATATTAAACAAAAAGCCGTCATCCTCTTTTTATGCGTTAAGCTGGGAGGAACTTAACAAAAACCTATTTTCCGCCATAAGATTGGAAAAGCTTACTATGTTTATTATACTTTCCTTAATTGTATTAGTGGCGGCATTTAATATTATTTCTACATTGATTATGGTTGTTATGGAAAAACGCAAAGACATAGCCATATTAAAATCTATAGGTGCAAGTTCGAGGGATATAATGATTATTTTTATGGCCCAGGGCATCATAATAGGTCTTGTCGGAACTTCGCTCGGGCTTATATCGGGTTTTTTAATCGGTTACCTTGAAAAGACTTATCATATAATAAGCCTGCCGTCCTCTGTTTATTACATAACAACCCTGCCTGTAAGAATGACCCCGGGCGAGTTTATAGTTATCGGATCCAGCGCCCTTTTTTTAAGCTTTATAGCAACGCTGTACCCTTCCTATAAAGCAAGCAAAATAGATCCTGCTGAGGGCGTAAGACATGAATAAATATCATGGAATTGAAAATCAGCGGTCCGCAGGACCGGCGGAGCCAACCTCACCTGCAATATGCTTAAGGAAGGTAAGCAAAATATTTAAAACGGGGGACGAAACCGTCAGCATTCTTGACGCAGCCGATTTAGAAATAAAAGCCGGCGAGACATTTGCAATAACAGGGGAATCGGGCACAGGCAAAAGCACTCTGCTTCACATTATGGGGACGCTTTTAAAACCGGATTCGGGAAGTGTCGGGTATTTTGAAAATGCAGATATATACGGGCTGACGGATAAAAGACTTTCCGAATTTCGCAACGAAAATATAGGTTTTGTTTTTCAGTTTCATTATCTTTTAAACGAATTCAGCTGTATTGAAAATGTTGCCATGCCGCTATATATAAGGAATGAACCAAAAGCGAAGGCGTTAAAAATTGCGCGCGATTATTTATGCGAGCTGGGGCTTGAACACAGGCTGAATTTTAAGCCGTATACGCTTTCGGGAGGGGAACAACAGAGGGCGGCAATTGCAAGGGCTCTTATAGGCTCTCCAAAGGTTGTTTTAATGGACGAACCGACGGGTAATTTAGACCCGAGACATGCGGAAAAACTACACGAGATAATTATAAATCTAAATAAAAAATATAATAAGACGCTGATTGTCGTTACTCATGACGAAGAGTTTTCAAATATGATGGGACATAAAATTAAAATCGTAAACGGTATCATAGAACATATAAATTGACATATAATTTATTATTTGATAGGTTATTAAAATGAAATTTTTCAGATTGTCTTTATTTTTACTTTTCATTTCTTTTGTTGTTTTTTTAAATTCGACAAAAGCTTATGCCTTATTAAACAACAAGGATGTGTTTGTCGGTTTTTTCCATCAAAAGGGGACTCCGGCATTAAAAAATATAGATAAATCGTTTACCGATGTTTTTAAAACCTATATGGATTCAAAAAAACCATACTTTGTATTAGCATACACGCTCCTTAAAAAACCGCCGTATTTTAATTTTAATACAAAGATGAACCTTGCCGGAATAAAAAGGCTTGGCATAAAATATCATTCAAATTATATTATAACAGGCAGCATCGCAAGGTTTGGATCTCATTACGAAATTCATGCCATGCTGATAGAGGCCGCGGATATTTATAACTCCAAAACGGTAAAATATTCGGGCGCCGGTAAAAAGTCTTTGGAAAAAAGCATTTATACCTTATCCCAAAAGGTGTCCTCGTTAATTTTGAGCCGCTTAAAAGCGGAAAAAATCAAAAAGCATGTGCCTGTTTCAAAAAAGATTTATTCTATCAGGGTAAAAGGTAATATAAGGACGGGCGCTTCATTTATCGCAAGCAAGATTAAGATAAAAAAAGGGGGTTATTATTCGATTAAAAAAATCAACGAAAGCGTTAAAGACCTTTATAAAACAGGGTATTTTAAAAATATAATGGTTAATGCCCGGGCCGTACCCGAAGGGCTGGCGGTTACTTTTATAGTGTCCGAAAGACCGTACATTAAATACATTAAATATTCGGGAAACGCCTCCGTAAGCGTAAAGAAAATCAAGAAGGTAATAAATCTGAAGGTTAATTCGCCTTATAGCTCTTATGGCTTAGATAAGGCGTTAAAAATTCTTAAATTTATATATTCGGCCGAGGGATATTATAATGCGAAGATAAAAGTAAAAAAGACAACCTTTCAAGGCAATTATATCGGCATCCATTTTCTTATAAACGAAAATTCCCCCGTAATGGTTGAGAAAGTTGAATTTGAAGGCAACAGCTCTTTCCCTTCGGCAAAGCTTCAATCCGTGATGGGCATAAAGACGGTTAATCTGCTGACATGGATAACGGGTGCGGGAAAGTTCAAGAAAGCAAAATTAAATAACCAGATTATTAAATTATTAGGTTTTTACTATAATCACGGTTATATAAATGTAAGGGTCAGAAAACCCGTATTCATTTTCTCTAAAAATAAGAAGTATGTAACAATTATCATAAAGATAGTCCAAGGGCCGCAGTATAGAATATCGAATGTTGACCTTGAAATAAAAAATGTTAAAAAGGATTCGGGGGAATATATTTCCGTTAAAAAACTTATAATCACAAAAGTGGGGGATATTTTTAACAGGCAATATATAGAAAAAGAGATACTGAATATTACCAAGTTCTACACAAATAAAGGGTATGCCTTTGCGAATGTCGAGCCGTCCATAAAAATCAGACAAAAAACAAATTCTGTTTTGATTAAACTAATCGTTCATAAGGGTAAGATTGCAAAATTCGGCAAAATTACGATAACCGGAAATGATGTTACTTACAGCTATGTCATACTTAGAGCGCTCGCTCTTTACCCCGGCGAGGAATATAACCCAAAGCTTATAAAAATATCGAGACAAAATTTAAAAAACTTGATGTATTTTAAGCATGTCGCCATCACCACCGAAAAGGTTCCGGGTGAAAGCATATTAGATGTCAAAGTGCATGTTAAGGAACAGAATACGGGTAAATTTACGATTGGCGGCGGGTATAGCTCTGCCACGGCTTTTATGGCAATATCGTCAATCTCCGAGTCAAATTTATTTGGGACGGGAATATCCGCCTCTTTAAATGCTCAGGTTGGCGGGCCGTATCAGTCGTATAGTTTTAATATTCTTCAGCCGTACCTTACTTATATTTTTGCGAAACCTTTATCGTTTAATTTATCTTTATATGACACCTTTAACGGTCTTTACTATGAATTTGCCTATCGTTCGGTCGGCGGTTCGATTACTTTAGGTTATCCGCTTTATAAAAATGTGCTTACGGAATATTTTAGGTACCTTTTAGAGGAAGACACATCGGTTATAATTCCCGGTCTTTTAAATATTTTGCCTCAGGGGAGATTGATAACGAGCGAGGCTTCTTTAACGACCGTTTATAACACATTAAATAATCCTATGGTTCCGACCGCGGGCAATTTAGACAGTTTCAGGGTCAGCTTTGCCGGTCCCCCGATCGGCGGCAATGACGATTTTATCAAATTTGTAGCGCAGGCAAACCACTATATACCGTTATGGTGGGGGACATCTTTCATGCAGGGGGCGCAGGCAGGTTATGTAACTTCAACCAGGTCTTCCGTTGCATTGCCGATATACCAGAGATTTTTTGTCGGCGGTATAATGAATACATACCCGCTTTTAGGATTTATGTACGATTCCGTCGGTCCCTCGCAAAACGGCTTGCTTATCGGCGGAACAAAGATGTTTACGGTTCAGGCAAAATATTCAGTACCCATTCTTAAAAAGATGGGCTTTTATGGATTTTTATGGTGGAATGCGGGTAATGCATGGGGGCAGAGCGAACCGGTATTTCCATTGGACCTCGTTCAGGCGGCGGGAATCGGTTTTAACTGGTATTCCCCGTTTGGACCCATAACTATTACTTATGGCAAAATACTTGGAACGCCGATAAACGGGAATAATCCGACGAGGATTCAGTTTAGCCTGGGTCAGAGTTTTCCTGGTATTTAGCAATAAAAAAAATAAAAAATAAAACAAGGAGATTGTATGAAAAGATTAATTTTTAATTTAAGTCTTGCGGTAATTTTAACTTTATTCGCCATGGCATTAACTTATTCAAATTCAAAAAATGTATGGGCGGCGGGTTCCTCCATTGCCGTAGTTAATATGCAAAATATTATTTCGATGTCAAATCAGGGCAAAAAAGCTAATGCGGAGCTAAAGGCTTTGTATTCCACATATACCGCCAGATTGTTAACGATGAGAAAAAAAATAGCCGCGATTCAAAATGATTTGAAGCAGAACGGCTCTATAATGTCGGCCAGCGAAAAGGCGCATAAGACAAAGGAGTTTGAAACGGATATTTCAAAGTTTAGAGCCGAGGAGAAGCATGTTCAGGGTGCTATGGCAGAAAAAAGATATACGCTTTTAAAAGGAATAGTAGATAAAGCCACTGCTATTATAACCGCAATTGCAAAGAAAAACGGCTACCAGCTTGTTATCGACAGACCAAGCGTAGTTTACAGGGCTCAGGGGATTGATATTACAAATGAAGTTTTAACGCAGATGAACTCAAAATAAGATATTGTAATATCATATAATATAAATCGTATTTTAATTTTTATTTTTTATGGCCATACCGCTTAACGACATTGTTTCAAAGTTATCTTTACACAGCATAGGCAAACTTCCGGCAGATATTTTTATTTCGGGAGCAGGCTCTTTGCAGGGAGCGAAAAGCGATGAGATTTCGTTTATTTCAAATTTAAAATATCTTAAATATCTTAGCGAAACAAAGGCTTGTGCGGTAATTATGGATTACGAGTCTTTAAAACGGGAACTTCCTTCGGGAATTAAATTCCTTATACTCGACTCAAAAAATCCTTATTTAGCCTTTGCAAAAGCAACGCAGTTATTTAGCGGGAAGAATAGTTTAGACAAAACGGTTTCTAAGGATTTTCTGCAATATGCCAGAGTCGATAAAACTGCGTTAATAAGCGAAAACTCTATATTATACCCGGGCGTTTTTGTAGATGCCGGTTCGGTTATAGGTAAAGATTGCAATATAATGAGCAATGTTTTTATCGGAAAAAATGTTAAGATAGGGGACAGCGTCAAGATTTATCCGAATGTTACCGTTTACGACAATTCTAAAATAGGTAATAACTGCATAATTCATTCAGGTTCCGTTATAGGAAGCGACGGATTTGGGTATGCCAGAGATAAAAACGGCTATGTGAAAATTATTCATTCAGGTTATGTTATTCTGGATGACGATGTCGAATTAGGCGCCAATGTTACCGTCGATAGGGGTGTTGCCGATTTTACTAAAATAGGCAGGGGAACAAAGATAGACAATCTGTCCCAGATTGCTCATAATGTAATAATCGGCAGCAATTGCGTTATTGCCGCACAAACCGGAATTGCCGGCAGTTCGGAGGTAGGAGATAATGTGACGATCGGCGGGCAGGTGGGTATTGCAGGGCACATCAGGATAGGGAACGGCGTTATAATAGCGGCACAGTCGGGCGTTGCGCATAACATAAAGGATAACGACATCATATCCGGTTCCCCGGCTTTTTCTATTAAAGATTGGCGCAGTTCGGTTGTGCTATTCAAAAGACTCCCCGAACTTTTTAAAAGAATAAAAGATATCGAAAAGACAAGGGACTAAAAAATGATTAATGAAGGGTCTTCAAATTTAACGGAAATAGGTATTCAGGAGATACTAAATCTTCTTCCGCATAGATTTCCTTTTCTTATGGTGGATAAGGTTATTGCGCTCGAAAAAGGAAAATCTATTACCGCTATTAAAAATACCACAATTAATGAGCCGTTTTTTCAGGGGCACTTCCCGTCCTATCCCGTTATGCCAGGAGTGCTTATTCTGGAGGCATTAGCTCAGGCAGGGGGAATTCTTGCATATAAAACGGAAGAAGACGACGATCTAAAAAATATGCTCACTTATTTTATGGGAATAGATAAGGCAAGATTTAGAAAACCGATTTTCCCTGGAAGCACTATAGTATTGAATGTCGAGCTTGTTAAAAGAAAGCAGTTTATATGGATGTTTCACGGGAAAGCCTTAGTTGACGGAAAATTATGCGCAGAGGCAGACCTTATGGCTTCTTTTGTAAAACCATAAAAAATATATTTAAGGATAAAAGGGTTTATGATAGATAAAACCGCAATTATTTATGAAGGCGCCAGAATAGACGACTCAACGGATGTAGGGCCATATACCGTTATCAAAGACGGCGTAAAAATCGGCAAGAATAATAAAATCGCTTCCCATGTCGTTATAGAAGGAAATACCACGATAGGGGATAACAATAAAATATTTCAATTTGCTTCTATAGGTTCAATTCCGCAGGACCTTAAATACAGAGGGGAAGATACAAAACTTATCATAGGCAATAATAACATCATAAGGGAATATGCGACATTTAATACCGGAACCGTAACGGGAAACGGTATTACCGCGGTCGGCGATTCTAACCTGTTTATGATGCATGTTCATGTGGCGCATGATTGTATTATCGGTAATCATGTAATTCTCGCAAATAATGCGACATTAGCGGGCCATATCGAGATTCACGATTATGCCATATTGGGAGGTATTTGCGCCGTTCATCAGTTTGTCAGAGTCGGCGAATCGGCTTTAGTTGCCGGCGGTTCGATGGTTGTTCAGGATATTCCGCCGTATCTTATTGCATCTGGAGACAGGGCAAGGATATACGGGATAAATAGAATAGGCTTGGAAAGGAGGGGTTTTTCAAAAGAAGAAATAGATAAAATAAAAAATGCCTTTAAAATTATATATAAATCAAAAGTTACCACCAAAGCCGCATTAGAAAAAATAAAACTGGAGTTAAACGGTTCGGATAAAATAGAAAAGTTTACTAATTTTATCGAAAAATCCAAAAGGGGCATAACAAGGTAACTTTTATTTATGGAAGATAAAAATATTGGAATAATTGCCGGTTACGGAGAGTTTCCTTTAATATACATAAATGAACTAAAATCCAAAGGGTATTCCGTGCATGTGTGCGCGATAGAGGAAGAAGCCGACAAGGGTTTGGCGGAGCATACGGATTCGATTGTTTATATAAGCGTCGGCCAGCTCGGAAAATTGGTAAAATTTTTTAATTCCGTTGGGGTTAGAGATGTAATTATGGCAGGCAAGGTAAAAAAAACCCTTATGTTTAAAAAGGTCAAACCGGATTTAAAGGCTATCACGCTTTTTTTATCGCTTAAAGATAAAAGGGATGATACTATCTTGAACGCAATTTGCAATTTCTTTGAAAAAGAAGGCATAACCGTAGTTCCGCAAACTAAGTATATAACCTCTATTTTCCTGCCAAAGGGCGTTGCTTCTAAACGGGTTCCCACTAAAAAAGAAATGGACGATATCGGCTTTGGATTGAATGCCGCAAGATTGATTGCCGCCGCCGATATTGGACAGACCGCCGTTATAAAGGATAAATCAGTTATGGCATTAGAAGCGATAGAGGGAACGGATGAAGCAATTATAAGAGGAGGAAAACTTGCAAGCGGCGGGGCTGTCGTCGTAAAAGTCAACAAGCCGAACCAGGATTTAAGATTTGATGTTCCTGCCGTCGGCGGCAATACGATAGATGCACTTATGTCGGTTAATGCTACTTGTTTAGCATTCGAAGCCAACACTATTGTTCTAAACAAAGAAGAGTTTATTAAAAAGGCGAACGAATCATCCATTTCCATATATGTAATGTAAATTTATGTTAAACTATTAAAGCCCGACGAAAATTGGCAAAAGTACTTATTATCGCAGGAGAACTTTCAGGGGATATATTTGCTTCCGGCTTAATTAAATACCTTAAAAAAATTAAATCCGGGACAATGTATTACGCGATGGGAGGCGAAAATCTAAAATCGGAAGGGGCAGAACTGATTGCTGGCATCGATAAATTAGCCGTCATGGGTTTTACGGAGGTTATATGCAAGATCAAAACAATCAAAAGTGTTTTAAAGAACGTTTCAAGCTGGATAAGGCTTAATAAACCGGATGTTGTCATATTGGTCGATTTCCCCTCTTTTAATTTTAAAATAGCAAAATTATCGCATAAGTTAAAAATTCCCGTAGTTTATTTTATTCCTCCGAAAATATGGGCATCAAGATATAAAAGGATTAATTTTATAAAAAGGTATATTAAATTTGTGATTACTATTTTTCCATTCGAGCTTGAAATTTATAAAAAAGCAGGTATCGAAGCGTACTATTTCGGGAATCCATTGTACGAGTTAGAATATAAGCAGGAAGCGCAAGCTAAAGAAATGAGCAGTAATTATCCCGTAATTTCATTTTTACCCGGTTCAAGAAAAACCGAACTTAAATATCACGCAAATCGAATTATCAAGTCTTTGCAGCTTATAAAGTCTGCTTATAAAGACGCCTTTTTTATCTTTCCGTTTAGAAAAGGAATAGATTCATCCTATTTCGCACAGGCGTTGAAAAAGAAAAATATATCTCAAGATTGGTATATTATTACAGATTCCGTTAAAGATGCTTTAGCTTCAAGCGACATAATAGTAGCTGCAAGCGGAACAGCCTCTTTAGAAGCAGGATTTTATAAAAAACCGGTAATAATAGTGTATTATTTAAATTTTTTAACTTATTTGATAGCCAAGGTTTTAGTCAGAATTAAGTATATCGGACTTATAAATATAATGGCAAATAAATTGATAGTTCCGGAGCTCATAGAATCGAAATTCACCCCTCAGAATGTCTTTACGGAAATAGACAAAATTTTAAGAGACGATTTCTATAAAAACTCTATGATAGATGAAATTTCAAATATAATTTCCACCTTGAAAACAGGCGTTAATCCGCTTGAAGCATCCGCTAATTTGATATATGATAAAACATTAAAAAATGTTTAATTTTTAACCTTTAACCCCCAAGGCAAGTCAAAAATTGCTATGAGAAAAGACTTCAATATCCTAAAAAGGTTGGTTCCTTATATACTTCCTTATAAAAAAAGATTAATATTAGCTATGATAAGCATGGCTATAGTTTCTGTTTTAACGGGACTTCTTGCTTATGTCGTCAAACCCCTCATAAACAACATATTTATAACAAAAAGCTACGAAGATCTCCTATTGATCCCGATTCTCGTTATGGCTATTTTTGTGGTGAAAAACATTTTCTATTATGCGGAGTTTTATTATATAGGCAATGTCGGGCAGAACATAATAAGAACATTAAGAGACGAGGTCTATTCCGCTATCGTAAAATTTCCCGTCCCAAAATTAAACAAAATTCCGACAGGTGTTTTAATCGCAAGAATAACCTACGATATAAATATTATTCAAAGAACGGTTTCAGATTCTGTAAGCGCGGTTATGAAGGATATATTGACAATACTCGTGCTTATCGTTGTCGTATTTTATATGGACTTTTATCTGGCGGTAGTTGTTTTTGTATTATTTCCGGTGGTTATAATTCCTGTTACGCTGCTCGGGAAAAAAGCGAGAAAAACAAGCACGGATACACAGACGGAAATGGGTAATATTACCAAGTTTTTAGATGAAACCATTTCAAGTTTAAGGACGGTAAAGGCTTATAATATGGAAGAACTTGAGATTAGCCGTTTTAAAAAATTGTCGGACAATCTCTATAGATTCTTAATGAGAATGACAAAGATAAGGGGATTAACCGTACCGTTTGTTGAATTAATAGGCGGCGTTTCCGTTTCCCTCATCATATTTGTAGGGGGGTTGCAGGTAATAAAATTCGGCTATACCCCCGGCAATTTCTTTTCTTTTTTAACCGCAATTCTCTTGCTTTACGAGCCGGTTAAAAGCCTGTCACGGCTAAACAATAGCCTGCAGGAAGGTATTGCGGCGGGAACGCGGATTTTTGAGATAATAGACGGCGAGTCTGAAAAAATGGGCGCTCATCAGCGCTCATTGCCGGAGGAAATAAGTAGTTTAGAGATAAGAAATCTTTATTTTAGTTATGATAAGAGCAAGGGTTACGACTTAAAAAACATAAATATTAAAGCGCTAAAGGGTAAAACGATTGCTATCGTGGGTTATTCAGGGGCGGGTAAAAGCACTATTTCAATGTTAATACCCCGTTTTTACGATCCCGACAGCGGGGAAATATTAGTTAACGGAATAAATATCCGTGAATTTAATTTAAAGGATTTAAGAAACAGTATTTCTTATGTATCGCAGCAGGTAATTTTATTTAATGAATCAATCAGGTTTAATATCGCTTACGGCAGTTTTTCCAAAGACATGAAGGATATAATAAAGGCTTCGGAATTTGCTTTTGCCCATGATTTCATTATGAAACTTCCAAACGGTTATGACACGATTGTCGATGAAGCAGGATTAAGGCTTTCCGGAGGAGAAAAACAAAGGATACTGATTGCCCGGGCTTTTTTGAAAAATGCCCCTATAATTGTGCTCGACGAAGCCACATCTTCTTTGGACAGCGAGTCCGAAAAAGAGATTCAGGGCGCCCTGTTTGGAACAGATGAAAACCCCTACGGCCTGTGCCAAAATAAAATTGCGATAATCATCGCCCACAGACTGTCCACGGTAAAAAGAGCCGATACCATATATGTTTTGGACAATGGTGAGATAGTTGAAAGCGGAAACCATGAAGAGCTAATCGAGGTTAACGGTATTTATAAAAATCTTCTTATCAAGCAAATGGGTAATTAATTCATTGAAAAAGTTTTTGTTTGCTTTATATAATCTTTTATTAATAATAATCCTGCCGTTTTTCTTTATATGGATGCTATTTCTTTATTTTATAAGGGACAAAAGGGGGACGGGTTTTTTAAATAAACTTTTTCCATTCATAGACAAAGGCTTAAGGGAATTGAATTTTGAAAACGGAATTTGGGTGCATGCCGTATCTTTGGGCGAGGTTAAAGCATCCGCAAATTTTACCCTTATGCTGATAAAAGAAATTCAAAAACCCGTTTATCTTTCCGTGGTCACCAAAACCGGTTATGATTATGCAAAAACATATTACGAAAAAGCCGGAAATCATATTTATATTTTTTACTTTCCTTACGACTTTTATTTTTCCATTAAATCCGTTCTTAGTATGATAAAGCCTGCATTATTTATATCCGTTGAAACCGAAATATGGCCGAATTTATTTAATATGTTAAAAAAAAGAAAAATTCCGGTTTCCATTATAAACGCCAGGTTATCCAATAAATCATATAAAAATTATTTAGCCCTTGATTTTTTTTTTAAATATATTTTTGAAAGCATTAGCTTAGTTCTCTGCACATCCGGCGGGTATTACGATAAATTTTTCAAACTTGGCGTAAAAAAGGAAAACATCCACATAACCGGAAATATGAAATTTGATTCAAACCTTGCAAATTTTACGGAAGAAATTTCTAAAAAAATGGAAAATTTAAAAAATATATTTAAAGACGGTAGGGTAATAGTTGCAGGCAGCACTCATAAAGAAGAAGAGAGGCTGATTTTAGACGCCTTTGTAAAATTAGATAAAAAAGATGAAAATTTTTTCCTTTTTATAGCGCCAAGACACCCCGAAAGATTTGAATATGCTGACAGCCTTATAAGCGGCTACAATTTGCAATATTACAGGCTTTCTTCTATTTATTCGTCAAATTATAAACTTGCCCTTCCGCATAACTTTGACTTTAAAAAGACTAGTTCCGCCGGTCTAAAGGTTGTTATTTTAGTGGATATAATTGGAGAATTAATATCAATATACAGCTTATGCGATGTCGCTTTCGTAGGGGGAAGCATGGTGCATGCAGGGGGACATAATTTATTAGAGCCGTTATTTTTTGGAAAGCCTGTAATTTTCGGTAAATATGTGGAAAATTTCGCGGAGATCGCAGGTAAAATTATTGAAATTAAGGCAGGCAAAAAGGTAGCGTCTCCTGAAGAATTATATAATGCGTTATTATATTACTTATACGATGAGAAAGCAATAAAAGATGCAAGAAAAAGCGGTTTAAATCTTATATCGCAAAATAAAGGGTCATCATTAAAAAATTTGGAATATATAGCCCGATTATTAAAAAAATAAAGATGATAATCGTTATTTAACACGCTTATTGATTCATTAGATTTAAGAAATCGGCATTTGATTTTGTATTTTTAATTTTATCGATTAAGAATTCCATTGCTTCGGCCGGATCCATATTAGATAAAACCTTTCTTAAAACCCAAATCTTTTTAAGATGGTCTTTGTCAACAAGAAGTTCTTCTTTTCTTGTACCGGATTTATTTATATCGAAGGCGGGGAATACCCTTTTTTCCGCAAGTTTTCTGTCTAAATTTACCTCCATATTTCCCGTTCCTTTAAACTCTTCAAAAATTACCTCATCCATTCTGGAACCCGTATCTATTAAGGCAGTTGCTATTATGGTAAGGCTTCCTCCCTCCTCGATATTTCTTGCCGCTCCGAAAAATCTTTTTGGCTTATGGAGGGCATTTGAATCAACCCCGCCCGATAAAACCTTTCCCGAGGATGGAATGGTTACATTGTAAGCCCTGGCAAGCCTTGTAATAGAGTCCAGCAGGATAACGACATCTTTTCCTGTTTCAACGATTCTTTTTGCCTTTTCTATAACTATTTCGGCAATCTGAATGTGTCTTTGAGGCGGTTCGTCAAATGTGGAACTGATTACTTCCCCATTTACGGACCTTTGCATATCGGTAACTTCCTCCGGTCTTTCGTCTATTAAAAGAACCATCAGAAAAATTTCTTTATGGTTAGTATTTATAGCGTGGGCTATGTCTTTTAAAAGCATGGTTTTTCCTGTCCTTGGAGGCGCCACGATTAAGCCCCTTTGTCCCTTTCCTATAGGAATAAGCAAATCCATCAGTCTTGTAGATAAATTTTTTGGATCGAATTCAAGTTTTATCCTGTCCTCGGGATATAAGGGGGTCAGGTTGTCAAATAGTATTTTTTCTTTGGCAACTTCAGGGTCTTCAAAATTAACGCTTTCTACCTTAAGGAGCGCATAAAACCTTTCGCTGTCTTTCGGCGGCCTGATTACCCCGCGGATGGTGTCGCCGGTTCTGAGTCCGAATTTTCTAATCTGGGACGGCGATACATAAATGTCGTCAGGTCCGTGAAGATAATTTGCCTCGAGCGATCTTAAAAATCCGTACTGGTCAGGTAAAATTTCAAGTACGCCTTCGCCCGAAAGCAAACCGTTTTTTTCGGCCTGCTGGTTTTTTTCAGTTTCTGCCTGAAGCAGGGCATATATTAAATCTTGCTTTCGCATCCCCGACGCTCCTTCTATGCTATAATTCTTTGCTATCTGCAATAACTCTGAAATTTTTTTTGCGGATAATTCTTTAATATTCATAACTACCTCTTAAGTTTAAAATTTTATTTTGGTTATTTTTATTATATTATAATTATACTATGGACCATTTACTCTTCCTTCTGGCATCTATGCGATGACCTTCGGCTAAATCTAAAACCGTTCGTTCATTATTACCGTCCGCTGGGAATGACGAAACACCGGCATTTAATGATAATATGTCCTGGTTTTCATTCTTAAAGTTTGCCTCAACCTCCGAAAAAATAGTTCTTAAAATATCTTTGACCGGGTTCTTATCCATACCTGGAAACAGTATAATAAATTTATTGCCGTATCTGGCGGCTATATCGAATATTCGTATATGTTTTTTAATAATATTCGCGATTAGCCCTATGTTTTTGTCTCCCGCACTGTGGCCAAATATTGAGTTTAGTTTATTTAATTGATTTATTGAAATTAAAGCAAGGGATAATATTCCTTTTTCATTGGCAATTTTTTGCATCTCTTGAAAAAGTTTTTCATGGAAATATTTAAAATTGTTGAGCCCCGATACATAATCGATCTGGGAACAGTCCCTCATAGTTTGAACGCATTTGTTTGAGTTTAAGATGTACGCAAGTACGGAAAAGATTGTATCGAATACGCCGGTTTTTTCATTTCCGCAGTTCTTAAATCCAGGGACTGAGTACATTATTACAAAATATGAGTCCGTATATGCGGTTTTTAATTCATAGCCGTAAAACTCGGCCACATTATCGTGCTCAAATAAAAAACTATATTCGGAATACTTTTCGTGTTCTTTTTTGAAATCTATATATAAGCCGCCCCGAGCAGATTTTATTTCTTTTAATATAGATAATGGAGGATTTTCATTAAATTTTTTAACATATTCAAGAGAAACCCCTCTTGAAATTTCTATTTTTTCTTCCAGATTATATTTTTTGTATATAAACATTATTGCCGTTGCCCCAAATGTATATTCAAAACCGACATTAACGAAATGAAATATTTCCTCTACCTGTTTTCTTTGATTGGCAAATTCTAAAAGTTCATTTATAAATATATAGCCTAAATCTTCACATTTGCGATATTCTTCCATAGATATATCCCCCTCTTATTTGAATTAAATCCGGGAATCGGGAAATTTTAATCCTTTGAGGTTCTATTTTTCAAGTACGATAAATGTTGTTTAGAAAGTTTATTAATAGCTGAATTTGAGGAATTAAAAATTTAAATCCGTAATTATTGTTGATTATAAAATCAGATTTTTTAATTTTTTCTGCCTGATTTAATTGATTTTTATCCCTTTTTGCAAAATCATCAAAAGTAAATTTTTTATATGATCTTTTAATCCTTCTTGAGAAATCACAGGTAACAAGGATAGTTTTGTCTAACTTCCGGTAATATCCTGATTCGATAATAACCGCGCCTTCAATTATTGCTGCGGATTGTTTGCTTCTTTCAAGTATATTATTGATATTTGTTCTTAAAGTTGGATAGATTATATTTTCTAAGGCCTTTTTTTTAGAGGGGTCTGAAAAAATGACCTCTGCCAGAATTTTCTTATTAATCCCATTATCTTTATTTAAAATGTTTTTACCAAAAAAAGCAACAATTTTTTTATATTCTATCGTATTTTTTTTAAGCAGCTTTTTGGCCTCTAAGTCAAGATTTAAAGTTAAGAATCCATAATCCTTTAATAAATTAAGAACCGTAGTTTTTCCGGAACCTATAGAACCCGTCAGACCTATTTTTATCATTTTTTAATCTTAAAATAAATCTTATATTCTTATGTATTTACGATTACTTCATCCATTTATTAATTTATTATAATAAAAGAAACCTGCCTTTTGTCCGTTTTATTGCGCCTGTAGCTATAAAATTTTTTATCTTCAAAATTACATTTATTTAAATCATAGATATTTTCCTTATTAAATCCGTTTATATTAAGTTCGTTTTTTAAGAAACCCTTCAAATCAAAAAACAAATTGTTTTTATCTGTATTTCTTTTAAAAAATTTTTGATTCAGCATATTTTTAGCTATAAATTTATTCACAAAATCTTCTTTGACTTCGTAACAATTTTTGCAAATAGAAGGACCTATTATAATAATTACATCGTCTAAATTTGATTGAAAATAATCTATTAATATATTCCCTGCATTTGTTATTATGCCTGTGTAAGCCCCTTTCCAGCCGCAGTGGATGGCGCCTATAACCTTTTTAATGCGGTCGTAAAAAAGAACGGGAACGCAATCGGCGGTTCTTATGCACAGCATTATGCCGGTTTTCTGAGTAAAAGCTCCGTCAGCCTCGGCTAAATTTAAACCGTAATAATCATCCCCATCCTTTATTTGAAAATCTTTGTTTAAAACTGCGATGTTATTGCCGTGGACCTGCTTAACTTCATAAATATATATATCTTTTTTATTGAAACCCGCAGGAATATATCCTGAAAGTTCTTTTCTTGCTTCGCTGTTTCCCAATTTAAAATCAAGCGCATTGTCTATAAATCCATATACTATGCGGCTATTATTTATGTCTAAATCTTTAATGGCGTGGATCATATTGTATCGCCGGAATCAAAAGCCCATAGCATATCGCCGGGGACTTCCGCCTTTAAGGCCATTTTTTCTCCGGTTTTTGGATGAAAAAATTCCAGCATATATGCGTGAAGCATCTGTCTTTTCACAAAGTTTAAGCTCTTATATCTGTCCGACGCATCTTTCCTTTTATAGACTTTATCCCCTACTATCGGATGACCTGTTTCAAAAAGGGATACCCTTATTTGATGGGTTCTTCCTGTATGCGGCATTACCTTAAGCAATGTTGCTATACCCTTTATCTGCCTTATAGTTTCGAATCGGGTGAGGCAATATTTCCCAGTTTCCTTGGTTATTTGCATTCTAATCCTGTTTTTTACATCCCTTTTTATAAATCCCTCGATACAGCCGTATTTTTGCGGAAAAAGGCCGTAACATATAGCGAGATATGTTTTTTTTATTTCCCTGTTTTTAAAACTCGAAATAAGAGCGTTATGAGAAAGATCGTTTTTAGCAATTAACATTATTCCCGAAGTATCTTTGTCCAATCTATGAACTATTCCTGGTCTTTCAACGCCGCCGATGCCCGAGAGGTTAGATATTTTTCCAATCAAAATATTAACGAGGGTGTTGTCATAATTTCCTTTTCCGGGATGAACGGTAATGCCTGCAGGTTTATTTATTACGGCGATGCAGTCATCTTCATAAATTATTTCAAGATTATAATCTACGGGAGTTAGCCCTGTTTTTTTTATTTCCAGTTCTTTTACGGTTAATACCGAACCTTCTTTTAATTTATATGCCGGTTTTTTAACGATTAACCCGTTAACCGTCACATTGCCGCTTAATATAAGTCTTTGAATATATGCCCTCGTATTATTAAGTAATCGGGTTTTTAAAAATAAATCCAATCTTATATTGCCATAAGGGCAAACAAATGAAACTATTCCCATAAAACCCGTCCGGTCATCTCCTCCGGTATATTTAAGCCCAGTAATTTAAGAATTGTCGGGGCTATGTCGGCAAGCCTTCCGGGTTTTAATATCGGAATTTCCTTAGGATAATTAGAAACTATAGCAAACGGCACAGGGTTAAGAGTGTGATTGGTCATAGGCATCCCGTTTTCGTCCAGCATTGTTTCGGCATTTCCATGGTCCGCCGTTATAATACAGGCATGATGCTGATTTAAAATTACGGGGACTATCTCGCTAAGGACTGAATTTACAGCCTTGACCGCTTTAACAGCGGCATCATAATTTCCGGTGTGACCCACCATATCGCAGTTTGCGAAATTGCAGACTATTAACTTGTATTTATTAAGTTTAATCCTTTCTATTAAGGCATCCTTAATCTTAAAAGCGCTCATTTCCGGTATCATATCGTAAGTTTTATATTCCCTCGGAGACGGTATTAACAGCCTATCTTCGTTTTTAAATGGTTCTTCCCTTCCGCAGTTAAAAAAATAGGTTACATGGGCATATTTTTCTGTTTCGGCTATCCTTAACTGATTAAAATCAAGGTCAGAGATAACCTGTCCTAAAATATTGTCGTAATTTTCGGGTTCTATAATGTAGCCGTTTTTAAACGAGTCGTCATATTTGGTCATCGATATAAAATTTTTTACGGGTTTAAATCCATCCCTGTAAAATTTATTAAAATCTTTAAATGTGATAGCCATTGTTAATTGTTTAGCTCTGTCCGCCCTGAAGTTAAAAAATAAAACACCGTCGTCCCCGCCTATCGCGCCGTTCTTCCCTTCCTTGTTGTTAATTACGACGGGGTGTACAAACTCATCCGTTATTCCGTCGTCGTAGAACTTTTTTATGGCAAGGGCGGGGTCGTCAAACCTTTCCCCGTTTAATCCCGTAAGCAGATCGAAAGCCCTGTTTGTCCTGTCCCATCTTGTATCCCTGTCCATGGCATAAAATCTGCCGCATATCGTAGATAAGAAAACAAAAGGTTTTAACTTTTTAACTTCTTCCATTAATTTTTTTAAGAAAATTTCTGCGCTTTTTGGCGGAGAATCCCTTCCGTCTAAAAATGCATGAATATAGATCTCCTTTACCCCGTTAGTCCTGAAAAACCGGATTAAGTATAATAAGTGGGATAATTCGGAATGGACCCCGCTTTCGGATAAGAGACCCATAAGATGGACCCGTGAATTTCCGTTTTTGATTTTTTCTAAAAATAAAGATAATGTTTTATTATTTTTTAAGGTATCATTTTCAATTTGCATATCTATTTTTGTCAAATCCTGCATAGTAATCCTTCCGGCGCCGATATTGGAATGCCCCACTTCCGAGTTTCCCATCGTGTTTTCAGGCAAACCGACATCTTTGCCGTGAGTGATTAGAGTCGTAAACGGATAACTTTTAAAGATGGAATTTATGAACTCGGGATTCGCATTTATTATAGCGTTGCCTTTCACGGAAGGCGACAAGCCGAAACCGTCCAAAATAATCAAAGCTAACCCGTCATATTTTTTCATTTGCTTAGCCTGTTTACTCCGAAATCAATGACGGAATATTTTTAATATCATCTTTTTGTCCGCTTTCATAAAGCGTTCCGGAGGTTTTTATATTAAATGTGTTCCATAGGTTGCAGGATGGGCAGATCGAAGAATAATTGTAAGAGACAAACCCGCAATTTGAACAGGTAAAAGGTAACTTGACCGGATATTGGCCTTTAAGAGCCTTTCTAAAATTTACGGCGGAATCGTTATATTTTCCTCTTTTAAAGTAACATTCCGCTAAAAGAAGGCTGAGGGAGTTGTCTTTAAAAATTGAAGCAGGGATTTCATGAAGGCTTGAAAGCGCATCGTCAACCATTTCTAATCTCATATATAGTTTTCCTAAAAATAGCCTGTATTCCCACTTTTCAGGATTATCGTAAATAAGTTCTTGGTAGAATTTAATAATATTTTCGGGATGATTCGTTTTTATCGCTATATCCTCGATTTTGATTAGAATAGCGAAGTTGCCGGTTTTTAAAAATGCCTTTTCCCATAAATCGAATACTTCGGGATATTTCCCTTTTTTAATATAAATGTCTCCCAGAGATATGTACGCGGGGACAAAATTTTTATTTTGGGTTAACACCTGGTTAAATCTTTTAGCGGATCTTACGGTATCGTTTTCCGTTTCTAAAAGATACTTTCCGAATTCATATTTAAGCCCGAGCATGACTAATTCTTCTTTTTTATTAATCTCTTTATCTTTTGATTCAGCGAGAAAGAGCTTAGACATCCTGTATGCATTTTTCCATTCGCCTTTTTTTATGTAAATATCTTTTAACTGCGTTATTGCATATAGATTATCGTTTGAGGATTCTAACGCCTTATTGTAATAAACTATTGCTTTATCATAATCTTTGTTTAATTTATATAGATTTCCGGCCTCATTAAGAGCATTAATATTATCTTTTTCTATTTCCAGCGCTTTATTTAAGTTAAATTCGCTATCTTTTATTTTTCCTTTATGTTTGTAAATTTTCGCCAGAAGTAAATAACCGCTTATGCTGTTTTCATAGGCGGATAAGTATTTTTTTATTAAGTCTATTGCCTTGTCGTATTGTCCTTTAATATAGAAATCGTAAGCTTTGTTAACGGAATTATCTATTTCCGTTTTTATAAACTGCTTTCTTTTAAAGAAAAGATTTTTTATCTGAGAAATTAAATCCTTTAAAATATTTATAGACAGGACAAGAACAATTCCAACCAAAAATGCCGAAAAAATATAAATTATAAGATATTCATTAATTATGTGCTGTGAGCCCGGGGCGTAATGCAGTGGAATCTTCACGGGGTTAAGCATATAAAGATACTCAAAGAAAGCTATCAGCACCAGAATGGCGATTATTAATGTAATGATATACATAATTAATTTTTATCCGTCATTCCTGCGTACGCAGGAATCTACTCTTAATTTTCCACAATTAACTCTTTGGCATCGGGCCATAATCCTTCAAGGTTATAATACGGCCTTAAATCGTCGTGAATTATGTGTATTATGACATCTCCATAGTCAATTACGACCCATCTCGAACCTGAAAGCCCCTCCACTCCGAAGGGACGCTTTTTTATGGAATCTATTAAATTGTTGGCTATCGATGATATTTGACGATCGGATGAACCGCCCGCGATAATAACAAAATCGGTCATTGCGGAAATCCTTCTAATATCGAGCACGATAACATCGTGAGCCTTTTTCTCTAAAAGGGAGCCTATTATAGACCTTATAGTTTTATTTGTTCTTTTTAGTTTTTTTCTTTCTATTTTTGCGTTAATTATTTTAAATCACCTTGTTTAGCAGTTGCAATTATAAATTGTAAAAGTTAAATATACATCTTTTTATTAATTATATAATTAATAACATCCTTTGGCAATAGATATAGGTTGGAAATGTTTTTTTTAAAGTTATTCCTGATTATTGTAGATGAAATATCCATTCTTGTTATTTTAAGGAAATTTATATATCTATTTTTAGACGTGACAAATCTTTTGTTTTTATGGTCTATATCGATTTGCCCTTTTATCCCGTCCGGCAAAAAAGATGTAAGTTTTATTAGATCTTTTGGATTAAACCTTATATTATTTCTGTTAATAACGATAAAATTAATCATGCCAAAGAGGAGTTCGCCGTTTTTCCAATTTTTTAAATCAAAATACGCATCCATTCCTATAATAAAATATAAATCGTCATCCGGGTATAATTTCTTAAACTGAATAACGGTGTCATATGAGTAAGAAATTCCGCCTCTTTTAATTTCAATATCCGAAACTGTGAATTTTTTATGATCGTTTATTGCGATTTTTATCATTTCAAGCCTTTCTTGCGAACTTGAAGGTACTTTTTCTTTATTAGAAGTTATGTTTGTCGGGACAAATATAACTTTTTCCAAAAAGTTTTGCGTAATTTCTTCCGCCGCCCTTAAATGTCCGTAATGAATCGGATCAAATGTTCCGCCGAAAATGCCGATATTCATGTCCTTGTCTGATAGCTGCCGAAAACGATAAATTTAGTCGTGGTAAGTTCCCTTGCGCCCATCGGTCCAAATGCATGAATTTTTGAAGTGGATATGCCTATTTCCGCCCCGAGCCCTAGCTCAAAACCATCGTTAAATCTAGTAGAAGCGTTTATAAGAACGCAGGAAGAGTTTACCCTTTTTATGAACTCAAGAGCGTTGGCGTAATTTTCGGTAAGTATTGCTTCGGTATGATTGGAACCGTGTTTTTTAATATGTTCTACGGCGGCGTCCATATTGGGGACCGATTTTACTGCCAGTGTAAGATTTAAATATTCGGTATCCCAATCGTCCTGTTCTGCCGCTACAAGAAAATTAAATTCCTGTTTGTAAATATTTAAAATTTCATCGTCAACTCTCACTTCCACGCCGTTTTTTTTAAGTTCGCCGAGCATTTCAGGCATAAACCTGTCAAGTATGGAGGAATGGACTAAAAGCGTTTCTAATGCATTGCAAACCGACGGCCTTTGAACTTTTGCATTAATAATGACATTAAGCGACTTCTTAATATCGGCATATTCATCGACATATATGTGACAGAGGCCTTTATCATGTTTTATCACGGGAATTTTAGAGTTTTCGATAACATAGGATATAAGCCCTTCTCCGCCCCTCGGTATTATTAAATCTATATATTTTTTTTGAGAAATTAATTCTTTAATAGCAGATCTATCGGTATAAGGAACCATTGAAACTATTTGAGGCGGAAGGCCGTTAAGATTTAAACTTTTCGAGATTATTGAAGCCAGTATCATATTGGAATTAAAAGCCTCCGACCCGCCCCTTAAAATTACGGCATTTCCAGATAACAGGCAAAGTATGGATGCATCTATTGTAACGGTCGGTCTCGATTCATAAATAATACCTATGACGCCAAGCGGTATCCGCATCTTTCCGACCATAAGCCCGTTTGGCCTAACCGTAATATCTTCTATTTCTCCTACAGGGTCTTTAATTTTCCCCACATCTTCTACCGACTTAATCATTGAATTGAATGTCTTTTCGGAAATCGTCAGCCTGTCAACCATCGGAACGCTAAGCCCGCGGGACTGTGCATTTTCCACATCCTTTCTATTTTCAAGGATTACATTATTTTTGTTTTCGATTAAAAGGTTTTTAATCGTATTAAGTATATTTAGTTTTGTGCTTATCCCGGCGCTTGCGATAAAACTGCTTGTGGCGTACGCCTTTCTTGCAATTTCTTCGATAGATTCTGTTTCAGGTTCCATACGCATTTACCTTAGAATAAATATGGTTAAATTTTATTATAATTTTATTATCATGCTCTTAATATATTTAATTAAGCGGTAACGGCCAATTTGTCCTTATGCACAACTAAAGCCGAAAGGATGCCTTCGCCAAATTTTGTTTTTATTTCATGGGATTTAAGTCCCTTAATTCTTTTTATATCCTTCGAATCAAAATTGGATATGCCGATAGAAAAAATTTTACCTTCTTCGTTAACGATATAAACCCCCTCCCCTTTTTTAAATTCGCCGTTTACTGCAAGAATACCGCTTGCAAGAAGGCTTTTATTTTTGTTGATAATTGCGTCGACTGCCCCCTTATCGATTACTATTTGCCCCTTTTTTTCCATGCCGAATAAAAGCCAGTGTTTTTTCTTGTTAATGTTATTTTTTAAAGACGGAATGAATGTTCCCGTCAGTATGCCTCCGGCGAACGAATCAAGGCTTTTTCCGTCCTTGCCCGAGATAATAATAGTGTCTGTCCCCGCGCCGGCGGCGATAAACGAGGCATAAAGTTTTGATTTCATTCCGCCTGTGCCTTGCAAACTTTTAGATGTTTCTTTAAAATCTTTCATAAAATCCTTTATGTTATCTATCGTTTTAATAAGTTTCGCATCTTTATGCAATACAGGATTTTTGTCGTAAACGCCATGGACATTGGAAAGAATTATTAATAAGTCGGCGCATACGAGGTTTGAAACGAGAGCCGACAAATGGTCATTGTCGGAAAATTTTATCTCTTCGTAGGAAATAGTGTCATTTTCATTTATAATCGGCACAACCTTATTCTTTAACAGCTCGTATATTGTGTTTCTTGCATTGACGAACCTTTTTCTGGAGGATATGTCGTCTTTCGTTAAAAGGATTTGCGCTGTTTTTATTCCGTATTGTTTAAAACAAGAGCCGTAATTTTTCATTAATATCGCCTGTCCGCAAGCGGCAAAAGCCTGCTTTTCCGGCATGCTGAAATTATTTGAAAAATTATTTGAAGGGGACGGGGTATTTAATACATCTTTTCCGGCGGCTATCGCTCCCGATGAAACTAATATTACTTCTTTTTGCTGCCGTATTAACGAATGCGAAAAACTGCAAATTCTTTTAAAGGCGGATAAAGAAAGTTTATCTTTATCGCCTAAGAGTACCTGCGTGCCGATTTTTAAAACTATTCTTTTTTTGGAATTCAAATATTTTCTAAAATCGTTTAATGCATTATATTCTTTATTATTCATTTATTATGCTTTTTGTTATTTTCGGAAGAATTTATATATCACATTTTTATAATTATTATAACAAATCAACAAATCAATTTGTTTAAATTATTTTTCAATTCGTCTATATCCATATTTTCGGATGCGGAAATGAAAAGCGGTTTAATACCCTTTTTATCGAAAAATTTATTAATTTCATCCTTTATTTTATTAAGTTCTTTTAAATTGGATATTAAATCGATTTTATTTATGACGACTATCCTGTTTTTTTTAAGGATTTCTTTATTAAATTTATTTATTTCGTTTATGACCGTTTCGTACCGATTTTCGACTTCAGCAATATTGCCTATTTCGATTAAATGCAGAAGTATGTTCGATCTTTCTATGTGTTTTAGAAATCTTAAACCCAAGCCTGTGCCTTCGGCCGCGCCGGAGATAATGCCAGGTATATCGACTATCGTAAATGTTTTATTGGAATCTTCGTCGCGGCAGACGCCGAGACTCGGCGTTTTTGTCGTAAAGGGATACGGCGCTATTTCGGGATGAGCTCCGGACAATTTAGAAATCAGGGTGGATTTTCCGGCATTGGGAAGACCGATTATGCCTACATCTCCCAGGCTTTTAAGAACAAGGCGGATTTTTTTTGTTTCCCCCTGTGTCCCGGGTTGCGAAAACCGCGGCCTTCTATTAACGGAGGATTTAAAAAAGGTATTTCCTTTCCCGCCCCTGCCACCTTGCAAAACTATAAATTTTTCCCCGTCTTTTGTCAAGTCGGCTATTATTTCGCCCGAGTCATAATCTATTATCGCCGTTCCCACGGGAACATTTAAAATAATATCTTTTCCGTCCCTGCCCTTTTTATTGTTGCCCTGTCCATTCCCGCCGTTTTCGGCGGCGAACCTTGGCTTATATCTGAAATCCAGCAGGCTTGTTATATTGTGGGATGCTTTAAAAATGACATCCCCGCCGTCTCCGCCGTCTCCGCCGTCGGGTCCCCCTTTAGGAATGAATTTTTCTCTCCTGAAACTCACTGCACCTTTGCCCCCGTTGCCGGAGGCTATAGTTATCACGGCATTATCGACGAATTTCATCTTAAATTTAAATTATGATTCTATAGTAATTGATTTTATGTAATGAGGAATTTTGAGGTAAAACAAAGCCGCCTGAAATGTCGTTCCGTCCGGCAGCCCGCCTTTGCGGCGTATTTGGGCTTGGATGCGGCGGATGCATAGGTTGAATCGTTGAATCCGGAATCGCGGCGATTATTTCTCTAAGGGGATAATGCTGACAAATTTTCTATTGTTCTTTCCTGCGTGAAATTTAACAAAGCCGCTCATTATAGAGTAAAGAGTATAATCCCTTCCTTCTTTGACATTTTTTCCGGGGTGGAAAGATGAACCAACCTGGCGAACAATGATTTCGCCCGGCTTTACTAATTCCCCGCCGAATCTTTTTACTCCCCTTCTTTGACCTTGACTGTCCCGCCCGTTTCTGGAACTGCCGCCTGCTTTTTTGTGAGCCATAATTACACCTGTGCCTTATTAGATAAAGTATTATTTATTTTTTTATTATCCGCGTATTTAAAATTTTAAATTTTTGCCCTGAAGGTTATTTATTGAATGTCGGTTATCTTGACTTCGGTAAAATTTTGTCTATGTCCTCTTTTTTTTCTTTCGTCTTTACGGCGTTTCATCTTAAACACGATTATCTTTTTTGCTCTTCCGTTTCTGACCACGATACCTTTGACATTTACATCTTTTAAAGCCTGTTCCCCAAAAAGAATATTGTCGTTATTTTTCAGCATGCTCGGCTTAAAAAATATTTCATCCCCCTTGTTTTTACCTATATTTTCAATTCTTATCAGGTCTCCGGCAGATACCTTGTATTGCTTTGAGCCTGAATTTATGATAGCGTAATCATTCATAAGATAATCCTCTTTGCTTAAAAATAAATTTATAAATATAAAAGCTAATATTAATAGATTTTTGAAATATTGTCAATAGGTTGAAGTAAAATTTTTCAATTAATCCTATTCAAGGTTTATAATTGTGTTATAATAATTGGGGATATCAGCCAAAAAGTGTTTATATTAACAAACCTTTAACAAAATTTTCTATCGATATTTAATTCATTAATTTATTTATGGGATTATTTATGGAAAATAGGGAAAAACAGGTTTTAGCTTTTAGTTCGGATGACATATTAGATAACATAAATGACGGGGTTATCGTTATCGATGAAAATTACAAAATAGTTTATGCAAACAGGCGTTTTTTAAATGATGCCGGCCTGCCAGTTTCGGATGTTATAGGAGGCTATTGTTATAAGATAAGCCATTTCAGGGACGAGCCGTGCGACCCCTTATTAGAATCGTGTTCGGTGGAAGAGGTTATTAAAAAAGGGAAGACGGTTAAGGTTATACACGGTCATTACGGGTCGGAAAAAAAAGAAATTGCCGTCGAAATAAATTCATCCCCTTTGTATGATAATTCAACGGGCAAAAGATATGCGGTCGAGGTTTTGAGGTGTCTGGGAAGCGGTTCCGATGCCCAGCTTAAATTTAACTTATCTCAAAGGCTTTCCGAAGTCGGCCTCTTAGCCGAGGGCGTGGCGCATGAAATAAATAATCCGCTTAACAATATACTGGCTTCCGTAGATATGATGAGGATGTGCATCGGAAACAATGAACCCATTCAAAGCAATCTTCCCGGCGGTTTCAAAGAAGGCAGCTGCGATATTAAAAAATATTTTGAGTTAATAAGAACGGAGATAGAGAGGTGTAAAGATATTACAAAAAAGCTTCTCCTCCTATCCAGACCCGTATCGGTTAAGGCAGATATAGTAAATGTCAATAAGTCGGTGGATGAGAGCCTTTCCTTGCTTTCCTTCCTGGCAAATAAGAAAAATGTTATGATAAAGAAGAACTTTGCCAGACATCCTCCTCTGATTAGTTTCTCGGAAGCAGGGTTAAGGCAGGTCGTACTTAATATAGGGCTTAACGCAATACAGGCCGTTCAGGAAGAGTCGGGAGTCGTGTATTTTATAACCAGGATAATAAAGGATTATATTTATATATTGATTATAGATAATGGACAGGGTATTGCGCCGGCCGATATCAAAAAGATTTTTGACCCCTTTTTCTCGAAAAATAAGGGTGCGGGAAGCACAGGGCTCGGGCTTTCCATATCTTTGAGCATAATTAAATCTCTAGGGGGTTCGATCGAGGTCAGGTCTAAACAGGATTTGGGAACAAAATTCGTAATAAAAATACCGGTTAAAAGCAACTTCAGGGAAAATAACGATAAAGAAAAATAAAAGCCATGGATAACAATTTAATTTCTATACTTATTGTTGACGACGATATAAATTATAGAAATATACTTACGGACTATTTAAGCAGCGAGGGTTATGACGTTCAATCCGCTCCTTCTGCCGAAGAAGCAATAGAAAAATTAGAAAAAGGCTATTTCAACATTATAATATCGGACCTAAAATTACCCCGAAAGTCCGGCATAGAACTATTAAAAATTGTAAAATCAAAAACGAACGATATAGAGATAATTATCTTAACTGCTTTCGGCACCGTCGATTCAGCCGTGGCTGCCTTAAAAATTGGCGCCTGCGATTACCTTGTTAAGCCGCTAAGTCTCGAAGAACTCAGCATAACCATAAAAAAACTAATCGAAAATATTAACTTAAAAAATTATGCCGCCTATTTTAAAAGAGAGATTTTTAAGCGGTTTTTTATAGGAAAATCTAAAGCGGCATCGAAGGTGATAGAAGATATTTCCGCCGCCGCCAAATCGGATTTGAATGTTTTGATTACTGGAGAATCAGGCACAGGCAAAGAATTAAGCGCGAATATGCTCCACAAGCTGTCGATCAGAAAAGATAACCCCCTTATCATTGTCGATTCCTGTAATTTATCCGAAAATTTGTTCGAATCGGAGTTGTTCGGTCATGAAAGGGGTTCGTTTACAGGAGCGGATGCCCTTAAAAAAGGGCTTCTGGAATATGCGGACAAGGGAACGCTTTTTATCGATGAAATTGGCGATGTTAGCGGTATTATACAGGCGAAGCTTCTAAGAATATTAGATACGAAAAGCTTCAGGAGGGTAGGTTCATCCAAAAACCTCTTTATCGACACAAGAATAATAACCGCAACAAATAAAAATCTAAAAAAGATGGTCGAAGAAGGTCATTTTAGAGGTGATTTATTTTACAGGATAAACGGTTTTACGATAGAGCTTCCGCCTTTAAGAGAGAGAAAAGAAGATATTTCTCATTTAGCCCATTTTTTTATGACGAAAGAAAATAAAATTAAATTTTCAAAGCACCTTTCCGCATCCGCCGAAAATAAACTTTTAAACTACGACTGGCCCGGCAATGTCAGGGAATTAAAAAATGTTATCGAAAGAGCAATGGTTTTATCCGACGGCAAAGAAGAAATACCGCCGGAAGCTATTCAGCTTGAAGTTTCATACGATAATGACAGGGATGCGGTTAACGGAAAGACGCTCTTTGATAAAAATCCGACTTTAAAAGAAATAGAAGAAGAATATATCAAATACCTTTTTTCTAAAAAGTTGAGCAAATCCGAAATTGCGGGTATTATCGGGGTAAGCGAAAGAAATCTTTACAGAAAGCTAAGGGTGTTAAAGCAAGGGCAGAGTCCGCATTAGTTCTAGGCTTTATACATAAAGCCTATTGACGACGGAATATTTTAAAACATTTACTTTTTTGTTTTATTATATTTATTATATTTGATATCATTATAAAGATTTTTATTATTTATTTTAATGCAGGCAGGGGGGATAAATAAGGTGGATTTAAATTTGATTAAAAAGGTCTCTATTAAGACCAAACTACTTTTCCTAATCACTTTCGTTTTTATTTTAATTTTATCATTTTTAACTTATTACTCTGTTTCCAGCCAGAACAAAATGTCCGTTAAAATGACATCAAGCGATGCCGTCGTTACTGCCAAAACGGTGCTTTCCAGTTTAAATGCCATGATGCTTAACGGAACTATTTCTAAGAAGTCCGATAGAAGGCAGCTTTTCGGGATATTTAAAAAAATTCAGGGCATTAAAGATGTTAAAGTTATAAGAGGCGAAGCCGTTAATAAAGAGTTCGGTCCAGGGCTCAAACATGAAAATCCGACAACTAAGTTTGACAAAGAAATACTGGGGTCAAATAAGGAAATTATCAGTATATTCAATAAAAACGGACATGAATATCTAAAAGTCGGCGTTCCGTTTGTCGCAAAAAAGATGTCCAGGGGTATAAACTGCCTTATGTGCCATACGGTTAAAGACGGGACGACGCTCGGCGGGGTTAAGCTTATTTATTCCATGAAAAATGCCGTAAACTCATCCAATATTTTTATGAGAAACATTATTATCGTTTCCTTTATCTTTCTTGTTCTATCTATTTTAGCCATATATGGTTTATTAAAATCTATCTTTATAAAGCCGACAAAAAATCTTTACGATAAGCTGAACGATATTGTAAGGGGAGACGGAGATTTAAGCAAGCTTATTCCTATGGACTGTTATAATAAGACAACTATTATGATGAAGAAAAGCAAGAATTGCATGCTTAAAGAAGATGAACTGGAGCCGAGATGCTGGGATAAGCAGCAAGACCGGTATGGAGATACGGGTGGGCAGATTTGCATAAAATGCGATGTTTATAAAAATTCCGTATATGATGAAATTACATCCGTCGCTAACAAATTTAACAAATTTATTATAGATATAAGAGAAATCGTAAAATCTATAACCGAAGAGGCCATGACCATTGTCGATGTAAACACATCGATAGAAACCCATGTCGATGAAATAAGCGGTAAGGCTAAAGAACAGGCTTTGCTTTCGACGCATGTGGCAGCGGCCTCGGAAGAAATGAGTCAGACGATTAAAGAGATATCCAAAAATACGCAAAATTTAAGCAGTGTCGCAAAAGAGGCTTCCGGCAGTGCAAAAGAAGGCTTTGACATAGTCGAAAGGGCGATAAACGGTATTAAAAATGTGGCCGTTCTTACGGAAGAACTTGGAAGCCTAATAAACGGGCTCGAAAAGGGTTCTTACGAGATTGGAGAAATAATCTCGGTTATCAACGATATAGCCGATCAGACAAACCTGCTGGCGCTTAATGCCGCAATAGAGGCCGCGCGCGCCGGAGAGTCAGGAAGGGGATTTGCCGTTGTGGCGGATGAGGTAAGAAAGCTTGCGGAAAGAACGGTTAAGGCAACAAAAGAGATAGTATCGAAGGTTCAAACCATACAGCAAAGCACCCAAAATACAAAATCTTCGATGGATTCCACGATGAAAGAAGTCAGCTTATCGGTGGAATATGCTTCAAAGGCGGGAGAATCGCTTAATAGCATAGAAAGAAACATAGTAGGCCTGGCAGACCAGGTTAATTCCATAGCCGCGGCATCAGAGGAGCAAACGGCGGCAACAAACGAGATTTCCCAAAATATCGAAATGGTATCGAATCTTGCCGCATCAAATTCGAAGCAGTCTTCAAGCACTGCCAAAGAAGCGGCTTCCGTTTACGGGGAGCTGGAAAAGCTTATAGGGATAATAAAAAGGTTTAAGTATTAAAAATAAGTATTAAAACATAAAAAAATAATACGGGGGGGGTATTACATTGGAATTTAAAATTATCGAATCTATCGGGGAAATTTTAAAAGGTAAAGTTGTGCCGCGGTTTGAGCGTATTTTTATATTTGGAGTCTTTGAAGGGGATGAGGGCAGTTTTTTAAAGAATAAAACCCTCAAAGAATTCGAGTTTATATATAAAAGGCTAAAACAACTTAATTTTAAGGCAAAAAAGGGGAAAAATGCAATGATTGAATCCCCTATTCTTTCATTGGTGCACGGCATAGGCAAAAAAGATAAGTTTAATTATGATTCTATGAGATATTTTGTTTCAAGCTCTTTAAGAATTGCCAAAACAAATCGAATTAAAGAGGCAATTTTTATAATTCCCGGATTGCCCGAAGAATATTATATAAAAAACGGATTGTTTTATATGTCTTCAGCCGTTGTAGAGGGAGCATTATTAGGTTTATACGAATTTAAAAAATATAAGACAAAAGATGACGATAAAAATAATAGCAAAGCGGGAGATATTAAGATTGTCGGGATTCATTTCGATTCGCTTAAAGCAGGTAAGGACAAAGAGGAAAATATTAAGGAAGGCATAGGATTCGGAAAAATAACTTCCCAAGCCGCGAATTTTGCAAGAGATATAGTTAACGAGCCGGGAAATATCGCTACACCCGAGTATCTCGCAAATATTGCGAAGGATTTGTCCGCGCAAGAGGGTATAGAATGTGAAATATTCGACGAGAAAGAGATACTTAAAAAGGGTATGCTTTCCTTTTACGGGGTTGCGCAGGGTTCAAAAAATCCTCCCAGATTTATCCATCTGATTTATAAGCCGAAAAATAAAACAAAAAAAATTAAACTTAAAAAGATTGCAATAGTAGGAAAGGGTATAACCTTTGATAGCGGCGGGCTTTCTTTGAAACCGGCCGATTTTATGACGACTATGAAGTCGGATAAGTCTGGAGCCTGCGCCGTCCTGGGAATAATGAAATACATTTCTAATCTGGACCTGAATGCGGAGGTTCACGGCATTATAGCCGCCTGCGAAAATATGCCGGACGGCGGCGCTCAGAGGCCGGATGATATAGTTAAAGCGCTTAACGGCAAGACTATCGAAATAGAAAATACCGATGCGGAGGGCCGTTTAACGCTTGCGGATGCTTTGACCTTTGCGGAGAATCAGGGGGCGGAAGAGATAATAGACATGGCCACCCTGACCGGAGCCTGCGTTGTCGCTTTAGGCGAATATACCTCGGGGGTCATGGGAAACGACAAAGGCTTAATAGACAGCATTATCAAGACAAGCGAGATTTCCGGCGAAAAAATGTGGGAATTGCCGTTCGACGATAATATGCAGGAAAAACTCTTAAGTCCTGTCGCCGATGTCAAAAATGTAGGAAATAAATATGGCGGGGCCATAACGGCAGGGATGTTTCTGGAAGAATTCGTTTCGGAGAAAGTCAAATGGTGCCACATAGATATAGCAGGTCCTGCCTTTACTAAAACAGGTTTTACTTATAATCCAAAGGGTGCGACGGGGGTCGGCGTCAGAACGATGTTATACTATTTAAAACAACATAAAGATTAAGTTATTTTTCTTATTGATTTTGAATATATTATATGATACATTCTATACGATATATCCAACCGCATATTTATAATTAATTTATTTTAGTGTAACATTATGAATAATATGAATGGAGATAGTTTGAATTCTTTTCTACCCATCCTTATAATGCTCGTAATAGCCATATTATTTGCCATTTTTACAATTATAGCCTCAAATTTTATTGGAAAAAAAACATACGAAATCGGAAAATTAAAACCTTATGAGTGCGGGGTTGAACCGACAGGCGATGCCCACTTCAGATTTGATGTTAAATTTTATCTTGTTGCCATTTTTTTTCTTCTTTTTGATATCGAAGCGCTTTTTTTATTTCCTTGGGCCGTTGTTTTTTCAGAGCTGGGGCTTTTCGGATTTATAGAAATGTTTATGTTTATCATAATATTAGTCATAGGTCTTTTGTATGTGTGGAAAAAGGGGGCGCTTAGATGGGAATAGAAGAACATCTGGGTGATAACATTATAACGACATCGTTAGATAAGCTTGTTTCATGGGGCAGAAAATGGTCGATTTGGCCTGCGACATTTGGTTTGGCCTGTTGTGCTATCGAAATGATGACTGTTGCCTCTTCCCGGTATGACTTCGATAGATTAGGTTTAATTTTCAGGTCAAGTCCCAGGCAATCCGATTTAATTATCGTATCAGGAAGGGTTTCATATAAAATGGCTCCCATGGTTAAAAGAATTTATGATCAGATGCCAAATCCGAAATGGGTTATTGCAATGGGTGATTGTGCCTGTTCAGGGGGGCTTTTTAATGTTTATAGCATAGTTCAGGGCGTTGACAGAATTATTCCCGTCGATGTTTATATCCCCGGTTGTCCGCCCAGACCGGAAGCCCTCATATACGGCATAGTAAAACTTCAAGAAAAGATAGAAAAAGGGACTATAAAAAGCGGGGAACCGCCTAAGATTTTAAAGTAAACCCGAACTAAAGCTTTTAATTTTAAATTATCTTAAGATAACATAAATTTAATATAAACATGAGCCTTAAAGAGATGGATGTCTTATTTGCACTTAGCGTCATAAAGGAATCTATGCCAAAATTAGTTTCTTCGATCGAAACTTCTAATGGCGATATGCATATATTCACGGGCAAAGAAAATATTATAGATTTTGCAAAATTCTTAAAAGACGACTCCAGGCTGCAATTCGATATGTTATCCGACTTGTTTGCCGTTGATTATCCAAAGAAGCCCGAAAGAATAGAAGTAATTTATAATTTTTATTCTACAAAAAATAATTTCAGAATATTTGTAAAGAGCAGAAGCAAAATAAACGAGCCTGATTACCCCAGTTTAACGCCGCTTTACAATTCGGCAAATTGGTTTGAAAGGGAAGTTTACGATATGTTTGGTTTAAAATTCAAGGGGCATCCCGATTTGAAAAGAATATTGAATCCCGATGACTGGGAAGGGCATCCTCTTCTTAAAGATTACCCGTTAAGGCAAAGGCCGCCGGTCGAAACGATAAATTTTGATACCCCGGGATATGTCGAAATGGATGAAATAACCCAAAAACCATAAATCACCAAATTATTAATAAGAAATTTAACAATGTTTGAATACAAAGATTTCTTAATAGAGACAGATAAATTTCCATTGAATGTGGGTCCCTCTCATCCCGCCACTCACGGCGTTCTCAGGGTTTTGGTTCAATTAGACGGAGAAGTTGTAGTTAATGCGGAACCTGTTATAGGTTATTTACATACAAGTATGGAAAAATATGCCGAATCCCGAACCTACCATCAGGCCGAGACTATTACGGACAGAATGGACTATGTTTCCGCCGCTTCAAATAACTTGGGTTATATTCTTGCCGTCGAAAAGCTTTGCGGCGTAAAAGCCCCTAAAAGAGCTGAATATGTCAGGGTTATCCTTGCAGAGTTTACAAGAATCAGTTCCCATCTTGTATGGCTGGGTACGCACGCCGTTGATATAGGCGCTTTAACCGAGTTTCTATACTGTTTTCGCGAAAGAGAGTTAATATTAGATATCATAGAAGCGGTTACCGGCGCAAGGATGACCCCTTCCTTTTATCGGGTCGGCGGTTTAGCAATGGATATACACAAAGATTTTATAGATAAAACGCGGAATTTTATAAAAATTTTTCCCGAAAAAGTCAGCGAGTATGAAGCGTTACTCACAAAGAACAAAATTTGGTTAGAAAGAACCAAAAATTTAGGTATAATTTCCGCCGAAGATGCGGCTAATTTCGCATTGACCGGGCCTTCCCTCAGAGGCAGCGGATTAAAATATGATGTCAGGAAGACAAACCCTTATTCAAGCTATGAAGATTTTGATTTCGAAATCCCTCTTGGAGATACGGGAGATGTTTACGATAGATATTTCGTAAGAATAGAAGAGATGAGGCAAAGCCTTAAAATAATAAATCAGGCGGTCGAAAATATTCCGGCGGGCGAATATTTAAGCTATGACGAATATCCCCGCTATGTTATCCCCCCTAAAAAAAGGGCGTTGACCACAATGGAAGGCATGATATCGCTCTTTAAATACGGTATGGAGGGCATAAAGCCGCCAAAGGGCGAGGCATACCACTCCGTAGAAAATCCGAGAGGAGAACTTGGTTTTTATCTGGTGTCGGATGGTTCGGCTTTTCCTTACCGCATGCGGGTGAGACCGCCGTCGTTTTGTAATATCAGCGCTTTGTGTAAAATGACGAAGGGGCATTTGTTAGCCGACTTAGTTGCGATTATGGGCAGTGTGGATATATTGCTGGGAGAAGTGGACAGGTAAAAGATAAAATCATAAATTAAATTTAGACTATATGAAGATTATAGATAAAATTGGTTCAAAATTAGATATTTCATTCTTTAAAAGAACGGGCCACGCCGAAATATCCTCCATACTTAATTGGAACGGCATAGCTTTGCTTGACGACAAGGACAATAAAGTTGATCTGGCAAGATGCTATATGAACGAACTTCAAAAGATTTCTTGCGGCGTTTGTACCCCGTGCATGATTGGAACTTCGGTTGCTTCCGATATTCTCGAACATATATGTAACGGTCGTGCTATTTTAGAAGATTTGGATAGATTAAGGAATCAATGCGAATGGATTTTATCGTCTTCTAAGTGCACCGTGGGAACCATGGGACCGTTAGCCGTTACCGAACTAATAGATAATTTCAGGGAAGATTTCGAAAACGCAATAATAAATAAAGAAATTATACCGAAAGGGGATTATATAACTAAGATAACCGCCCCTTGCATTAACGGCTGTCCATCCAAACTCGATATTCCAAACTGGATAGAAAGGGTCAGGGACGGCAGATTTGAAGACGCGCTCGAATCCGCGAGAAGAAATACCCCGTTAGCAGGGATTTTGGGAAGAACCTGCTTTCATCCGTGCCAAGACAATTGCCGCAGGGCTAATGTCGATGAGCCCATTCAGATATGTTTAATAAGACGATTCGCCGCCGATAACGAATTTTATTCCGATATCAAACCGAAATTCGCAATCAAAGACAACGGGATTAAAATAGCAATCGTCGGTTCAGGTCCCGCCGGTTTAAGCTGTGCGTACTATTTGCGCTTAATGGGCTATAAGCCCGTGATATTTGAAGCGCTGCCCGTTTTGGGGGGAATGATGAATGTCGGCATCCCGAAATACAGGTTGCCGAAAGAATTCTTAGATAAAGAAATTGATTATATCCTTTCTACCGGAATCGATTATAAATTAAATCAAAGACTTGGAACCGATTTTACGATAAGGGATCTTTTTGGGCAAGATTTTAAAGCCGTTTTCCTTGCGGTCGGCGCACATAAGGGACAAAATATAGGGTTGCCAGGAGAGCAGGACAACCTTAAGGGTTTTTATGAAGGGGTTAAATTTTTAAGGGATGTCTCCCTTGGGAATAAAATCGAAACCTGCAGGAAGGTTATCATAGAAGGGGGCGGCAATGTAGCTATAGATTGCTGCCGGACAGCAATCAGGTTAGGGTTCGAAGAAGTTATCGTTGTATATAGAAGAGCGAGAGAGCAGATGCCTGCAGCTCCTTACGAAATCGATACTGCCATTAAAGAAGGCGTTAAATTTGAATTTTTGACTAACCCCGTGAGTATTATCCAAGAAAACGGGGCGGTTAAAGGCGTAAAGTGCATAAAAATGAAACTCGGAGATCCCGATGAAAGTGGCAGAAGAAGCCCCGTGGAAGTTCCTGGTTCCGATTTTGACATAGAATGTGATTCGTTTATTATGGCGGTCGGGCAGGTTCCGGATTTTGATTTTTTGAAAGATACGCCGCAGATTAAAACAGGTAAAGGCAAAATAATAATAGCGGACGAGTTTACGCATATGACCGATATGCCTGGAGTATTCGCCGGCGGCGACGCATTTACGGGACCCATCAGCATAGTCGATTCAAATCGCGACGGTAAAAATGCCGCAAGAAGGATAGATCAATATATAAGAACGGGCTCATTTGAAGCAACGGACGATTGCCTTTTTGAATATCTGTTAGAAAAGATTGGTGTTTATGACAAAAAAGAGATAATAGATTATACCGATTTTCCGAAAGGAAATCCTGCAGCTAAACAGGTGGAAGAAGATGTTGAGATGCGCATAAGTAATTTTATGGAAGTTGACAAGGGTTTAACCAGCGATGATGTTATTTATGAAGCCACAAGGTGTATGAGGTGTTATTTTCTTATGCTTGTAAAGTTTAAATAAAATTTCAAAGCAAACACATTAAAAGAGTTAGATTCGAGATGCACGATAGAAAGAAAGTTTTATTTTAAAAAGCCATATATTTGTACATGTTTACAGGATTGAATTAAATGGATATCGAAATTACGATAAACGGCAAAAAAATAATGACTAAATCAGGTATTACCGTTCTTGAGGCCGCCGCCCAAAACGGTATAAAAATACCAACGCTTTGCTATCTTAAGAGGCTAAGACCTATCGGCTCATGCAGAATTTGCGTGGTTGAGGTTAAAGGAGTTAAAAATCCTCTTCCGTCTTGCGTCGCAAAAGTAAAAGAAGGGTATGAAATTTTAACCGATACCGAAAAACTATGGAAAGTGAGAAAAGAAGTAATGTCGCATCTTCTATTGGATCATCCTCTTGATTGTCCCGTTTGCGATAAATCCGGCGAATGCAGTTTACAGGATTTATCTTTTGAATTTGGCATCACAACCCAGAAAAATGAAAAGATTTTTCCTGATAGAACGCATATATTTAAAAGCGATATTATCGAATATCATGCTACGAGGTGCGTGCTGTGCTCAAGGTGTATTAGGGTATGCACAGATATGTACGGGAATCCGTTTTATCAAATCAAAGACAAAGGGTATAACGGTTACATCGGTTTAAAACAAGACGATAAATTGGAAATGGGCGCAATTCCATCCGAGAACTGCGGGTTTATGGAAATTAAGCCGGAGGTAAATTATTTAGATTGCTATTATTGCGGGAATTGTATCGAAGTCTGTCCCGTCGGCGCATTAATTTCAAAACCTTCGAAGTTTAAAGAAAGGTACTGGCAGGTGTCGCCCTTTTCATCCGTCTGCGATAAATGTTCCGCCGCATGCAGGATTGAGTATTACAGGTATGATAAAGAAGAATCTTTGGTCAGAACTGCTTCTTTATTCGGCGGATATTTGTGCCGCTCCGGATTTTTTTACGAGGGTATCGGAAAATCGGACGGCTATTATATTCAAGCCCCCATTATTAAAAAGAAATCTATGCCGAAAGAAACAGGCATTGAAGATGCAATAAATGAGTTTGTTTTAAGAATTAAAAATATTTCCGGAAAAAACGGCATGGAAAATACCGCAGTTTTAGTATCCCCGGGTATTTCCACAAATGATGGGTTCGTAATTTCTAATTTTGTGAAATATATTTTAAAACCCGCCTATTTCGATATAGCCGAACCGGAATTTTATAGGGAGAACTTTAATAAATTTAAAACCGTTTTTAAAAACGAAGAAAACTTCGAGATTAAAGCCGTACAAAATTCCGATGTAATATTGTATATCGGCTCTATAGAGGATGAAATTCCGTATGTTTCATATAACATTATGAAAACACACAGGGAACATGGAGGAAAACTTTTACTTGTAAATATTAAAAAACAAGTAAATCCTGTTTTAACAAGATTTGAGGATATTGCACATATAAGGAAGGATATAGAGTTATCTGAAATACACTATTTCTTAAATAGTCTAAGATTAAATCTTTACGATTACGGCTTTAAAAAAGATGATGAAATGGACAGTCAGCTAAACAGGGTATCCAAAAATATTCTTAAGTCAAATTCTATTTCCATTATAATCGGCGACTTTCCAATGTCGGCTTATAATATGGGTAAAGATTTTCTTGCTATTAAAGAAATGGTCGAATTTTTGAGGGATGAACAAAAAATAGTATATGTTTATCCTCTTATGAAGCCTTTTAATTATAGAGGACTTGAAAGCGCGGGGGTAAACCCCTCTAATCTTTTAGGTTTTAATTCTATATATTCGGGATTTGATGCGGGGAAAATAAAAAATCTCATTTATATAGGCGACCCTATAAGTAATTACATAACTAAAGAATTGACTAAATATATAACGGATTTAGAGTTTTTAGCCGTTTTTTCTTCTAAGGCGAGCATATTATCTACTATGGCGGATGTCGTTATACCGGTGTACGATTTTCTTGAATCAAAAGATGCGTTCTATGAAAATTTTGAGGGTAAAAAGATACATTTGGATAATGAATTTGATTTGGGCGTATATAGAAGCGATATTTTAGATTTTTTAACCTTAATCTCAAACAAATTAGGATATTCGTTTAATTATATAAAGAATGAATTGTCCGAGTTCGTTAAATCGTTAAAGTTAGAGAATGCAACATATTACAATAAGATTAAAACTAAAAGTAAATTTTATTATAACGATAAAACTAAGTTATATTATTAATTAAAAATAGTTGTTGTGGTATTATGTAAATACTGTAACAATTCTAAATTTATTTTAATAAGCAAAGATTATGATATTTTGGCTTATAGCAGAGATTATAAAAATATTAATCGTTTTCGCGGGTTTGCTTGCGGCGGCGGCTTATCTGACACTTTTAGAGCGTAAGGTGGCGGCGAAAATCCAAAACAGAATGGGTCCTATGGAAGCGGGATTTCATGGGTTATTGCAGCCGATAGCGGATGGAATAAAACTTTTTTTTAAGGAGGATATTATACCCGCGGATGCCGATAAGATTTTGTTTCTTTTGGCCCCTATAATAGTGGTTATTCCTGCGCTGACTACATTCGCGGTTATACCGTTCGGCGCGCCTGTTAAGATTCTGGGGCATACCGTTCCGCTTCAGATTACGGATGTAAATATCGGAATACTTTTTATTTTAGCATTGTCATCGCTCGGGATTTACGGAGTGGTTTTGGGGGGTTGGGCTTCCAACAGCAAATATTCATTGCTTGGAGGAATACGTACGGCGGCTCAAATGATCAGCTATGAAATTCCCCTTGTCCTTTCTATTATTGGAGTAATAATGATCGCGGGGGATTTGAGTTTATCCAGAATAGTTTCCGAGCAGTCGCATATCTGGTTTATAGTTTATCAGCCTGTAGGCTTTATAATTTATTTGATTGCTTCCACGGCTGAAATGAATAGAGTTCCTTTCGATTTAGGAGAGGCGGAGGGAGAGCTTGTCGCCGGGTTTCACACGGAATATTCAAGTATGGAGTTTGCGTTCTATTTTATCGGCGAGTATGCCCAAATAGTAGTTAATAGCGCGATAATAGTTACTTTGTTTTTAGGAGGATGGCAGGGTCCTTTCCTTCCTTCGGTTTTATGGTTTTTAATAAAGCTTTTTTTTGTCGTACTTATTTATTTATGGTTAAGATGGACATATCCAAGGTTAAGGTATGACGAACTCATGGATTTTGGATGGAAGTTTTTATTGCCGCTGGCATTGGCTAACATTATAGTTACCGGTTTTATAATGATATTAATAAACAAATAAAATAATATGGATACTAAGAAACAGGAAAATTCTATTATAGAAATTTCTAAAAATTTATTGGTGGGGTTAAAGACTACGATAAAGACCTTTTTTAATAAACCCGTAACCTTTCAATACCCGAGAGAAAGGCTTGAAATAGCCGAAAGATTCAGAGCCTTTCCCAAACTTAATGTAAATAAAGACGGGTCGTTAAGGTGCGTTGCATGTTTTTTATGCCAGACCGTATGTCCGTCGGAGGCCATTAAAATAAAATCAGGATATGTAGATTACGGCGACAATCACGAACTTACGGAGAGGCAAAAGCATAATCATAGCTTAGACAAGCTTGCGCATAATACATTTAATGACGGAAGAAGGCATCCGTCGTCTTTTGATATCGATTTATTAAGATGTATCTGCTGCGGCTATTGCGAAGAGATTTGCCCTGAAGAAGCAATAAGCATGGGAAGTAATTATGAAGTAGCTTTTTATACGCGGGACGAAGGAATTTACGGGGTAGAAAAGTTAATAGAATCCAGATAAATATTAATAATTTATTAAGAGGATAATTTTGGAAGCGCTTTTTTATATTTTTTCAATTATAGCTGTTTTTTCGGCGTTAATGGTCATATCGATGAAAAACCCTTTAACTTCCGCCTTATATTTAGTGCTTTGCTTTTTTGCTCTTGCCGGTTTTTATGTCCTGTTAGATATGCAGTTTCTTGCGGCCATGCAAATCCTTGTTTATGCCGGGGCTATTATGGTATTGGTTGTATTGGTTATCATGCTGCTCAATCTTTCAAAAATAAAAAAAATTAAAATGGATTTGCACCAGATATTCATAGCGGGGGTAATTTTTATAATTTTATTGGCGGAAATAACCATTTATATTATTAACGGTTACCCAAAAAAACCGACGGGTATTTATACGCATGCTTTAATTAATAAAATTGGGAATACGCAGATATTAGGCGAATTTTTATTTACAAAGTATATATTTCCGTTCGAAGTTGCATCTGTTCTTTTATTGGTCGCCATAATCGGCGCCTATCTATTTGCCAAAAAGAAATCTTAATTGAATTAACTAAATTTAAATAATTTTAATTTATAATAAAAATGTCGATAAACGGTTATTTAATAGTTGCGGGAATAATTTTTTGCATCGGGATGCTCGGCGTTTTAATGCGCAAAAACTTAATAGTAATATTTATGAGTTTGGAGTTAATGTTTAATGCCGCCAATTTGGGATTCGTTGCCGTTTCAAACTACCTTAATCTTATAGACGGAGACATTTTCGTTATTTTTGTGATGGTCGTGGCCGCCGCCGAAGCCGCAATAGCCCTTGGCATTGCCGTTGCGTTTTACAGGGAAAAGGGAACGGTCGATATAGATAAGGCAAATGAATTAAAATTATAAGCCACATTCAATATAAACATAAAAGTATAAAAGGGTATTCTTGATGGACGCAAAATTTATAATTACATGGCTGATACCGTTATTTCCCTTTGCGGGCTGGTTTCTCTGGGGATTATTTGGAAAATATTTCAAGGGGTATTCCGGTTATATAGCAAGTTCTTTTGTAGTAATATCCTTTATTCTTTCTTCCGTTTTGTTTTTTATCGTTTCATATACGCATGGATTTACGACCACGCTTTATCCCTGGATTCATGCGGCAAACTTTAAGGCAGGGGTATCTGCGGTCATAGACAGGCTTTCCGTCGTGATGCTCGTTATGGTTACGGGGGTAAGCGCCCTCGTGCATATATATTCGATAGGATATATGAAGGATGACAAGGGTTTTGCGAGATATTTTTCGTTCTTAAATCTTTTTGTTTTCTCCATGATAATGCTCGTAATTTCCAATAACCTGTTGCTTTTATATGTATTCTGGGAAGCTGTCGGGTTTTGTTCGTATATCCTGATTGGGTTCTGGTACGAGAAGAAATCCGCTTCGGATGCGGGGAAAAAAGCCTTTATAGTTAATAGAGTGGGAGACTTCGGGTTTGCGGTCGGCATTTTTTTGTTATTTGTCACTACGGGAACCCTCAATTATGAAACTATATTCAAAATGATTCCGTCCATTCCGTCCATTACCGTTACGATTATCGCTTTGCTGCTATTCGCGGGAGCCGTTGGAAAATCGGCGCAATTCCCTCTGCATGTGTGGCTGCCGGATGCGATGGAGGGACCTACCCCGGTCAGCGCATTAATTCATGCGGCTACCATGGTTACCGCCGGCGTTTATATGATTGCAAGATTTCATGTAATCTTTTCATATTCGCAATTTGCATCCGAAGTTGTTTTAACGATTGGGACGCTTACCGCATTTTTGGCCGCATTTATAGCTTTGACGCAGTTCGATATTAAAAGGATTATAGCATATTCAACCATAAGCCAATTGGGATATATGTTCATGGCCGTGGGCATTGGTTCTTATACGGCAGGAATATTTCATCTTATCTCGCATGCGGTTTTTAAAGGGCTGCTATTTTTAACCGCGGGCAGTGTAATGCATGGACTTGCAGGCGAGTTAGACTTAAGAAAGATGGGCGGGCTATATTCAAAGATGAAAACTACCGCTATTACATTCATAGTCGGCGGCCTTGCCCTTTCCGGCATACCCCCTTTTTCCGGATTTTTTAGTAAAGACGCAATATTGGCGGATGTTTACAATAAGGGTTTCTATTTTGCATGGGTAATTGGAGAAATTACCGCTTTAATGACCGCTTTTTATATTTTTAGATTAATATTCACGGCTTTTTTTGGAGAATCTAATCTAGATCCAAAGGTGCATGTCCATGAATCTCCGAAAATTATGACGATTCCCATGATAATACTGGCATCGCTTGCCTTAATAATCGGGTTTCTGGGTATCCCCCCATTTAATAATTCCGTATTTTATAGTTTTTTACATGTTGATTTCAAAAACTCATATAACTTTGCCCCATTCGTCAACAATACTCCGTGGTACATTTTAAGCCTCATATCTGTTTTGGTAGGGCTTCTTGGAATATTTATAGCCTATCTTTTATATATCAAAAAGGCTATTGACCCTGAAAAGATTAAAAATATTTTTAAGCCTATATACGCATTGTCCTATAACAAGGTTTATATCGATGAGATATATAATGCAATAATTGTCAAGCCGACCCTGAGCTTTTCCAATTTTTTATGGAAGGTTGTAGATGTTTTAATTATTGACGGAGCTGTTAACGGTATTGCATCAGGTTTTGCATTTTTTGGGGTTAAAGCAAAAAGAATCCAAAACGGCATGTTAATGAGTTATATTTTAACTCTGACTATCGGGGTTGCCGCATTGCTTTTTTATTTTTTTATCAGGTGATTTAAGCATATATTAATTTAATAACGGTTTAACGAAGGTTAACGAATATGGATTTCTTTATAAAATATCTTTTGTCTATATTGATTTTTTTTCCATTGGCTTCGGTTATTTTATTAATGTTTATTAATAAAAAAAATGAAGGATTATTAAGAAATCTTGCCTCAATTTTATCCCTTGTAGAATTTATTTTTTCGGTTTATCTTTTTGTTTATTTTAAACCGGATACATATAAATTCCAATTTGTCGAAAAATTAAACTGGATAAGCACATTCGGCGCGTCATATTTTTTGGGGATAGACGGCGTAAGCCTGTTCTTAATTTTATTAACGACCCTTTTAACATTTGTTTCCCTCATTTCAAGCTATAGATATATAAAAGACCATGTAAAGGAATTTGTCATATTGATGCTGATACTCGAAACATTTATGATTGGAACATTTGCGTCGTTAGATGTTCTTTTATTTTATTTATTCTGGGAATTCATGCTGATTCCTATGTATTTTATTATCGGAATGTGGGGAACGGGCAGAAGGGTGTATTCGGCCGTCAAATTTGTCCTGTACACATTGTCGGGGTCGCTTATAATGTTATTCGGGTTAATTTATATCTTTATACTTCATTACGATCAGACGGGAAATTTTACATTTAATATCTTGAGATTATATAATACTCATATACCGATTAATCTTCAAATATTGCTATTTATCGCTTTATTTTTGGGTTTTGCGATTAAGATACCGGTTTTTCCATTTCACACATGGCTTCCGGATGCCCATACCGAAGCCCCTACAGCGGGCAGCGTCATACTTGCGGGTGTTCTTTTAAAATTTGGGGTTTATGGATTTTTCAGGTTTGCGATGCCTCTTTTGCCCGGCGCAACTTTAATGCTTGCGCCGATAGTTATTATTATCGGAGTTATAGGGGTTCTATACGGGGCATTAGTTTCTATAGTTCAAAAGGATTTAAAGCGATTGGTGGCATTTTCAAGTGTTTCGCATATGGGTTTTATAATGCTGGGCTTATTTGCAATGTCCGCAATTAGCGTGGATGGTTCTATCCTTCAACTTTTAAACCATGGGATTACCACCGGAGCGCTATTTCTTTTCGTAGGAATGCTTTACGAGAGGGCGCATACGAGGCAAATTGCGGATTTTGGCGGTATTGCAAAAAAAGCCCCGATACTTACTACACTTTTTATGATTTCCGTTCTGGCGTCCATCGGACTACCCGGTTTAAACGGTTTTGTGGGGGAATTTTTAATATTGGTCGGGTCTTTTAATCATTATATGCTTTTAACGATAATTGCCACAAGCGGAATAATTTTTGCGGCGGTTTACCTGTTATGGATGTTCCAGCGGGTTATGTTTCAAGGCATCACAAACCCTCAAATAGAAAGTTTTCAGGACATGGATTTAAGGGAAATTATTACGGTTTTACCGTTAATATTGCTGATGTTTCTTATAGGATTTTATCCCGCGCCGTTTTTAGAAAGAATTGATCCTACGGTGGTACATTTTCTCGGCATGATAAGCCGTCATGGATATATTCACAATTTAATTAAATTAAAGATGGGGTTGTCCAATGCTTGATGTATCGCAAGTATATAATATTAATTTTTTGGAAGAAGGCATGCTAAGCGTAATACCTGAGGCTATTATTATAATTTTTGCCTTTATAGTTCTTTTTCTTACTTTTTTTGAAAAACTTTCAAAAAGTGATAATCCATATTATCTTTCCCTTATAAGCATTGGTTTTTCCATGCTTTATATTTTAATGTTGTCAGGGAGGACAATAGACGGTTTTTATGGCTCTATTGTTTTCAACAGGTTCTCCGTATTTTTATTTATCGGCATCCTTTTTTCAGGTTTTTTAACAATCTTGATGTCAAACAATTATATAAATAATTTTGAAGTACCGCTTCCCGAATATTATAGCCTTATTTTATTCGGGGTAGCCTCGATGATGCTTTTGGTATCATCGAATAATCTTATTATGGTGTTTTTGTCTATCGAATTTATGTCTATTACCGCATATATTCTCACAGGCTATTTAAAGGGAAACGCAAGAAGCACCGAAGCTGCATTAAAATATTTTGTGCTCGGGACTTTTGCATCCGCGTTTTTAATTTTTGGATCAGTATTTATTTATGCCGCTACAGGCCATCTAAATTTGTATAATATCCATTTTTTTATCGTTAATATTGCAAGCAAAGGATTGGTAAATTTTGACAATATAAAGATTTATCTTGCTATAGGACTGATTTTATTCTTAGTGGGGCTTGCATTTAAAATGTCGCTTTTTCCGTTTCATGCATGGACGCCGGATGCTTATGACGGAGCTCCCACGCCGGTTACTAATTTTATGGCAACAGGTGTTAAAATAGCGGCTTTTGCAATTTTTTTAAGAATATTTTCCCTTATTTATAATTTTAATATAATGAACTTTAATAATATATTATGGTTGCTTGCTATACTTTCGATGTCATTTGGAAATATTGCGGCTCTTATGTCCTCAAATATTAAAAGGCTGCTGGCATATTCGTCCATAGCGCAAGCAGGCTATATACTCGTGGGGATTATAGGCGGCGGATATTACGGATATTCCGGAACCCTTTTTTATTTATTGGCGTATGTTTTTATGACAGCCGGGGCATTCGCGGTTGTCATTATATTTGAAAATTTTGATTTAATGTCTTTAGACATTAAGAAATATTCGGGCATCGGATATAAGTACCCTGTCGTTGCAGCCGCCATGACATTTTTTCTTTTATCTTTGGCTGGAATCCCTGTCACTTCAGGCTTTATGGGAAAATTTTACGTGTTTTCGGCGGCAATTAAATCAAGATATAACCTGCTGGTCTTAATAGCCTTTATTAACAGCGCTTTTGCCGCATTTTACTACATAAAGATAATAGTACAGATGTATATGCCTGAGAAGGAAGAATTAATTGCATCGCCAAATGGGGTACAGAGAGGCGGCATGGCCGGCGGAGCCGATACAGGTAAGCCCTCCAGCGATTTCGGCATTGTTAACGGTAAAATAAACGAAGGATTAATGATAGTAATTTTTATCTGCCTATTTTTTACATTGCTAATGGGTATTTATCCGCAATTATTTATAAATTTTGCGCATAATTCCATAAGTTCGTTATGGAACATCTGAACCGTTATTTTAAGGATTACGAAAAGCTAACCCCCCCTGATTCAACAAGTTTCTGCTATCATGCCCCCGCCAAAGTTAATTTTTCATTAAAGATAGGCGAAAAGGGGTCCAATAATCTTCATAAAATTCAATCTTTAATGCGTAAAATTGGAATTTTTGATAAAATTTCTTTTAAATTTACGGATGGTTGCTATGAAATTTCCGTTATTTCCGGCAAAATACTAAAGAAAGATATTTTTAAATCAGGATTAGAATCTATTGCAAACTTGGACAACATAATTATAAAAGCGGCTAAAATTTATTTTGAAAAATTAAATATTAAAGATAAAGGCATCGATGTTTTAATAGAAAAGAATATCCCTCTTAAAGCGGGATTAGGCGGCGGATCAAGCGACGGCGCGGGGATGTTACTAAAGTTAAATGAAATATTCGGGGGGGCATTTAGTCTCCGTGAATTGCAAGAATTAGCCTTTGAATTGGGGTCGGATGCCCCCTTTTTTTTAACTAAGGGCGATGCAATTATAACGGGGTTTGGAGAAAATATTTACGAAATCCCCGAGGCGGCATTGCCAAAATACTTTATTGTAATCATAATTCCTGATTTTGGAATAGGCACAAAAGAGGCATATAATTATTTTGACGATTTTTTATTGACAAATAACCTAAATTATTATAATATTCAATACTTAGATTTTAAAAATATAAAATTTGAAAACGATTTCGAGGCCGTAATATTTAGAAAGTATCCGATGCTCAAGGAAATTAAGGATTCTATGATGCGGCGTGGCGCCGAAGTATCCCTTTTATCGGGAAGCGGTTCCACTGTTTTTGGCGCATTTAAAAGCAAAGAAAAGGCGGTAGCATATCTGGCTAATTTAGAGTCAGCTCCTTTTAATAGAAGGATAGTATCAGGTTCTTTGGCAACAACTTTATAAATTATTTACGCAACTTATCTTATTTGGAGGTTTGCTATGCAAGTTACTGAAGTTAATGTGTTTCCTGTTGATGAAGAAAAACTAAAAGCCTATGTTACTATCACCTTTGATAACTGTTTTGTTGTCAGAGACCTTAAAATAATAAACGGCAAGGAAGGTTTGTTCGTTGCAATGCCGAGCAAAAAAAGAAAGGACGGAACATTTAAAGATACGGCTCATCCGTTAAATAATGAAACAAGAGATATGATAGAATCGGTTGTGCTTAGCGCGTATGAAGCCGCTATAAATAGCCAGGATTAGCATTAAAATCCCAAAATCCTCTTTAATTTTATTTAAAATTGGGGCGTCGACAAGCGGCAAGTCACAGGATTTTGATTCCTGCATTCGGAGGTTCGAATCCTCCCGCCCCAGCCAGCATAATGTATGACGAAAGCAGTAAGTAAGATTAACAATATTACCGGTTGGGCGATCATGAGTATATCTTTGACCGCGTGCTTATAAAAGCCGAAGGCTTTTATGGCGGCAAAGATGCGAATCATCCTCCCGCCCCAGCCAAAAGGAAAAATTATGCTCGATAGATTAAAACTGTTCGCGGGTAATTCAAATATAGATTTGGCGAAAAAAATGGCCGAATATCTTTGTATATCTCTTGGAGATGCCGAGGTTTATAATTTTAGCGACGGTGAAACATTTATAAACATAAGCGAAAATGTCCGCGGGTATGATGTTTTTTTAGTTCAATCAACATCAAACCCTGTCGATAAAAACCTTATGGAGCTTTTAATAATGATTGACGCTATGAAAAGGGCATCGGCAAAAAGGGTAACAGCTGTTATTCCTTATTACGGGTATGCAAGACAGGATAGAAAGACAGCCTCGAGAGTGCCGATCACTGCTAAGTTAGTGGCGGACATTATAACTACCGCAGGCGCGGACAGGGTTTTATCAATGGATTTGCATGCGGGACAGATTCAGGGTTTTTTTAATATTCCGGTTGACCATTTATATGCCGTTCCTGTTTTGATGAAATATATAAACGAAAAAAATTTGGACCCTGCCGATATGGTAGTGGTTTCTCCAGATGCGGGGGCGGTGGAAAGGGCAAGAGCATTTGCAAAGCATTTAAACTCAAACCTTGCTATTATCGATAAAAGAAGAGTAAAGGCAAATGTTGCCGAAATAATGAATGTTATCGGGGATGTTAAAAATAAAACCGCCATTATGCTGGACGATATGATAGATACTGCAGGCACGATTACTCAGGGAGCGGCTGCGCTTTCCGAGAACGGGGCAAGCGAGATAATTGCAATGGCGACGCACGGCGTTCTTTCGGGCGAGGCAATGAATAAAATAGATAATTCGCCGATAAAAGAACTGATAATTACCGATACTATAAACCAAAAGAACAGGCGGGAATTATCAAATAAAATTAAAGTTTTAAGTGTTGCAAATCTTTTGGCTGAAGCGGTTAAAAGGATTTATGACGAGGATTCGGTCAGTTCGCTTTTTATTTAGAATAATTTTTATAAAACGAAAATATAAGATAAAAGGAGATATTCATTGGAAATAATTAATTTGAATGTGAACGCGAGAAACAAAGAGGACAATGTTAAATCCCTGAGAAACCAGGGACTTATTCCTGCCGTGATATACGGAAGAAATTTAGATTCTTTAAGGATTTTATTAAACTACAAAGATTTTACTAAAACTTTTGCAAATCATTCCATCTCATCTTTTATTAACATGGCAAGCAAGGAAGATAAGGTTAACGGAAAAACCGCAGTGATCAAGGAGATTCAAAAGGATCCTGTAACGGATAATATTATCCATATCGACTTTCATGAAGTATCTATGGATGAGAAGATTGAGATAGAAGCGGCTATTCACTTTATAGGCAAGCCGGAAGGCGTGAAACTCGGAGGTATTCTAGAGCCACTTATGAGGCATATTGCAATTAAGGGTTATCCTAAAGATATAATCGATACTATAAATATTGATGTGGCATCCCTTCAGATAGGGGATATTATCCATGTCAAGGATTTAAAGCTAAGCGAGGGTATCGAGATAATGGCTGATGAGGATGCGCCTATTGTTACGGTTGCAGAACCCGCGGTAGAAGAGGTAGCCGCTCAACCCGAAGTTCAGGAGGAAGCGCCTGCCCAAACCACGCAAACTCAACCAAAGGCTTAATATAATATAGCCAATGAAAAATGACCTCTGATGTATTTATATTCGGTCTCGGAAATCCCGGGCAGGAATACTCTTTTTCCCGGCATAATTTTGGATTTATTGCCTTAGATAGCTTTTCTAAAGAATACGATTTCCCTGCTTTCAGTCATAAAAAAAATTACCTGATTTCAAATAAGACCGTATCGGATAAAAATGTTTATTTAATCAAGCCGCTTACATATATGAATTTAAGCGGAAAAGCCGTAAAAGAAGCGCTAAATAAGCATGGCATTTTTAAAATATCGGATAATAGCGGCACTTCAAACATTATTTTAATTCACGACGACCTTGACCTTGGTTTTGGAAGCTATAAAATTAAGTTCGGGGGCAGCGGCGGCTCGCATAACGGCGTTAATTCGGTAATAAATTCGCTTCAGAGCAAAAATTTTATTCGCGTAAAATTGGGCATTAACTCTTCGGACAGAACCAAATTTGATGCCGGGGCAGATTATGTCCTGTCGAATTTTTCGAAAGAAGAAATTAAAAAAATTCCGGATATTTTAAAAATCATAAATGAAATTCTGTTAGTTATTATATCGGACGGGCTTACAAAGGCGATGAATGCTTTTTCCCGTAAATAAAAAATAAAGCAATAATAATATTATTACCCAAATCCCGATTTAGAATTTTATATTCTGGATTCCTGCCTACGCAGGAATGACAATTATGGAATTTAGCCTTTCACCCAACGGGTGTCATTCCCGCGAAAGCGGGAATCCAGATTTACTTAGCATTGGAATATATAAATATTTTCTAAATCTGGATTTGGGTTATTATTCTACAAGATGCAATTTGAAACGAGGTTGAGGATATGGGACTTAAATGCGGCATAGTAGGACTTCCGAATGTCGGGAAGTCAACTATATTTAATGCTATTACCTCCGGATGCGCCGAAGCCAGCAACTACCCCTTTTGCACAATAGATCCTAATGTTGGCATAAAACCGATTAACGATAAAAGGCTTTATAAGCTTAAGGAAATGGTTAACCCTGAAAAGGTTACGCCGACTTATGTCGAATTTGTAGATATTGCGGGGCTGACAAAAGGAGCTTCGGCAGGCGAAGGACTCGGGAATAAGTTTCTTTCGCATATCAGAAATGTCGATTTGATTATACAGGTAATAAGAGTTTTTAAAGAAAGTTCGGTCGTGCATGTGGAAGGGGCAATTAATCCCGTCAGGGATCTTGAGATTATTAATACCGAGCTTGCCTTAAGCGATATAGAGATTCTTTCCAAACATATTCAAAAACTTGAAAAAATGGCCAAAAGCGGGGATAAAACCGCATTGTCCAGCCTAGATTTTTTAAAAAATATTAATAAGCAGCTTTCCGAAACAGGCAATATAATTAATAAAGAATTTGGCGAAACCGAAAAAAGCCTTTTAAAATCTTTAGGTATTATATCGGCGAAACCTGTCATATATGTTCTTAATGTCGATGAACAAATGCTGTCCAAAGATTTTTCCAATAATGAGATAGATGGAATATTAAATATTGCAAAACCGGAAAATATACCCGTAATAAAGTTGTGCGCAAAGTTAGAAGAAGAATTGTCAACTTTAAGCCCTGAGGATAAGGACGCTTTTTTAAAAGATTACGGTCTCGAATCCTCCGCTTTAGACATCGTTGCCTCTATCAGCTTCAGGCTTTTAGGCCTGATTTCATTTTTTACTGCAGGAAAGCAGGAGGTCAGGGCGTGGGAGATAAAAAACGGCTGGAAGGCGCCGCAAGCCGCAGGGACGATCCATTCTGATTTCGAAAAGGGTTTTATAAGGGCGGAAGTTATATCTTACGATGACTTTATAAAGGCAGGGTCGGAATCTAATGCGGCAAGAATGGGTCTTTTAAGGCTCGAGGGCAAGGATTATGTCGTTAAAGACGGCGATATAATGCACTTCAGGTTTAATGTTTAACGCAACGGATGCGTAATGTTTTTTATGTAAATCGATATGGTATTAATAATTCCTACCCGCATCATCATAACGGCGTAGGCCGCAAGCAAAAGCGCCGCTAACTTTCCGGCTGCGTTAGAACCTGTTTTTCCAAGGTATTTTAAAATTGTTCTTGTATTTTTTAAAACAACATAAACGATTAAAAGGTTAATAATAAATGAAATCGTGATTACAAAATAGCCATAAATGCCTGTCAGAATTAAAAGAGTGGTTAAAACCCCAGGTCCGACAATCAAAGGAACGCCTATGGGAACAACTCCTAAATCCGCCTTAATGGCTCCGGCAAATAGTTTAGGTTTTTCGGAAATCAGGTTATTTATGGATATTATCAGTAAAAGTATGCCCCCCGCTATTTCAAAATCGTAAATAGATATGCCCATAACGGCAAATAGGGATTTTCCCAGTAAAAGAAACCCGATACCTACGCTAAAGGCTGTGATTAGCGAGTTTTTTCTAATATTTTTTTCTTCATCCATGCTTGTATCTTTTACGAAATCTAAATAAATAGGCAGGACGCCGAAGATGTCTATAGCGACAAATAGAGGTATTAAGGCAAGCAATACATCTTTAGAAAAAATTAGAATAATGTTTGACATATATTTGCTATAAGCTATATTATTAATGAACTGTTTAAATAATTATAATACAATTTTTACAACAATTATATTTTTATATTTTTTATAATGGATAAAAAGGCCAAATTTAATATACTTCATATAGACAGCTTTCAAAATTACGGCGGAGCGCAAAACGATATTGTAATCCTCCTCGAATTTCTAAAACTTTACTATGATAAAAGTTTTAATATTTATGTTATACATAATAATAATAAACGATTAAAAGGAGAATTAGATAAAATAGGCATTAATAATTTATCTATTGAAATGAAGAATTTTCTCGATATTTATGCCGTATTTAAAATAAGGAATTTTTTAACAAAGCATGATATAGATTTGATAAATTTTCACTCCTCAAGGGACCATTTTTTAGGCGGAATTGCCTCGCTTTTAATTTTCAAAAAAAGGATTATTAAGGTTTTAACAAGGCATGTTGCTTATAGGATAAGCTTTTTAAAGGGATTTTTAATCTACAGGTTTTTAACGGACGGGTTTATCGCTATATCGGATTACATTAAAAACATTTTAATTAAAGATGTTAAGATTGATCCAAAAAAGATTGAAACGATTTATAGTCCAAGGATTTATGATGAAGACGGATTGCAGAAGGAAATGTTTGTTTATGAGCTTGAAAGGCAAAATGTTAGAAGCGAACTCGGGATTAAGCCGGACGAAAAAATGATTTCTCTTATCGGAAGACTCTCTAAAGAAAAGGGGCATGAGGTATTAATAAAAGCGGCAGAATTAATAATAAAGACGCGAAACGATATAAAATTTGTTATCATCGGGGAGGGTGTATTATATAAGCATATAACGGATTTTATTAACAAAAAGGGGCTTAAAGAATATTTTATTATAAGCGGCTTTAAAAAAGATATAAAAAAATTTATCGTCGCGAGCGATTTAATAATCGTTCCGTCGGGTCTCGAAGGAATGGGAAGCATTATCATAGAATCATGCGCGTTTAAAAAGGCGGTTATTGCTTCCGACGCGGGAGGGATACCCGAGATAATAAGAAACAACGAAACGGGGCTTTTATTTGGGGCAGGGGATTACGCCCGGCTTTCGGATAAGATTATTTCATTAATCGACAATCGTGAGTTAATTGAAAAATTGGGATTAAATTGCTATAATGAAGTCGTTAAAAAGTTCGACGCTAAAGAAATCGCATCAAAAACGGTTCTATTTTATTTAAAATTATTGGCAGATTTGTCTTAAACCTAAAATATAAATTATTAGAATAATAGCTGGAGCCTGTGGAGCCTGTGGAAATTTTTATTCGCAAGTTTACGAAAGTCTTTGTTGTGTTTATATTTATAATATTTTTGGCTTATTTTATATTTTTTTCTTTTAGCCGTGTAGCTTTATCGAAACATAGCCTAAAATTAAAACTTGCGTCTTTTTTAAGATATTCTTCCGTAAAACCGGAATTTATAAAATTTATCGATTTAAACTTTAATACGCTTTTTTCGGATTACTTTTGGGTGCTTTTTGTTCAGGAGGCTTCATCGTTCAGGCTCGCAAAAATGCATTATCCCTACATGTATAAAATATCGGCTATTACCGTTAGCCTTAATCCACGGTTTAATTATGCTTATCAGGCTGGAGGGACTCTTCTTGGACTGGCGGGCAAGCCGAAAAGGGCTATAAAATTATTAAAAATAGGAATGAAACATCTTAAAGGCAACTGGAATATACCGTTTTTGATAGCATTTAACTATTTTTATAGTCTTAATAACTTCAAAAAAGCCGCCTATTATCTTAAATATGCAATCGGCATGAAAAACAGCCCGAAATATTTGGAGTTTTTATATATGAAACTTCTTAATAAGTCGGGAAATTTTAAAGGAGCTTTGAGTTTTCTTGAAGAGATGTATAAAAACAACAAAAATCCTTATATAAAGCAAATAATCAAATACAGGATAAACGCAGTTAAAAATGAGATGGAGCTTAAAAAAGAACATAAAAAATATAAAGTACCATATTCATTAAAACTATTTTTACCGCAAAAAAGTTTATGATTAAATTAAAAAATACAACAAAATATTTTCGAGTCGGGTTTTTCGGAATTAAAAAAAATGCCATAGAAGATCTTTCTTTAACTATCGAGGATGGCAAGGTTACGGGGTTTTTCGGTCCAAACGGCGCAGGAAAATCTACAACGATTAAGATGATAGTAGGGCTGATTCATCCATCAAACGGAATTATTAAGATAAACGATTACGATTCAACGGATTATAGGGCGCGGCTTAATTTGGGTTATTTGCCTGAAAACCCAAGTTTTCCCCGGGGACTTAAGGGGATTGAGATTATTAATTATTATTCTAAGTTATTGAATAAAAAAATAGATAAAAGCGAAATTTATGATGCGCTAAAATTAGCAGGTATTTTTTACGCAAAAGACATTCATGTCCACAAATATTCAAAGGGGATGACCCAGAGGTTAGCTCTGGCTATTTCTATTTTGGGGGATCCGGAGATTTTAATTTTTGACGAACCGTTATCGGGACTTGATCCTATCGGGAGAAAAGAATTTAAGGATATAATATTTAAATTAAAAGAAAGAAAAAAAACCATATTTTTTTCATCGCATGTGCTTGCGGATAGCAAGGAACTGTGCGATAAAATTGCGGTTCTGGTGGGCGGCAGGCTAATTAAAGATGAAGGCATTGCCGCAATTGAAAAAGAGGCGGAAGGTTATATGGAAGCAAAATTAAATCCTTCCAAGAATCACGAGCGTACGCAAGGTACGGCTAAACCTGAACAAGATAAAGATTACCTTTTAATAGCGGAATACAGTACGCCGTTAGAGGTATATCTTTACGATTTAATGCGTAAAAACAAGAAAAATTAGCAGGTGGTATTCCAATGAAAAAAATTTTATACTCAACGATGTATTCTTTTAAAGAGATAAAAAATTCCAAAATTTTTTATTCGTTTTTAATATTTGCCTTAATTCTTATTTCGGGAAGCTACTTTGTCTCTCAAACAAGTTTTATAAGCCAGGGTAGGATTATGGTAGATTTTTCCATTTTTGCCATAACGATTTTTAATATTTTTATCGGTATTTTTATCGGTTCATCTATAATATATGACGATATAGAGAAAAAAAGCATATTTTTAAGCATTACAAGGCCTGTTAAAAGAGCGGAATACTTAATAGGCAGGTTTTTGGGGTTAACGGTCGCCATAATATTTTCGACAATTATAATGATGCTTATTTTTTACTTTGTTCTTTTGATTATGCACAAATATGTCATACCTTTTAAACCGTTTGCGGGGCAATCTAAGCCGGCCGTCTCTCATTTAAAAAGCATTCATGGCAATTCCGTTAAAGAAAGCAAAAATGCGCCAAATAAACCCATAATCCAAAAGACTAAGGCAAAGCCTTTTACCGTTTATTCTTTGCCTCAGCCTTTGATAATTCAAGCGCTTTTTATTATAATAGAATCGGTATTTATTGCGGCTGTGGCATTACTTTTTTCTTTAATAACATCAAAGGCGTTAGCCTCTATATTTACCGTACTTGTTTTTTTCATAGGCAATGTCTCAAGTAAAATGAACGACCTTGTAAGACCCGTTAAAAAAATTATAGGCGGAAAGACAGTAATTGTTCATCAGGCAAACCATCTGCTTACTAATATTGTCCATATCATTTATACCGTTTTGCCGAATTTTTCCATATTTAATATAAGCTCGGAGGCGGCATATAAAATATTTATTTCGGCAGGCCCAGTCTTTTACAGAATTGTTTATGGTCTGAGCTATATGGTTTTATTAGTTATTATATCGTCTTTAATATTTGCAAGGAAGGATATAAGCTAAGTATTGAAAAAGAAGAGAGCTATTAATTAATCTAATAGCTCTCTTTTGGTAGTAAGGGTTACGCAGGAAGAACGGTTTTTTCCGCCGCCCCGTTAATTAATACGGCTATAGCGGTATAAACCGCGCATAAACCTGAAACTATGCCGACTATTCCTACCACAGGCAGAAGACCCGCTAACGACCCCGTAAAGAGTCCTATAGCCTGTATTAAAAGAAAAGCACCTGTTGTAAAAAGGGCAATTTGCAGCATTACCCATTTTTTTAATACATTAGCTCCGAAAAAAGTTGCAAATGCGAAGATAGCCCACAACAAGTGAAACCAGCCGCCGAACATTGGCGCGGGGCCGGCTGCGGATTTTGTAACGACTGTCGCAATAAAAAAAGTTGAAACAGTCAAAAATAACAAGCCATATCCGGTAAATGCAGCTCCTCCGAAAGCGCTGCCGCGCATAAAATCGTAAATGCCTGCTAAAACTAACCCGACTCCTCCGGTAAAGATAATCGTGCCTAAAATCAGCCCGTTAAACGGACCTGCGAATCCGCCGATTACTGTAGCCAAAAGCGTAAGAGCTATGCCATAAGCAAATAAACCCAACGCCGTTGGGTCGCCAACTTTTTTTTCATCTGACATAAAGATTTCCTCCTTAGTTAAATGTTTTAGTTTTAGTTGCGAGAACATACTCCTCTTTTTTTGTGCCCCATATTTATGGGTACAGCTATCTGTCCTCCTAGTTAAATGTTTTTGATGTTAAAATGTTGTCTTAGGCACAATATTATCATAAAAATAAAGTTTGTCAATTATTTTATTTAATAATAATTATAAATAATAAGTTAATTTAATTATAAATGTTTCATTATATATAAATAATTAATTATAAAAAAAATAAAAAAAAATAAAGGGGTCTGATTTATTTGGAAAAAATAAAGGGGTCTGATTTATTTAATTATTTATTTAATTAGAAAAAATAAAGGAATAAAATAAAAAAGAGGGTGGAGAGAGAGGGATGACACTCCAGCAGGCACAAAAGCCTTGCTTTTGTAAACGCCTGCTTACGTATCTACGGACGCTAAAAGCGACGAACCCCCTTGCGCCCTTCGGGCTTGCCGGGGGTTCGAATCCAACTACCCTTTGCTTTATATTCCCGCTATTCGTTAGTATTTGTTTTAACTGGCGGAGAGAGAGGGATTCGAACCCCCGGATGTTTTGCCATCAACGGTTTTCAAGACCGCCGCCTTAAACCGCTCGGCCATCTCTCCGTAAAATATGTTGCAACTTTATCTTATTATAGATATTGGCGGGTTATATTTCAATATAAAAGTGCTAAACCATAATACGCGCAAATATTTCCGATGATAAAAGCATACCTTTTAAAGTCAGCACGATATTTTCGTTCCTTTTAATTTGCATAAGTCCTTCCTCGATAAAACTGTTTATAATGCCTGAGTTAACCCATTCCGTCAGCCTTTTTGCATTAATTCCCGAATTTGTTCTTAAAGATAGAAATATTTCTTCATTGATTTTGTCTTTTTCGGTCAGAATTTCGAGCAAATCGGCTTCATGTCTATTATCGGTTTTTTGTAAAATATTACCTGCGTATTTATCTAAATCCGCTATATTGGTTTTTCTGATTTCTTTTCCGCCTTCCATTTTCAAAAAAGATGAAGCCGAAGGTCCTATTCCTAAATATTCGCCTCTTTTCCAGTAATTTAAATTATGCCTGCTTTCATATCCTTTTTTTGCAAAATTTGATATTTCATAATGAACATAGCCCTCTTCATCCAATAGTTTACATAATATTTCGTAATATTTCGCCGCGGTTTCTTCAGGTATAAATGTCAGCCTGTTTTTTGCATTATTTTCATTACAGGTTTTATAAAATTTTGTATTCTTTTCGATGCTTAACATATAAGCCGAAATATGCTCCGGTTCCATATTTAATGTTTGTCTTATGTCATTATAAAAAATGGTTTCCGTCTGTCCCGGAAGCCCGATTATTAAATCAAGGGATATGTTTTTAAAGCCCAATTTTTTTGCATTATTAACGGTGCCGTAAATATCTTTTTTATTATGGATTCTACCCGCAGTTTTCAGTACATCGCCGTTAAAGCTTTGCGCTCCTATGGATAGGCGATTTACCCCAAGCGATTTCAATGCCGAGAGCTTTTCAAAATTTCCGCTTTCGGGGTTGACTTCTACGGTTATTTCGGTATTGGCGGCAATTCGAAAGCTGTCATTTATAAATCCCGATACATTTTTAAAAAAACCGGCAGGCATAATAGACGGCGTGCCGCCCCCAAAATATATACTGTTTATAAAAGAGTTCCTAAGATTGAATTTCTCGGACATGATTTCGAGTTCCGATTTAAGCATCCCCGAATAATTACGCGGATTGTCGCTGTTCAGGTTACATTCCCGCCCTTTATTACTCCCGCATGCCTTGTCGTTACACTCTAAATCGTTAAAAATATTATCAACTTTCGACAAAGATAAAGATATAGAATAGAAACTGCAATAATTACATTTGCTTTTGCAAAAGGGGATATGTATGTAAATGCTTAACTGCCTTATTTTCTTACTGTTTATTTCGTTTTTGCTCATATTAGCTTATATTTCATTATATTATATGATATAATATTTTAAAACATCGATAAACGATATATATAAAAAATTTGTTGTTTAATTTACAGCAAATCCTTAAACTTAAATAGGAGGTTTAAGCCAATGGATAATAATAGCGGTCTTTCTCAAAAAGCCTTACCTATAAAGGACGGCGTGTTTTATACCGGCGCATTTGACCCAGATTTAAGAATATTCGACATAGTAATTCCTACTGAAAACGGAACCACATACAATTCTTATTTTATTCAAGGCACTCAGAAATCGGCTTTGATAGATACGGTAAAACTCAATACAAAGGATCAGTTAATAAATAAATTAAGCGGATTAACCGACATATCAAAAATAGATTACATAATTATAAACCATACTGAACCCGACCATTCAGGAGCGCTTCATTTAATAAAAGACATAGCAAAAGACGCGACATTGGTTTATTCGAAAAATGCGCATCACTTTGTTAAACATATTATCAAAAAGGATTATAATAATATTACCGTCGGCGATGGGGATTCGATTGATTTGGGCGGCAAAACATTACAGTTTATTAGCGCTCCGTTTTTACACTGGCCGGATACTATGTTTACATATCTAAAAGAAGATAAAATCCTCTTTCCCTGCGATTTTTTTGGAGCGCATTATTGCGATACGAATGTTTTTAACGACTTATTAGCCGATAAAGATGCCGCATTCGAGGCATTCAAATACTATTTTACCCACATAATGAGGCCGTTTAAAAATTATGCCTTAAACGCTTTAGAAAAACTTAAAAATTATGAAATCGACATAATTGCGCCGTCGCACGGCCCGATTTTAAGAAAAGATTTAAAAAAATATACCGATTGGTATATCGGCGCAAGTAAAACGTCCGACGCAAACGAGACTGTAAAGAAAATAGCGGTTGTTTATGCATCGGCTTACGGCAATACCGAAGAAATGGCGAAACATATCGCGAAGGGCGCTAATGTCGAAGGTTTAACGGATGTAACTTTGGTAAATTTGGTAAATACCGACATTAAAAATGTTGTGGATACAATCGAAGATTCCGATGCCGTTATCGTAGGTTCCCCCACCCTTAACGCAAAGCCGCCCAAGCCGATATTCGATATGATATCGTCTTTAGTCATGCTGAATGTTAAAAATAAAAAGGCGGCTGTTTTCGGTTGCTACGGCTGGAGCGGCGAGGCCGTTCAAATGGTGCAGGACATTCTTAAAAGCCTGAGGTTTGTTATCGTGCAGGACGGCTTAAAGATTCAAATGACGCCGTTTGAAGAGGATTTGCTAAACTGCGAAAAATTCGGAATGGATTTTGCTTATAAGATAACCCAGAGTTCATAAATTTCTTATCCTTATATTTTAACGGCGGGGCATAGCTATATAATGAGTTCTAACGGCAAAAGAGGCGGCAAACTAAACTTGGGAGATGCGGGAGGCGGCTTAAGCAACGAATCCCCCGGCAAATCTTTGATTTGGGAGGATAACGATTTTAACTTTTTTACCTTGATTGACGGAAAAGAGGTTTTTATCGGAAGGGGCAAGGATGTGCCGTATCCGCTCGAAGAGGGAGACTGCTGGTCTTTGCCGAACGGTAAAACATTTGTTTACAGAAACGGCGCCGTCAAATATATAACTCCGCAAAGTCGGGAAAAAAAATTAAAAGAGTGCCTTGAGGATTTATATGAAAAATTTGAGGAATCTTATTTATATTCCGACCCGTTAGGGTTTGTGCACAAGTTTGAAGACATTAAAGATATAGAAGTTGCCGGATTTATAGCTGCGGGGTTTGCGTTCGGCAATGTCAGCCAAATTATTAAAATTTTAGATAAAATAGACAGGATAGTAAATCATAAATTTTATGAATTTACGGTTAATTTTAATGCGGCAGACGGCTTCAAATTGTTTAACGGCTTATATTACAGATTTATTAAGGAAAGGGATATCGTCGCCCTTTTTTTAATTTTAAGCGAAATGCTTAAAAAAAACGGTTCAATCGAAAATTTTTTCCTTAAAGACTATAACCCCTCGGATTTAAATTTAAAAAACGCCGTAATCGGTTTTTCAAAAAGGGCGCTTGAACTTATAGATTTTTCGTCTGTTTATAACTCGGCTGTTCCGCCCGAAGATTCGATGGTGCATTTCTTTTTCACATCGCCGGTTGACAATAGTCCGTGCAAAAGAATAAATTTATTCTTGAGATGGATGGTAAGAAATTCCGATAATCTTGACTTTGGAATTTGGCAGGATATAAATCCGTCCCAGTTAATAATGCCGGTAGATACCCATATAGGTAGAATCAGTCAATATATCGGCTTAACGACTTATAAAAATCCTTCCTTTAAAATGGCGGAAGAGATAACCGAGAACCTTAAAAAACTTGACTGTTTCGATCCGGTAAAGTATGATTTTGCCATTACAAGGCTGGGAATACTGGATCTTTGCCCTAAAAACAAGAATGAAGAGAATTGCGGGAAATGTTCCATTTTTAACATATGCAAATTAAATTAAGAATATTAAGGCCGTTCGGGTTATGAATTTTAAAAATTAAGTTCATTTTATATTAATTATAAGTATCATTAATTTATTATAAGTTTAAATTTTAGTAAGGGGCTAAAGTAATGAGGACATTAAAATTATCACTGTTTTTGGTTCTTTTTTCAATTATTATTAGCAGTTTGAATCTTATAAATCCTGTAAATTCTTTTGCTCTTGGTATTATCCGCCAAAATAAAACGAATAAGCCCAATGAGGAATTTAAATATAAAAAATTTGGGGCTGAATTGCTTAAAAAAAATGTCATTCTTAAACTAAATAAAAATTATCAAGCCAAAATTTATGTCAGCGAATCCATAAAAATATTGTCGCAAAGGGGGATAAACAGATTTTCGGAAGTCATTATTCCGTTTTCTACTAAATATCAGAAGGTTAAGCTGTTATATGCCTATACGCTTCTTAAGGGAATGTTCAAGATTCCGGTAGGAAAGCATGCCGTTAATGTCGTTTCGCCAGGCATTGCCATAAAATATCCGATATATTCAAATATAAAATACTTAACATTATCGATGCCTGCCGCCTCCGACGGTTCGATAATAAACTTTTCTTACGAACTTTATAATTTTAAGCCGCTTATTAAAAACGGAGCATTTTATTCGGACTATTTTACCCGCACCATTCCCGTTAAAGATACGGGCTTTACTTTAATTTATCCTGCCGGCTTAAATATTAATTTATATCTGCATAATATAGTTAATAAATCTTCGGTCGTAAAACAAGCCATAAATATAAAAAACAAAAAATATATAAAACTTTATTTGCGTATTAAGAATATTCCGGCTATAAAAAAAGAATCCTATATGCCCCCTTTAAAAAATTATAGAAAGTATATTTCTGTTTCCACTTATACCTCGTGGAGCAGATTGCTGAATCATATAAATAAGCTGTTCATAAAGTCCGAAAAAGCCGATAAAAAAATTAAAAGATTTGTCAAAAAAAGTATAGGCGGCATTAAGAATAAAAATAATGCGCAAAAAGAAAAAATAATTTCAATTTATAACGATTTCGTTAAATCTTTCAGATATGTCGGGATAGGCTACGGCATAAACGGCTATAATCCTGAGCCCGCATCCTTCACTCTTTCCAACGGATACGGCGATTCAAAGTCTTTAGCCTCGCTTTTAATAACAATGTTGAATATTGAGGGTGTCCGCGCATTTCCCGTTCTCGTAACATCGTTAAATACATCAAATTTAAATATCAAATCCGTTTCCCCAAAACAGTTTGATTCCGTAATTGTCGGGACAAAAATTAACGGCAAGCGGTTTTATTTATATCCGGATTCATCTTCATATAAGGCTTTTAGCCTTCCGTTTAGCATATCAGGCAGAAAAGGAGTTGAGCTGTTATCCGGCCGCCGGTACAAATTTATAACCCTTCCCGCTCAAAAAGCGGGTATGAATGAAAAAGTGTTTAAATTCAGAGGAAAAATAGACAAAAACGGACGGCTGAACGGGAGAATTATAGTTATTTATAAAGGGGTTTATTCAAATTTTAAAAGATCGTCTTTGAAAGATGCAAGCGGGTACCAAAAAAAGATTCAAGCGGCGGGTTTCTTATATAATTTTGCTCCGGGAGCCAATATCGAGCATTTAAGATATAAAAATATTAATAATATTAATAAAAATATTATGTTAAAAATGAAATTTTCAGATAAGCGCTATGGGCAGGCAAGAGGCGATAAGGTAATATTTCATCAGATAATACCCGAAGACACAGGGCTTCTTCATACCGTCTTAAAGTCCCGCAGGATTTACCCGATGGTAATGGGCTACCCATTTAAACATATCGCAAAAATAACTATTAAACTTCCCAAAAAATCTAATATTTATTATTTGCCGGCGGTTTTAAAATTAAGCAATAATGCAGGAACGGCTTCCGGCGAATGTTCTTACTCAAAAAATAAAAATACGTTAAATTGCCTTTATGCGTTTGAATCCAAAGCTCCCCTAATTTCGGTAAAGAACTATGAAAAATATAGGCAGCTTATAAGAACATATCTTGGATATTTAAAAAATTATTATATAGCCCTATCCAGCATATACTTTTATTAATTTATTCATATTTGAGGCATTTTTATGATATAATGCCTATAAACAATAATAATTATTGTTTACTATTGAATAATAATAAATAACCGTTTATGGAGGAATTAAAAATGAGAAAGATGACGGAAGACGATTTAAAAGCTGCTTTTGCAGGTGAAAGCCAGGCACATGTCAAATATATGATATTTTCGGAAGAGGCTAAAAATGAAGGCAAGCCTAAACTGGCAAATGTTTTTAAGGCTATTGCCCGCGCCGAGCTTGTCCACGCCAAAAATCATTTAAAGGCTTTGGGCGGCATTAAGAAATCGAGCGAAAATATAAGCGCCGCATTCAACGGGGAGGATTACGAGATAGAGGAGATGTATCCCGTTTTTTACGAGGTCGCAAAATTTCAAAATGAAAAAGAAGCCGTGCGCTCCACTCATTATGCATTAGAGGCTGAAAAAATACACAGGGATATTTATAAAAAGGCAAAAGAACTGATAGATTCGGGAAAGGATTTTGACGGGGGAACCGTCTATATTTGCCCTGTTTGCGGCCATACCCATGTCGGGGCCGAAGCACCGGAAAAATGCCCTGTCTGTGGCTGTCCAAAAGATAAGTATGTCAAGTTTAGCGCTTAGCGGCACCGGCGTTAAGCGCCTTAAGAGCGTAAACTCGTTTGACAATCCGTCTTTTTGTGGTAATATATAAATTAGAATATTAATTAATAAACAATAATACGGCAATTTAAATTTTAAAATTTTTTAAAGGGGGCGTTAGCTATAATGATTCAGGGTTTAAATAACAATCCGACCGCCTTGCAGCTTTTTAATAACAATCAATCGTATGCCCAGAACGGGCAGTATCAAAATATTGCCGGTCCTAACGATGTTGCCGACAAAACTGCCGCTTTGGCATTAAACACCGTAAAAACGATAAATCAGGGTTTGGTTAACGCCTTAAACGAGTCCATTGCTAACCTTAATCAAAATGCAACATCCAATATTAATGCAGGCAATAACGGCAACGGCAATGCGAATACCCAATATAACGGCAATGGCCGGATTACTGCCGGAGTCAATCAGACAGGCAATATTTTAAACAAAATCGTATAAACCGCAAGCCATATTTTTTGTACAGTGAAAGGAATAGCAGACTTCATTAAAATGAAGTTAGATAAAGAAAAAATCGTGATGGTTACCGCCTACGATTATATATCGGCGGGCATTGCGAAAGAAGCGGGCGTCGATATAGTGTTGGTGGGAGATTCTCTTGCAACCACCGTTCAGGGAAAGGATAATACTATTGGCGTTACTTTGGAAGAAATGATTTACCACGCTAAAATCGTTAAGGGTGCCTTAACGGATGTTTTTGTCGCTTGCGATATGCCGTTTATGTCGTATCAGGTTAGTCCAGAGCAGGCTTTGATTAATGCGGGCAGGATTTTAAAAGAAAGCGGCGCAAACGGAGTTAAGATAGAAGGCGGAGAGACGGCAGGCATGACCATAAAAAAATTAGCCGAAAATGGCATTCCCGTTATGGCGCATATAGGATTAATGCCGCAATTCATAAATGTTTTAGGCGGCTATAAGGTTCAGGGAAGAATCGAATCCCAGATAGAAAGGCTTGTCAATGATGCCGTGGCGCTTGAAAAGGCAGGCGCATTTATGATAGTTCTGGAAGCTATGCCCGAAGAGGCTGCGTTAAGCGTCCAGAATAATGTTTCCATACCGACAATAGGAATAGGAGCAGGCAGATATACGGACGGACAGGTTCTTGTTTTTTATGATGCGGTCGGAATGCTGGATAAAAAACCTCCAAAATTTGTTAAGAAATTTGCCGATTCAAGAACATTAATCGTTAATGCGCTAAAAAGCTATAAAGAAGAGGTAAAAAACGGCTCGTTCCCCGCGGAAGAAAATATTTATAAATAAAATAAATAATAAATAAAGGCCGGTAGCCGGTATATTAAAATATATAAACTTTGGCAATTTAAATTTATTAAGTTGCCGCCGGTTTTTTATAAAATAGCAACTTCACAGCCTCGCTCGCCATCTGAAAGTCCTCATCGGTATGAACGGCAAAAACGGGAATTTTTCCGATGCCTATTGACTTTATCGATTTTCTTATTTTGATTTTTCCATGGCAATCAAATTTATTGAAATATTCCGAAGCCTCTTTGTTTTTCAGGTCATCTATTTTTATGCCAAGGTAAGCCAGGTTTTTACATACCTTTTTTCTTAGGAGGGAAGAATTTTCGCCTATCCCCCCGGTGAAAACCAGAGCGTCTATTCCGTTCAGGGCGGCGCAATACCCCCCGATAAATTTAGTTATTCTATATGCATACATTTTAAAGGCAAGTTTCGAGTTTTCATCGCTATAAGTCAATAGTTCTTTAAAATCGTAAGTTTTTTGGGATATGCCGAGAAGCCCGCTTTTTTTATTTAGAATGTCGTATAATTCTTCGCATGAAACATTAAGTTTTTCTTTAAGAATAAACGGTATGGACGGGTCTATATCGCCGCATCTCGTTCCCATCATAAGGCCTTCTAAAGGGGTATAACCCATCGATGTGTCAACGGAAACACCGTTTTTTACGGCGCAAATACTTGCCCCGTTGCCCAGATGACAGATAATCAATTTTTTTATATCCTTTTTATTCAAACTTAATAAATTATTTATATAAGAATATGAAATTCCATGAAATCCGTATCTTTTTACCTTATATCTATTGTAATAATCGAGCGGTATGGGATATATTCTTGCATACAAGGGAACGGTATGGTGAAAAGCGGTGTCAAAAACGCAAACCTGTTTTGCGTGAGGCAGGTATCTCGACGCAATCTCAAGCCCTTTTAAATTAGAAGGATTGTGAAGAGGGGCAAGTTCATTTAATCTGCTTAGTTTAACGATATTTTCTCGGGAGGCCATTACAGGTTTTCTAAATCCATCGCCTCCATGAACAAACCTGTGAACCACAATGCTAATATTTAAATTGGCAATATTAAATCCTAATTTATGAATCATAAAATTTATTGCTTCGGAATGATCCTTAAAATTTAATTTTCCAAAATCTTCTTTGTCTTTTATTTTGAAATGAAACTCGCCAAATTTAGTCCCGATTTCTTCTATTATCCCCGAAAAAATTCTTCCTGCGTTTAACAATGGATTTTTTTTATCCAAAGAACCCGATATTTCGAAAATTGAAAATTTTACGGAAGAACTTCCGCAATTAATTGATAAAATATGGATTTGACCGGTTTTCTTAATCATCGTGAATACCTTTTTTATTTTTTTCTATTAATGATAATATAATGCAAAGGTATCGCAAAAGCAAAATTTTTTCTTTAAATATATTTTTTTTATTATATAATATTAATAATTATAAAAATAACAATTAAAAACCTGATAAGGAGGCATCCATGAATTACATTTCGTATTTTAAACTTAAAGGTACATTTAAGAACGACTCAAAATATCCCGCACTTTCCCTTATCGCCTTCATTCTTAAAATTATCGCCTTAATTTACCTTGTTGCCGGTTTAATCGGCACCCTTATTATGTCGTTTATATGGGCTGATGAGGCAGGGAAAATGGCCGCGCTATACGGTTCTTCCGGATTCAATTTCGGTTCGGCGATATCTTCATTTTTCTTTTCGCTGATCGGAGGGATTATTGTATCAATCTTAATATTCTTATTGATATGGGCGTATGCAGAGCTTATTTTAGTCCTTATGGATATTGAAAGCAATACTTCCAAATAATAAAGGTGGTTTTAAAGAATATGATTGTTTTTAACTGGTGCCCCCGACCGGAATCGAACCGATGACCAAAGGTTTAGGAAACCTCTGCTCTATCCTTCTGAGCTACGGGGGCAGGTAAAAAGTGAATGATGTAAAACGGCAAAAAATGATTATTTAATTTGCGTTATGCCGAACTATTATATATAATTAATAATATAAAATCAATTATTAAAGTATAGTAATAACAAGCACGCTAACGACATAACTGCCTTAACCGCAATTTTTGCTATATTGCAAATCTAAAAGCGCCCATAGCTCAGCTGGATAGAGCGTCAGACTACGAATCTGCAGGCCGGGGGTTCGAATCCCTCTGGGCGCACCACTCAAAAACGTTGTATACCTTTTAGGGATGTAATTTTAAAATATAATATGGGAGGTAGTTTTAATGCATAAAATAGAAAAAATGATTAAAATAGCAAGAAATACACGAGTTCATGGCGGTTCTTAGAAATTAACGCCCCGCCACAAATTTAGGCGGGGCGTTAATTGTTATCTATCTATCTATCTATCTATTCATCATCATCATTTTTTCATGGAGCATTTTCATTTTTCCGCGAAGCATTTTCATCATTCCGCGCATCATCATCATTTTATGCCTCATTTTCATATTATATGCTTTTAGCATCATTTTTCTTAAGCTTGTGTATTTTATTTTCTGCGAAGCATTTAATAAGCGGTATGCTTTTATGTGGAAGGGGATCATTTCGTAGCCTAGATAGGTTTCGGCGTTCCCTACGGCTTGAACGTCCGTTATCAGTCCTTTAATGCTGGGATTTTCCTGTTTGGCTGCCGTCCTGTATTGCCTTATCGCATTCTTTAATGCCATTATTCCAACCTTGGTTTTCTGAAACATCTCTTTTTGTAAAACTTTGCCTTCTTTTATCTGAGCCGGGGTTAAATCTAAGGCCTTTGCATGCTTCACTACCCACATCGGTCCAGGGTGATATTTGTAAAAAATGGGAATAAAACCCAGCGAATGACGCTTAAAAAACATCACCATTTTCCTAAATTTTCTCATTTTCTCAATTTTCGTCATTCCTTTTCCATTCATCATTTTAGCCTCGGATTTAACGATAAAAGTGAAAATGGCTGCCATTAAGAGCATAATCGAAAATAGTAAAATCTTTTTAAACATTTCAAGCCTCCAATTTAAAGAAATTGATTTATTTTATGTTATTTCGTTTCGCATATTCAACTATACTAAATTATATCACATAAATTTTAAAAACGATTTGCCCTATATTTTCATATTTTTCTTATTTTTAATTGTCCAGTTGTGAATTATTTCTATTGCTTGAACCAGCTCTTTACCTGCTTCCGTAAGACTGTATTCAACCATTATAGGCTTAACATTTATAATTTTTCTATTAACCGCTCCTATAGCTTCCAAAACTTCAAGCCTTTTAGATAATTCTCTGGCAGAAATCCCTTCCGTTTTTTTCTTAATCTGATTAAATCTTAACTTTCCGCTGGAAAGTTCTTTAATTATAATTAAAGACCATTTATTGGCAAGCATTTTAAAGGCTTCCTGCGCAGGACAGAAAGCTTCCTTTTTGTTATTTTCCATAGTTATTTAAATTTATCAAATATTAATATAATAATTTATCGTAATGTTATCTCGGCGCATGGCAAGCAGTAGTGAATTTCGAAACTTGTAATCATTATAATTATATGATTATATTACCACATTTTAATATATATTGTCAATTAAGTATATAAAAATATACTTAATAATAATAAAATCCCTAATTGACATAATATACCTAACAACTTATAATTATCGTATCCATGGGATAAGGCGCCTAAAGTAACTTAAATTAAATTAAAGTAAATTAAATTAAAATTTAAATCAAAGATTATTAAGGAGGTAAATCGAATGGCTCATTTAAAAAAAATTACCGAAAATTCACCGTTAGAAATTAAGGAGGGCGAGTTTCCAATTTATATTTGCAGGTGCCAGCTATCAAAGAACTTGCCTTATTGCGACGGTTCGCATCAATGCATAAAGGATGAAGAAGGACCAAATGCTTTATATGTTTATGAAGGAGATAAGAGGATAAAGTTATAAGTAAAACATATTAATTTCTCCGGCCGCGGACATATGACCGGCGGCCGGGTGAAAGAAAGAAAGGTAAAATTATAATTTAAAAACATTAAATTAATTAAAGAGGTCAAAAATGAAAAAAGAATCCATAAGTTTATTTTTCTTAAGGTTTGTGCTGTTTCTCAGTTTTTTTTACCATGGGACGGGAATTTTATTTGATTGGTTTGACGGACTAGGTATAGCCGGTTTTGCAGGGTATATGCATTTCCCAATCATTATAGCGGTATTGGTAGGCATAGCCGAAACGACTGGAAGCCTTGCGATGATAAGCGGAATATTGACAAGAATAGGGGCGTTAAACATAATGCTTGTAATGCTCGGCGCGATATTTATACTCCATCTGCCGCACGGGTTTAATATTTTGAACGGGGGTTACGAATATGCTTTAACCGAATTTGTCGTAGCATTGAGCATTTTCATAATGGGTCCGGGCGAATATACGCTGACGGCATTAATAACCAAAAACGCGCCTTTCATTTTGCAGTAATAATAAAGTTGCGAAATCGGCACTCTTTCCATAAAGTGCCTTCTTAATCTTAATATTGTATCCACCCGCCGGATTTTTGGAATAAAATAAGATATAATTATTCCGAAAACAGCGGGGAGGGAGGTATAGGTATTAACACTATTCTACACGATTCTAATACGATTTTTGTTGCAACACGCATAAATTTATTATATTATTAAGCTGATTTGCGGTTTATAAGTTTGCATTGCACATTATATATAGTAATAAGATGCGCGGGTAGCATATAGCCATAAAATTAAGATAAAGGAGGTTTTAGGGACATGAAAAATAATAAAATTAATATTAAAAAAAGATTTGGTATAGCAATCATCCTTTTGCTCTCGATTTTTATTGCTTCGTCTTCTCTTAGCGGATGCGCAACTTCAAGGGCGACTGCGGCAAGCGGAACCACAGGGGCATTATTTGGAGCAGGCACCGGTTTTGTAATAGGAGCGTTAACAGGAGGTCCGATTGGCGCAATAATAGGAACTGCCGCCGGATTATCTATAGGTTACGGCGTGGGCTATGTAACAGGAAAGTATGTTGTCACAAGGGAGGGTAAGATTCGAGGAATGTCTATGCTTAACACCCCCTATAAATTGGCAAGCAATGAGTTTATTTATGATCCTGCCGCTGCCGCTCCAAAAATTAACTTTAAAGAGGTTAAAGGCGTATTAATATCCAATCTGAAAATATATACCGCTCCCAAATCGGTAACGGCCGGTAATAAGATTAAGTTAATTATGGAATATAATGTTATCGGGGCATCCAATAATATCAAAAATCATTCCATTCAAGAAACAAGAATATTGGAAGGGTTAGACGGAAAGATTTTTTATAATCATGCCACAAGCACCAATATTGAAAAGGAAGGTTACTACAAAACCGTTTTGCCTGTTACGATTCCAAAATCTGCTCCGAAGATTTACATATACGAGGCAATCATTAAAGTCAACAATGTAATTACGGCATTAAGCTCCAGATTGGTTACGGTAAAGTAAAATAAGATAAAAAAATTTATTTTTTTATCTTATTTTCCGCCCCGTTTAAAAGCCTCTTTATATTAGGGGAATGTTTGTATATTATTAAAATTGCTATGAAGGCGGATGCAATAAACAGGTAAATGCTTTTAAGAGTGTAAAATATTAAAAACGGCATCAAAAAAGCGCTTATCATCGAAGCAAGCGAAACATACCTTGAAAAAAATAATATTACTAAGAATATTAAAAAAGCCATTAAAACCGCTTCGGGGGATATGGCAAGAAATACTCCCAGCGCCGTAGCAACCCCTTTCCCGCCTTTAAATTTTATGAATATCGAATAGCAATGGCCTACTACGGGGGCTATAATTATTAAAGATAAAAAAAATAAAGGCAGATGGGATAATTTTATTGCCAAAAATACCGGTATAAACCCTTTTGCCGCATCTATTACCAGCGTAACAAAACCAAATTTCTTTCCTATAACCCGGGAAACATTTGTTGCGCCGAGATTACCGCTTCCCGCCGTAGTCAGGTCTATCCCCCCCTTAAATTTTGCAACTATGGCAGAGGTGGGGATGCTTCCCAGTAAATATGATGCTAATATATAAATTATTCCCGTTAAAATGGCTAAACCTCTTTAAGCAACTTTTTCCCCGCAATAAGGGCAATATTTAAGTCCGGGCATCAACGGGATTTCCATTCCGCATTTTTTGTTTAGGCATACTTTGTTTATTTCTAAACTGTTTAATTTACCTGTCAGGGTGGTGCTTAATTTATCGACAAGTTTTTCGAAACTTTTCTCATCCTCGTTTTTGAAATTTTTAGTAATTTCATCGATTATTATGGTATCATTCATAAGCCTTTTTTCAAGGTTTTTTTTATTGATATAAAAATATACTTTAAATTTATTTATTTCTTTTCTTGTTATGATGTCTTCATCGATGAACTTCTTGAAACTTTGACTGATAATAGAAGGGGCAAGGCCTGTCTCTTCTTTAACTTTTTTAGTTGTAATAGGTTTTTTATCGTTTTTAATATAAAATTTTATTATCAGTGCATAAACCATAAATTCTGACGGTCCCATTAATTTAATCTGAAAACTGGTTATGAGATATCTGCTTGTCCATAAAGCAAGCACTACATAATAAAATTTAAAATAATTATCGGATTTATTTAAAAAATCGTCAAGGTTTTTTTCCTGCTCGTCATTAATTATCTTGTTGCTTTTAAGGAGGGCTATCGTTCCCTTTATTAAATTATTGATAATATATGTGTCGGTTTCATTGAAATCGCAAAACTGAAGAGCTTTTATATTTATCTCGTTAAATTTTTTAAGTTCGCTATAAGGCAGGATGTAATTCGTTTTGCGTTTATCTTCGCTTAAAGTAGATTTATTGATGAGCTTATTGTCTTGCAAACTCTTAAGCACGGTTGCGAGATGCGGCGTTGAGATATATAATCTGTTTAATTCTTTATAGGAAACCGTTATGCCGTTTTTTTCATAATTCTTTTTTTCTTTTGCGGATGAATGGGTATATTTATAAGAAAAATACGCGAAAATAGTGAATTCTATATCACTTAAATATGCAATGTTTTTATATTCCGGCGGTATTATCGATATAGTGTCTTTGATTAATTTTTCTCTGCTAAGAAAAAATAAGCTAAAAAGAATATATAGCTTAGCTTGCAATGTTTTCATAATATAAATCCTCAATTAAATAAAATAAATTAAATTAAGAATACAGGTTAGCACAAAATTCATTATTAAAACCAAAAATTAAAGTATCTTAAAAATAAATAATTAATTAAATAAATCAATAAATTATTTTTGTATAATTTAGAATAATATATTTATATATATATTTTACATTATAATATTTTTTTACCGTTTATGTAAAGGGAAAATTTTATCGATTGAATTTTTTTTCTTAAAGTAATAAAATAAAAGACTATGGTAAATAAACATATAGGCGAGTTGGACTTTTTCATTAAAGAATACGGCCATTTATTAAACCCCGAAGCCATCATAAAAGAAGACATATTAAGACAGGGGATTTTCTTCGAACCGTTAACGGATGTTAAAAATTTTTCAAGCAAATCTTATTTCATTTTTTCTTTTAACATAGATAATGATAACGATATAATCACAAAAAAATATCCGGAAGAAATTGCCCTTCAAAGCGGGATATATAACCTAAAACGAACTATTATCTCCGTCAGGATTAATAAATCTTCCCCTTACAGGGTTAAGTTTGACGCGGCTGCGAACAAATATGTCCTGTTTCTTGACGATAATTTTATAGGGGATATTATTTTTTCACCCGAAAAATCCTACATGCTGCAAAAAACCCCGTCAGGGAAATCGGTCAGGGATATCGCTCCCACTATCGAATGGGGCTACTTAGTATATCTCGCAGTTTTCAGAATGTGCCAGTATTTTGAAAATAAGAGCGAATGCGCATTTTGCGATATGAACTCAAATTACGTAAATCAAAAGAAAACAAACAAAAGCTATTCCGCCGTAAAATCCATAGACGACATTATCGATGCTCTCGGCATAATCGGCTCATCGGAGGATTCCGAATCTAAGGCTTATACATTGACTGGAGGAAGCATTATAGATGAATTTAAATTTAACGGAGATACGGAGATAGATTTTTATGTCAGGTTTTTAGAAGCCATAGAAGATAAATACAAAGGCAAATGGATAAGCAAGATTGTCGTTCAGGCTCACGATGCAAAAAACCTTAAAAGACTTAAGGATGCAGGAGCTTACATTTATCATACCAACTTTGAGGTCTGGGATAAAGGGCTTTTTGATAATATTTGTCCCGGAAAGTCCAAATTTGTCGGAAGAGATGAATGGATAAAAAGAATAGTGGATGCCGTGTCTATATTCGGGGAATACAGAGTTATTCCAAATTTTGTTGCGGGAGTCGAACTTTCCAAACCTTACGGGTTTAAAAGCATAGACGACGCCATTAATTCAACGGGAGAGGGGCTGGAATTTTTTATGTCCAATAATGTTATACCGAGGTACACCACATGGTGCCCCGAAAAGACAAGCAAGCTCGGGAAATTGGGAAATTCATCGGCTCCTCTTGAGTATTATGTTAAACTGCTTCTCAAATGGCATGAACTCCATTATAAGTACAATTTACCCGTTCCTGAAGGGTACGGCGAGGCAGGTCCGGGCAGGGCGGAGTTTTCCGTCAGCGCATTTATGGATGCGTTTAAAATAGCCAATACCGTGTAATCAGATTTTTAGGTTGAAACAACTAAAAAGCTATGATAATATAAATATATTAATATTTATATATAACATATATGGCTATGTTTAAATATAATGTAATACCCACAAACTTAAATTAATAGAATTAATATTAAATAATAATCAAACTAAACTAAAGAGGTATTTATGCATAATCATGACGATGAAAAGGAATTGAATAAATTTAACGCGGATAGCGAAGACGGGGCTTATGATTTTGAAGAAGGCGGCGGATGCGGATGCGGGGATAACGAAGAGCACGGTTCTTCGTGCGGCTGCGGCGAGGAAAGCGGGGAAGAATCTTCTTGCGGGTGTTCTTCGGGAGATAACGGAGGTAAGCCCAATAAAAATCCGTTTGAGGAGCGAGCCCCTATTTTCGGCGTAAAAAATATTATTGCCGTTGCAAGCGGTAAAGGCGGCGTAGGAAAATCCACATTTAGCGTCAACTTAGCCATCAGCTTGGCGCAGCAAGGTAAAAAAGTGGGCCTTATGGATGCAGATTTGTATGGTCCGAGTATTCCCACGATGATGGGCATAAACAAAAGACCCGATTTAACTTCTCAAAATAAAATAATACCTGTAGAAAAATTTGGGATTAAACTTATGTCTTTAGGATTTTTAATTCCGGAAGATGCTCCCGCTATTTGGAGAGGGCCTATAGTTATGCAGGTCACGACGCAGTTTTTAAAAGATGTAGAATGGGGCGAAATCGATTTTTTAGTCGTAGATCTTCCCCCTGGAACGGGAGACATCCAGCTTACATTAGTCCAAACCGTTCCGATAAATTTTGCCATAGTAGTTTCCACGCCTCAGGATATTTCCCTTATAGATGCCAAAAAGGCGTTGGGTATGTTCGATAAGGTTAATGTTCCTGTTTTTGGCATAGTCGAAAATATGAGCTATTTTATATGCCCCCATTGCAATAAGCGTTCGGATATATTTAAACATGGCGGCGCTAAAAAAACTGCCGAAAAATTAGGCGTTAATTTTCTGGGCGAGGTGCCCATAGTAGAAGAAATTTGCGAGCTCTCCGATAAAGGTGAACCCATTATGACAAAAGATATACATCCGGAGGTAAAAGCCGTATTTAATAAAATAGCGGATTCTTTGATTTTGAGATCGGAACAGAGGGTTAGTGTATAAAAATTATAAAAGCCTGTTTTATGAAACAAAGGGACATTTAAACAAAATTAAAATTTAAGGAGGATTTACTCATTATGGCTTCAGAAAAAGTTTTAGCCTTTACGGATGCCAATTTTGAAACAGAGGTTTTGCAATCTAATAAACCGGTTCTTGTGGATTTTTGGGCTGTTTGGTGTGCTCCATGCAGGGCTGTTGCCCCTATCATCGACGAGATGGCATCGGATTATGACGGCACCATAAAAGTGGGCAAGGTAAATGTTGATGAAAATCAGGTTATTCCAGGTAAATATGGGATAAGAGGGATACCGACGGTTATTTTGTTTAATAACGGAAAAGTGGTGGACCAGATAGTTGGGGCAGCGCCTAAAAATGCATTTAAACAGATGATAGACAGGGCTGTTGCGCATTAGTTAACTTAATAAGTTAAATTAAGTAAATTAAATGAAAAAATTAAAAGTGAAAGCACGGGTAACATTTTAATATTTATTAACTGTTTATCAATAGCTTAAAATTACCTCTTTTAATGATTTGCTTGTTGATTGCGTTATTGTAAAGGTAAGATTATCTATTGTGAACTTTTCGCCCGGAACAGGTATTCTTCCGAGTCTATCCATTATCAAACCGGAGACGGTTTCATAATCTGCTTCCGGGTGCCTTTCTATTTTTAAATTAAAAAGTTCCGATAATTCGTCTAATGTAAGCCTTGCATTTATTATATAAGTATTTTTGCCTATCTTTTTATACATGGGTTCTTCTTCATCGGTCTCGTCCCTAATTTCTCCGACTATTTCTTCCAGTATGTCCTCAAAGGCTACTATTCCCGATGCCCCCCCATATTCATCCACAACTACGACCATTTGCTGGCGGCTTTTTTGCATCCTAATCATTATTGTCGATATTTTTAGCGTTTCCGGTATAAAAAGAACAGGCTTAGCTATATCGCTTACTACCTTATCCATATTTTCCATATTATAAATATCGAAAGCAAATGCAATGCCGGATATGTTATCTATACGGTCTTTATAAACGGGTATTCTTGAATAATTGGATTCTACCAGGATTTGCCTTGCGGTTTTTACGCTTGCCTTTTCATCCACCGCCACCACATTGATTAGCGGGATCATAATGTCTTTAGCGGTTTTATCCCTAAAATCGAATATCCGTTTTATAATCTTTTTATCATATTCTTTAAGTTCTTCTATGTTGCCGCTTATCGTCAGGACTTTTATAAGTTCATCTTTTGTTAAAAATACATTTTTAGATTTGCTTTTAAAAATTACATTTAAAAATTTGGAGAAAGCTATAAAAATAATATTGATCGGAAAGAATATAACCCCAAAGGCGGCAAGCAGGGGGATACTTTTTAACATCAGGCTATTTGCATGTCTTCTATATATCATTTTTGGAATAATTTCGCCGAAAATTACCATAATAGGCGTAAGAATAACTGCCACGATAAATGGAGTGTAAGAGCGGGCATATCGATATATAATAGCCGTTGCTAAAATGGAAGCTGTCGTATAAGCGACACTGTTTCCGATAAGGGAAGTAGAAAATGTGCTTTCGGGCCTTTTTGTCATTTTAAGCAAAAATTTAGCAAGTTTATTTCCCTGAGTTTCCTTGTGTTTTACTTTAATCTTGTCAAAACTTATAATGCCGATTTCCGACCCGGCAAAAAATCCTTCGAAAAATATTGAGGCAATAATTATAATTATATAAATAAGATATGGATTATTGAACATCGTATTCATCCTCTATTTCACCAAATATTTCCTCAAGCAGGTCTTCCATAGTAACAATGCCCGTCATTTTTCCGTATTCGTTTACTACAATTGCAATATGAATCTTTTTTCTTTGAAGCTCCCTGAAAAGTTCCAGGGCATTTTTTGACGACGGTATGAAATAAGGCTTAATCAAAAAAGAGTTAAGAGTTCTTTTTTCCTCCCCAAGATTGTACATTCTGGAAAGTATGTTTTTGGCGAGAAGTATTCCTATGATATTATCTTTCTCTCTAAAATATACAGGCATGCGGGAAAAATGGTTTTCCTCGATAAGCTTCACCGCGGTTAAGGCAGGGGTATTTACATCTAATCCGAAAACATTATCCCTCTTTGTCATAATATTACCGGCTTTTAAATAAGAAAGTTTTAAGAAATTTTTAAGAAACTCGTATTCTTTTTCTTTTATTTCGCCTTCGGTTTTACCGATTTCTATTATCATTCTCAGTTCTTCGTTGGAAATAGCTTCATCCTTTTTTAGCTGGAACTGTTTTCCTTTAATCCCAATTTTATCCATTAAGATTTCTGCGTAAAAAATGGCAGGATAAAATATACGCGAAACGATTAAAGATAATTCTACGGGTTTCTTTAGCGCTATAATTTTTGGAATAATTTCGGCTAAAATAATGAGGGTAAAGGAGATTGATATAATAGAATAAATTTCTGGTATTTTGTGAAAATATTCTGTTAAAATTATCGATCCGAAACTTGCGGTTATAACATTGGCGGTCATATTCCCGATTAAAATTATCACAAGAAATATGGATGATTTTCTTATCAGGAATATTATCTTATTCTTTTTTTTTAGATTTAATTCATCTATATCTGCCTGAGTCAATGAGAAAACGGAAGACTCGGAAATGGAAAAAATCGATGAAATTGCGATAAATAAAATAAAAAATAAAAGATAGGATAGGAGATACATCTGCTAAGTATATATTATATTTATGTTTAATTAATATTAATTTTTACGATAAAAACATTCAGTTTTTATGTATTCATAAAGATGCGCAATGTAAAGATGCAAAAGAGGATTATAAGTGCCTAAAAGTCGAATCTTTAACAGGATATGCAACGCCGTTTTTTAGAAACTTAATTCCGTTAATTCCATTTACGACACGCCCTATTTTTTTAATCTTGATTCCAAGCCTGCTTGATAAGTTTAAAACCTCTTTTTCGTTTTTATCGTCGGCTGTCCACAAAAGTTCATAATCTTCGCCGAACGATATAATATTGTCCGCGCATTTCCTAATTTTTAACAGTTCTGCAATGTGTTTCAGGTTTTCATTAACGGGCAGTTCGTTTATCCAAATCTCGACCCCCTGAGAAAGTCTTAGAATGTTGGAAATATCTTTGTATAAACCGTCGCTAATATCCGTTAAGGAATTCGCAAGTTTTCTTACAGCCAATTCTTTAGCTAATTTAATTCTTGGGGTAGGAAGTTTAAATTTGTTTATAAAGTTTTCGATGGTTTTTTTTTCAAAATTTTCGAGGTTGACGAAGTTTTTATCGATATGCTTCCCATGTTTTTGCAAATAATACGCCATCCATGAATTTCCAATTTCTCCCGAAACAAAAACCGCATCGCCTATTTTTGAATTACCCCTTTTTATGACATTGTCGTCTTTATAGTCGCCTATAATCGTTATGGATATAGAAAATTCGGATGCCCGCGATATATTGCCCCCTATAAGCGAAACCCTGTATTTTTTTGCAACGCCGACCACGCCGTAAAGGGTTTCTTTAATATTTTCTTCATTTACATAATCAGGAATAAATAGCGATAAGGTAAATAAACGAGGGGTGCCTCCCATTGCGGCTATATCGCTTAAATTGACGAGCAAAGACTTGGAACCTATTTCATAAAAACTATAAAACTTAAGCGTGAAATGAACATTTTCCGTTATACTGTCGGTGCTGACAAGCATGCCGTTTTTATCTCTGAAAATAGCGCAATCATCACCTATAGATTTGATAATTATAGATTTATTAAATTTTTGGGTTATAAGGCTTATTTTTTCAATCTCTCTTATTAACTCGGTTTCATTTAGTACTTCTTTTTTTTTCGCCCTCACTTTTTAATTTATTTTACTTGCCTGCTTAGATTTTATTTTACCGGCAGGTTTTGAGTTAAATGTTCCGACTATTGCTTGTTTTATAACTTCGTCCATGTGTCTAACCGGTACGAATTTTAAATTTTTCTTAACTAATTGAGAAATTTCCTCAAGGTCTTTTTTGTTTCGCTCCGGTATCAAAACTGTTTTAATGCCCGCCCTCAAAGCGGCTAAAGACTTTTCTTTTAATCCTCCGATAGGAAGAACATTGCCTCTTAAAGTAATTTCGCCGGTCATAGCAATATCTTTTTTAACCGGTTTTTTTAATAAGGCGGAAATTAAAGATGTTGCCATAGTAATTCCAGCCGACGGGCCGTCTTTAGGTATTGCCCCTTCTGGTATGTGTATATGAATGTCGTTTTTTTCGAATGTATCCGGTTTTATGCCAAGTTCGTCGGCTTTTGACCTTGCGTAGCTGAGGGCGGCCTGCGCCGATTCTTTCATGACATCGCCAAGCTGGCCGGTCAGCGATAATCCCCCTTTTCCTTTAACAAGCACGGTCTCTATGTATAAAATTTCTCCTCCGAACGGGGTCCATGCAAGCCCTGTGGAAACGCCGATTTCATCCTTCTGTCTTTCCTCTTCGGGAAGGATTTTTATAGTGCCAAGATATTTATGGATATTTTTATTGGTTATGGTATATTTTTTAATTTTATTTTCGGCAATCAGCTTTGCCACTTTTCTGCATATGGTTCCAATCTCGCGCTCCAGGTTTCTTAAGCCGGCTTCCCGCGTATATCCAGAGATAATAGTCCTGATAGCGCTTGGTTTAAATTCGATATACTCCTTTTTTAGCCCGTTTTCTCTTATTTGCCTTGAAATAAGATATTTTTCCGCAATCTTTTCTTTTTCTTCAAGGGTGTATCCCGATAAATTTATAATCTCCATTCTGTCTCTAAGCGGAGAAGGTATAGTATCGGCGACATTAGCCGTGGCAACGAACATAACATTCGATAAATCGAACGGAACATTTAAGTAATGGTCGGAAAACGAAAAATTTTGTTCCGGATCCAATACTTCCAAAAGGGCGGAGGATGGATCGCCCCTAAAATCGGTGCCTATTTTATCTATTTCATCGATCATAAAGACAGGATTGTTAGTCCCTGCCTGTTTAATGCCCTGAATAACTCTTCCCGGAAGAGCCCCGACATAAGTTCTTCTGTGCCCCCTAATTTCGGCCTCGTCATGCACTCCGCCCAGTGAAACCCGGATAAACTTTCTATTCATGGCTTTCGCGATAGATTTTCCGAGAGATGTTTTGCCGACGCCCGGAGGTCCGATGAAACACAGTATAGGTCCTTTCATTTTTTTATTGAGTTTTCTAACGCTGAGGTATTCAAGTATTCTTTCCTTAATTTTTTCCAAATCATAGTGGTCCTCATCTAATATCTTTTTTGCCGTTTCTATGTTCAAATTATCTTTTGTTTTCTTTGACCACGGAACATCGGTAAGCCATTCTAAATATGTCCTAACGGTTGATGCTTCGGCGGCATCCTGATGCATCGTTTCTAATCTTGAAAGCTGCTTTTCGGCTTCTTTCAAAACATCCGGCGGCATCTTGGCCGCAAGTATCTTATCTCTTAATTCCGTTATTTCTTGAGTTTTTTCATCCGTTTCTCCCAATTCTTGCTTTATTTGCCTGAGTTGCTCCCTGAGAAAATAATTTCTTTGGGTTTTTGTCATTTCCTCTTTTGCCTGGGATTGGATTTTGGCCTGCATAGAGAGAATTTCAATTTCCCTTGCCAGTATGTCGTTAACCTTTCTAAGTCTTTCTATTTGGTCGGAATCTTCCAATATTTTTTGAGATTCCTCCACTTTCAATCCCAAATTAGACGCCACTATATCGGCGAGCCTTCCTGGATTATTGACATTTTCTAATATTATTAATATATCCTGCGATGGAAGTCTTCCCAGAGAAACATATTTTTCAAGCTGTTCTTTTACATTTCGCATTAAAGCATCGATAGCAGGCGTTATATCGACAATATTTTCTTCTTTTATCTTTGATACTTTTACAAGGTAGAAAGGCTTTATTTGAACAAATGTTTCGATTTTAGCTTTTGATATGCCCTGAACCAATATCTTAACTCTTCCGTCAGGAAGTTTAAGCATTTTCATTATCATCGCAACAACCCCGACATCATAAATATCGTTCTGCGAGGGTTCTTCGACGACAATATCCTTCTGAGCGGATAAAAGTATCAGCCGGTCTTTAGCTATAGCCTCGTCAACCGCTTTAATGGATGCTTCTCTTCCGACAAAAAGAGGAATTATCATAAAAGGAAAAAGAACAAGGTCCCTGATGGGGAGTAGCGGGATAACTTCGGGTACCTGAATTTCTTCGGCTAAATTGGGTTGGTCAGCGCCTTCGCCTTTACCAATCGCAATTTCACTGATGTTGTCCGATAAACTTTCAAAATCTTTTTGATTTGCTCTCACCATATTTGGAAGCTCCCGTATAGAATATGTGTTAATAGAATCTAATATATAAATATCTATTATTATAATATTATTATACTATAAATTCTCAAAATTTGTTCATTATAATTTGTTATAACCAAAGCCTGTATCTTAATCTTACGCCTTTATATTTTATATATTTTATAATCCTAAGATTCGTCATAATGAATAGGTATTCCCACATCCGAGTGGATAAAAATATCGCTTAATTCAAAGCTTATTTTTAAAACCCCGTTGGATAAAACAGCCTTAACAAAATGTTTGGCGGGGCTTATCGGCAGAAGTATAAATTTTTCAAACTTTCCGAATCTTCTTTCCAAACAAAAAAAATTGATATTAGAATTAGTTTTGGGCTCAAGTTTCCACATTATTGCCAGAATATTGTCGCGAACGCCGATGGCAATATTTTCCTTAGAAACCCCGGGCAGTTCTATTTCCACTGCTAATTTACTGCGATTTATATAAATATCTATCGGCGGACCATTTGTTTTAAAGGAATAGGCCGATTCCTCAAGCGAAAAAGATCCAAAAAGATAATTAAACAATCTTTCAACTTCTTTTTTGAATTTTATTATCTTTTTATTAAAATTTTCATTTTCATCAAGAAAATCCATGTAGCCGCTCTCCGTTAAAAATCAAAACAAATTTAAACAAAATCCAGCTTTTTAATAAAATCTATAAGTCCGTTCCTTAGTTCGGCATTTTTTAGCCCGTACACTATTTGAGCCTTAAGCAAGTCAAGTTTATTCCCGCCGTCGTATCTTACCCCTTCAAATTCAAGGGCATAAACCGGCTGAATGGAAAGAAGAGATTTAATGGCATCGGTAAGTTGAATTTCTCCGCCCTTCCCGGGCTTTGTTTTGCTTATGAAATCAAAAATTTGGGGCATTAAAATATATCTGCCTATTATAGCAAGGTTAGAAGGGGCTTCGTTAATTTCAGGTTTTTCGACAAGGTCTTCGACTTTAAACAGCCCTTTTGCTATTTCCTTTCCCTGTATTATTCCATATTTTGAAACATCCTCGTCCTGCACCCTCTGAACGGCTAAAATAGAATACCTGTAATTTTTATATATATCTATCATTTGTTTCATTACCGGAATATCGGAGTCTATTATATCATCGCTTAAAACTACCGCAAACGGTTCCTCTCCGACCATGTTTTGAGCGCATAAAATTGCATGCCCCAAACCTAATGCCTCTTTTTGCCTGGTATATGTGAGGTTGATACGATCGGAAATATCATTGACGGATTTTAACAAATCGTGTTTCCCCTTTTCCTTTAGCATAATTTCATGCTCGATTGATCTGTCAAAATAATCCTCTATGGCTGTTTTTCCTCTGCCCGTTACAATGATTATATCGTTAATTTTTGCGCTTATGCATTCCTCGACGCCGTATTGTATTAACGGTTTATCGACTAACACCAGCATTTCTTTCGGGATAGATTTTGTAATGGGTAAAAGCCTTGTTCCAAGACCTGCGGCAGGGAAGATTGCCTTGTTTACCTTCATCAAATAAGACCTCCGCTTCTTTTGTCAATTAACTTTAGTTTTAGATTAATATATCATAAAAATTAAAATTTTAAAAATTAATTAAAGGCCAATAAAAATTGCATTAATAATTTTTTGATAATAATGTAAGATTATGTTAAAATTTACAAAAGTAAATTATTAATTAAATATATTTAAGCATAAGATATAAGGGGGATTTAATAAATAATGGATAGAAAATATTCTCAAATTTTTAAGGCTTTAATTTTTGTGGCGGCGGTTGTCGTCGTTTCTATTTTAGTAGTTAAAGCGCCTTCTTTGCTATGGAAAAACGGCGTTAAAAAGTCAGGGAGCGAGGTGAAGGCTCCCCAATTTTCTGTCCCGAGTTTAAATTATCAGGGCATGGTTCTATCCCTTAAAAATTATAAAGGCAAAATTATTCTCGTAAATTTTTGGGCCACATGGTGTCCCCCGTGCAGGGACGAAATACCAAGGCTTGAAAAATTTTATAAATTGCATAAAAAAGACGGTTTTGTAATTATCGGCCTTTCCGTTAATAATCAGGGGAAAAAATATGTGATGCATTTTGTAAAAACCTTTAAAGGCGGCATCATAACTTATCCGATAGGCATGGCAGATTATTCTATCGAAAAAGCATACGGGAATATATATGAAATACCGCAATCGTTTATTATAAATAAAAATGGATATGTCGTTGCGCATTTTACGGGAGAAATACCGAGGGGCTATTTGAGTTACGAATTCGGTAAATTAAATAAGGCAAGTTAAATAATTTTTTTTAAAAACGGTAGAGATGGCCGAGTCCGGTTGAAGGCGATTGACTCGAAATCAAACGGAGTTCAGCGTAGCTTATCCCTCCCTCTCCGCCATCAATATGAAATATGGAATTTAATTTACAATTATATAAATATATATAAAGTATTATTTTTTAACGGAGAGATGGCCGAGTCCGGTTGAAGGCGATTGACTCGAAATCAAACGGAGTTCAGCGTAGCTCATTGTAGGCGTAAGCTTACCGGGGGTTCGGAAACGGAGTTCAGCGAAGCTCATCCCTCTCTCTCCGCCATCAATATGAAATATGGAATTTAATTTACGATTATATAAATATATATAAAGTATTATTTTTTAACGGAGAGATGGCCGAGTCCGGTTGAAGGCGATTGACTCGAAATCAATTGTAGGCGTAAGCTTACCGGGGGTTCGAATCCCTCTCTCTCCGCCAGTTATGATAATAAAGTTAATTAATAAATTAATAAGTACATTTGATTATGACAGGATAGAGAGGGGTTCGAACCCCCGAAGCCCGAAGGGCGCAAAGGGGTTTGTCGCTTTTAGCGTCCGTAAGATACGTAAGCAGGCGTTTACAAAAGCAAGGCTTTTGTGTCTGCTGAAGTGCTCATCCCTCTCTCTCCGCCATCCCGTCATTTTATGAAATTTAAATATGATTTAGATTATATCTTAAAGATTACCAAACTGAGCAAAAAATATATCCTGGAATTGCTTAAATATTTCGACGGCCTCCCTTTACAGGCAAAACTCGAGGTGTTTTACATAAGTAAAATAATTGAAGAAGATGATGAATTTGCGTTTCATCAGCACTATTTCGACAAAGAAAAATCCGCGGAATACGAATTTTCCTTATTCATTCTTGGAACCGAAAGGATATATTCCATAGAACACAAAGATACCGAAGGTAAAAAACTTTCTTCTTACAAGCTCAATCTAATTTCAAAAATAAAAGAACTCAGGAAGCAAGATGAATGATATTACCGGCAATAACAAAAAAAATAACCGCATCAACGGATTTTACATCTCTGCGGCAAAAAGGAATTCTGGCAAAACAACCATTTCTATAGCTATAATGCGGCTGCTTAGGGATAGAGGGCTTATAGTTCAACCCTTTAAAAAGGGCCCCGATTTTATAGATCCAATGTGGTTAAGCACGGCTACGGGTAAAAACTGCTATAACCTGGATTTTTATTTTATGTCCAAAAATAAAATTAAAAAGCACTTTTTAGAATATTCGCTTAATTCAGATGTTAGCATTGTCGAAGGGAATCATGGGCTGCACGACTCTTTTGACATATACGGAAAATCTTCTAATGCGGAGATGGCAAAGCTCCTGGACATCCCCGTAATTCTTTTAATCGATGTAGGGGAATTAAACAGGGGGGTTGTTCCGCTTATTTTAGGGTTTCAAAACTTTGACAAGGATGTAAATATAAAAGGGATAATTCTTAACAGGGTGCACAGTAAAAGGCATGAAAAAAATTTAATCAAAGCAATTAATTATTATACCGATTTTAAGGTAATCGGTAATGTTCCGAATGACCCTGAATTTTCCATAAAACAACGGCATCTCGGCCTTTTATCTACGCTTTCCGCCGAAGACATCGAAAATTTTGTTTCCAATATGTCTTCTAAAATTTCAGATTATATCGATATAGATGGCATTATAAAGATTTCAAAAATTGCGGGCAAATCTTACGGCGGCATTAAAAATTTACCTTCTTTATTTCGGAAAAAGAATAAAGCAAGGAATGTCCGAAACACAGTCAAAATAGGTCTTGCTTACGATAATGCATTTAATTTTTATTATAATGAAAATATTGAAGCGCTTGAGAATTTGGGTTGCGAGATAATCAAATTCTCTCCGCTTAAAGATGGCCGTCTGCCCGATATTGACGCCCTTTATATAGGGGGAGGCTTCCCGGAAATTTTCTGCAGGGATTTAGAGTCAAACATTGATTTAAGAAGAGATATAAGGGAAAAGATTGAAACGGGTCTTCCTGTCTATGCCGAGTGCGGCGGACTTATGTATCTTTGTAAAAGCATTTCCTACAGCGATATCGTATGCGAAATGACCGGAGCAATAGATGCCGATGTAAAATTAACGAAAAAACCTAAAGGGCATGGCTACACCAAATTAACGCCTGCCTTTTACGATAAAAATAGCAGGCTATGGTTTAATAAGATTAAATTTATTAAAGGACACGAGTTCCATCATTCATTTTTAGAAACACCATCGCCGGATAACATGGATTTTGTCTTTAATGTGAAAAAAGGATTTGGGGTAAACGGAGCAAGCGACGGTATTATTTATAAAAATATGATTGCAAGTTATACGCATATATTTTCTCCTTCCGCACCCAAATGGTTTAAAAACTGGGTATCTTTTGTAAAAGAAAATAAAAAAGAAGTTAAAAAAGATTTTTTAAAAATAAAATGATGTTAATTTTTTATACATAAAGAATTTTTTTCTTGACAATATAGGAGTAAAAAGATTATAAGGAAATAATACATTTAGTTCATTAACCTACAAGACAAAAAGCCTCGCACCTCAGCGTTATATATGCGGCAGGTGCATGTCGCTTTGCTAAGACTTATCTTAATTAATTAAGTAAAAATTATTTAAGTTAGCGTTTAGCGTTTTTTTAAAATGTCTTTTTAATTTTTTTTTAAAGGAGGTTTTATGGGTAAAAAACATGAAACTCCGCTTCTTGACGAACTTAAAAAGGGGAAGTGGATAAGTTTTGTTAGAGAAATGGAAAGGGCGGCCGAAAAGAGCGAAAGAACTGAAGATCTTTTAGGGCAGGTCGAAGAATCTTACAGGGATAAAATTACCCACTGGAAACACGGAGGCATGGCGGGCGTCAGGGGATACGGCGCCGGAATGGTAGGAAGATTCTCGGAGTTTCCGGAAAAATATCCGGGCGTCAAGGAATGCCACTCAATCAGGCTAAACCAGACATCAGGTTTTTTTTATAATTCCGATGTTCTGAGAAAATTGGCTGATATAGCAGACCAGCATGCCGGCGGGCTTTTTAATTTTCACGGGTCAACCGGCGATATTCAGATATTGGGCCTTACACAGGCCGATGCCGAAGATCTATTTCAAAAAAGCGCAGAATTAGGATTCGACCTTGGCGGCAGCGGCTCGGATCTTCGTACCCCGTCTTGTTGTGTCGGACCTGCGAGATGCGAATTTGCAAACTATGACACTCTCCAGATATGCTATGACTTAACCCATGCTTTTCAGGATGAATTGCACAGGCCGTCGTTCAATTATAAATTTAAAATGAAATTTTCGGGATGCGCAAACGATTGCGTCGCGGCGGCATCAAGGTCAGATTTGGCATTTATCGGAACATGGCAGGATAATATAAAAATAAATCAGGGTGAAGTAAAAAATTACGTTAAAAAATTTAACGTCCAGAAATACGTGTTAGATAAATGTCCCACAAAATGTATGTGGTTTGAAGGAGAAAATCTTGTTATAGACGATTCTAACTGCGTTAAATGTATGCATTGTATAAACGAGATGCCTAAGGCGCTTAAATCGGGAGACCAGAAAGGCTTATCGATTTTAATAGGAGCGAAAGCTCCGTTAGTTACCGGTCCGAGAATGGGCATGATGCTCATTCCTTTCTACGATGTTCATGAAGACAGCAAAAACGACTATGAATGGCTTAAAGGATTAATAAGCAATATGTGGGAATTCTGGGATGAATACGGCGTCAGCAGGGAAAGAATAGGCGAACTTATTGCAAGGGTTGGGCTTGTCACCTTCCTCGAAGGAATAGGACTCGAACCGACAATCGATATGGTCAGGGAACCCAGAAGCAATCCTTTTATAAAGTTTGAAGACGAAGAAGCAGGCGCAGAATAATTATTTATATTTATTTTTTAATTTAATTTTATTAATTAAAGTTGCCATATATAAATTTGGAGGTTTTTATGCCGGAAGAGGTCAAGAAAAAAAGAATAACTGATGTGGGTCCTCATGATTATCATGATTATCTGTCCCCCATGATTAAAAAAAATTACGGCAAATGGGCATACCACGAGATATTGGATCCTGGTACTATGGTGCATGTCGCAGAAAATGGGGATAAGCTATATACAGTAAGAATGGGTTCGCCGAGATTGGTCAGCAGTGGTTTTGTTCGCGATATAAGCGATATGGCGGATAAATATTGCGGAGGATATCTAAGATTTACCACAAGAAATAATGTCGAATTTTTATTAGAAAATGAAAAAAATATCGAACCGTTAAAAAAAGATCTTGAAAAATTAGGCTATAATGTCGGCGGTATCGGCAATGTTGTTGCAAATATAGTTCACACCCAGGGCTGGGTCCACTGTCATACATCTGCAAGCGATGCATCAGGCGTGGTAAAGTCGGTAATGGACGAACTGTATGAATATTTTGTCGAAGATAAGCTTCCTTCAAAAGTCAGAATAGCATTTGCATGCTGTTTAAATATGTGCGGTTCGGTTGCTTCGTCCGATATAGCTATATTGGGAACTCATAGAAAACCCCCGAAAATTAATCACGAAAGGCTTGTTAATCTTTGCGAAGTTCCAAGCACGATTGCCGCATGTCCGACAAATTCTATAAGACCCGAAATGGTCGGCGACAAGAAGTCGGTCAGAGTCAACGAGGAAACGTGCGTGTTTTGCGGAAGCTGTTATACCGTATGTCCTGCAATGCCGATAGCCGATGCCGAGAATGACGGACTTTCGATATGGGTAGGCGGAAAGGTTTCCAATGCAAGAACAAAACCCACTTTTTCCAAATTAGTCGTTCCTTTTATACCTAATGAGCCGCCAAGATGGGATAAGGCAGTTCAGGCGGTAAAGACGATACTGGAAGCGTACAAAAAAGGAGCCGAGCCGGGCGAAAGAGTCATAGAATGGATAGAAAGAATCGGCTGGTCGAGGTTCTTTAAAATAACGGGATTTGAATTTACAAAATACCATGTCGATGATTTTAGGCTTGCCGAAACGAGTATGAATTATTCGTCCCATGCAAGATTTTAATATAAATTTAAAGAGGAAAATATCATGACCGATGAAACAAAACATAAAATAGAAGAGAAAATTATCGGGCTTGTTAAAGAGTACGTGGGCAAAAAAAGATTCAAGCCTGTCGATATAGTAAAAGAGATGGAAAAAGAATTTGCCGCCGAGGGCGTATCTAAGGAAGATATTAAGGGAGCCTTGAAAGAAATAATGGACGATGGCAGGCTGGTTTATGGATATGCAGGCGGAAGCTTCCTGACCCTTCCCGAATAAACTTGATAATATTTTATTAAAATTTTAAATCTTAAATATATTCTAGGATTAACGAGGATAAACAATGCTTGAATTAAAAAAAGTTAAAAAACCGTTAAATGTTTCACAGACGGGCGCATCGGGGATGTCGCAATCGCCTTACAGGCCTAAATATGTCGAAAAGAAGCCGCCCTGTATGGATACCTGTCCTAACGGCACGAAAGTAAGGAATTATATCCAGTTCATCGCCCAAAGCGAGTCTTACGAAAGACCAGTCGACGAGTCTCTTAAGGAAGCGTTTTATATGCTTACCGAGTCAAATCCTTTACCGTCCACGACGGGAAGGGTTTGCCCTCATCCCTGCGAAGATGAATGTAACCGCAAGCATAAGGACAAGCCGGTAGCGATAAACGCAATCGAAATGTTTGTGGGAGATTACGGTATAAAAAATAATCTTCAATTTAAAAAAATAACGGATATTCCGAGAAAGGAAAAGATTGCAATTATCGGAAGCGGACCCGCGGGGCTTTCTGCCGCCTATCACTTAGCTATCAGGGGATACAATGTCGTGATATTCGAAAAATTCCCTGAAGCCGGAGGATACCTAAGATACGGCATACCCAGTTTCAGGCTTCCGTTAGACATTATAGATGCAGAGGTCGAAAGAATTAAAAATCTCGGCGTCGAAATAAAAACAGGGGTGAATATTGGAACCGATATTGCGATGGATAAACTTAAATCCGAATTTGATGCGGTATTTGTCGCAATAGGTACGCATGAACCTATAAAAATGAAGATGAACGGAGCAGATGCCCCTAATGTTTATGCCGGAGTAGAATTTCTTCAGAAAGCAGCTTCGGGCGAAATTAAAGACGCAGGGAAAGAAGTAGTTGTTATCGGAAGCGACAGCGCTATGGATGCGGGAATGGTGTCAAGAAGGCTGGGCGCCAATGTAACCTTTATCTATAATAAAGGAACCTTAAACGATGTTTCCGAAATAGAAGAAAAAGGTTCCGTTGAGGTAAAGGAAGGTTATGCCGAAGGGATTAAATTCGAATTCCTGTTTGCTTTAGACGAAATTATTACGGAAAACGGAAAAGCAACGGCAGTGCGATTGAAAAAAATGAAGCTTTCCGAAAAAGATGCTTCAGGCAGAGTTCATCCGATAATAATAGAAGGCGGACGGGAACTTAATCTTAAACTTGATACATTGATATACTCTTTCGGTCAGAAGCCTGATTATAAAGGGCTGGAAAATTTAACCAAAAATTCGAACAACGAGTTTTTAAATGTTGACGATAATTATTTAGTAGCCAACGAAGATAAGGTTTTTGCAGGGGGAGATATATTAAAATTCGGATTGGTTACCGATGCTATAGGAATGGGCAGATATGCGGCATATTCCATACATCGGAAACTGAGCGGAGAATCCGTAAAGAAAGACGAAAGAACGGTCATTAAATACGGCGACGCGGTAAACAGGGAAGGCAAAAATATGTATATTGCATATTTTCAGACTTCCGAAAGACAGAAAAGAACTTCGAGGGACCCTTTGGCCAGAGTTAAAGATTTCGACGGGATTTTAAACAATCTCGGCATGAATGAATTAATTATAGAGGCAAAGAGATGTATGAGCTGTGGTATGTGTTTCGACTGCGGAAGCTGTTTCGAATACTGTTCTCAGAGCGCGGTAAAAAAACTGCCGAAAGGACAGCATTTCGAGTTTCATTTAGAAACCTGCAACGGCTGTAAGAAATGTGCAGAGAGCTGTCCTTGCGGCTATATAGACATGATTTAAATTTTAAATAAAAAATTAATTAATAACTAAAATAAAATTTACAGGAGGTTTTACTTATGGCTGAGTTTGATTATAACGGAAAGAAGATTGAAACTGATGATGAAGGCTACCTTCAAAATTTAGGCGATTGGGATAAAGGCCTTGCCGAAGTTCTGGCTAAACAGGAAAATGTAACGCTTACGGAAAAACACTGGAAACTTATCGAATGGATCAGGGATTATTTCCAGAAGTTTCAAGTAGCTCCTGCTATTAAGTCTCTTACAAAAGAGGTTATGAATCTTGAAAATTTGCCCGATAAAAAGGAAGCAAACAAGTTTATTTATGAACTGTTTCCCGAAGGTCCTGCTAAACAGCTTGCCAAAATAGCAGGACTTCCAAAACCCACGGGTTGTGTTTAACAGGTGAATAAATAAACTTGTGGCTTTATTTATAAATTTAGGAGTTTTATTTAGTCTATGGGCAAAACATATATAGAGGGAGGGTATCCCTCTATACAGTAAAAGTTTTTGATGTCATAAAATAACATAAATTATTATTTAGGGGGGAATAAATATGGCGCCTCTTAATTTGACGACAGCAATATTTTTATTATTCACATACACGGTCGGCTTGATTTTTATAATCGGGGTAGTATTAAGAATATATCAATATGCAACAACGCCCCAACCTGTTAAAATTCCTCTTACGCCTGCTCCTTTGACTTCCGGCGGGGCTTTTGCCAGAATTTTGGGAGAAGTTTTTTTCTTCAAGAGTCTTTTTAAATCTAATAAGCCGACATGGATTTTTGGATATCTTTTTCATATTTCGTTTTTTATCTTGATATTTATGCACTTTTTAAGGCATTTTATATATTCTAATCCCTTGCCCTGGTGGTATAACATATTTGTCGGTATCGGGATAGTCTGCGGTATTATTATGGTGCTTTCCCTTTTCTTCCTTTTACTAAGGAGGGTGGTCGTGGAGCGTGTTAAATTTATATCGTTATTTGCCGATTATTTAATACTTATTCTTTTAATGCTCATCGGTCTGGCAGGATTGTCTTTAAATTTCGTTTTGTCTCCCGCTGCCCTGACGACTGTTGATAATCAGTTAGATCCTTATATTAACGGACTTTTAAGCTTGCAATTTACTAACATTCCGTCAAATCCTCTTTTTTTAATTCATTACACGCTTGTCATGCTGCTTATAGCTTATATTCCGTTTAGTAAAGTGATGCATTTTGTCGGGATATTTTTCTCGCCGACAAGAATAATGGCAGATAATCCGGAAGAAGAAAGATATTACAGACCTAATGCGAAAGATTTATCTATTTAAATTAAATTGATGCCGGATTACCGCAAATTTGCGGTAATTTTTTGATTTTTAACGGTTAAGCGGAGGATAAATAGTATGGCTAAGCCAAAAGATAAATATAAAGTTCCCGTTCTGGACGGAAAGATTTCGATTCCTAAAATAGTTCCCGGAGCCACGTCTTACGAACACATGATTGAAGCCCAAAAAGACGACATGGAAGCCCTTGGTTTTCCTGCCAAATTACAGGACGGCTGGAAGGAAAAGGCTATCGGGGTTTTTAAAGAGATATTAGATAACAATAAGGCTGTCAGGGATTATATGGATATTTGCGTCAGATGCGGCGCATGCACGGACAAATGCCAGTTTTTCCTCGGAACGGCAGATCCTAACAATATGCCGGTTCAGAGACAGGAACTCATGAGGAAGGTATATAGGTATTATTTTACTCCCGCAGGGTTTTTCAAAAATCTTTCAAATTCGCAAGAATTGACGGAAGAAGTATTGAAAGACTGGTTTACATATTTTTATCAGTGTTCCGAATGCAGAAGGTGTTCCTTTTATTGTCCCTACGGTATAGATACTGCGGAAATAACGATGGCTGCAAGACAAATAATGGATTCTATCGGTCTTGGGCAGAAATACGCAACGGAAGTTGTTCATAAGGTTTATAAAACCGGCAATAATATCGGAATACCCCCTCTCGCCTTAAGAAATACGCTTGACGATTTAGAGGAAGAAATAAAGGAAGAATCGGGGAAGGATGTTAAAATACCGATGGATGAAGAAGGAGTTGAGGTTTTGTTAGTGCCTCCTTCCGCCGATTTTTTTGCAATGCCCCACATGGAATCGCTTAAAGGATATGCAAAGGTATTTTATAAGGCAGGCATAAGCTATACCGTTTCGTCATATGCATCCGAAGCCGGAAATTTCGGTATGTTTTTGGGAAGCTATAAGAATGCAAAAGAAATTAATAAACGAATCTGGGACGAAGCCAGAAGGCTTAAGGTCAAAAGAGTTGTCATCGGGGAATGCGGACATGCATGGAGAGCCGCGTATAACTATTCGAATACCATGAACGGGCCTTTTGACTTCTTAGATGGCAAATACAGGCAGCCCATGCACATTTGCGATTTTACATTAGGGCTCGTAAAGGACGGAGTTATAAAACTCGATCCTTCGGCGAACGACGATAAGGTTGTTACATTTCACGATTCATGTAATATCGCAAGGGCTTCGAGAATGGGTGATTTTCAGGGTGGCCAGTTTACGATTCCGAGAGAGCTCATTAAAGCCGCCGCAAACCGTTTTGTAGAATTAAGGGCAGGCACTACTAAAGAAAAGACTTATTGTTGCGGTGCGGGCGGGGGTTTGTTGACCGAAGAAGTCATGAATGTGCGAATAGCGGGGGCTATGCCGAGAATGCAGACCGTTAAGGAAGCGGTCGATAATCACGGAGTTAATTTTTATGCCCTTATTTGTGCAATTTGCAAAACCCAGTTTACAAAAATATTTCCTATTTACGGGTTTGATGCGGAAATGGTAGGGGGAATTCATCAGCTTGTCAGTAATGCAATAGTAATGTAAAGATAAAAAGTTATCTGATTTAAAATCGGATACCTTTTTTATCTATAAAGTAATTAATTAAGTTAATTTGTTAATTTGCAAGGAGGGTCAATGAAGTTCGGCGTTCTTATAAAAGATGGACAATATACTCATCAAGCAATGGACAGCGCCTATAATTTTATAGTTGCGGCCATGGAACTTGGCCATGAAATAAAAGGAGTTTTTTTTTACAACGAGGGCGTTTGCAATACCTGCGGGACTATGGAACCCCCGAGGGATGAGCGAAATATTAGAAACTTGCTTTTAGGACTTAATGAAAAAGGCATCAGGTTAATTGCTTGTGTTGCCGCGGGTAAAAGGAGAGGTTTAGTGGCTCAAACCGTTTCCAGTGCGGCCGAAATATCAGGATTAGGCCAACTATTGGAATTATGCATAGAGTCCGATAGATTAATAACATTTTAGTAATTTACATATATTAACATTGAAAAAATTAGAGAGGATTTGACATGGAGGAAAAGGAAAAAACAAGCGTTATGTTTATTTGCAGGACTGCTCCGTACGGAACGATTTTTGAGCAGGAGGCAATTGAGGCCATGATTATGTTTGGGGCATATGAACAGGATATAAACGTTACATTTATAGATGACGGGGTATTTTCGTTAAAAAAAGGACAGGATACTGCGCTGCTCGGAAAGAAAAATTTTTCCCTGACATATCCTATTTTAATAGATGATTTTGACATATCCCATATTTATGTCGAAAAGGAATCCCTTGAAGAAAGAGGATTAAGCGAAAATGATTTAATTACCGAAGTCGAGATTATAGATAGGAATGCCTTAAGACAAAAAATGAATGAAATGAAGGCTTTTTTACCTTTCTAATATATTTTATATTTTTTGGTTTCCGTAATGTTTATATTGATATTATCTATAAAATTCGAGGAGGAAATAAAGGATGCTTCATATAGTTAAAAAGTCGCCTTACGAGTCGTCTGCTTTAAATAATGCCATAAATTATATTCGCCAGGGCGATATAATGCTGTTGACGGAAGACGGCGTATATGCCGCTAAAAAAGGCGGCAAATTTAGTAATTTAATAAACGAGGTACTGCAAAAAAATCATGTTTATTGCCTTCTGGCAGATGCAAAGGCAAGGGGAATCCTTGAGTCCGAGGTAATAGAAAATGTTAAATTGCTGGATTATAACGGTTTCGTGGAAAAGGTTGTAGAGCATAATCCTATGACATGGGCATAGTTAAAGTCCCTAAATTTATTTTATAAAAAAAATAAAAAATTTATCAAAAATAATAGTTGACATTTTTATAAGATAATATTAAAAATAAAAGATTAAAAATTATTATAATATGGATATTAGTTTATATGTATATATGTATTAATAATATACCTCATATATTCCGTTTATTAAGAGAAAAGCAAAGAGTCGGGTCGGTCGAAAATTTGTAAAATAAAAAATAAAAAATATACCGAAATCGGAGGAACATATGGCATTGGTGAATCCCCACGGAAAAGAAAAGAGACTCATGCCCTTACTTTTATCGGGACATGAGCTTAAAGAAGCAAAAGAGTATGCTAAAACCCTCAAAAAACTACCTATGACATCAAGAGAAACATCGGATTTGATAATGATGGGCATAGGCGCCTTCACGCCTTTGGAAGGATTTATGGGCAAAAATGACTGGAAGGGCGTTGTCGATAATTTTACGATGCAGGACGGAACATTTTGGCCTATACCTATAACTCTTTCATCCACTAAAGAAATGGCCGACGAAATTAATATCGGGGAAGATGTAGCATTGTTTGATTTTGAAACCTCGGAAATTATAGGGATAATTACCGTCAGCGAAAAATATTCCATAGACAAGGCGCACGAATGCCAAAAAATATTTAGAACAACGGATATGGAGCATCCCGGCGTTCAGAAAGTCATGGCGCAGGGCGATATTAATATTGCCGGCAAAGTTAAGGTTTTGAGCGAAAGTTCTTATCCTGTAGAGTTCAAAGAAATTTATATGCGCCCCGCAGAGGTAAGGAAAATATTCGAAGAAAAAGGCTGGAGCACGGTTGCCGCTTTCCAGACAAGGAACCCTATGCATCGCTCTCACGAATATCTTGCAAAGGTTGCGATAGAAACTACGGACGGTGTTCTGATTCACCAGCTTGTCGGCAAATTAAAACCCGGCGATATTCCCGCCAGTGTCAGAGCGGTTGCCATTAACACATTAATAGATAATTATTTTGTTAAAAATACTATTGTTCAGGCAGGTTATCCTATGGAGATGAGATATGCGGGACCGAGGGAAGCGCTGCTTCATGCCGTTTTTAGACAAAATTACGGCTGTTCGCACCTCATCGTAGGAAGAGACCATGCCGGCGTCGGCGACTATTACGGGCCGTTCGACGCGCATAAGATATTCGACGAAATTCCTAAAAATGCACTTGAATTAAAACCTTTAAAAATGGACCTGACATTTTACTGCCATAAGTGCGACGGTATGGCATCTACCAGAACATGCCCGCATTCAAAGGAAGACAGGCTTACTTTAAGCGGGACGATGCTCAGAAAGCTGTTGTCCGAAGGACAGGAAGTACCCGAACATTTTTCTAGACCTGAGGTTTTAAAAATATTACAGAAGTATTATGCTTCCCTTGCAAAAGAAGATAAGGTTGAGGTTAAACTGCACAAGGCTGCAAAGGGCGAAATATAAAAATAATAATATCCCTTCATTTCATTCCCCTCCCTTTAAGGGAGAGGTTGGGGGAGGGTAAATACTACATTGTTTTATTTAATAATAATACACTAATTGAGGAGGTATGAAAATGCCAAGTTTTGTAATTGCAGAAAAATGTGATGGTTGCAAAGGGAGAGATAAGACTGCCTGCCAGTACATCTGTCCCAACGATCTTATGGTTCTTAACAAAGACATTATGAAGGCTTATAATCAGGAGCCTGACCAGTGCTGGGAGTGCTATAGCTGTGTAAAGATATGCCCTCAGTCTGCCATAGAGGTAAGGGCATACCAGGATTTCGCCCCTATGGGGTCTTCCGTTATTCCGATGAGGGCTTCGGACTCCATAATGTGGACGGTTAAGTTCCGCAACGGAAAGATTAAAAGATTTAAATTTCCAATCAGGACCACCCCCGAAGGCGGCATCGACCCGTATCATGGGATACCGGAAGAAAATAAGGGGGATTTAAAAAGCGAACTTTTGTGCGATGAGCACGGAAAGACGCTTGCAGTGCCTCAGAAATAGATGAGAACTTGTTTAAATTTTTTAAAATTTAAAATTAAAATTTATAAATTAAGGGGATGATTATTTATGGCTGATCAAAAAGGTTCAATGACAAGCGCAGATGTCTTAGCAAACTATACAATAGAAGAAATCAATACCGACCTTTTAATAGTCGGAGGCGGTATGGTGGGATGCGGCGCGGCATTCGAGGTTAAAAAATGGGCGCCGAAAGATATGAAAATAACCATGGTCGAAAAAGCTGCCATCGAAAGAAGCGGCGCCGTCGCAATGGGGCTTTCCGCGATCAATACTTATCTGGGAACGGAAAATACTCCGGAAGATTATGTCAAACATGTTGCAAACGACCTTATGGGCATAGTCAGGGAAGACCTCGTTTATGATGTAGGCAGACATGTGGATTCGTCGGTTAAACTATTCGAGAAATTCGGTCTTCCGATATTTAAAGAAGACGAAGAAGATACAAGAACTATCGAGGAGGGCGCAAAACCCATGAGGGCCGGTAGATGGCAGATAATGATTCATGGGGAATCTTACAAGGTTCTGGTTGCGGAAGCGGCGAGAAAAGCCCTTGGCGAAGAAAACATTTACGAAAGAGTTTTTATAATCCAGCTTCTTATGGACGAAAAGCATGAAAACAGGGTTGCCGGAGCAATCGGTTTCAGCTTAAGGGATGCGAAGATTTATATATTCAAGGCAAAAGCCGTAATAATGGCATGCGGCGGAGCGGTTAATGTTTTCAGACCGAGATCTCAGGCCGAGGGTATGGGAAGAACATGGTACGCGGTATGGAACGCAGGTTCAACCTACTCTATGGGATATGAGGCGGGAGCCGAAATGACGACCATGGAAAACAGGTTCGTTCCCAACAGGTTTAAAGACGGTTACGGTCCTGTCGGCGCTTGGTTTACTCTGTTTAAATCCAGAGTTTTAAACGCCCACGGCGAAGATTATATGCAAAAGTGGGGAGATATGCTGAAAGATTATCCTCCGTATGGGCAAGCTCATGTTCCCGCTACCTGCCTCTGGAATCATGTTATGTTAAAAGATTGGCTCGAAGGCAATGGTCCATTTTATATGAATACCTCGGGCGCAATGAAAAAACTTTTTGAAACACTGCCTGAAAAGAGGAAAAAATCGCTCGAAGCAGACGCATGGGAAGACTTCCTAGATATGACGGTTGCTCAGGCTGGACTTTGGGCAGCAATGGATATAGATCCTCAAGAGACAAATTCAGAGGTTATGCCGACCGAGCCGTATTTCCTTGGCTCGCACGCGGGAGCTTGCGGGATGTGGGTTAGCGGTCCTTCGGATGTTTCGCCTAAAGATTGGCACTGGGGTTATAATCGTATGACAACCGTTAACGGGCTGTTTACCGGCGGCGACGGGGTCGGAGCTTCGGGACATAAGTTTTCATCCGGTTCTTATACCGAGGGAAGATTGGCTGCCAAATCCGCCGTCAGGTTTATATTAGACGATTCCGGTTATGCGCCCACCGTCCACACGGATAACAAGACCCTTGCCGAAAGAATATATGCTCCGATGATCAATTACGAGAAATTCAAGGATTATTCCACAGAGCCGAATGTTAATCCAAACTATATAAGGCCAAGGCTTTATATGTTCAGATTAAATAAACTTATGGATGAATATGTTGCCGGTACTTCGACATTTTACAGAACGAGCGAGACAAACCTTTTAAGGGGATTAGACCTTTTAAACAGGCTTAAAGCCGATGCTCCGAAACTTGCCGCTTCTAATTTGCATGAGTTAATGAGGGCATGGGAAAACTATCACAGGTCTGTTGTCGGAGAACTCCATTTAAGACATGTTTTATATAGACAGGAGACAAGATACCCTGGATTCTATTACAGAATGGACTACCCGCACTTAGACGAACAAAACTGGAAGGTGTTTGTTAATTCAAAACTCAACAGGAAAACAGGGGAACCCGAAATATTTAAAAAGCCTTATGTCGAATTAGTTCCAAAGAATTAAAGATTTATAGTTATCAAATAGTATTAATCGATATTCGTATAATTCCCCTCCTCTATTATGAGGAGGGGTTTTAATATGTATAGTAATCTGATAAAAATAATTAAATAATAATTATTAACCGTAAGCAAATAATCAAGAAAACGTCATTATATTTTATATTAATTAAAAACTTAGCAATGGAGATGTAAAGTTGAGCGAGATAAATAATGAAAATTCTGTTCTTATAATTGGCGGCGGGCATAGCGGTGTTTCTGCCGCGCTTGAAATTACCGAATCTGTCGATAAAGAAGTGTATATAGTAGAAAAAAGACCGTATATAGGCGGAAGAGTTCTGCAAATGTACAAGTATTTTCCTAAACTGTGCCCTCCATTTTGCGGATTTGAAATAAATACTAAGCGAATAAAATCCTCGACCGAAGGTAATATAAAGTTTTTTATTTCGTCCGTCGTAGAAGAAATAAATAAAGATAAAGACGGAACGGGATATAAAGTTAAAATCCGCCAAAAACCGCAATATATAAACGATAACTGCACTATTTGCGGGGAATGCGCCAAAGCCTGTCCTGAGGATAGACCTAATGATTTCAACTACGATATGGACACGACCAAAGCAATATATCTGCCTGCCATATCCACATTTCCCCTTAAATATACGGTGGATGAAAATTACTGCAAGTTTTCATCCTGTAAAAAATGCGAAGAAGTTTGTAAATATAATGCAATTAACCTTAATGCTCAGGAAAATATAATAGAATTAAAAGTTTCGGATATTATTTTTGCGACTGGCTGGAAGCCGTATGCCGTAGAAAAATTAGAAAACTTAGGATTCGGAAAATTTAAAAACGTAATTACCAATGTAATGATGGAAAGGCTTGCAGCGGATAACGGTCCTACAAACGGCAAAATATTAAGGCCTTCGGATAACAAAGAAGTAACCAACGTTGCATTTATTCAGTGCGCAGGTTCGAGAAACGAAAACCATCTTCCTTATTGCTCAGCGATATGCTGTATGGCATCCTTAAAGCAGGCTCTTTATTTAAGGGAAAAAAATTCTGCATCTACCCCGACTATTTTTTATATAGATTTAAGAACCCCCGGAAGATACGAAAATTTCCTCAATAAAGCTACTTGCGATAAAAATATTAAATTTAACAAAGGCGTCGTAGGAAAAATATCTGAAGACCATATGACGGGAGACCTTTTGCTGGATGTCGAAGATATACTTTCAGGCAAAAAAATTAAATTTAAAGCGGAAATGGTTGTTCTTGCGGCCGGCATGTATCCTAATATTAAAGACGACTTAAACGGAATTAAAATAGACGGCGGTATAAAAATAGATATAGACGAAAACGGCTTTATATTCAATGAAAACTTCGAGGGCGGCATTTTCTCAGCAGGAGTAGCAAAGTTTCCTTTAGATGTGTACATGTCAGGTCAATCTGCGACCTCCGCAGCTCTTTCCGTAATTCAACATAATGTAAAATTATAAAAAAGATAAAGAAAAAAGACATATTCGAAAGAGGAGTGAAAATGGATAATAATTTAGGGATTTATATATGTTCCGGCTGCGATATAGGGAAAAATCTTAATGTGGAAAGGTTAGTCAATACAGCAAAGGATTCGAGTAAGCCAGTTGTATGCGTAAGCCATGAATTTCTTTGCGGACCGGAAGGCGTAAATCTTATAAAAAACGATATTTCGGAAAAAAAGATAAATAAATTGGTAATAGCCGCCTGTTCGATGCGCGCCAAGCAGGACGTATTTAATTTTGACCCGCTTTCTATTCATACCGAAAGAGTCAACCTCAGAGAGCATGTAATCTGGATTAGTCTGCCAAACGACAATAATACGCAGCTTCTTGCCGAAGATTATGTAAATATGGGCGCTTCGAGAGCTAAAAAAGCTGCCTTTCCTGAACCTCTTATTCAGGATTTAAATAAAACCGTTCTTGTGGTAGGAGGAGGCGTCACAGGTCTTAACGCGGCGATAAATTCGGCAAAAGCCGGCTATGACGTTGTTTTAGTCGAGAAAAAATCTAATTTAGGCGGGTTTCCGTATTCAAAATATAAAAAATGGGAAACTAATCCCCCCTTCGATAAAAACATCTGGATAAAAGAGGGACTTGACGGACTTATAAATACCGTCGAAAATTCAAAAAAAATTAAAATCTATAAAAATTCTAAAATAAAGTCCGTATCGGGCGCTCCAGGAAAATTTAGCATTGAGATAGAGCCGGAGGCTGGAGATAGTAAAGCTGAAGTTATAAACGAAACTATAGGCTCTATCGTCGTAGCGACGGGCTGGAAACCTTACGATGCAAAAAAACTCGATTACTTAGGATACGGTTTGACCTCTGATATATTAACTAACATTGAACTTGAGGAGTTGTATTCCGAACTTTCCGAAAACGGCACAACGGAAAGTTTTGCCGTAAAAAGAAAATCCAACGGGAAGGCGGTTAAATCTATCGCATTTATCCAGTGCGCGGGTTCAAGGGACGAAAACCATCTGCCTTACTGTTCAACAGTATGCTGTATGTCATCGCTTAAAGAAGCGGCTTTAATCAGAAAAAATAATCCAAACGCAAATGTTTATATAATATATAAAGATATGAGAACTCCCGGAGAATATGAGAATTTTTATAGAAAAATGCAGAACGACGAAGGTATTTTTATGGTTAAAGGCATTGTTTACGGCGTTTCTTACGACGAAGGGAATAATATTATCAATGTAAAAGTTAAAGATACCCTATTCGGCGGGGATATGGATTTAAATGTCGAGATGGTCGTGCTTGCGTCCGGAATGGTTCCTAATTCCGGCGAAACCATACTGAATCAGGATATAAAATTAGAGGTAAACGCATCGGCAGGGACGGTAACGGCAGGAGCCGAAGCGGCTTCTTGTGCGGCGGTAAATTCCGGCGCATCTGCTCAGATAAATAAAAGCGGAATATTGAATCTTGCATACAGGCAGGGAAAAGAAATGCCGGAACTGGCTTACGGGTTTCCGGATTCTAATTTTATATGTTTTCCTTACGAATCGAGAAGGACGGGAATATATCCTGCTGGTTCCGTCAGGATGCCTCTTGACACCGTTTTTTCGGTGGACGATGCAAAAGGGGCCGTTTTAAAAGCGGTGCAGTGTATTAGACAGACTTCTAAAGGCAAGGCGGTTCATCCCCGTTCGAACGATATGACATATCCGTTTTTCGACCTTCCGAGGTGCACCCAGTGTAAAAGATGCACGGAGGAATGTCCTTTCGGCGCAATAGACGAGGATGAAAAAGGAACGCCGAAACCTAATCCCGAAAGGTGCAGAAGGTGCGGCGTCTGTATGGGCGCATGTCCTGTAAGAATTATATCTTTCAAAAACTATTCGCCTGATATTATTGGCTCGATGATAAAAAGCTTATATGTTCCGGAAGACCCTACGGATGAGAATTACAGAATACTAGTATTCGCATGTGAAAACGACGCGTATCCGGCGCTTGATATATTAGGGCTTAATAAAATAAATTTATCTTCTAATATCAGAGTTGTGCCTGTAAGATGTCTGGGATCTATCAACAATGTCTGGTATGCCGATGCCCTTTCTAAGGGTATTGACGGAATACTTTTGTTAGGGTGTAAATTCGGCGACGATTACCAGTGTCATTTCGTAAAGGGTTCGGAGCTTGCATCGTATAGAATGGTAAATCTTAAAGAAACTCTTACAAGGCTGGTTCTTGAGGAAGAAAGAGTCAGACAGGTTCAGCTAGAATATACAGACTATATGAAATTGCCTGAAATAGTGGAAGATTTCGTTAATAAAGTTAAATCGCTTGGGCCAAATCCATATAAAGGTTTTTAAGAAGGGGGGGGGTTATTTTGAAAAATACCGTAATAAAAACTGACAACGAGTTAGTTGAATATATAAACGAAGTTGGTGAAAGCAATTTCAAAAAATGTTTCCAGTGCGGAACATGCTCGGCGGTTTGCCCATTATCGACGGAAGACAGACCGTTTCCTAGAAAGGAAATGATACTTGCGGGATGGGGAATGAAAGAGCAGTTAGTAAGCGACTTAGACCCTTGGCTATGTTATTACTGCGGAGAATGTTCCAAAAACTGCCCGAGAAAAGCCGAGCCAGGAGAATTAATGATGTCCCTTCGCCGGTTCTTAATAAGCGCATATGACTGGACGGGGATATCAAAAATTTTATACAAATCTAAATATGCGGAATATATTGCGATATTGATAGTCGCTCTGGGGGTTTTAATAGAATGGGCTGTGCTTTTCGGGTTACATCCCGCGGCAGGCGCTACTCTGGAACAGGCGGTATCTCCCGATAAAATCGATTATTTTTTTGACTGGCCGATTACGGTATTTCTGGGAGTAATGCTGACGTCTTTTATTTATAATATGTTCAGAAAAACGGTTTTAAGCGATAGGGGCGTAAAAATTCCTCTAAAACTTTATTTTACCGAAGGCTGGTCGTTAATGTTCAATTTTTTTACACAATACAGATATGCAAAATGCGACGATTCAGAGGAATCTTCTTCTAAAAAACTTGCGACCGGAAAATACAATTTCTGGCTGACGCATCTTTTTCTTATGATTAGTTATGTGGTACTGTTTGTCGGCATAGTGTTCTTTTTGGACTGGTTTCAGGCTGAAAACAGCCTTCCGTATCTCCACATAATTTTATTCGATTATTTTGCCAGCATAGGACTTATATTCGGTACCGTTTATTTTGTAATTAAGAGGCTTACCAAGAAAATAGAAAGGAGCAAATTCTCTCATCATACCGACTGGATGTTCGTAATCTTGTTATTTTTAACCGGCGTCAGCGGAATAATACTGCGCGCCGCCATAGTATATAATTTCCCGGTTTCTTCGATATTTTATATATATATAGTTCATCTGATGATTTTATTTCCCATGTTAGTCATAGAGGTCCCTTTTTCCAAATGGTCGCATTTGGCATACAGACCAGTCGCAATTTATTTTGCAAATTTAAAAGAAAAAGCTAAAAGCCTTAATAACGTTGAAATTAGTTAATATGTTCAGCATATTTGTTAAATTTAATTTCATTAAAATTTAATCGGGGGGTTTTTGGACATGAATGTCTTTGACAAAGCTATGATTTTTGGAATCATTGCCGGTCTTATCGCCGTTATCTACAGCATATCGGTAACGATATGGGCGTTGAAGCATGATGAAGGTTCCGAGAAAATGAAGCAGATTGCAAAAGCTATCCAGGAGGGCGCAACGGCTTTTCTTAACAGGCAGTACAGAACCGTTGCTATCGTCGGAATTATTATTTTTGTCTTAATTTTTGTCGGCGGAATCTGGATACCGCAGTTTGGAATTCTAACGGCATCCGGTTTTTTACTCGGGGCAATTTTATCGGCTCTTGCCGGTTATCTCGGAATGTTTAACGCCGTAAGGGCAAATATTAGAACGGCTCAGATAGCCCACAAAGGAGTCAAACCAGCTTTAAAGTTTGCATTTAAAGGCGGTTCGGTCACCGGTTTAATGGTTCTCGGTCTCGGTGTTCTGGGTATATCGGTCTTTATGCTTATCGGTCATTCGATAGGCGGTCTTGGCGGAGTAATAAATTCGTTAATAGGCTTTGCTTTCGGGTGCAGTCTTATATCGGTTTTTGCAAGGCTCGGCGGCGGTATTTATACTAAAGCCGCAGACGTCGGAGCGGACTTAGTCGGAAAAGTCGAAGCTGGTATTCCCGAAGACGACCCAAGGAACCCTGCAGTTATAGCAGACCAGGTCGGAGACAACGTAGGCGACTGTGCAGGTATGGCGGCTGACGTATTCGAAACTTTTTCGGTGACGATAATAGCTTCTATTTTATTAGCTTATTCCGTTTTTAGAGGACACGGTTACGGCGAAAGCGCATTAATGAAGGCGATACTTTATCCGCTTTTGCTTGGCGGTATAGCCGTATTTACTTCTATAATAGGCGTTTTTTTCGTAAGCGCTCCCACAAAAGAAAAGATTATGCAGGGTTTATATAAAGGATTATTTGCAACCGGAATAATTTCCGCTATAGTATATTATTTTTTCACGATGTATTTTATGAAAGGCGTCGGCGATTATTCGGCAATAGATTATTATTATTCGGCATTGGTAGGCTTAGTATTAACAGGGCTTATCATCGTCATTACCGACTATTTTACTTCGACTAGCTTTTCGCCGGTAAAATCTATAGCTAAGGCTTCTACTACCGGTCACGGAACAAATATTATCGCAGGGCTTGCCGTAGGACAGATGTCAACCGCCCTTCCTGTTATCGCAATCGCTTTCGGCATTTTGCTTTCTTATCATTTCGCAGGGTTTTACGGCGTTGCGATTGCCGCTTCCAGTATGCTCTCGATGGCAGGCATGGTAATAGCGGTCGATTCGTTCGGACCTATTACCGATAATGCTGGGGGTATCGCCGAAATGAGCGAACTTCCGGAAGACGTCAGGGAAACCACCGATGCGCTTGATGCGGTAGGCAATACGACCAAAGCCGTAACGAAAGGATACGCTATCGGCTCGGCGGCTCTTGCCGCAATAGTTCTTTTCGGAGAATATTCCGATTTGATTAAAGTCGGCATTCCGGATATATCGTTTTCCATAGCTCAGCCCAAAGTTTTAATAGGGCTTTTCTTAGGCGCAATGCTTCCGTACATTTTTGCTTCCCTTGCAATGAAATCCGTAGGTAAAGCCGCTGGAGATATAGTAGTAGAGGTCAGAAGACAGTTTAAAGAGATTCCCGGCATTATGGAAGGCACCGGCAAGCCGGAATACGGCAAATGCGTCGATATAGTTACCAAGTCTTCGCTTAGAGAAATGATATTGCCGGCGTTCATACCTATCGCAGGCCCGATAGTTTTCGGTCTTACGATGGGACCGCAGGTTCTCGGCGGAATTTTATTGGGAACTATCATATCGGGGCTTTTTGTCGCTATCTCTATGACGAGCGGCGGTGCGGCATGGGATAACGCAAAAAAATTAATAGAAAAAGGATTTGAATATAACGGGCAAACATACCGCAAAGGCAGTGAAGCTCATAAGGCTGCCGTAACCGGCGATACTGTCGGCGACCCCTATAAAGATACGGCTGGGCCGGCTATTAACCCTATGATAAAGGTCGTAAACATCTTTACCATCTTAATAATCCCGATAGTTTTAATTTTATGGCATTAATCTAAATCTGGATTAGGTAAGTAAATATAAATATTTAAAAGGCGGGTTTACATTCCCCGCCTTTTTATTTTTAAGGGTTTGTTTCGGGGGTTTTACTTAAGTTTGCGTCAATTGCTTGCGGAGCGGCGTTTTTAGCCTTTCTGCTGTATATAAAAACCCCAACCGTAAGTAATATATTCGTGGTTATGATTACCAGAAAGGCATATTCCGGAAATGCGGATGTTCCAGGGATGCCCTCGTTTAAAGGCATATAAGCCATAATAGCTGTTGCCAGAGCCCTCCCGATCATTGAGAGCATGAAAAACCGTTCTTCCTTAGGGGTAGGCGGCGCATCTTTTATCTTTTTATTATTCTCTAATTTAAAAGCTATCCATACCGCAATATAGCGGGATAAAATAATCAGGACAATTATTATAAAAAATCTGTCAAAAAACTCCCAGTTTAAATTTGCCAGCTCTACCACAACGCCCAAAAATACAAAAAATACCGTCCTTATAAGGAATGAGAACTCATGGTTAAACTGTTTTATGACGGAATTTTTTATACTCATATTAAAAAAGTTAATTTTAAACCTGTTCAGCAAGTCTTCGTTGCCCATTATTATTCCAAAGACGAGTATGGCAATTGCGCCGTTTCCGTGGACATAGTGCATAATTAAAACAAGAACGAGCATAGCGGCAAACGTGACCCCGTAGGCAAATTTTGTTTTTACGAGAACCTTAAGCGCCATATACCAGACAATCCCTAATACCGTGGCTATAAGCCCGGATATGCCGAAAGAATACGCGGTTTGAAAGGCTATTTTACCGTAATTCATGTTTATGGAAGCATGTTTTGCGATACTTATAAGTATAATTAGCAGTATTATCGCAAACGCGTCGTTAAATGTAGATTCGATAGCGATTACGGTTTTGCTTTTTTCGCTTGCGTTAATATTGGGCAAAAGAGGTATTATAACGGTCGAACTGGAACATGAGACGATAGTTCCAAGCATAAGCGATTGAATGAAATCCGCTCCGCCCATTATATAAAAAATAACGCCGACAAAGACTGTTGAAAGAATCAGACCCGATAGAATCAAAATCATCGAAACAAAAGAAGACTTAAAAACGGTAAGAAAATTGAGTTCGAGCCCGCCCTGGAACATAATTAAAACTAAAACCAATGTGCTTAGATAAGGAGCGAAGGATAAAAAAACATCTTGGTTAAACAGGTGATAGATTGGGCCGAGCAGCAGTCCCGCGGCCATTAAAAATAATATGGAGGGCAGCTTGGTGTATTGAAACAGTATTTCTCCCAAAAAACCAAGGATTATTATTATACCAAAAATGCCGATGGCAATGGACGGGGACATAAATTTTTTATTTTTATCTATTTTAAAATTTATTTTAAAATTTGTCTTGACATAGTTTTTATAAAATAGCATACTTTAAAATATAAGTGCAAATAAAAAGCAAATAAAAAGGATAATATTTTATAAAATTTAAATAGAGGAGTTATTTATGCGAAGTGAGCCCGACAGTAGTAACTATCACACTATCATCTGTCATTGTTGTTTAACAAATACAGGAAGTGGCTTTAGCTCATTATTTAAGAGTCTAATATTAAAAAATACAAATTTTTCACCTGCCTCGTCAATTTATCTGATTTAATCCGCTTTGTATAATCTTTTAATATTTCTCTCTTTCAGGTAAGCAGTTAAAGTTACTTATAAAGAGAGAAAAAAATGTTAAAGGATAAAATCCGTAAAGCCTGCTTGGCAATATTTCTTTTAATCCTTGCACCATTTTTCTCCCTCGGCGTTTATAAAGCGTTCAACCTTATGCGGCTCAATGCCTTAAATGCCTTAAATTATCCACATAATTTTTAAATGCGGAGGCGAAAATTGAAAGAAGATTACAAAAATAAACTGGACGAACTGCCTGTCGATATAAAGCTCAGGGCGGTCGACAGGCTTAAGGTTCATCTTATGCGGCAAAAATATGGTTATTTTTCCAGGCTTTGCCTGTTGCTTGCATTAATAGGTCCAGGTATATTGGTTATGATTGCCGACAACGATGCAGGCGGGGTTATAACCTATGCGCAAACAGGCGCTATATTCGGAATTGGATTTTTTATTCCATTTATGGTATTAATGCTTCCGGTTGCCTATATAGTTCAGGAGATGACCGTCAGGTTAGGCGCCGTTACGCACAGGGGGCATGCCGAAATGATATGGAAAAGATATGGAAAATTTTGGGGGCTGTTTAGTCTTTTCGACCTTGTCGTTGCAAATATTTTAACATTGATAACGGAATTTATCGGGATTACGCTTGGCATGGAGGTTTTTGGAGTATCTCCGATAATTTCGTCGATAACGGCTGTTGTCATTATCGCATCTATTCAACTATTTTTGCGTTATTTTACATGGGAGTGGATTAGCTTAAGCATTGCGGCATTTAATCTGGTTTTTATTCCGTTAGTCTTTTTTGTCCCGCATCTCCACTGGGGAGCCGTTGCGAAAAGCTTTGCCTCATGGCATATACCCGGCGGAGTAAGTTCGCTTTTTATATATGTGATTCTGGCAAATCTGGGGACTACCATCGCCCCGTGGATGTTATTTTTTCAGCAGTCTTCGGTTGTGGATAAAGGGCTTACCGTCAAAGATATCAGAGACGGACAGATAGATACCTTTATAGGTTCTTTTGTTATGATAATAGTCGCTATCGCAATAATTATAATAACCGGTTTTACGGCTTATAGCGCGAATAGCACCGCTAAGCTGGATATACAAAATATTCTTTCTATCGTCTCTTTAAAAATGGGTCCTCTTGCAATGAAGCTGTTTGCTTTTGGGCTTGTGGAGGCAGGTCTTATAGCCGCGATAGCCATTTCCGCAAGCACCTCATGGGCTATGGGCGAGGCATTCGGCTGGACAAGAAGCATAAATCTCCCGCCGCTCAAAGGCTGGCACTTTTACCTTCCGGGGCTTGTAAGCATCATGTTTGCGGGGGCAGTAGTTCTTATCCCGAATGTTCCGCTTGGATTTTTAAATTTAACCGTTCAGGTCATAGCTTCCATTTTTATGCCGGCGGCAATGATGTTTTTGCTTTTATTGTTAAACGATAAAGAGATAATGGGGGTTCATGTCAATAGGCCGTGGCAAAATATATCCGCTTTTATTATAGTCGGATTTCTTATGCTGATGAACGGATTATACGGCTTAACGGTAATGTTTCCGCGCATCTTTGGTTAATTATTTTATTATATTCTAAGTTTAATTTACGGAGAATAAAATGAACGAAAATAAGATTATAAAAAAGGTTAATCTGGACGAAGATTGGGAAGAGTTTGTTAAGAACGAAGGACTTCTGGATTACAATAAGATACCGCTTAAAAGAGCGGAGATACGGGGATGGATAAAAATAGCCTTCTGGTTTTTAAGAATTTATATATTGATTATGGTCATAATGGTAATAATAGGTTTTTCGAGGATACATTAACCGTTTATTCTTCTTTTTTCTTTAAAAAAATTTTTTAACAGGAAGGATGATTCTAACTCCATAATTCCCGCAACTATTTCTACATTATGATTAAGCCTTTCATCGTTAAGTGTACTATAAAGCGAATTTACGGCTCCTGCTTTTGGATCTCTCGTTCCGTAAACCAACCTTTTTATTCTCGATAAAACTATTGCGCCGCAGCACATAAGGCAGGGCTCAAGGGTAACATATAAAGAACAGCCTTCGAGTCTCCAGTTATTAAGTTTTTTTTGCGCTTCTAAAATTACCTTTATTTCTGCGTGCATTATGCTTGATTTATCTTTTTCCACAGTATTAAAAGAAGATGCAATCAGTCTGTTGTCTATTGCAATAACAGCGCCGATAGGTACTTCATCGCATTCTTTTGCCTTTTTAGCCTCGCCCAGAGCCAGTTCCATAAATTTAACATCATAATGATAATTCATAAATAAAATTATTAATTGAAATTTGTTCAGATATTATGGTATAAACAATAAGATATTTATTATATAATATAATACATTATGATTTTAGTCTAATAAAATTAGCAATAGTTTTTATAATTTTTATAAAGTGAATAAAAGGCTGCCGGATTATTTAAAAAACGAAATTTTAAAGATAAAGACCAAAAAAGATATTTCTAAAACTTTCCATGTAATAAGGGAAAAAGAGCTTAATACCGTTTGTTCTTCTTCGAGATGTCCCAATCTTAATCTCTGTTACTCAAATAAAACAGCTACATTTTTACTGCTCGGAGATAAATGTACAAGAAGGTGTCCTTTTTGCAATATAGATTATATCTCCGAAAATCAGGTTGTCGATCCGTTAGAACCGCAGAAGATAGCTTATGCCGTGAAATCTCTTGATTTAAAGCACGCCGTAATTACTATGGTTACGAGAGACGACCTGAAAGACGGCGGAGCCGGTATTATAATTAAAACCGTTGATGCAATTAAAAGGAATACCGATTGCCGGACAGTCGAGGTTCTGACATCGGATTTTAACGGTAACGAAAAAGCTTTTATGGATGTCGCTGACAGCGGTATAAATATATTCGGACACAATATCGAAACGGCAGAGCGGCTATATAAAACAATCAGGCCTTCAAGCTCTTATAAGCGGTCTCTAAATATATTAAAAACTGTAAAAGAGGAAAGACCCCATATTACTACAAAATCCGGAATTATGGTCGGCCTTGGAGAGCAGGACGGGGAAGTTTTTAAAACGATAGACGACCTTGCGGATAACGGCATAGATTTTATAACCATAGGGCAGTACTTAAGGCCGTCTCTTCAAAATATTCCCGTTCAACGGTTTGTCCCTTTAAAAAAGTTTATCGAATATAAAGACTATGCAAAAAAAGTGGGAATTAAGAATGTCTTTTCCGCCCCGCTCGTCAGAAGTTCTTTCGGCGCAGAAAAATTTTTTAAACATTCTTTATAATGATTTTGATTGTTTTAAAATTTAAATAAAATTGTGTAAAATTACGGGAATTTCATTATGATAGAAGATTTTGAAACTATAAAAAGGCTTCCTCCTTATGTTTTTGCAGAGGTAAATAAGATAAAAATGGAGGCAAGAAAGCGCGGCGACGATATTATAGATTTAGGCATGGGCAATCCGGATTCGCCTACGCCGGGCTATATAATAGAAAAATTAATAGAGGCTTCCAAAAATCCCAGAAATCACAGATATTCCGTTTCCAGAGGCATATATAAGCTAAGGCTTGCCATAGTAAATATGTATAAAAAACATTACGATGTCGATCTCGATCCGGATAGCGAGGCTATCGTTACCATGGGCATAAAAGAGGGCTTAAGCCATCTGATGCTTGCAACAATCAACAAAGGAGATGTTGCTTTTGTGCCGAACCCTACTTATCCGATACATGCTTACAGCGTTATTATCGCTGGAGGCGATGTCAGAAGCATACCTTTGATTCCGGGAGAGGATTTTTTTGAAAATCTTATGACCGCCTTAAAACAGACATGGCCGAAACCCAAGTTTATAATATTAAGTTTCCCGCATAATCCTACGACGATCACGGCGGAGCTCGATTTTTTTGAAAAATTGGTCGATTTTGCAAAGGATAACGGTATATATATAATTCATGACAACGCGTATGCCGATTTAACATTTGACGGCTATAAGGCGCCCAGTTTTTTACAGGCTAAAGGGGCTAAGGATGTGGGAGTAGAATTTTTTTCCATGTCCAAAAGTTATAGCATGGCAGGTTTCAGGGTTGGATATGCTTTAGGAAACAGGGTTTTAATAAATGCGCTTTCGAGAATTAAGAGTTACCTCGATTACGGGATGTTTCAGCCCATCCAGATAGCCTCGATTATTGCTTTAAATGAAGAGACGAAACATAACGCAATTTCGGAAATGGTTTTGCATTATAAAAAGAGGAGGGATGTTTTAATAGAAAGTTTCAAAATAGCAGGATGGAATATTGAAAAGCCTAAGGCAACGATGTTTGTTTGGGGAAAAATACCTGAGCGGTTTTTAAACGCAGGAATAAAATCGCTCGAATTTTCCAAACTGCTTCTAGATAAGGCAAAAGTAGCAGTTTCCCCCGGCATCGGGTTTGGCGAATATGGCGACGAATATGTCCGTTTTGCCTTAGTCGAAAATGAAATGCGCATAAGACAGGCATCAAAAGGCGTAAAGCATTTTATTAACAATGAAGAATACTTTCACAAGACGGTATAATAAAGGGCGCAAACATGAAAAAAGAAATCAATATCGGGCTTCTGGGTTTTGGAACGGTCGCTTCAAGCCTGTATCATATATTTAATGAGCGAAAGAAAGAAATCAATTCTCTCTTTTCCGTCCCCGTTAATATTAAAAAGATATTTACAAGGGGGAACAGCCACCCCGTCCCCGAAAATGTAAAAGGATTTTTGGTTAAAAATATTGACGAAATATTGGAAGATAAAGATATAGATATTATAATAGAACTTATCGGAGGTATCGGTCCGGCTAAAGGCTTTATAACAAAGGCCGTAAATAACGGAAAGAGTATTATTACGGCAAATAAAGCCCTTTTGGCGGAACACGGCGAAGAGATATTTAAACAATGTCTGAATAAAAATGTCCACATAGGATTCGAAGCGGCGGTCGGCGGAGGAATCCCGATTTTAAGGGCAATAAAAAACGGTCTTGCGGGGGATTCTATAAAATCGGTTTATTCCATAATTAATGGAACCTCAAATTTCATACTTTCAAAAATGACAAATGAGGGTGGAAAATTTGAAGATGTTTTAAAAAAGGCTCAGGAAAAAGGTTATGCCGAAGCCGACCCTTCGCTCGATATAAACGGCACCGACAGCGCCCATAAGCTTGTTGTTCTCGGGAGGCTCGCCTTTTCCACAAGTTTGTCTATAAAAGATGTTATAATAGAAGGCATAAAAGACATAAATCCTTTGGATGTCAATTTTTCAAAAGAGCTTGGTTATACCATAAAGCTATTGGGAATACTTAAAAATGAAGATTCAAGAATAGAAATAAGGGTTCATCCTACCTTAATACCTTCCTCCTGCCTTTTATCAAAGGTCGATGGAGTGTTTAACGCATTTTTCTTGAATACAAAATATGCGGGACCATTAAGTTTAACAGGATACGGCGCAGGAGGCAACCCGACGGCAAGCGCCGTTATGGGAGATTTAATGGAAATCGCCGGTAAAATTATAAACAACGATAATCATCACGATTTTATTATTTCGGAAAATATTAATAAACTTAAAGTCAAGAGTAAAAACGAGATAATTTCAAGATATTATCTCAGGTTTTCGGCTATGGACAGGCCGGGCGTTCTTGCAAAAATAGCGGGTATATTGGGTGAGAATTCGATTAGCATCAGCTCCATGATTCAAAAGGGCAGAAAAGTCGAGGGTTCTGTTCCGATAGTGATTACAACCCATGAAGCCAATGAGGAAGACCTGTTTAAAAGCGTAAAATTGTGCGATAATCTTGATGTGGTTTCCGCAAAAACAGTCGTTTTAAGAATAGAAGACCGCATTAATTAGCCGTTTTTTAATAATTATGGGGGTATTTCTCTGATTTTAAACGATATGTTATTTCCATCCCTTTGCGGGAGGGGTTAGAGGAGGGTAATTTTGATAGTGCCTAATTATGAAGGAATAATAAAAAGATATAGGGAGTTTTTGCCTAAAATAGACGATAAACATATTATTACTATTCTCGAAGGCAATACCCCTTTGATAAAATCAAGGAATATTCATAAAATTATCAATCCCGGCATCGATATATATTTTAAGTATGAGGGATTAAATCCAACCTGTTCCTTTAAAGACAGGGGTATGACCATGGCCGTATCCAAAGCCGTTTCCGAAGGGTCAAAAGCCGTTATTTGCGCCTCGACGGGAAATACCTCCGCCTCCGCCTCCGCTTATGCCGCGAGGGCGGGAATAAAATCGTTTGTTTTAATTCCCGAAGGAAAGATCGCCGCAGGCAAACTATCCCAGGCTCTTGTTCACGGTTCTATCGTGATGCAGATACAGGGAAACTTTGATGAGGCTTTAGTTATCACAAGGGAGATTGCGGGAGATTACGATGTTACTCTTGTAAATTCGGTAAATCCTTACAGGTTAGAGGGGCAAAAAACTGCCGCTTTCGAAATTATAGACGAGCTTGGTTTTGCTCCCGATTATCACATGCTTCCGGTCGGAAACGCGGGAAACATAACCGCATATTGGAATGGATACACGGAATATTTTAAAGCAGGAAAGGGGGGTAAGCTGCCTAAAATGCTCGGTTTTCAGGCAGAAGGCTCCGCCCCTATCGTTTTAAATCATATAGTAAAAGAACCGCATACGGTTGCAACCGCTATTAGAATAGGGAACCCCGCAAGCTGGCAAAAGGCTGTTGCCGCAAGAGATAAATCCGGGGGCTTAATCGAAGCCGTGAGCGATGAAGATATATTAAAGGCTTATTCTATGCTTGCCTCAAATGAGGGGATATTTTGCGAACCGGCTTCGGCAATAACGCTTGCAGGCTTAATCAAGTTAAACGAAAGAGCATTTTTTAAAAAAGGAGATGTTTGTGTTTTAACCTTAACGGGTCACGGGCTTAAAGATCCCGGAAATGCGATAAAGGTCTCGAAAGAACCGATTATTGTTCCATGCGATAAACATTCGGTACTCAAGGTTATGGGATTAGCCTGAATTATAAATTATAAATTATAGGAGGTTTGATTTTAAATATATGGATAGTCATAAATACATTATTTTATGTCCCGACGGTATGGCAGATTTCCCTTTAGAGGAGCTTGGCGGGAAAACCCCGTTGGAGTACGCGCGTACCCCGAATATGGATATTATCGCAAGCCGGGGCGTTACCGGTCTAATTAAAACCATTCCCGAAGGATGCCTGCCTGGAAGCGATATCGGTTCAATGTCCATATTAGGTTACGATCCCGTTAAATACTATACGGGAAGGTCTCCCTTAGAGGCGGCAAGCATGGGGGTAGAATTGGAGGCAGACGATGTCGCTTTCAGGCTTAATCTTGTCAATATACTTGAAGAAAACGGAAAAAGAATTATGCATGATTATTCCGGCGGGCATATTACTACGGAGGAGGCAAAAAGCATAATAGAGACATTCCAAAAAGAACTGGGCGACAGCCGGTTTCAATTTTATCCCGGGGTTAGCTACAGGCATCTCATGGTTGCTAAAAATATCGATATAAAAGGACTTAAAACCGTTCCGCCCCATGATATACCCGATCAACAAATAGATGAATATCTTCCCCATGGAAATTCTTCAAGCGGCGGCATACTCAATATAATACAAAAGGCGGAAAAAATACTTGAAAATCATGATATTAATAAAAAAAGAATTGCTTCCGGCAAGCTTCCAGCAAATTCCGTGTGGCTCTGGGGGCAGGGATACAAGCCTTCTATGCCTACAATAAAAGAAGAATACGGCATTGAGGGTTCGGTTATTTCAGCAGTCGATCTTGTTAAAGGAATCGGTAAATATGCGGGACTTAAAGTTATAAATGTTCCGGGAGCTACGGGATATTTAGACACCAATTATAAAGGCAAAGTTGATTATGGCATCGAGTCTTTAAACTCGGGCGATTTTATATATATACATGTCGAAGCCCCTGACGAAGCTTCCCATGAAGGAAGCGTAAGCAAAAAAATAAAAGCCATAGAGGATTTCGATAATTTTATCGCCGGCGGCGTGCTCGAAGGTCTTAGAAAATTTAGCGGATACACTTTAATGATTTTACCCGACCACTATAATCCCGTGAAATTAAAAAAACATACACCGGAGCCTGTCCCGTTCTGCGGGTTTTCCACAAAAATAAACGGCGCAAAAAACAAGTACCGTTCCGATGCCTATTCCGAAATCATGGCGCAAAACAGCGGTTTATTTTTTAATTCTGGCTCTTTATTGTTTAAAGGATTCTTGAATTCATTTCAGGATTTTATTTAACATATTTAATTTTTTACTTGATTTTAAAAAAATGTTTTATTATAATCGTTAGCAGCTAAATTTTTCATGTAAAGATAAATATTCGCCAGAGTGTATTTATGCCTTTTAACAATTAATCGCGCTTAGAATTCCTGTAAAATAAAAGTTTATAATACAATACCTTTATGTGGATATTTGTGTTTATAAATAAAATTTCCGGCTTTTATATGTACTATAAAAGTTATACAACATTAATAATTAATAGATTATAAGGAGGTAATCTATGGCATCTTATCAAAAACTCACGGAACCTAAGGAAGGTTCGAAAATTAAGGTCTTAGGGCCAAACAAATTTGAAGTTCCAAATGATCCGGTTATTCCGTTTATCGAAGGAGACGGAATCGGCGCCGATTTAACGAGGGCAATGCATATCGTTATTAACGCCGCGGTAAAAAAGGCATATGACGGCAAAAGAAAAATTAACTGGTTTGAGGTCTATGCGGGAGAAAAGGCGGTTGAGAAATATGGAGAAGGGCAGTATCTGCCGGAGGATACCATTACCGCATTTAAAGAATATTCCGTCAGCATTAAAGGGCCGCTCACCACGCCCGTTGGAGGAGGATTCAGGTCGTTAAATGTTACTATCCGGCAGGTGCTGGACCTTTTTGCCTGTGTAAGACCTGTTAAATATTACAAGGGAATACCGTCGCCGGTTAAGCACCCGGAAAAAGTCGATATGATTATTTTCAGGGAGAACACGGAAGATATTTACGCAGGCGTGGAATTTATGTCAGGCAGCGAAGAGGCTAAAAAACTTAGAAATTTCTTAATAGGTTTAGATCCAAAGATAAAAGAAAAGATCAGGGAAGATGCCGCTATCGGCATAAAACCCATGGGGCCTTTTGCCTCAAAAAGGCTTATAAGAAAATCTATACAGTATGCCGTTGACAATAATAAATCCAGCGTAACCTTAGTTCACAAGGGTAATATAATGAAATATACCGAAGGGGCTTTTAAGGATTGGGGATATGAACTCGCAAAGGCCGAGTTTGGCGACAGGTTAATTCCGGAAGCCGAAGTTACCGGTTCCACAAACAAAATAATTATAAAAGACAGAATAGCCGATTCCATGTTCCAGCAGGGGCTTCTTCGTCCCGACGAGTATTCTGTCCTTGCATTGCCTAACCTTAACGGCGACTATATGTCCGATGCTTTAGCCGCACAGGTAGGCGGACTAGGTATGGCTCCGGGAGCAAATATGTCGGATACCATAGCCGTTTTCGAAGCAACGCACGGTTCTGCTCCCAAATATACTAATCAGGATAAGGCAAATCCGGGTTCTTTAATTCTGTCGGCGGTTATGATGCTGATACATATGGGATGGAAAGAAGCGGCAGACCTTGTAGAAAAAGGGATTAACAAAACGATAGAGCAGAAATACGTTACTTATGACCTTGCAAGACAGATGGAAGGCGCTACCGAGGTTAAATGTTCGCAATTTGCGGAAAGAATTGCTCAGAATATGTAAAAAATAATTAAGACGGCATTCCCGCCGCTTAGCGGGAATGCCGATTGATAAGTTAAAACGAGGATTATTTATGAAACTTTACGAATATGAAACATACGATACTATATTTAAAAAATATGGTGTTCCTACTCCAAAGTATTTAGTCGTTCAGCATCCCGGACAAAATATATCGGATTTTGTCGAGCAGTACGGCGACGTCGTTATAAAATCGCAGGTACTTGTCGGAAAAAGAGGGAAAGCCGGCGCCGTTAAGTTTGCAAAAACGGGAGACGAAGCAAACGAGCATGTTAGCGCTTTAATGGAGACAGAGGTTTACGGGGAAAAACCGGTTAGCGTCATCATACAGGAAAAGGCCGCTATAATAAAGGAGCTATATGTTAGCTTTACATATTCGTCAAAACCGAGGCGCCCGGTTTTTGTTATTTCGCTTCAGGGCGGAATGGACATCGAGGAGCAAGATCCGTCAACGATATTTACCTTTGAGATAAATCCGCTCGAAGGACTTTTTCCGTATAAAGTCAGGGAATATTTAGTTGAAATCGGATTTGACGACAAAGCGGTATTGAGACAGCTTTCCGAGGTTATTGCCAATATGTATAAGGGATTCTGGAATTCGGAATCCCGGCTTTTAGAGGTAAATCCGTTAATTATTGCAGGCGATAAGGCAAACCCCGAAAAACAAAAGATTCTTGCAATAGATGCGGTAACGATGATAGACGACGATGCGAGAATCGCGCCTTCAAAAATATATACCGCAAGGGGCGCTATGGGAAGACCTCTTACCGAAAGGGAAGCGGCGGCCCATTTAATAGACAGAGACGACCACAGGGGGAAAGCAGGTTCTTATGTTGAATTAGACGGCGACATAGGAATGATGACATTTGGGGGCGGCGGTTCGACTATCACGGCAGAAACGGTTTTCGCGCTGGGAATGAAGCCTGCAAATCTTACCGATATCGGCGGAAATCCGCCGGCGGAAAAGATGAACAAAATTTCTAAAATCATTCTTTCCAAGCCCGGACTAAAAGCCATTTTGGTGTGCGGCGGAACGGCAAGCAATACGCGAATAGATGTTACGCTCGGCGAAGGTCTTGTTTCCGCGATAGAGGAGATGAAAAAGGACGGAACATTTCCCGAAGGTTTGGTATGGGTTGTCAGAAGAAGCGGTCCCGAATATCAAAAGGGATTAAAGATGCTCTACGACTCTTTTGTAAAAAATAATATAAACGGCGTGATATACGATTCGGAACTCCCGCTTACGGAGGCTCCGCAAAAGCTTTACGAGATTTTAAAATCTAAAAATATGATATGATTGGAGATTAATTCTATGAAAGGTACTAAGTATTTAAACGACGGAACAGGTGTTATTGTAATCGGTATCACGGGCAGAGAGGCTTCCCAAGTTGTTATAGAATCGGAAAAACTTTATCCCGGTATCGTAAAATGCGGCGTAACGCCGGGAAAGGGTGAAACCGTTCTTAAAGATGACTGCCCCGTTCCGGTTTTCGATACCGTAAAAGAAGCTTTGAAAGTTAAGGAATTAAAGCAGTCGGTAAATACCGGTCTCATATATGTCCCTCCCACTTCCGTGCTCGACGCCGTTTATGAATTAATCGACAACGGCATTAAGTTAATGTACATCATTACGGAACATGTTCCTATCAGGGATTCCATTATAATTTACGAACTTGCAAGAGAAAAAGGAGTTACGATTATCGGCGGGACATCCTTAGGATGTTTTGTTCCGTCTGTGGGCAGGATTGGCGCAATCGGGGGGAAAGACCCCAGCGTTGCTTTTAGAGACGGTTCCATAGTCGTTCTTTCAAAAAGCGGCGGTCTTACCGTTACCACATCCGAAATGTTTAAAAGAAGGGGCTTTGGTATATATATGGCGCTGGCAGTGGGGGGCGATGTTATAGCCTGCACGACATTTGCGGATGTTTTGCCCGAACTGGAAAAAGACAAAAATGTTCAGGCTTGCGTTATAATGGGAGAACCGGGCGGCACATATGAAGAACAGGTTGCCGAACTGGTTGCCAAAGGCGGCTATACTAAGCCTTTAGCTGTTTTTGTCGCAGGTGTTTTTCAGGAGATGATGCCCGAAGGGGTTTCTTTTGGACATGCAGGCGCAATCGTGGAAAGGGGCATGGGAAAGGCGACAAATAAGATAAAAATGCTTGAGAAAGTAGGAAAGAAAACAGGCACAATCAAAGTCGCGAAATTTTACCACGAGCTTGTTAACGCATTGATTTCCCTCGGAGTTAAAAGGGATTTTGAGGATAGCTCATCCAACGATGTCAGACCATTATATAGCACATTGAAGTAAGCCGTGTCGGCAATATTTAGAAATATAATTCATTCTCCCTTAGTTTCTTCTGCGCGGTTGAGGCTAAGGGAGGTGTTGTTTTAAAATCAATGCATAATAAAAATAAAAGGAGTTTAAATCTATGTCCGAAACAAATTCACAGAAGGAATGGCGAACTGCCATTACATCCAATCAGGATGGAAAGATTCTTATAAGAGGCTACAATCTCGATAATTTAATCGGCAATAAATCTTATGCCGAAGTCTGTTTTTTACTTTTAAAAGGCGAAATGCCTACGCCAAACGAGGCAAAAATGTTAGATGCCATTTTTGTTTCAAGTATAGATGCAGGTATTGCAACACCTTCAGCCGTTGCCGCAAGAACGGTATTTTCGGGGGGAAATTCACTGAATGCCGCGGTTGCCGCAGGAATATTGACTCTCGGCGATGCGCACGGGGGAGCTATAGAAAAAGCCGCCAGGATGTTTCAGGATTATTTGAAGGGGAAAGAAGACCTCTCGGCTGCGGGCATCGAAGAAATGGCTAAAAATATCGTAGATGACGCAATTAAAAACAAAAAAAGGCTCGCGGGTTACGGTCATAAATTGCATACGGTTGACCCGCGAACAAAAAGACTTCTGGAGGTTGCCGGAGATTTAAATTTTGGCGGCAATTATGTTAAACTTGCCGCGGCAATTGCGGATGAATTCAGGCTGAAAAAACCGGAGCAGAAACTTCCGCTTAATGTTGACGGCTGCATTGCGGCAATAATTTCCGATATGGGTTTCGATTACAGGCTCGGCAAGGGATTCTTTATTATCGCCCGTTCTGCCGGACTAGTCGGTCAGGTTTTCGAGGAATGGATGAGGGAAAAGCCTTTCAGGAGATTAGCTCCGCACTTACATGAATATGACGGGGTTCCTGAGCGCAGGTAAAACTTTTTCTTTTTTCCCCTTCACTTTTTTTCTTCCCGCCTTCGGAAGATGCGCGGCATTTCGGGGTCGCCTATATCTTGTTTTAGAATAAAATATAAGGTATAATGAGGCAAAACATAAAAGGTATAATGTATATGAATAAGCAGGGGAGGATTTATGGATGATAAAGCGTTAACGATCGAATTTGTCAGGGTTACGGAGCATGCCGCCATATCCGTTGCAAGGTTTATCGGCAGAGGGGATGAAAAGGCGGCGGATAGAGCCGCGGTCGAATCGATGAGAAGCTCCCTCGAGTATATAGATGTCGATGGAACAATCGTTATAGGGGAAGGTGAAAGAGACGAAGCACCCATGCTTTATATCGGAGAAAAAGTGGGAAGCGGAAAAGGGCAAAAGGTTGATATAGCCGTTGATCCTTTAGAAGGAACGACATTAGCCGCGACAAGCGCTCCAAATGCCATTGCCGTCATGGCAATAGGCGATAAGGGAAACTTTCTTCACGCCCCGGATACATATATGCAGAAGATAGCCGTCGGTCCCAAGGCAAAAGGAGCTATAGATATCAATCTTACCCCAACCGAAAATCTTCACAGAATCGCGGAGGTTTTAAACAGATATGTCGAGGATTTAACCGTTATTATTCTTAACCGCGAAAGGCACAAGGCTTTAATAGAAGAGGTAAGAAAAACAGGAGCAAGGATTAAGTTAATTCAGGACGGGGATGTCGCAGGCGCGATAGCAACGGCAAAAGAGGATTCCGGAATAGATGTCCTTATGGGTACCGGCGGCGCTCCCGAAGGCGTTCTCGGCGCCGCGGCGTTAAGATGCGTCGGCGGAGATATGCAGGGCAGGCTTTCATTCAGGAACGAGGAGGAAAAAGAGCGAGCCGTAAAAATGGGAATAAAAGATTTAAATAAAGCATATAATATTAACGAGCTTGCCGCAGGCGATGTCATATTTGTTGCAACGGGCGTTACCGGAGGCGATTATCTCAAGGGTGTGGATTTTTTTCAGGGCGGGGCAAAGACTTACTCCGTCGTCATGAGGTCAAAGACCGGAACCGTCAGGTATATAGAGGCTGTTCATTATTTTAATTACAAGCAAATAAAATAATTCAGTTATAGAGTGAAGAATATGAGGATTTTTATTACCGGCGGAACCGGGTTTGCAGGCTCGGCGGTATCCGAAAAAATTAAATCTTTTGGCGTTTCCGTTACGCTTTTAGAGCGTAATAAAAAGAAAATTCCAAAATTAAAAGAACAGGGCTTCGAAGTTTTTGAAGGAACCCTTGAAGATAAAGATGCCGTAAACGGTTTTTTGTCCAATAATAGATTTGACGCAATAATAAACCTTATCGGGATAATAAGAAGCCAGCCGGGTTTCTCATTTCAAAAGGTTCATGTGGATTATGTGAAGATACTCTTGGATTTGGCAAAGAAAAACGGCATAGGCAGATTTATCCATATGAGCGCGCTTGGCGCAGCGGTTAGTGATTCCGAATACTTTTCTACAAAATACGAGGGTGAAGCGCTTGTTAAAAATTCGGGTTTAAAATGGACGGTTTTCAGACCTTCTTTGATTTTTGGGGACAATGCGGCTTTTTTTGACGATCTCATAAATTTAGTAAAAACAAGGGTGTTTGTTCCGATAATCGGAACGGGAGAAACTAAATTTGCTCCGATAGATGTTTTTTCCATTGCCGATGCATATAACAATTCTTTATATAACGAAAAGGCGGTGAACAGGGTTTTCCAACTATGCGGCCCGGATGTTTACACCTTTGAGGGTATGATAGATTTAATTATGGAATTATCCCCTCCCAAGAAATTAAAACTTCATACGCCTTCTTTTATAGCAGAAAAATCTTTAAATATAGTCGAAAGATTATCGTTACCCATTGTTAAAAATCTGCCGTTAACATCCGACCAAATTAGGATGCTGAAGTACGATAATGTTTGCGGCGAGGATATGAGCGAGACAGACGAACTGCTTAAGTTAAAAAGAACGCGCTTAAAAGACTGGCTTAAAGAATATTTACATAAAAAATATAACTAAAATATTATATAAAGCGGAATGGAAGACGAAAAAATTTTGATAGTCCAGCTTGCCGACCCCGAAACAGAACCGGAAAAATGTATAGCAGGTCTAATATTTGCAAGAACTTTAGCTGTTATGGAACAGGAGGTTTATATATTCAGCATGGCTAAGTCTCCATTGCTTTACACAAAAAATATAGCCGAAAATCCCCGCATAAATAAAACATTTAAGGATTTAATAGCCGAAAATTTAGCCGGCTTGCTTCAAAACTCGCCTTCCGTGTATATCTGCTCAAAAAGCAAAGAACTCTTAAGCCTCGAAGAAGATATGCTAATCCAGCCGTTTCAAATTGCCGGAATGCTCACCCTGCATAATTTAAAGCAAACAGTTAATCATACCTATTTTTTTTAAAATACTAAAAATAAAATTTCTATCGCAGGATTAACGCCATCCATAGTTTTTTAAATGCACATTTCTAAATATCCCAATTGAATAAAATTTTTTTATTCAATTCGCTTGACTTTTATTAAATTTGTTAATATTATTTAAATGTGGTAAAAAGTGGTAAAAAGTGGTAACTTATTAAATATATTAAAATATATTTTTAATTTTATGTTTAGCGGAAGATATATTCATTCAATCGACGACAAAGGCAGGGTTAAACTTCCACAGAAGATTAAGGAATCTCTTATCTCAAATTATAACAATACCTCTCTTGTAATTACAAACCTCGATAAATGCCTTGTTGCTTATCCCATGGAAGAATGGCGTAAACTGGAAGAAAAAGCGCTTAAACTGCCCTCTATGCAGAAAGATGTCCTTGAGTTTTTGAGGTATTTTTTTTCAGGAGCGGAGGGGGTTGAACTTGACAAAATGGACAGATTTCTCATTCCGCAGTCGCTTAAAATCGGTGGAAACTTAGATAAAGAAATAATACTTGTCGGAATAATAAACAGATTCGAAATATGGAATAAGGATTTATGGGACGCAAACTTCGAAGGCGCCAAAACTAATTTTGAATCGATTGCCGCTACGATGTCTCAAATAGGCTTTTGAATCTTCAGGTTCGGGTATGCAGCAACCGTAATTTCCTCTCCCATTTCATCGGGGAGGGCATGGGCATGGGGTAGCGGCGGGGGAGCAATATGGAAGGACTTAAGCATATACCCGTAATGTTAAATGAAGCCGTCGGTATCTTGAATGTAATGCCTGGCAGAGTTTATGTGGACGGAACCATCGGAGGGGGCGGTTTTTCTAAAGAAATTTTGAGAAGATCTTCCCCTGACGGTTTTTTAATCGGCATAGACAGGGACGCGGACGCGGTTAAAAATGTTCAAATAGAACTCGAGAAAGAATTTGACAGAAAAAGATTTAAGTTATTTTATTCAAATTTTAGTAAAATAGATAAGATAGTTAAAGAGTCGGGTTTTAAAAATGTTGACGGAATAATTCTCGATCTCGGTATAAGTTCGATTCAGCTTGAAGGAGATAGAGGTTTTAGTTTTAAAGAAGAGGGTGGCCTCGATATGAGAATGGATAAAGGGGACGGATTAACCGCTTACGATGTTGTGAATCGTTACCCCGAAAAAATTCTTGCGGATATTATATGGAGATTTGGAGACGAGAGACACTCAAGAAAAATAGCACGGAAAATTGTGGAATCTCGAAAAAATAAACGGATAGAAACCCCAGTAGAGTTATCGAAGGTCATAAAAAAAGCTATTTTTAAAGGTTCCGGAAAATTAAGAATAGATCCTGCGACAAAAACATTTATGGCATTAAGGATTTTTGTAAACAAAGAGTATGATTCGTTAATAGAATTTTTAGGAAAACTTAAAGATGTTCTTAATATAGGAGGAGTTATAGCTATTTTGTCTTTCCATTCGGGGGAAGACAGAATAGTCAAAAATTTTTTTAAAAATAACCCGGATTTTAAATCGTTATCCAAAAAACCGATATTGCCTGAAGGCGAAGAGGTCGGATTTAATCCAAGATCAAGAAGCGCAAAATTGAGGGCTTTTTGCCATGTCTAAAATAAAACCGTATTTTATTGTTTTAATAATAATGTTTACGATATTGGGCATGTTTTATGTTTGGACAACTATGGAAAGCATAAAACTTGGATACGATATTAACAAACTAAATACTATAAAATCGGGACTCGAACATAAACATAAAGAACTTTTAATTAAAAAAACGGCATTAAGCTCGCCTTCGAGGATTTATAAGATTGCCAAAAAGATGGGTTTTATCTATCCGAAAGAGGGTGAAATTATAATGGTTCATGATTAAATTATGGAAAACAACTTTAAGGCTGAGAATGCTAATCGGTTTTACTGCCATAGCAATTTTTGGGGGTTTATTAGCGGCCAGGGCTTTCAACCTTCAAATAATCGAAGGAAAAGGACTGAGGCAGCTTGCCCGCAAACAGTTTCATGCGGAAGTATATTTTACTCCCGAGCGCGGGAATATTTATTCGTCTAACGGCAGCATACTTGCGACAAGCGTCAATGTGCCTGGAATTGCCGTTGATCCGTTAATGGTGAGGCATAAGTTTAAAAATGCCGAAAAGTTATCCGGATTAACGGGCATTAGTTTTCAAAAAATAATTGGAATATTAAATCAGGGTATTCAATTTGCATGGATTAAAAGGAGGGTTTCGGGGCGTATCGCCAAAAATGTCGAAAAACTGGGGATTAGCGGGGTTATTATAGTTAAACAGCCTGTAAGATACTATCCTAACGGATCATTATTGGCTCATGTTTTAGGTTTTGTCGGGATTAATGACAACGGTTTATCGGGAATAGAATATAAATATAATAAATTTTTAAGGGGCGGCAGACACGCACTAAAGGTTTTGCACGATGGTTTAGGGCAGTATATATTCATCAAGGGTTTCGGGCTTAGAAAGGCAACCCATGGGGATAATATTTATTTAACTATAAATAAACAGCTGCAATTTATTACGCAGTATTATTTAGACAAGGAGGCAAAGGCGGCAGGTTCAAGAGGCGCTTTTGCAATACTTATGGATCCAAATACTGGGGCAATTCTTGCAATGGCGGATTATCCGGGATTTAATCCTAATTATTACTGGCAGTATTCCGCAAGATACTGGAGGAATAGAGCCGTTACCGATGATTTCGAGCCGGGTTCTACTATGAAGCCGTTTGTGGTTTCGGCTGCGCTAATGGAAGGGCTTGTTAAGCCGGGCACTATAATTAACTGCCATCATGGATCATACTCAATAGACGGAATAACTGTTAGCGATGTGGAAAACTGGTTTGGACATTTCTCCGTCAATCAAATCGTTGAGTATTCAAGCAATGTCGGCGAGTGCCAGATAGGCATGAGATTTAAAAAAGCGGAACTTTATAAGTGGTTCGGCTTATGGGGATTTGGACATAAACCTCATGCGGGACTTTTGGGTGAAGCAGACGGCATAGTGAGGCCGTTAAATAAATGGTCAGAGGTGGGTCCGTGCGAAATGGCTTTTGGCCAGGGAATAAGCGTTACGGGTCTTCAGGAAATAGCCGGACTTGCGGCAATCGCAAATGGCGGACATATAATGAAGCCATATATTATTAAAAAAATTGTAAATCCTTACGGCAAGGTTATTTATAAGGCAAAACCTGAGGTTTTAAAAAGAATTATTACGCCGCGCGTCGATAAAGAGATTAAGCATATGATGAGATTAGTCGTTAAAGGCGGAACAGGGCAGTATAGCAAACTTATAGATTTTAAGGTTTCGGGGAAAACCGGAACAGGGCAGATAGCTGATCCAAAAACGGGCAGGTATTATAAAAATAAATACACAGCGTCTTTTATGGCGTTTGTTCCATATAAACATCCAGAGCTGGCAATGATTGTGGTGCAGGAAAAACCGTCGAAAATCAGCTATTACGGCGGAGCCGTGAGCGCTCCGGTAGTAAGAAGCGTATTTAAAAACGCTTTAAATATATTAAACATATACCCGGGAGAAAGGGCGTATAAAAAACAATCGATGTCAGGTAATAATGTAAACAATATTGCTTTAACGAAACAGGGCAGGAAAAAGCTAACGGCATTAAAAGGCTATTCAGGAATGATGCCCGATTTAAACGGCGATACGATGTATGATGCCTTAAAAATAATCAGACAATATAATCTCCATGTAAAAATTAAGGGCAGCGGCTTTTTATATTATCAAAGCATAAAGCCGGGTTCGAATATGAGCGGCGAAAGAAATATTGTCCTAAAATTTAAATCTTGAACTAAAAAATTTTAATAATCGGTAAGAACTATTTATGAAGCTTAAGGATATTATAAAAGATAATGATTTAAATATTGCCGTAGAAGGAAGAAATGACATAGATATTCTGGGGATATCGAATGATTCCCGCAAGGTAAAAAGCGGATATATATTCGCCGCGAGAAAAGGGGTAAACATTAACTCTAATATTTACATATCAGGGGCGGTTTCCAACGGAGCTGTCGCAATATTAACCGATGAAGAGGGTTACGAAAAAGAAATCAGGGATAAAAATATGGGGGTAACAATAATAATTGCGCAGGATGCCTTGAAGGCTTATGCTATTATTTCCAGAAACTTTTTTAAACATCCTGGTCAAAAAATAAATGTTACCTGTGTTACGGGAACAAACGGAAAAACAACAACGACATTTTTAATAAAATCTATTTTAATGAACGCTAAAAACAATGCAGGGTTAATAGGAACAATATATTATGAAACCTCCGGCAGTGCGGTAAACTCAGGCAATACGACGCCGGACGCTTACGAATTAAACGGGATGCTGAGCGATATGGTTAATTCCGGCGCAAAATATTGCGTAATGGAGGTATCTTCTCATAGCCTTATTCAGGACAGGATTTACGGAGTTCCCTGCGATGTTGCCGTTTTTACTAATCTAACCCGCGACCATCTTGATTACCATAAAGATATGGAAAACTATTACTCAGCGAAAAAAAAGTTATTTTCGGAAATACTCTTAAAAAGTAATAAGCCAAAAAAATTCGCCGTGATAAATAACGATGATTTTTATGGAAAAAGGTTAATAAAGGAATTAAAAGACGGGTTGAGGGATTATACCACTTTTAAAAACAGGCAGGAAGGCGGCATAGGCATAGTAACTTACGGCATGGAAAAAGACAGCGATATATTTGCGCAAGACATATCGTATTCTAAAGACGGATTAAAATTTAATGTTATTTTACCGTCAGGGCAGGAAAGATTAGAAATTTCTTCAAAACTTATAGGAAGTTATAATGTCTATAATATTCTTGCCGCATGTGGTGCGGCGTACGCTCTTTCTATTCCCTGCAATTTTATAGCGGAGGGCGTAAAAACTCTGCTCAATGTTCCGGGCAGGGTCGAAAAGGTAAATACCTGCAATGCCGAAACTCCTTTAATATGCGTAGATTATGCCCATACCGACGACGCGCTTAAAAGGGTTTTATCCGCCTTAAGAAATATTAGCGGCGGCAGGTTAATAAGCGTTTTTGGGTGCGGCGGGGACAGGGATAAAGGGAAAAGGCCGCTCATGGGCAAACATTCCACGGATATTGCCGATATTACCATAATTACATCCGATAACCCAAGAAGTGAGGAGCCGCTGAAGATTGCGAAAGAAATAGAAATTGGGGTAGAAAATGCAATATTTATCGATTTTTTAAATGTGGATTTGCAAGAACTTAAAAACAAACTTAAAAATGTCCGAAATAACCATATTTACACGATTATCAAAGACAGGTCTGCCGCAATAAAAATGGCCCTTTCTATTTCAACGGTGGGCGATACAGTTTTGATAGCGGGAAAGGGGCACGAAGATTATATGATAGTAGAAGGAAACAAATACCATTTTAGCGATAAAGAAGAAGTATTAAAATTTTATGAAAATAGAATATAATTTGACATTAGACGAAATTTTAAATTGTACCGGCGGAAAAACCGTAATAGCCGGAGACGGAGCGACTCCCCTTGTTTTTAACGAAATATTTACGGATTCAAGGGAAGTTCCGCCGCAGCGGAAGGGCGCCCAATTTTCAATTTTTATAGCATTCAAGGGAAAGACCTTTAACGGCGAAAGCTTTGTCGATTCCGTTTTCAAAAAAGGGACGCCGTGCGCCATTGTTTCATGGAGTTTTCTCGAAGATTACGATATATCCGATTACGGGGGTAAAATTATTATAGCGGTTGACGATACGGTGGATGCTTACGGCAGTATAGCCAAGATGTACTTGAGCCGGTTTAATTTGAAAAAAAAGATTGCGATAACCGGTTCCTGCGGCAAAACGACGACGAAGGATATGGTTTATAAAATATTATCCGGAAAATACGGCGCCCCGGCGGTGCTGAGAAATATTTATAATTTCAATAACCTTATAGGCGTTCCAAAAACTATTTTAGGATTAAACGCAAACCATGAATTTCTTATTCTGGAGATAGGAACGAATAAAAAAGGGGAAATAAAAAAACTTGCGGAAATTATATCCCCCGATATAGGAGCGATAACCAATATCGGCAAATCTCATCTTTTGGAGTTTAAAGACCTCGAAGGAGTGCTTGAAGAAAAATTTGCTTTGGCTTCAAGCCTGAAAGAGGACTCTTATTTAGTATTAAACGCCGATGACGAAATGCTCGGGGACAAATATCGGACGGTGCCCGGTATTAATTTTCTTTCATTCGGATTCGGGCAAAAAAGGGGGACGGATATCATATGCGGCAATATCGGATACGAAAGGGATTATACGAGGATGCTTATCTTGTTTAAAGGTAAAAAGTATCCCGCGAATGTCAAGTTTAAAGGGGAACATTTAATATACGATTTTTTGTGCGCGCTCTTAATCGGGTATATTTGCGGAGTAGATATCGACTCAGGCATAAAGGCTTTAGAATATTTTGATCTTCCGGACGGAAGAATGCAGATAATCGATAATCCGTCGAGGGAATATGTATTGATTAACGACACTTATAATTCGAATCCCGATTCGTTAAAGGCATCGTTAAATTCGATAAATGTCTATTACCCCGATAAAAAAAAGATATTAGTTTTGGGAGATATGTTAGAACTGGGAGATTCTTCCGAAACCGAACATTTTAACGCGGGACAAGAAGCGGCCAAGTCCGCCGATTATATTTTTTATAAAGGCGATTATTACGATAATGTAAAAGAAGGGCTTTTAAAAGCGGGATTTGATACAGGCAAACTTTTTTTATTCGACGATAAAGATATTTTCGAAGAAAAATTTTTAAAACTAGATAAAAAAAATAGCGTTGTTCTGGTAAAAGGCTCGAGAGGAATGAAGCTGGAAAAATATTTTAATTTCAATATATAACAGGTTGCCCCCCTTCCTGGGAGGGGAGGGATTGGAAGAGGGAAAAAATATTTATGATAAGTTTAAATCCGAATTTTTTTAGATATATTACATTCAGAGCATCTTATGCGATAATTTTATCTTTAATCTTATCTATCGCGTTCGGAAATATATTTATTAAAATGTTAAAAAAGATGAAGGTTTCCCAGATTGTCAGGGAAGACGGTCCAAAATCCCATATAACGGAAAAAAAAGATATTCCGACCATGGGAGGTCTTTTAATTTTATTCAGCGTGATAATACCTGTATTGCTGCTTACTAAACTTTACAACTTTTATCTCTACACGGGTTTATTTACGCTTTTTAGTTTTGGACTTATCGGTTTTGCGGACGATTTCTTGAAACTCAAGGGGCGTTCTTCGAGAGGGCTGAAGGGTAAATATAAGTTTACGATGCAAAGCTTAACGGCGCTTTTTATCTCCACCGCTTTATACATCCATGACGAATCTTTAGGCATGGTTATTATACCCTTTGTTAAGGATTATTATCTTAATTTAGGTCCATATTTTATTTTATTTGCATCGTTTATCATCGTGGGCACTTCTAATGCGGTTAATCTGACCGACGGACTTGACGGGCTTGCCATAGGTATTTTCGCAATTTCCATAGCAGGCTACCTTATATTTTCTTATGCAAGTTCAAATTATAAATTTGCAAACTATTTGTCCATACCATATATAAAAAATATAGGAGAAGTGGTTATTCTATGCGCCGCTCTGTTGGGAGCATCCATTGGGTTTCTCTGGTTTAACAGTTATCCCGCATCCGTTTTTATGGGGGATGCAGGTTCAATACCCTTAGGCGCTATTTTGGGTTATGTATCTATAGTTTCAAGGCAGGAGATACTTCTTGTTATAATAGGATTTGTATTTGTATTAGAGGCTTTAAGCGTAATCTTTCAAGTCGGTTCCTATAAGCTTAGAAAAAAGAGGATATTTAAGATGGCTCCTATTCATCATCATTTTGAGATGGAAGGCGTGCCGGAGCCAAAGATAGTAATAAGGCTCTGGATTATATCCTTAATATTAACCATATTTGCTCTTTCAACCTTAAAGTTGAGGATTTTTTAAATGAACACGCTAATCTTAGGCTACGGCAAAACAGGAAGGGCTGTTTACGATTATCTTAACAACCAAACAAATCCCGGTTCTTTAGACAGGGTATTTGTATATGACGATGTTCTGACAGACAATAAGATTAACGCTTTAAATAAAGCGGCGGATTTGAAAGCCCATAAAAACGCCGTATTTTTTAATAAAACTAATTATAAAGTTTTTATGGAAAAATATTGCAGGGATATAAGCAGGTGTATAGCGAGTCCGGGGATAGAAAGAAATCATAATGTGATTTCAAAACTTAAAAAATATAATATTCCTGTTTATAGCGAAATTGAATTTGCCTATAAAATGTTAAATTCAAAAGAACATAAAGAAGCGGCAAAAATTATTGCCATTACGGGGACAAATGGAAAAACTACAACAACCACCCTTTGCGAGAAGGCTATTAACAAGGCAGGTTTAAGCAAAACAACATTTGTCGGCGGGAATCTCGGTGTTCCTTTTATTTCGGGCGTAAAAGATTTTAATGATTTTATTCTTGAGATTTCAAGTTTCCAGCTTGAATGGGTTTACGACTTTAAACCAGACATTGCGGTTTTACTTAATGTGGAAGACGACCATTTAGACAGATATGAAAATTTTGACGAATACAGGCTTACGAAATATAAACTCTTTAAAAATCTTAAGCAAACCGACGCCGCTATTTTAAATTATGACGATTATAATTCAAGAATTTTAAAAGGCGTCGTCGGTTCTAAAGCTATTTTGTTCGGGTTAGATGAAAATAAATGCGACGCATATTTTAAGGAAGATGCGATTCACTTAAGGTTTAAGGATATTACCGGCTTTGACGCTACAATACCGTTAAAAAATGTAAAGGATAAAAGAAGGTTCGTTATTTATGATATGCTTGCCGCTGCCTGCTCTTTGGCTTTATTCGGCGTTTCGCCGGAGGATATTGCCTCGGCCTGCGCCGAATATGAACTTTTAAAGCATCGGGTTGAATATATCGGCAGCGTCGGAGATATAGAATTTTATGACGATTCCAAGGCGACAAATCCCGCGGCGGTCGTAAGCGCCCTTAAATCGCTTAGCGAAACCGGCGAAGGCGATAAGGATATAGTTCTTATATTAGGAGGGAAGGATAAAGGATTTAATTATGAATGCTTAATTCAACCTATAAAAAATAGCGTCAAGGCATGCGTTTTAATCGGGGAAACAAAAAATATTATAAAGGATACGCTTAACGGCTATGTCCCGCTGTTCATGGCAGGCGATATGGAATGCGCCGTTAAAGAATCATTCCTTTATTTAATAAACGATCGTAAGCGGGTAAACAAGGGAATCGTTTTGCTTTCACCGGCCTCTTCCAGTTTTGATATGTTTAAGGATTACAACGAAAGAGGAGATGTATTTAAAAAATGCTATGAGGGTTTGAAAGAAGAGGCATAGTTATGATTAATTACGGAAAGGTATTTATAAGGAAATATGATATAACTTTATTTTTAACGACGATAATACTTATAGCGCTGGGTCTTATTATGGTCTATTCCACAAGTGCAATGGCTTCGATTGTGGAATACGGCATAAGCTATCATTTTATAATAAGGCAGATAATATATGTTATTATATCTGTATTTTTTATCGGTTTTTTAATGAGAAACGATTATCATAATTTAAAATCATTTTACGGCATCATTCTATTTTTAATAATAATTTCGATGTTTTTGGTGTTTGTTCCGCATATAGGGCTTAGCGCTGGCGGTTCCAGGCGGTGGATAAATTTAAGGATTTTCAACATCGAGCCTTCGGAATTTTTAAAAATTATTTTTATCGTATATTTGGCTAATTTCCTTGAGAAAAAAAAGGATATATTAGATAATAATCGGTATTCGCTGATGTTTATAAGCCCATTTATATTTATGGGTTTTTTAGATATTTTGCTTTTAAAAGAACCCGATTTCGGAACGGCGTCTATTTTGTTTTTTATTACTATTATCATGTTGTTTGCAGGTGGAATCTCTTTGCTGTACCTTATTTTTACTCTCCTGTTCGGAGCGGCGGCATCATATTTTCTTATTTTTACCGTGACATACAGGAGAGACAGGATACTTGCATTCCTCCATCCTTTTCATGATAAGACAGGTATAGGTTTTCAGATTATACAATCGATGTATGCATTTGCAAGAGGCGGATTATATGGCGTCGGGCTGGGAAACGGCAAGGAAAAACTGTTTTTTCTACCCACCCCTTATTCGGATTTTGTCTTTTCGACGGTGGGAGAAGAGCTTGGATTTATCGGAGTTATTTTTTTTATTTTACTTTATTTGATTTTAGCATACAGGGGGCTGAAAATTGCAATAAACGCGCCGGATTTATTCGGGACATATCTTGCTTACGGATTTACTTCCCTTATTGTTTTAAGCGCTTTTATAAATATCGGCGTGGTTCTTGGTTTTTTGCCGACCAAAGGGCTTGCCCTGCCGTTTATCAGCTATGGCGGAAGTTCTATGCTGGCTTCATGTATTGCGATCGGTATTCTGCTTAATATATCTTCGCAAAGCGTTAAAAGGAAAAATATATAGATGAACATCGTAATAGCAGGGGGAGGTACAGGGGGGCATTTATTTCCAGGCATTGCGGTTTATGAAAAATTAAAAAGCGTTGACCCCGATACTAAGGTTTATTTTATAGGAACGGAAAGAGGAATCGAAAATAGGCTTAAAGATGATTATAATTTTGAATTATTTACGATAAATGTTAAAGGATTTTCGGGAAAAAGTTTTATGAATAAAATACAATCGGTAAAGGGGCTTTTTAAGGCCGCAAAAGATATAAGCGCAATTTATGATAGAGTAAAGCCTGAATTTGTTTTGGGCTTAGGCGGCTACATATCTTTTATGCCGCTCGTTATGGCAAAATTAAGGGGAATAAGGAGCGGGGTTATGGAGCAAAATGCTATGCCCGGACTTTCCAATAAGATACTGGGATTACTTGGCGTAACCATTTTTGCCTCTTTCTTCGAGACAAAAAAATATTTGCCGTTTTCCAAGGTTATCGTTACGGGAAACCCTGTTAGAAAAAATATTTTAGATTTAGCAGATATAGGGGCAAGGGATGTTTCTAAAGATGAAGCCAAAAAGGATTTTTCACTTTTTATTTTTGGCGGCTCGCAGGGCGCTTCCTCTCTTAATAAGGCGGTTATAAGCATGCTGCCGCTGCTTAATAAGGACATTTTGAACAGCTTGACGATATTCCATCAAACCGGCGATAAGGATTATGAATCGGTTAAGGGTTTTTATAATGACGGCGGAATCCCCATAAAAAAATCCGAAATTTTTCCTTTTACGAAGAATATAGAACATTACTATACGGGAAGCGATATCGTAATATCCCGTTCCGGAGCGGGAACTTTATCGGAGTTGATTGCGCTAAGGAAGCCTGCAATTTTAGTGCCTTATCCATATGCCGCCAAAAACCATCAGGAGAAAAATGCATCGGTTTTTTCAAAAAAGGGCTGTTTTTATACCGTAAAAGACGATAAAAATCTTTCAAAAGAATTATTACAAACCATTAATAAAATATTTTATAATAGAAAATTATTAGATAATATGTATAATAATCTAAAAAAAATAGACATTGAAGACTCTGCTTTAAATATAACAGGTATAATTTTGAACAAAAAATAAAATTTAAGTTTAAGGAGCGTTATAATGAAAAACGGCGTCAAAAGGGTTCACCTTATCGGAATTGGCGGTTCAGGTATGAGCGGCATTGCGGAAGTTCTTATCAATTCGGGTTATGCGGTTACCGGTTCGGATATCGAGTATAGCAAGACTATCGAAAAGATAGAATCCATTGGCGGTAAAGTCTTCATTGGCCACAATCCTGAAAACTTGGCGGATTCGGAAGTGGTTGTCTATTCTACGGCTATTCAAGACGATAATGTCGAGCTTTTGTATGCGAAAAATAAGAAACTTACGGTTTTAAGGCGCGCAGAGATGCTTGCCGAGCTCCTATCCTTAAAAAAGGGTATAGCTATTGCGGGTTCTCACGGGAAAACAACGACAACATCGATGGTATCCAATATATTCGGTGAAGCAGGGCTTGATCCGACTTTTGTCGTCGGGGGAAAGGTCTTTGGAATGGGTATGCATTCAAAGGTTGGGAAGGGTGATTTTATGGTCGTAGAGGCTGATGAGAGCGACGGTTCATTTTTAAAGCTTAAGCCCGATTATTGCGTTGTCACGAACATTGATTATGAGCATCTGTGCTATTACGGCGATATAGAAAATTTAAAATCAGCTTTTAAAGACTTTATTAATAATACGCCCTTTTTTGGTTTTGCCGTGCTATGCGCGGACAACCGCTTGCTAAGGTCTATTTTCCCCGAAATAAATAAAAAGTATTTTACTTACGGAATCGAACAAAAAGCTGATTACTACGCTCTGAATATTGCTATCGAGAAAGATTCATCGGTTTTTGATGCTTATTCAAAAGGGAAATTCATAGGAAAATTTAACTTATCCGTTCCGGGGATTCATAATGTTTCAAATGCCCTTGCAGCAATAACCTTAGCCGTGGAGTCGGGAATAAAGACGGCATATATTCAAAAGGCTTTAAAGAATTTTCATGGAGTCGAAAGAAGGTTTCAGATTAAAAAAGAAGACGACAGACTGATAATAGTAGATGATTATGCCCATCACCCTGTTGAAATTACGGCTACACTCAAGGCTGCCAAAAATTGGAACAGGCATATCGTTGCCGTTTTTCAGCCTCATAGATATTCAAGAATGAAGAATTTAATGGAAGACTTTGCATCCTCTCTCAAAATCGCCGATGCCGTTATGATAACCGATGTTTATTCGGCAGGAGAAAGCGAAATAGAAGGGGCGTCATCTTTTGCCTTAAGTGAAAAGATGCGCTGCGCCGGTTATAAAAATGTTTATTATGTTCCCGATAAGAAGGATATAACATCTAATTTGAAAACCATTTTAAAAGGCGGGGAAATGGTAATATTTTTGGGAGCAGGCGATATAACAAAGAGTTGCGATGAATTTTTGTACAATAGCAAAGATAAACCAGGTAAGGTTAAAGTTAAATCTAAAAATGTTAAACAGGACAGACAGCCGTCTTCTCAATTGGCTAATCTTATTTTAAAACAATCATGAAAAATAATACTTATTAGCTTATTTTTATATGAATAATTTAGATAACATAAACATAGTAAACGGTTTAAGAGAAAATGGCGTAGAGTTCATCGAAAATGAACCCATGTCTTTATATACTTCAATCAAAATAGGCGGAAAATGCGATATAATCATTTTTCCAAAAGACGAACAGGAACTGTTTTTTATAATCCGTTTGTTAAAAGAGAACTCTCGCAATTACATTATAATAGGCCGCGGAACAAACACCCTTTTTAAAGATGCAAGGATCAGCTTTCCCGTCATATCTTTTAAAAAGGGATTTCGGCATATAAAAGAAATAGATTATCCGGCAGAGAAAAAGGATAATTCTAAAATAAGTTTAAGAGCAGGTTCAGGCGTAGCTTTATCCCAAGTTTTAAACTATGCCGTAAAAAATTGTTTAAGCGGATGCGAATTCTTTTTTGGGATTCCCGGTACTTTAGGTGGAGCGGTTAGAATGAACGCAGGGTCTAAGGAAAGCGTGGCGGGGAATATCGTAGAGGGTATAGAAATTATTACTAAGGAAGGGATTAAATTAAATATCGAAAAAAAGGACTTGCAATTTTCATACCGTAATCTTGATGTCAATGGCGTGGGCGAAGGTTACTTTATTACAGGGGTAACTTTATCGCTGAACAGGTCGGACAAATCAAAGATAGCAGATAATATAAATCTTTTCAAAGAAAGAAAGTTAAGACAGCCGTTGGGGGAATATTCTTTAGGTTGTATTTTTAAAAATCCCGAAGGCGATTCAGCGGGAAAAATTATCGAGGAAATCGGGTTTAAGGGTTTTTCTAACGGAGATGCGGCAGTGTCGGATAAACATGCTAATTTCATAATAAACAAAGGCATGGCCAGTGCGGAAGATATACTTGAATTAATAAAGAACATCCAAAAAACGGCATTATTACGGAAGGGCATAAAATTAAGCACGGAAATAAAGATAATCTGAATCGCGGATATCAAATGAAAGACAGTTTAAAAAAATTACGAATCGGCGTTTTAATGGGCGGAAGATCTGCCGAAAGAGAAATATCACTTAAGACCGGCAATGCCGTTTTAAACGCGTTTATAGGAATGGGGTATGATGCTTTTGGTTTCGATACGGATGAGAACTTTACCGAAAATTTAAAAAAAATAGACATATGTTTTATCGCGCTTCACGGGACTTTCGGAGAGGACGGAAGGGTGCAGGGGGTTCTTGATTTATTTGGTATTCCATACACTGGTTCAGGTGTTGAGGCAAGCGCCATTGCAATGGATAAAATAAGGTCGAAGGTAATATTTAGCTACTATGGTTTGAAAACCCCCCCGTTCTTTTTGGTTGTAAAAGATGAAGATAGGGAAGGGGAGGTTTTTAAAAGCAAATTTGGACAATTTAATCCGCCGTATTTTGTTAAACCCAATTCTTCAGGGTCAAGCGTCGGTTGCTCTATTGTTAATTCCACAGGGGAAGAACTTGAACAGGCGCTGAATAATGCTTTTAAATATGACGATGAAATATTGGTAGAAAAGTATATAAAAGGGAGGGAAATACAATTTGCAGTGGTTTCGGGAAAGCCTCTCGGGTGCGTAGAGGTAAAGCCAAAGGATGTTTTTTATTCTTATGCCGCTAAATATACGAAGGGACAAACGGAATATTTATTAGATCCTATTCTGAGCAAAGAAGAATATGACGCATGTGAGTCTGCCGCCGTTAACGCTCATAAACTTATCGGCTGTAAAGGGGTTTCAAGAACCGACATGATATTAGGCGGCGAAGGGAATGCCTATGTGCTGGAAATTAATACGCTTCCGGGATTGACCGAATTTAGCTTGGTTCCAATGATTGCAGGGAATAAAGGCATAAGTTTTAACGAATTAATAGAAAATATCACCATAGATGCGATTACTAAAAAATAAGAATAAAAAAAAAGCCCTGAAGATACATTTCTTAAAATATATTTATGCCGCAGGGATAACGGTTTTTGTTTTAGCCGCCGGTTTTTTTGGGTACAGGGCGTATAACTATATTATTTATAAGAAAAAGTTATTCGTTCTTAAAAAAATTAGTATAACAGGAAAAGGCATAAGTTATGCAGAAAAAGTGAAAGTTTTAAGGCTGGCAGGCTTATATAAAGGAGAAAATTTATTTAATATTGATTTAAAACGGGTTTCGAGGTTGATTGCATCGGATAGATGGATTAAAGATGTGACGGTTTACAGAAAATATCCCGATAAGGTTGTCATTGTCCTAAAAAAAAGGAATGTTTTTGCAATAGTAAATAAAGAAAATTTGTATTATATAAGCCAAAGCGGGTATATTATGGGAAGGGCAAATTCGACTATAGGCTATAATTATCCTGTTATTACAGGTTTAAACAAAGACGGCTTGAATAATTATTTTAATAAGATAAAAAAGGCCATATATTTTTTAAATATTTCGAAGTTTTCCGTTATCTCGAATTATATTAGCGAGATACATTTAGAAAAGGATAACGGTATAGTAATCTACACAAATAACGGTACATTGATAAAGTTTGGAATTGGAAGATATAAAAATAAGCTAAAAACGCTTAAAAGGCTATTTTATGAAATAAACAGGATTCACCTTAAGTATAAGCAGTATATTAATTTAGAGTATAAGGATGAGGCGGTTATTGCGGTAAATCCCGGGTCGAGGGTTTTGCCTGCGGACTATAAAAAGACTGCGATACCTTCGGATATTTTTAAATAAAAATAATAGATATAAATTAATTAATTCCCACCCGTGAAGGTGGAAATTCAGAGGTCAAATTGGAAAAGAGTAACAATATCGTTGTCGGATTAGATATTGGAACTACCAAAGTTTGCGCAATAGTTGCCGAGGTAAAAAAGGATTCCCTCGAAATAATAGGGGTAGGTTCAAGCAGTTCCGCCGGGCTTAAAAACGGGGTTGTAGTGAACATCGAAAATACCGTAGGTTCCATTACGAAAGCGGTAGAAGAGGCGGAACTTATGGCAGGTTATCAAATTCAGGAGGCCGTTATCGGCATTGCCGGTTCGCATATACGAGGTTTTAATTCCAGAGGCATTGTGGCGGTGAAAAGCAGGGAGGTTACCCAGCAGGATGTGGATAGAGTGATATCTGCGGCTAAAACGATAGCAATACCGCTCGATAATGAGGTTATCCATGTGATCCCGCAGGAGTTTATCGTCGATGACCAGGATGATATCAAGTACCCTATCGGGATGAGCGGCTTAAGGCTTGAGGCGCGCGTTCATATAGTTACGGCGTCCAGTATAGCCGCCCAGAACATCGTAAAGTGCGCAAACAAAGCAGGATTAGATGTGTCCGATATAATTCTTGAACAAATTGCCTCGAGCGAGGCTGTTTTAACCGAGGATGAAAAAGAATTGGGCGTGGCGCTAATCGATATCGGCGGGGGAACAACCGATGTTGCAATATTTTCTGGAGGAACTATCATACACACATTTGTCATACCCAAGGGCGGGCAAAGTATTACAAGCGATGTATCGCTGGGAACCAAAACCGTTCCTTTAGACGCAGAAAAGATAAAGATAAAGTTTGGTATTGCTAAAGAATCTCTTGCAAGAAAGGATGAAATAATAGAGATTCCAGGGTTTGGAGGAAGGCCGCCAAGGTCGATATCCAGACAGGTTCTCGGCAATATTGTCGAGCAGAGAATGGGTGAGATTTTTACATGGATAAGAAAGAATATCGAAAAAAACGGCTTAGAAAGCAAGATTCTTTCAGGCTATGTTATCACGGGGGGCGCTGCTCTAATAGAAGGTTGTTCGGAGTTGGCGGGGGATATTTTTAATGCCCCCGTGAGAATCGGATTGCCTTTAGATGTCGGAGGCTTAACGGATGTCATAAGTTCTCCCGTATATTCGACAGGCGTCGGCCTTGTTAAATATGCTTTTAAAAACAATAAAAATAAAGAGCCGTTATTTAAAAGGGGAGGGAAGAATGTCTTTGAATCTATAAAGGACAGGCTCTTAAAATTGTTGGAGGAATTTTTTTAATAATATTTAATAATAATACTAAACTTACATTAAACATTTTACGATATATTTAAAGATAGACAAGGAGGTTACCATGTTAGAGTTCGTTGAAAACAATGAATTATCGGCAACAATAAAAGTGGTGGGCGTCGGCGGGGGCGGAAGCAATGCCGTTAATACTATGATAAAATCGGGCTTATCTGGTGCAGAGTTTATCGTCGCTAATACGGATGCTCAGGCGTTAAAAGCGAGTGTTTCCAATATAAAAATTCAACTTGGAGAAAAAATCACAAAAGGGCTTGGAGCAGGGGCAGATCCTGAAATAGGGAAACAATCGGCTATCGAAGACAGGGATAGAATACGAGAAATTTTAAACGGCTCGGATATGGTTTTCATAACCGCGGGGCTTGGCGGCGGAACAGGGACAGGCGGCGCCCCGATAATTGCCGAAATAGCCAGAGAAATTGGCGCTTTAACGGTTGCCGTTGTTACCAAACCGTTCTTTTTTGAGGGCAATAGAAGAATGAGGCAGGCCGAAGAAGGGCTAAGGGAACTTAAATCGGTCGTGGATACGGTGATAACAATACCAAATCAGAGGCTTTTAGCCGTTGCAGGAAAATCGACCTCGATGGTCGATGCCTTTAAAAAGGTTGACGAGGTTCTTCTTCAAGCCGTTAAAGGTATTTCGGATTTAATAAATATTCATGGTCTTGTAAATGTCGATTTTGCCGATGTCAAGACTATAATGTCGGAAATGGGGATGGCTCTTATGGGCACAGGTATAGCGGAGGGCGATAATAAGGCTTTGGAAGCCGCTCAAAAGGCGATTTCAAGTCCGTTGCTCGAAGATATCAGCATAGAAGGCGCAAGAGGGCTGCTTATCAATGTTGCAGGCGGACCAGATATGACGCTTTTTGATGTCAATGAAGCTGCCGAGAAGATTAAATCGGAAGCCCATCCTGACGCTAATATCATATTCGGAGCGGTAATAGATGACACTTTGGGGGACAAGATGATGTTAACCGTGATAGCCACGGGGTTTGGGAAAGATGTCAAAATTTCCCCTGTTCAGGTTTCTAATCCGACAAATGATAAAAATTTGGAAACCATAAATATAAATAATAAATTTGGACAAAATACAGGCAAACCGGATAAAAATGAATATATCGAAAGGTTTGGCGATCATGAAGAAGACGATTATGAAAATGAAAAATATGATATACCAACCTTTTTAAGGAGGCAGGCGGATTAAGATAAAAAAATGGGGGAGAACCTTGACATAAAAGCAAAAATATGGCTTGAAAAGGATGGGGAACCTGTTTTTGGAATGGGAAGGCTTATCCTTCTTAAAAAGATTGAATCTTCGGGCTCTATATCTGCTGCCGCGAAAGAACTCAAGTATTCTTATAAAAAAGCGTGGAGTTTTATAACTCTTATGGAAAAAAGATTCGGCTTTGAGCTGGTGAATAAAAAAATCGGCGGTAAGCACGGCGGAGGGTCCGTTCTTACAAAAGAGGCAAAAAATTTAATAAATATGTATGAAGAACTTTTAAGAAAGGAAGAAAAATTTTTAGAAAATTATCAACATACCCCTTAACCTCAACACACCCCGCATCTTTTACATCCTTCAAAACATTGAGGTGTTGTTTTAAAGAGGGTGCTATTTTTATACTCTTTTAAAAGATATTTTTTTGTGACACCCTGGTCTATTATCTCCCATGGCAAAAGTTCGTTTGTATTAAATTTTCTTATAAAGTCGTTTATATTAAAACCGGAACTTTTGGCCGCCTTTTTTAAACTTATTTTATTCTTATGGGAATTAATCAGAATATCTAACGACAGCCTTGAACCCCTCGCAAAAAAAGCTTCGATATAAGCGCTTTTAACCTGGTTTATTTTTATATTAAGATTTGGCAGATGTTTGAGGCTGTTCGAGATGTAATCCATTTTATGCCTGAGTATCGTTAAATCCTCAAGATTTTCCCACTGAAGAGGCGTCCATGCTTTTGGAACAAACGGGCTAAATGAGACGGTAAGCGAGCCTATCCTTTTGTTAATTTTGGAAGACGATACGAATTCCTTTTGCATTGTTTTTATTAAATTTATCGTCTCATCTAAATCTTGTTTTTCTTCGCAAGGAAGTCCGACCATAAAATAAGACTTTATGTTCATTATTCCTTTTTCAATAATATTTTTAAGGACAATTATTATTTCCTCATTTTTTATATCTTTGTTTATCAATCTTTTAAGTCTCGAAGAACCCGTTTCTATGCCGAGCGTTATCGTCTTTAAACCAGTTTCTTTTATTAAATTCAAATTATTTTCGTCGAGGCAGTCAAACCTTATCGACGATAACGAAAAGGGTTTTTTGGAGTTCAATGAAAACTCCATAAACCTCCTGATATTTTTACTGTCCATTGTGCCTAATCCCACAAACCCCGCTTTCTCGTTTTCATTTAGCGATTCAATCGTTTTTAAAACATCATCGGGTTTAGATTCCCTTAACGGCAAATAGATATATCCCGCGCTGCAAAAACGGCACCCCCTTTTACATCCCCGTTCTATTTCGATCATATTTATGTTGCTGAGTTCGGAAAATTTTGTGGTAATAGCCGAAGAAGAAATAAAATCTTTGCCCGCCCATCTTCGTTTTATTTTTTCGGGGAAACGGGGAAGGATTTTAATTTCTTTCAATACATTTACTTTTTTAGCGTCAAATATAAATTGATAAGCGGCAGGAACATAAATACCGCTAATTTTTCCACAATCTTCTATAATTTCATTCTTATTTTTTTTTAGCGATATTCTATTATGCTTTTCAATATTTTTAAAAAAATCAGGGAATATCGCCTCAGCCTCTCCAACGAATAACATATCAAAAATGGGGGCGACAGGTTCAGGGTTTAAGAAAGCGATTACTCCTCCTGCCATAATAAGCGGAAATGTTTTGTCTCTATCCGCGGATAAAAACGGAATTTGTCCGGCATCTAAAATTGAAAGAATATTATAAAAATCATTTTCATAGCTTAAAGAAAAAAATATAAGGTCGTAAGTTTGGAGCCTTTTTCCGGTTTCTAAGGATATGATGCCTTTTGATGTGTCATCCTGCAAAAAAGCCCTGTCGCATGATATAAAGCCGGATTGATTAATTAATTCGTATGCCCTTAAAAAGCCTAAATTTGACATTGCAACGCCGTAATAGTTTGGAAAAACAATGACGGCGTTCAGAGAGGCGTCTTTACGCTTTATTAAACGGTTTTGTTCGGATTTAAGGTAAAGGTCGTAGAGTTTGTTTATATTGTTTATATTTATATTATTGAAAATATTTTTCACCTGCTTAAGCTAATTTTATGGATTCGATTCTTTCCATTACAAGTTCCGCTAATCTTTCGTCAATTCCAAGATAGTCTCCTAATTTTAACTTGATATCAGGGTATTTTTCCCTGTACTCGCCTAATATCTCTGGAATATCTCTGGACACATGGTTTCCGGAATATAAAAAATACGGTATGACATATATAGAATCATAGCGGTTTGCGGCTAATTTTTCTATAATATCCCTGATATTAGGCTCCGCAAGCTCTAAAAAGGCGTATTCTATATTAATTCCAAGAAACTTCGGCTTGATTATTTTTACTATGCTTTTAAGTATATTATTTGCTTCGCTTCTCCTTGAACCATGCCCGAGAAGAACTATAGATTCTTTTTCCATAAAAATTAATATTTTTAAATCGTTAAATCGGAACTTTCTTGCGAAATTAATGTTTTACTATGCTAATGTTATATTTTATAATATTATTCAATAATGCGCAATAAAAGGTGAACCAGAAAATATAAATTTCATGTTTAAAAGCGAGAGGTCGTTATGCCGGTTAATTTTGAATTTGCCATACTGGTCGAGCATTTAGTTAAAAAATATAAGGATATAGTTGCTGTAAATGATATATCTTTTAGCGTAAATAAAGGCGAATTTTTTGCCTTTTTGGGGCCGAACGGCGCCGGAAAAACAACTACTATAAAGATTCTGTGCGCTTTGGTTCGTCAAACAAGCGGCATTGCATATATAAATGGTTATAATACCCTCACAAACAGAAAAGATGTAAGGAAATCCATAGGGCTTGTATTTCAGGACCCGACCCTCGATAATGACCTGAGCGCTTATGAAAATCTTAATTTTCATGCAAAACTTTACGGTATGGATAAAAAACGCATTAAAGAAAGAATAGACTATATGCTGAATTTTATAGATTTATATAATTATAAAGATAAGCCCGTGAAGCTGTTATCTGGCGGCATGAAAAGAAGGCTCGAGGTCGGAAGGGGGCTCCTGCATTCCCCGTCCGTTTTATTTCTTGACGAGCCTACGGTGGGCCTCGACATTCAGACAAGGATAAATATGTGGGGTTTTATCGATAGACTGAGAAAAGAAGAGCAAACAACCATATTTCTTACCACGCATTATATCGAGGAAGCCGAAAACTGCGACAAAATAGCTATAATAGATAACGGCAGGATTATAGCAATAGACACCCCTTCAGAGTTAAAAAAATTAGTCGAATCAAAGAACGGGAAAATTCCGACGCTTTCGGATGTTTTTATATCTCTTGTAGGGAAAGAGATAAGGGAAGAATCGGGAACGGCAATAGACAGGATGAGGGAGCTTAGCAGGGCGCTAAAAAGATAAGCATTTTAAAATAATTTTCGCCGAGGCCTCCAGCATTATCGTCCATCTCAAAGCATCAAGCGGCGTATTTCCCCACGAGAAAGAGCCGTGGGATTTTATCATGAATACCCCGTTTTCTTTAAATATATCCTTTGCTTCAAAATCTATTCTTAGATTTTTTGTTTTAATGTCCAGGGTAAAATCAAGCGGGAAAACATATATTTTAGGAAAAAAATAAGCCGATTCAAAATCAAGAGGTGTTATTTCGTCTAATTCTGGATATTTTTTATAAAGTTTTTCAAGAAAAAAGGGGACGGATTTAAATCCGTTCCCTTTTTTCTTGTTATTATCCGTATTTTTATGAAGGCTTAAACTTAAAGCGATTGCGTTTACGGGATGAGAATGAAAAACCGTCGAATTCGGGAAACTTCTTAATATAAACCGGTGAATATCGATTTCCGACGAAGCGCCGCCGTTATCATTATTATCCTTGTTATCATCTTTGCCGCCCGCCGTTTTACGGATTTTTGCCGCTGCGGCGGCAGGAACATTTCCACCGTCTTCTTTTTCCGGTTTTATTACGGGGGCAACGGTAAAATCTTGCGGCTTTAAATCAATCAGGCTCCTTCCAGTTTTTGTAATTAAGAGGTTTTTATCTATCCCCATGCTTATGTTTCCGCTGTGGGTATCTATAAGGTCTTTATCGAAAGCAATGTTGCAAACCCGCTTGAGTTCCGCAATTTTTTTTATGTACAGGAGTTCTTTCAACTTTTACCGCCCCGCTTTTTATTTTTTAATTAAATAATTTTATAAATTATATAACATTACAGGTAAAATTAAAATAAATACGGTGGATTAAGAATTTGACTATTAATATACCGGATGATATAATTAATAACATAATATGGGGGCGTAACGGTTTCGACGGTGATATTAAGGCTGTGAGCTGCATGTCGAGGACGCTTTGTGGGCTCGTTAATCATTCGAAGCATAAACATAATCGCAGACAATTACGATTACGCATTAGCCGCTTAATCGGCTAACGTCTTTGAAATTTCCACCTGCAAAATTCAAAGACGACAACTGCAGGTTATAGCGTAAAAGTTTCCTTTACTTTTACACCGAACTCTTTAAAGGATGGCTGAAAAGAGGTTTTGTTTATTCTTTGCTTTTTGAAGCCATATTTAAAGAATAAACTAAACATGTAGATGCTTTAGTGTTAAATCTTCGGACGCGGGTTCGACTCCCGCCGCCTCCACCATTATTCCCTTCACGCAACTCTCAGGCAAAACGGAGTTCGGTGAGGCTTATTCTCAATAATTTTGTATCATTCATATAGCCATGTCCCATCAACCTAATAAATCTAATATTAAAATCCTGTCTGACAATAGAAAGGCATCATTTCTTTATGAAATCTTAGAAAAATATGAGGCAGGTATTGCGCTATACGGACCGGAGATTAAATCCATAAAATCAGGGAAAGTAAATCTTTCCGACGGATATGTCGTAATAAAAAACGGCGAGGCGCTTCTCTTGAATGTTCATATCAGCCCATATGAAAAGGCTGTAAGAGAAAACAAAGACCCCCTTAGAACGCGGGTTTTGCTATTACATAAAAATGAGATTATGCGGCTTTACGGCAAAACAAAAGAAAAAAATCTTACAATAATTCCGTTAAAAATATATTTAAAAAGCGGCAGGGCAAAGGTGGAAATAGCCCTTGTCAAAGGAAAAAAGATTTACGACAAAAGGGCATCTATAAAGGAAAAGGAGCAGAAAAGAGAGGTTGAAAGAATAATCAAGAGCAAAAGATAGATTATAAATAATAAAAATATTTAAGTATGATTATAATTTAAAAAATTATTTTTGGAGGACTTAAATGGAAACGGAATTCAGCAGTTCGCAGGACAGGAGGAGTCAACCTCATATGAATAGAGTTAAGACTAAAATTAAAATAATAGTTTTTTTGTTTTTGCTTTTTAGTTTAGTTTACATTTCGAGTGCAAGCGCAAATGCAAAACCAGAAAAAGCTCCTGATTTTACATTGAGGGCGCTTAACCCGTCCGTTTCAGGCTATACCGATTTCTCACTAAGCAGTTTTAAAGGTCACGTGGTTATAATTAATTTCTGGGCAACATGGTGTCCGCCGTGCAGGGCAGAAATCCCGATGCTCGAAAATTTTTACAAGTCTTATAAATCAAAGGGAGTGATTGTGGTCGGAATAAATGTTAACGACAATGTGTCCGGAGTTAAGTCTTTTACTAAACTTTACGATATGACATATCCTGTCGTGTATGCAAGCTCGAGCGTAATAAGTAATTATGGCGGCGTGAACGCAATACCGCAAACATTTTTTATCTCAAAAAGCGGGTATATTATGTTTCACTGGGTGGGCGAGATTTCAAAAGGGGCGTTATACGGAATTACGGACAAACTTCTTAGTATCCGGTAGGCAATATAAAATAAAATCGCCGAGTTGTGAAAAATTAATTGTTTTTTAATATAAATTATTGTATAAATTAGAGGAATTCAAATAATAAAGCCGTTTATTTACAATCTAATATTTAAATCAAAAATATTAATATTTTTAACTTATATATAAGTTATATATAAAAAATTAACAGGGCGGTATTATGGCGATAGACGATATGTTGGCCGAACTTAAAGATCTTGCAAGGGTTGTGGACGATGCCACAAAAAAGATCGGGGATTTAAAAAAACCGGTAAAAGAGAGTTCCGAGAGTATTCCACTTGCGCAGGACGGAATTTCGGATATTATTAAAGAGACTGAAAAGGCCGCCAATAATATAATGAATCTACTGGATGATATAAACGAAAACTCCGGTGTTATAGATAAAAGTCTATGCAGCCTCATCGACCTTAATCCCATAAAAAAAATTAAAGAAAGTCTGATCAATTTAAAAGAACTTAACAAAAAAAATATCGATAAGATTCTGGATGTGTTAGCCCTTCTTTCATTTCAAGATTTAACCGGACAAAAACTTTATAAGATACAGAACACTTTGAACGAAACAAAGATAAAACTCCTGAAGGTGTTGGTCGATTCTGAGGTTGAGGCTAAAGAGCTTACCATCGAAAGGAAACAGGAAATATACGGCAAATTAAACGATTTAGTCTTAGATAATCAAAAGATTGCCCAAAACGATGTAAATTCAATATTGAGCGAATTAGGGTTTTAATATATTTTTTCCTTGCTTTTTTCATAGCTATCTGGTAGTATAGTATTTCTTTATCATTTATTGTCCCCATCGTCTAGCCGGCCCAGGACATCGCCCTTTCACGGCGGCAACACGGGTTCGAATCCCGTTGGGGACGCCAAATTAATCCCCATTTTCCATTCTATTATACGGTTTTTCATCAATAATTTATTTATTATATTAAATAAATTATTGAATTTACAATTGACATTTTCTAAAATAAAGATATAAGATGTTTAACATCTGAGAAAATTGTAATATATTATTATTTTATCATTTTAAACCTTAGACCGAGTCAAAGTCGAAGTGAATTTATTTGCTTAAGTAAATTTTTTTTGATATTATTATAAATAATAAATAGATAAAAATATATATTTAATAAATTAATAATATTTTGATTAAATTTTGTTATTATTAACTAATATTTTTTCAATAAAATAAAATGATACTTGAAGATATAAAATATCAATTGGACCAGTTTTATAGTTTCGATAATATAAGACTTTCATTTGAGATAGCAGACAAAAGCGGGTTAATATATTATAATGAGGGCAAGATAACAAAGGCAGTTTTTGATCTCAAAGAAGATATAGACGCTTTTCGCGAATTAAAGGATTTAGAGGGGCAGATTAATATTCAGGTTAGTATCGGAGAGCCGGCCCCCGAAAATACATTAGATAAATCTTTCGATGAAATTATTGAATTGATCAGCGAAGCAGGTATTAATGAAGAAGATGAACCGTTAATAGTTAAAAGTCCGGATGTTTCGGATTTAAGCGCGGCAGCCGAAATAAATACAGCCTTAGTTGCTAAAATTAGCGAAGGTCTGGCAAAGATTTCAGGGGTAGAAGGTATTTTGGCGGTAAGGCCGGACGGAGAGGTTTTGTATTCCAAAGATGTCGAAGACCCAGATTTTGAATCCGCCGATTCCATATTTTTATATAACCAATCAAAAGAATTGGGCGACATATTAAATTTTAAAAATCTTAAAAGTACCGTATGCGAGGCAGGCAATTATAAAAAGATAATTATTAATAATAAAAACATATTGTATAGTATAAAGGTTTCCCCAACGGTTCAACCTCTTAAAACCCAGATAGAAGCGGTTAAATTACTTGAAAATGCATAGCGGCTGTTATAGCCAATATTGTATAATTTATAGGTCATATATACTTTTATGGATGACAAGGACAAAAGTATAATCGATAAAATACTCAAAATTTCGGGCGTAGAAGCCTGTGCAATATCATCGCTTGACGGTGAAGTTTTAAGATTTGATTCTAAAGATGAAAATATTACCCCCGAAGCGATTAATAAAATTTCGTCGGAAATAAGCAAACTTTTTGCTTCGTATTCCATTTCTTCTATCGATATACAATCATTATATCTTAATTTTCAAGAGCAAAATATTATCGTAAACGGATTTGGAAGCGGTTTTATTTTTATCGTAAGTCAGAAAAATTCCAATGTGAACCTGCTTAAAATGGAGACATCATATCTTGAAAGCGAGTTTATAAAAATAGTCAATCAATCTATTGAAAGTTTTTCCTCAACACCTTTGACCGATATACACGAAAAAAGAGTTAGTTCTCAGGATGAGGATATATTCAGTTCCTTACTGGGTGAAACAAAGTGGGGCGAGACTAAAACTCTCAAAATAGTACCTATCGATAAATTAAATGCTATCAAAGATATTTTTTCCTCGAGCTTAGGCCCGATATCCGCAATGCTTTTTGATGAAAAAGTTAAGGAATTAAACGAAGATTTTAATAACTTTAATGTTGAAAACATCCAGAACTTAATAAACCGTTTAGCAGAAGAAATAGAAGATAAAACCGATAAGCTTAATTTTATTAAAAATGCAAAAAGAGTTATATAACCGCCGGCGTGGCTCAGGGGTAGAGCAGCTGATTCGTAATCAGCGGGTCGTAGGTTCGATTCCTATCGCCGGCTCCATTAAAAACAAAGGGTTCGCAGGTTCGGCGTTTCCTTCATTTTCACCCCCCCGTTTAATATTGTAAGTTTGTGCATTATTTCCGTTAATCCATCTTATTTAGGGGGGGACTTTGTCCTAACAAAGCTATCCCTGAACTCCAAGCAAAATCAGTGAGGCATGTCGCAGTATTCTAACAATATTAGTACAATCGTATATTCTTAATTACCACTTTAATGAAAGGATTTTATTAGAAACTTTAATTATAATAAATTTCAGTACAAAAATTTTATTCTTATTGTGGATATGGAGAGTTCATGAATGATTGCGAAAATGTTTTAAAAACAAAATTGCAAACGGGTCGAAGCCGGTTAGACAGGGAAAACAAATCGCAACTTAAAGAAAAAAGACTCAAAAGACTTAACGAAGCGATTTCTTTTAAAAGTGGAACCCGGGAAAACCCTCAAGAACATGTTATCAGTGTTTTACCAAATAATATCGAAGTATATTTCCTTAAACCTGGAAAAGAGGTCTTTCGTCCCGAAAATCCTAATCTTTATGACATGACCCCTATGGTTAGCGGCGTCGGCTTATTAAGTTTTAACGAAATATTTGATATTATTTTAAAGGTATCTTTGACGAATAAAGGTCAATTCAAGAAATTACTTACGTTAATATATCGATTGGCTTATATGCTTGATTTTAAGGAAATGGAAGGCGGAAAATTAAGATATGCGCCCAACCGTCAAATTTTAAATTGCATTGAAGATATAGAAAAGAATTGCAAGGATTGCTTTGGTTCTTATGGTTTATTAGGTTTTTTAAATTTTTTAGATATTTTAGGTTGGAATGAAGACGATAAATATCATATGATTTCAAATAAGCCGGATTTTAATAATAATGCGCGCTTTAATATCGGCAGAATAAATACTTTATTAAGTTGCATAGCAATTCCATGTTTAGCTTTCGATTTTGTCGAACATGTCTTAGCTAAAAAAGATAATCCTAAAAATATAAACCATAATAATATTCTCGATATAATACAAAGGCTCATAAATTCAAAAGGAATTTGCGTTCCGAAACGAAGCGAAATATTGGAATGGCTAACCCCATATTTATATATTTAACGATATACTAAATATTATTTTAACAAATCGGGTTGACGCAAAATAGTAGATATTCCCCTTTGAATTTCGCGGTTATTTATATTTAGCCGATATTTTTCGTCAATTTTACCGTTATTTAACCGGTCAAGAATCATATTATAATATTTCTCGTCAATTTCGGAAGAAATAAATTGTCTATTTAGTGTTTTGCAAATTTCTATTTCCGAGCCGCTCCCTCCAAATAATATTAAAACAATATCTCCAGGCATCGTACAGGACTTGAGCAACATTTCTGAGAGCTTTTGCGGTATCTGGCAGGCGTGAAACGTTTTCTCTTTGCTGACGTTTTTAACTAAATCATAATAAAACCAATCGTAAGGCATCCTTCCTTTTGAACCGTTTGCCATATTTTGCATTATTCTTTTATCCGTAGGATTTTTATAAGGAACGGCTACATTATCTTTATAAAATTTGTTATTTTTAGTTTTTATGCAATGCAATATGCTTCTGTGGGCTGTGGTAAATCGTTTCGGGGTATGCCCCACATTTGTATTGTACACCCAAACATAATCATAAACTTCATGGCATGCCTTATCTAAGAATTTTGCCCTGACATGTGCGTTTTGTTTGGGATAGTTGATTAAAAACATATTTCCTGTGTCCTTTAAAACTCTTAACGATTCGGCGGCTAATTTAATATACCATTCAATATATTCGTCAAAGTTTTTGGTATAGGTTTTATCGCCGTATTTTATTCCAACATTGTAATCCGGGTCTCCATAAATCATATCGACGCTGTGAGCCGGAAGTTTTTTTAGAAGAACCATTATATCTTCAAGGTAAACTTGGTTAAGATAATATTCAATATTTTTTTTAGCCGTATTTTCCATTTAAATATTTTTTAGTTTAATTTAAAATTAATTTGATTGATTTTTTATTAATTTATAATTCATCCTTATTTAGACATAAAAATATTATATCAAATAAAATAATGCAGTAGTATGAATTTTATGTTTATTTTTTGTTACAAATCTATTACAGTTTTATTAAACTTATGCGAACGCAGGTTTTAAAAACCGCACTATTACTAATTTTCCGAATATTAATTTTTCCTATGTCATATTTATGTTAAAATTCTAAAAAGATAATGCAAACAATATTTACAAAATACCACTTTAATGATAAGTATGTCAAATTAATTATTACTTTAATGAAATAATTTTATTTTTATTTTATATTAAAGTGAAAATATGGTTAAAGAGAAAAAAAGCAAAGACGATAACTTATTTAAATTTATCGGAAAGAGAATTAGGGAGAAAAGAAAAGAACTTAAAGTATCTCAAGGAACTATCGCCGATTTATTAGATATTAGCGATACTCAAATATTTAAGTTTGAAACGGGCGAGTCTAAAATAGCACTGGATTATCTTTTTAAGCTTGCTGATTTTTTTCATGCGGATATTAATTATTTTTTTCCCGAAAATGAAAAAATTACTCATTTTTCTGCTATCTCACAACTTGAAAAGAGAATTGTGTCAATTAAGAAAATATATAGCTACAATGATGAAAACCTTATCGATTCGGTAAACAATTGTATAGATTCCATACAGCAAACTATATTAAAAAAACAACAGAAACAAAAAGAGAGGAGAGATGCAAAACCTGATAAAAACAACAACTAAAGCGGAAAGTAATAATAATTTAAAAGAAAACTAATATCATTGTGATAAGATAACCAGAAGTAGAAAGATAGGAGAGATTAAAAACAAGATGGGAGAAAATATCGATAAATCTAAAAACGACAAACCAGAAGCAATAAAAATAACTACTACTGACAATCAAGAACCGGAACAAACTGCCGATGCCTCAAATTTTCTTGATTATATCTTTGAATTTCTAGATAATAAAAGTTTAATTGAATCAATTTCAAATGCAATTGATTCATGGTCAAAAAATAAGCCAGTTATAACTAAATATTCATATAGAGCAGCCATTTATAGCCTATTTTTGGCATAGCAGTCCTTGCCGCTATTGGTATTTTTGGCTATTTGCATATTATTTCAAAAGATGTAACAGGCAGCCTTCTTGGTGCTTTAATCGGCTATTGGTATGGGCAGCAAAAACAAAATAAAAAATAAATTTGTAGACTTAAAATATTAAGAAGTAATGATATTAAAATAGCTCAATTAAGAATAAGAAAGAATAATTTGATATTTTTTATTTAAATGAATAAATATGCCTAAAACATTTCATCAAATAATAGCGGATTTATTAAAGCTTAGATCCGATAACACATTATATCATCGTGAGAGTGAATATTTAGAATTTAAAGAACAATTTAATTTAAGTAATTTAGCTGAATATTTTCGTGATTTTGCGGCTTTTTCTAATAATAAGGGTGGATTTATTATATTTGGCGTAACAGATAGTCCGCGAAAATTAACTGGATTAAATAAAAAATCAATAGATCAATTTGAAAAAATTGATCCTGGGATAATATCCGGTTCATTAATTGAAATATTTGCACCTGCAATAAATTGGAAACAATATCCTTATGAATTTAACGGCAATAAATTTGGTATATTTTATATAGATGAATGTAAAGAAAAACCGGTAATTGCCAAAAAAAACGAAGGTAGAGACTCAATTATAAAAGATGGTGATATTTATTTCAGATACGGGGGGCGAACTCAAAAAATATTATATACAGAATTAAATAATATTCTATATAAAAGAATGTATAATAACAATAAAAATTTTTTAAAATTGATAGAGAAAATTTCAAATGTTGGACCTTCAAATGCTGTTATTCTTGATACTGAGAAAGGTTTGATTGAAAAAAATGAACGACAAATATTAGTTATAGATGAAGAGTTAATGAAAAAAATTAGTTTTTTAAAAGAAGGTTCATTTGTCGAAAAAAACGGTGCTACCGCACTAAAATTGGTTGGAGATGTTCATCCGATTAATTCTATTGAGGTAATAAAAATAAAGAAAGAAAATTTATTGGAACAATATCCATTATCTTGCCAGGATTTAATAAATGAAATTCAAAAGAAAAAAACAGATGCTAAACGCCATGATATTTATCGCATAATAAAAGATAATAATTTAAAAAATAGTCCCGAATATTCCGTTTATAACTTTAGAAATAAAACGCAAGAAGATAATTATAATAAAACTGGTAATATACCTAATGGTATACCAAGTATATATAAGCGTGCAAGCGTGGAGTTTGTAATTAATCATTTGTAAGTATAATATTTAATTGAAAATAAACTTATATTTTTCAATAGAAATTAAGGTATAATCAAATATTTATTTATAAATTAACTTATTTGATATAAGCCGGAACTTTTTCGGGCAAGTTAAATTTTTTGTAGCAGGGCTTTTTAGGCTTACCGTTTCGATCTATGATTTAATCAATTTAAAAATCTTAAAATTAAGAAGAGGAGTTATGCAGGAATCGGAAGAATCAATATGGACAAAGTATGAATTAGAAGAAAAAATTACTAAAATTCTTAAAGATGTGGAGCCAAAAGATTATGCACCTCATTTTGGCAGATACGTTTATCTAACCGCTTATCAAATTGCAATAGAATTTTGCAAGAACTACAAAGAAGATTTTGATGATATTAAAAAGACGCTTGGCGGGAGTGGAACCGGCAGCAAGGGGGATTCGTTGCCCAGATATTTTTCTAATACACTATCAAGGTTTATAAAAGAAAAAAAAGTTAAACATATAGAAGCAACGCAATTATCTAAAGAATATATTTATGAAGTTAAATTTTATGGGCATAATTGCGAAAATCAAGAGAAAGAAATCATAGCCTCCAATCCGGATTGGGGATATGATATATCATTATATAGATATAAAGAGTAGATGACATTATAGTTATAGGGTAATCCTTTAAAAGCCCCTGACGGCTATTGGTGTTTAAAAAAAGAAGCTGTGGAGTGTTGTTTGTCAATAAATTTTTAATTCAAATAGCATAAAAAGAAGGGGCAAATCTATTTGCCAAATAGTTTCAACTTTTTAGTGCATGAGAAGATTATATAAGTAAAAATCCATAAAAGGATTGTTAGTAAATTGGTAGTAAAATTTTCTAAAAACCGCCACAAACCGCCATAAAATACCATAAATCAAAATTGCTTTAAATCAAGATAATAAGCGTAGATGCGCAGTTTATGTTATTTTTAAGCCCGCATTCGTAATCAGCGGGTCGTAGGTTCGATTCCTATCGCCGGCTCCATTAAAAAACCGCAGTAAATAGCAATAAGTAAGACATTTTCCCGCTATAAAAACATTTAAACAGAAAGGCTTATATCGCATTGCGAGCCTTATTAAAGCCTATCGTGATAACTGCTTTAAATACAGGAATGAGAAAATCGGAGATACTTAAACTTACCTGGGACAGGGATTAAGGAACCGGTTAACCTTACTTGATAAAACGAAGAACGGCGAACGGCGGGAAATTCCGATAAACCAGATGTTGTATAACGCTTTACCGAGCATTGCAAGGCATATAAAATACGATTATGTCTTTTAAATCCTAAAACACTAAAGCCTTATTATGATTTTAAAAGAGGGCTTACATCGGTGCTTAGAAAATCGCACATCTTAGACTTTCACTTTCACGACTTAAGGCATACGTTCGCAAGCAGGCTTGTTATGGGCGGGGTAGATTTAACGACCGTTAAGGAGTTGTTAGGACATAAATCAATTACTATGACCTTAAGATACAGTCATTTAGCTTCGGCGCATATACAAAATGCTGTGAAAGTATTAGATAATAAGGATTTTGAAAAAAACTTTACCGATTCTTTACCGCAAGGAGATATTCAAAAAACAGAATATCTTAAAAATGTTTAAAATAGTGGTGAGCCGCGCGGGGGTCGAACCCACGACCACCTGATTAAAAGGCTAATTCAAGTAAAATTAACAAACCGACTTTCCGCCTGTTTTTGCAGATAATAAAAGGTTTTACCGCTTTCCGGCAATTCCGCGTAATCACTCCGATTTTGCCGTTTTTTTGCGTGGAGCGTTGCAAAATCGTTGCAGTGCGATTAAATTAACGCACGGGGAAAAATTTCGGACTATATTCTTTTAACGGCAGTTTTATAAACGTCTTTTCTGTGTTTTATGCACAGTATCGTAACTTCATTTTCTTGAATCTCGTAAATGACCCTGTAATCGCCCACTCTTAATTTATAGCAATTCGATAAATCGCCTTTAAGCGGGATGCCGGAGCTTTGCGGCGAAACCTGTAGTTTTTCTTCTATTGCTTTTTTGATTTTATCTCTGTGCCGGTTATCTAATTCTTTAATGTCTTTTTTTACGGCGGGATAATATCTTAGCGTAAACAAATTATCTCCAGGCTTCTTCGTGGGATATTGTTGCGCAGGATTCGTTTTCTTTCTTTCTTTTTTTGACGATATTTAATAACCTGGAGTCTTCTTCCTGTTCAATCGCCTTATTTAATAATTCCTCGACCACAATGGACAAAGAAGTTCCTTTGGTTTCAGCTATTTTCACGATAGCTTCATATCTTTCGCCGCTTATAGTAATTGTGTTGGTTTTCATCTTTTTATTTATCTTATGTTTTTTGCCTCTGTATAAAATATTATACCACAAACTTTTAAATTCCCTCGAGGAAATTTTACGGATATAATTTTTATAAATTCTTCAAATATACAAAAACATGGAATTTTTGCCTTTTTGCCGAGAAAAGACCGCCGCATTTGCTTTTTAAGGCCGGTTAAATATCATTTAGGTAGTTTCCATTAACCAGTTAGAAACTCCGTCTCATTTTTTATCGTGGCGCGTTTTTGTGCGCATGATGGGCATTCTGACCATAAAATTAAAATGTCGGTTTGAATAATTTAAAAATCGATATCCGTATCCGGGGTGTTTTTCTGGTCAGGTGTTTCTCTATCTCGTTGCAATACTTTTTCATCAATAAATCTTTCAAGTCTCTGCTTAAACCAAAAGGTTTCTTCAGTGTTTATAAAGTTTATCTTAGATACCCTTTCCCTTAGAGTTTGCTCATCGATGTTATAACGGGTCGCAATCTTCTCGGTATCCTCGATATCAATATCTGCTCCCCTTCTTAACTTTGAAATGATAAAGTCGACCGGCTCTAATGTTTTTACAGTGATATTGCCCTCTTTATAAATCTGGGTAGCACGGTCTCTATACCCTTCTGGCATTGGAACCATACCCCAACCATCAAAATCTTCATCTATGTTAAATTGAATTTTGTTTTCCTTTAGATATTCCAATGAAGTTTTATAAATATTCTCAGGGCAATTTAATATTTCAGCATCGATATCTCTTGTAGTTCTATAATCCCCATAAAAAGACATAGCGGTTCCACCGACCACTATAATATCGATGTTCTCGTCGGTATTTTTAGCCAAAAAATCTACGAGTTTTTTAACTCTTTCAATGGAATCTCGTGAAGAACTTTCGTCCATACGATTCTATTCTCCTTGAATTCTCTTAATTTAACCGTTCCCGGAGTCTTAAGTTTGACAATCCCGTTTTCGACGAGTTTTTCAAGCTCTTTATTGGGTCTTCCACCGTAATATTTATTATCATAAAATATATATCTGAAAGCATAATAATACGTGGCCGCTCTCTCTAATGACTCTTTGATTATAGGGATATTAATGAAAGCCTGGGCTTCTCTAACAGAATTTTCGTTTAAAATGAATTCGCCAAAAAGGTATTTATGGAAACGTTTTATATTAGCAATATCTCCAAACGATTCCGGCAATAAGCTATCTAACTTATTTAAAAAACTAAATTTTTGTATATTTTCCATAATAATTAATTATAACATATTTCAATAATCTATTAAACGCAGATAATATGCCCTTTTTTATGAATTTAAATCACAATTTCCAGTTGGACAATATTTCTTATGCCTTGTTTCTATATAATCCTGGGCCGTTCTTAAATCGTCGGATGCCTGGTTAAGCCAAAAAATAATTTTATAACCAGCATAATTGCTGGTAGAACAGGCAAAAGTGTCCCGAATCGGGACAAAAAATCCGCAAAGCTATGTGTTTATTGGCATCAAGCCTTATTTTTTTAGTCTAAATTTCAGGTTGACTTCCGTAATAAAAAATTATATTTTGAGAATAGGATAATTTTAATTTAATTAATTTATTTTATTATCAAAATGCCGAACCCAACACATATTCCTGCCCATTTATATGTTTCCATTATCAACGGACATGATGCATGGCTTGCACCGCTATTAGGCGTAGCCGGCTTAATCGTCGGCGCTTTTACGCTTTTATTACTGGGGGAGTATCTCTTTATATAGAACATTATCGCCATGTGAAGCAAAAACTCGCCACGGCTTATGCCTTTAAGGGCGAGATAAGTGCTTTACTGGATATTATTGCGAAAAGAAAATATATCGAAGCGTTAAGTGATAAAATTAAAGAATTAAAAATGTCAGTTGAAAAATTAGATGGATATTTTGAAAAATATATAAGAGAGCCAGAGGAATTTAAATCCACGATTAAATACTTAGGCACTACTCCTATTTATCGGTTTTCTTTTGTTGTAAACGAAGATATTTTTTATGTTAAGAATTCTTTAAAAAAAGACATTGGTTTACTGGACAACGCATCCGTTCCGGTTATCAGATTTTATGGGATGACAAATGCTTTATTGCTTGATTTGATAGAGAATAATAAGAGTAATGATGAAATAAATTCTAAGTTTTGGAATATATCGGAAAAAGATATTCTGAATAACCTTTACTCTTATTACGGATTTTTTAATATTCATGCTTTAGCCAAGAAAAACTTGGAGTTTCACGAGTCGATGCTTGAAATTTCAAAAACCATAATAGAATCAGGCAATAAAAGCGTTAAAGAATTGAATAAGTTTATAAAAAAGAACGATTTTTGGTGTAAAAGGATATTTAATTTTTTTGAGGGGTTATTAAATCGGAAAAAGAAGGGGGATGGTGAAATGATGTCTGATGGGGATAAGAGCAGTGTAGAATCTGGTAAGATTAATAATTTTAATTCAAAAATAATAGAATGGATTAATAGCAAGTCGTTTAAAAACTTTTTTATCAGTTTCTCCTGGTTCGGCATAATATATTTGGTTTTTAGTAGATTTATTCAACAGTTTTACAGTATTTCACTAAAAGAAATAAATTGGCATACAATTGCAGAAATTATTGTTGCTTTTGTAGTTTATCTTATCGTAATTGTTTTTATTTTTTCATACCAATTGTTAAATGTATTCAATTTGAAAGGCAGAAAAGAAATAGGGGAAATTCCTTCTTGGTTGGTAGCGCTTTTAATATTTGGTCCCGTAATTATAAATGTTTTCCTTTATATTTTTTTGCCAGGATGGCCTCCTTTTATATATGAAATTATTTTGGCCATTACAATTTTAATCGGAGCATGCATTTTTGATGTCTTCTTGAAAAGAAAATACCATGTAAAATCATCATTATCGCGCTTTTTATTCAAATTAATACTCTTGGCAATTTATTTTATTTTTATAATAAAATCCAACGTTAATCCATTATTGCTTCATCTTTTGCATCTTATAGCTCATAAATCCTAAAAAAATTATAATGTCTTATTGAGGTTCGTAAATTTATTATTCTGTGTTTAATAAAATTAAATTATGACGATATTAGCTTTCTGGGTTAGAACATCAAAGCAAGGGATGGAAGAGTTGGTAATGATTTCTGATAACCGACTTAATGGTCACGGAAAACATAGATTGCGACACATTAAAAATAACTTACTTAATAGGTAAAAAATTCTAATTGTAATGTTTTATTTGGATTTATCTTTAAGGTGCAAAAGTTATTGAAACTATACAAAATATAATAAAAACTTACAAATAAATTTTATTTTATCGGTATCATCAACTTTTGGAAATTACAACTGTTGTAGATGTTAGAAAACTTGCTTCATGTAAAGAAGAGTTTAAAAATATTGAATAATTTCTACTGTTGTAGATAGGTAAGATATCTCTATCCATTTATTTAAATTAACCAAAACTGCATAGCAAAAGACATAAAACTGCATATCTTATAAAAAAATAAAATTTGAATTAAATAAGGAGCTCCACAACCAATACGTCGAGCTAAAAAAAATTGATGGAAGCATTACGACTACAAGTATCTCCAGGAAGGGCTTCAATCAAACTATTAAGGAAGTTGAAGAAAGAATACAGGAATTTGAAAAATCTTGCACAAAATAGGGCACAGTCAAAAAAATTAATTATTTTTAATATGCTGTGAAGCCTTGATTTTAGTGGTGAGCCGCGCGGGGGTCGAACCCACGACCACCTGATTAAAAGTCAGGTGCTCTACCAGCTGAGCTAGCGGCTCAAAAAAGTTTGAATATTCGGAGGACAAGTTAAACTTTAAAATTTAATTAATTAAATTTTAAAGTTTAAAAGGAAGTATTTTGGTTAAATCAGGGAAAGAGTAGTTTAGTCCCGTTGCGGCAAAAATGCCCAGCCCGACTATAACGATAATGCTGATAACAACCACAACCCACATTACTCTGACAAAATGTTTGTTGTCCTCCATTTGGTTCCCCCCTTAACTTAATAAATTTATTAATTATTAAAGTATTGCATATTTTTATCCTAAGTATATTAACAAAAATATATCAAAATAGCAATATGTTAATTTCATTTTTTTCATTAATTTATTTATTGAATTTAAAAAAGTGGATTAATAAATACTTCAGCCCCTTTACCTTATAAAAAACTTTAGATAAAGGGGTTGAAATTTGTAACGCCGTCTATAGGATAAGACCCGCCGCTGTTAAATGAACTGTGCGATTAACCCCATTTTTGCTTGCTTATATGAGCGACTATCTCGGCTTTTGACATCTGCCTCAATTCATGGGCGGCTTTTTTTGCCTTCTGGAATATGCTTAAACAATTGGGGTCAAGATTATCCGCTATGCCTTCTTCCGAAATTGCAATAATCTTGGTTAATATATGCGTTAAATCCATGTGTAATTGATTGGTCTTTCTTGAACGATCAATAAGCTGCTCGACATCCGGAGCAATTTTTTCGAATTTTTCTTTCGGCGATCCACATTTTGGGCAAACATCCGGCGCCGAGTCGCCGTCATGAATATAACCGCAAACGGAACATTTCCACTTCATAAGATACCTCCGTAATAAAATTTATTTAAGTTTTAGTTTAGGTTAGGATTGCTCGCTGTTACTTTGATTTTAGCATAAAAAAAATAAAATGCAAGATAAATTTAATAATAATTATTGAATAATATTAATTATTGTTCATTTCATTTCATTTAATTTAATAATCCTGCCTAACTTTAAAAATACTTTAATTGACAATATAAAATCCAAAATATATAATTAATAAGGTTTTATAAGGTGTAGGTGGGTTTTTATGAACTTTAATTTTAATATTTATTTAATCGGCGATAAAAATTTCTTTGCGAGCGAAAAAGATTATTTAGAGGCTTTAAATAAATGTTTTGACAGCGGAATAAAAGCTTTTCAACTAAGGCAAAAAGATGTCGGCATTAGAGAATTTATCGCATTAGGGGAAAAGATTAAAAGAATAATAGATAAATACAAGGATGTGAAGCTTTTTGTAAATGACAGGATCGATGTCGCATCGGCTCTTGACGCATATGGCGTTCATTTAAACAAAAATAGTATTCCGATTAGCGCCGTTAAAGAAAAAATCAAAAATCTTAAGGTATTTTATTCTTCCCACTCCATTGAAGAGATAATAACGGCACAGGATGCAGGTGCGGACGCCGTAACATTCAGCCCGATTTTTAAAACTAAAAATCAGGACTTCGAACAGGGGACGGATTTGCTAAGGAAGGCTCTAAATTCGGCAAAAATACCGGTTTTTGCGCTGGGCGGCATTAACAGGGATAATATAAGCAAAATTAGAGATGCCGGGGCCAAATATATTGCAGTTCAATCGGGAATTCTCAAGGCAGACAATATTTATGATGCCGTTAAATTTTTATCCAATAATTTAAATTAAATATCCAAAAATATATCAATATTTATCCCGCCCCCTTACCGTCCCTGCTCTTAAAAGGTTTATAAAAAATGCAAAGAATGATATAATATAAAAATAGGAGGAAAATATATGAATCAAATGAATCAAATAGAATCTGCCAAAAATAATATAATAACGGATGAAATGAAATATTGCGCGAAAATGGAAGGCGTTTCAGCCGAAGAGATTCGCATAGGCATAATGAACGGACATACCGTTATAACGAAAAACCGCGCCAGAAATATAAAACCGCTTGCGATAGGCAGAGGTTTAAAAACAAAAGTAAATGCAAACATCGGTTCGTCGGGGGACAATTATAATATCGAAACGGAATTGGAAAAACTCTTTACGGCAATCCATAGCGGCGCGGACGCCGTTATGGATTTATCCACGGGAGGAAATATTGTGGAATTCAGGCGGGAGATAATTAAAAACTCGTGCGTGCCGGTGGGAACCGTTCCGTTATATGAGGCATTCCAGCCCGCGATAGGAGCCGGTGGCGCAGATTCAGGTTCTAATATAAATAAATTTGACCCGGAGTACCTTTTTGAAGTTATCGAAAGGCAGTGCGAAGAAGGCGTCGATTTTATTACCGTTCATTGCGGGTTAACATTGGAAGCCGTGAGAAAGATGAACCTGCAGACAAGGATTATGGGAATAGTTTCAAGGGGAGGATCCTTGATTGCTTCGTGGATGATAAGGAATAACAGGGAAAATCCGCTTTACGAAGAATACGGCAGGCTTTTAAAGATTGCAAAAAAAAACGATGTTGCGTTAAGCCTCGGCGACGGATTAAGACCCGGAAGCCTTGCCGACGCGACGGACAGGGCTCAAATTTCGGAACTTATTACTCTTGGAGAGCTTCAGAAAAAGGCTTTGGAAGAAGGCGTGCAGGTTATGATAGAAGGCCCCGGACATGTTCCGTTAAATCAGGTGGAGACAAACATAAAATTGGAAAAAAGCCTTTGCAACGGCGCTCCGTTTTATGTTTTAGGACCGCTTGTTACGGATATTGCTCCTGGCTACGATCATATCACAAGCGCGATAGGCGGGGCAATAGCCGCCGGAGCGGGCGCCGATTTCTTATGTTATGTTACTCCTGCGGAGCATCTGAGGCTTCCAACGGCGGAGGATGTTAAAGAGGGTGTCATTGCGGCTAAGATTGCGGCGCACGCAGGGGATATCGCAAAGGGCGTGAAAGGCGCAATGGAAAAAGACATCGATATGAGTAAAAATAGGCGCGCAATGAATTGGGAAGCCCAGTACGAAAGTTCGATAGACCCGGAAAAAGCAAGAGAGATGAGGGCTTCTTTACCCCTTAAAGACGACAAGGTTTGCTCTATGTGTTCTTCTTATTGCTCTATAAAATTAAATGCCTCTTTTAAATAAAGGCAGGCATGGATTACTGCGAAAAATGGATAAATTTGATTATAGCCTCTTAAGCGAAATTGACGGCAGGGATTTTTTTTCTTTGTTAATCAAGGAAATTCAAAAAACAAACAATTTAATTTCCGAAATATATAACAATTATAAATCGCGCGATTTAAGCAAGCAGGGTTACGAGTTTGAGATTATAAAATACACCCCCGAAGATTTTGAATCGCATGGGTCTTTTAAGTTTTTTAAGGTAAACGATAAATGTGTTTTAAAACCTATAACCGATTTTCGTTCCAAAGACGTTTCAAGGTCTAAATCCTTGTCTTTGGCCGATTTCATCGGGATAGATAATATAATCAAGGATGTTTTTCAAAATACTATTAAATTTGCGTCGGGGAAATCCGCCAACAATGTGCTTCTATGGGGCGACAGGGGAACAGGAAAGTCTTCCCTTGTCAGGGCTATCGCAAAATCTTTCGGCGAAGAACCCTATATATCTAAAATTAAATTTATCGAGATTGTGGAAGATACCGCCGAATTTATCTATGAGTTAATCACCATCATTAAAACAAAACCTTACAGGTTTATATTGATTTTTGACGATATTGCTTTTGATGCGGATTCACTGTTTTACAAAAAGCTTAAATCCGTTCTCGACGGCGGATTAGACGAGCTTCCTGAAAATATAATTATTTACGCAACATCCAATAAACGCCATCTTACTACGGAAAAATTTTCTCCGGAAATATCAAACGGCGATTTTATTCATCCGGAAGAAGAGGTCGAAGAAGGCCTTTCTTTAAGCGACAGATTTGGTTTGACATACGGGCTTTACAGCTTTGACAGGGAAGTTTACCTTAAAATAGTAGAAATGTATTTAAAAAAATATGATATTAAAATCTCGAGCATTAATATGGATCAGGTAAGAAAGGACGCAATTAACTTTGCAATTATAAAGGGTTCGCGTTCAGGCAGGACTGCAAAACAGTTTGCCGTTAGTTTAATAAAGGATTAAGACCCTGCTTTCGCATGCCTGCCTGCCCATTTCGCCCCATAGGCTTAATTTTCGGCAATGAACCGACGAAATTTAAATTTAAACATTTTTATTGCAATAGTTCTGATAAAATTATAAAACGATAGTTAGGTTTCATAAAAATAACAAAATAATACGCGTTTTTATGTCTAATATCGAATATTCAACGGGCTTTAGGCCCAAAATGAGCATCAAAAAGAAATTTGTGCTTTCATTTTCTTTAGCCGTTTTATTACCCCTGACGCTTCTTGCGGTCGCCAACACATTTATTTTTAAGGAACAAACAAAAAAAGCGAGCTTAAATAAAGTTAAAATCACATTAAACGGCGCCCAAAGAATTTATTATTCGCAGGGAAATCGTCTCAAGGGTGCTTTCTTAATAAGTTCATACAACCCTTATTTAATTAATGCGATTACGCATAAAGATATTCCTTTTATAAACAGTCTGATTAAGTCTTATAAGGATGCTTTCGGTTTTGCAAGCTATATAGGAATTACGGATAACAGGGGCAGTCTTTTGGCTTCAACTTCCGGCGCCCTTGGATTTAAGCCGTCTTTGGGCGGAATGATTTTTAATGTTTTTCATACGGGTTTTCCCGTTGTTAAAACCGCGCTGATTAGAAAGATTGTATTGACAAGAATGGGTATTAAGATTGCCAATGACGAGTCTAATATGTTTTTGGTTACCGTCGTTCCGTTTATACATAACGGCAAGGTAATAGGCTCGATATTCGGACTCATTAATTTAAACGGCAACGGTTACTTGCCGGAAACGATTTATAATGAATACCGTTTAAACACGGCTGTTTTTGCTTCAGTGTTTAATACGCAGGTATGTCTTGCAACATTAAAAATTCCAGGGAATGTTTTTGGAATAGGTTCAAAACTTCCCGATTCTATACATAGAAAAATTCTTGAGGGGAAAAATTTTATCGGAGAGATGAACTATGGCGGCGAGGATATTTTTGCCGCCTTTCATCCTATAAAAAATATAGACGATAAGGTTATAGGTTCTATCGCTGTTTTTATTTCAAACAAAGAATACCTGTCTATTTTCAGAAAAACCGCTTTTTATGCCGTGGTAATTATTATCATAGGTTTAATTATGTCCTTCATTATATCTTATTTTGCTTCGAAAGATACTTTGAATCCAATATTTGCCATAACGAAGGCGATAAAAAATTTTACCGAAGGGGACCTTGATACAAAACTTATAATAAAAACAAACGATGAATTTGAAAGTATCGGCAAGGGCTTTACCGAAATGGCCGAAACCGTCAAGGACAGGGAAGAAAGGATGCGGAAATATAATATCTTTTCCGATTTTTTAGTCGGTTCGTTAGATTTCGAGAAGATAATATCTTCCGCTTTAAATATTTTAGAGGAGTTATTAAATCTTTCATCGGGTATTATATATATTTACGAAAAGGGCACTGTTTTGACAGGTCAAGACGGCAATATCGGCACATACGGCGATAATTCGGAAGGCTTTTTAATTCCATGGAAATTTTACGGCATAAGAAAATTTGTTGCCAATAAAATAAAGGCAGATGAGGGAATCACGGGGCATTGTCTTTCAAAAAAGAAAACTGTATGGTTTCACGATATTCCGGAAAATGCCGTCCTTTTAAAAGATGCGCTTTTGGAGAACGGCGGAGCCGGGAAAGCGATAGATTACGGTTTTTGCGAGGTATTTCCAAAGGATATTGCATGGTTCCCTCTTTATGTAGGGGATGTGAATATCGGCGTTTTAACCGTTTCAAGTATTCACGGTTTCAATGAGGAGGATATATCATTTTTAGAACATGCCGCAAAAGAGCTTTCGGTAGCCTTAGATAATTCAAGATTACATAAAAAACTTAATGAACTCAGCATAACGGATGAACTTACCGGGCTTTATAACAGGAGAAAACTAAATGAAGCGCTAGAAATAGAATTCGATAAAGCTAAAAGATTCAACAACAGCCTGTCAATATTAATTATAGATATCGATCATTTTAAGTCTATCAATGATTTTTACGGACATAAGGTTGGAGACATAGTTCTGGCAAAATTAGGAAGCCTTTTAAGTAAAAATACGCGGAATATCGATATTGCCGTAAGATACGGGGGAGAGGAGTTTGTGATAATTTTATCTCAAACCGATTTTAAAAATGCGATCGAAGCGGCTAAAAAGATAAAAAAGATAATACAGGATTTCAAATTTACCCCGATAGAAAAAGAGATTACCGTTTCGATCGGCATCGCTTCATTGCCGGATGAGGATATTAAGAGTGTTGACGACATGTTAAAAGCAGGGGATGATTTTCTTTACGAAGCAAAAAACAGCGGGAGAAACAGAATTGTAGGTTCCTGCTCCGGCAAGAAGGTTGAAATAGATTAATAATGTCCTTTCCGCAGCGTCTTTGGACGGAAATAGGTTGGAGGAATAGCATGATCATATGAAAAAATATTATCTTGGAGCGGATATCGGCGGAACGAATCTCAGGCTCGGCATTGTAGATGAAAGCGGAGCCGTGATAGACGAAGATTCTAAATCTTTCCATAATGAATTTATCAATGAGACGCCTGCCATGCCTGTTCCGCCTTCAAAACAGGTTAAATTTATAATGGAAAATTTAAAATGTTTTCTAAAAAAAAATACGAGATATGCTATTTCGGGAATTGGCGTCGGTATTGCCGGACAGATAAATGAAAAAACGGGAGATGTTTTATTTTCTCCGAATTTAAATTGGCGCGATGTTCCCTTGAGAACGATATTGGAAAAGGAGACGGGCTTAAGCGCCGTTGTCGTAAACGATTTAACCGCTATTACTTACGGCGAATGGAAATGGGGGGCTGGAATCGGCAAAGATAATCTTGTATGTATTTTTGTCGGCACGGGAATAGGTTCGGGGATTGTAACAGGCGGCAGGTTGATTTCCGGTTGTTCAAATGCCGCCGGTGAGATAGGGCATATTGTAGTAGTTTCAGGGGGCAGAAAATGTACATGCGGCAATAACGGCTGCTTAGAAGCTTATGCAGGCGGATGGGGAATTGCAGAGATTGCAAAGGAACTGGCCTTAAAGGATAAGGCCGGTTTTAGGGAAATTATTAAGATAGCGGGGGAAATAGGCAATATTAGCGCCGAAACTATTGCTAAAGCGTATTATGACGGAGACGATAATGCAATTAATATTGTTAAAAAAACAGGGTTGTACTTAGCGGACGGGGTTATAACCGTTGTAAATTTAATAAATCCATGTATGATAATATTAGGCGGCGGTGTGATAGACGGCATCCCCGCTTTATTCGATATTACCGTAGAAGAGGTTAACAAAAGGGCGCTTAAGGCTTCCATATCGCATCTCGGAATAGTAAAGCCCGTGCTTGGCAAAAACGGAGGAATTGTGGGCGCCGCGGGTATAGCGCGGCATTGCGATTAATTATTATACAAATCCTTCCCATCCTTCAGATATAACTGTCTTCCTCGTAAGCAAGATTTTCAAAAGATGTGTATTTGTCGGTATAAGAAAGTTTTACTATGCCCGTCGGACCGTTTCTTTGCTTGCCGATAATCAATTCCGCTATGCCTTTATTCTCCGTATCTTTTTTATAAACCTCTTCCCTATAAACAAACATAATCAAATCGGCATCCTGCTCTATGGCGCCGGACTCCCTTAAATCGGCAAGCTGCGGCTTTCTATCCTGTCTGGATTCGACCATTCTGTTTAATTGGGATAGGGCAATCACAGGTATATTCAGTTCCTTTGCAAGGCTTTTTAAAGAACGCGAAATATCGGCGATAGCCTGCTCCCGGGATTCAATATTAGGCGAGGCTTTCATAAGCTGGAGATAGTCGATGATTGCAATCCCTATCCCCTTTTCCCTTTTTAACCTGCGGGTTTTAGCCCTTAACTCGGTAACGGTAATGCCCGCGCTGTCATCGATATAAATAGGAATATCCTCGAGCATTTCCAGCGCTTTATGTATGTTTTCGATGTCGGGGTTGTGAATTCTCCCACGCCTTAACATGGAAGAATCTATTTTTGCAGTTAAAGATAAAAGCCTTGTTGCAAGCTGTTCTTTGGACATCTCGAGAGAAAAAAACGCAACCGGAATTTTTTTTACGGCAATATTTTTGGCAATGCTAAGGGAAAGGGCGGTTTTGCCCATGGAAGGCCTTCCAGCAATAATTATCAGGTCAGAAGGCTGGAAGCCGTTGGTTAGTTCGTCGAGATACTGAAAACCGCTGTGCACTCCAGTAATATCGCTATCATCATTCTTTTTAGAGGAAAGTTTTGTAAAATAGTTGACTATTAAAGGATATACCTCGACATAATTTTTGGACGAATCTTTTTCCGTGGCATCAAAAATAGTTTTTTCCGAAAAATCGATTATGTCGTCAACATCATCACGCTGTTCATAGCATTTTTGCCTGACTTTATTGGACGCATTAATCAGATTTCTTAATATAGATTTTTCTTTTACTATTTTTGCATATTGCTCAACATTAAAAAGACCTGCCGGCATTTCATACAATGTCGTTAAATAGGCGCTTAAATCAAAATCCGAAAAATATTGCGAATAATCCCTTTCTTTTTGTATCGCATTTAAAATGGTTATTATATCGATGGGTTCGCCTTTTTCGCCCAATGATACAAGTACTTTGAAAATCCTTGCGTTGACCGTGTCATAAAAATCTTCGGGCATAATACTTCCCAGTACCGAATTTGCCTGAGAATTATCGATTAGTATAGAGGAAATTAAAGCCTTCTCAGCCTCCAAAGAATTTGGAGGTACAATTTTGAGATTATTATCGGTTAAGGATGGTGAGCCGTTATTATTAAAAACTATCTTTTTATTTTTTATAGCCATATTTCAGACTTTACTCTGGAACCACATCGACTTTAATTTCGGCTATGATTTCAGGATGGAGCTTAATCTTAACGGTTTGAATACCCAAATCTTTTATGGGACTGTCCAGCATAATAGATTTTCTATCGATATTAAAGCCGAGTCGTTTAAGTTTATCTTCTATATCCATAGAGGTTATAGAGCCGAACATCTTATCGTTCTCCCCTACCTTGGCGGCGATATTAATCTCCGCTTTTTCAAGATTATTTTTAATATCCGTAACCTCGCTAAGGATTTTTCCCTTTCTTTTGTTAATAAGCCTTTTTTCATGTTCCACTGTTTTAATGTTAACTTTGGTGGCGGGAATGGCAAGTTTTTTGGGTAATAAAAAATTTCTTCCATACCCATCCGCAACATTTACCATATCACCCATTGTGCCTAAATCCTGAATATCTTCTTTGAGTATTACCTTCATATCTCAGTTAGAACCCCCTTTATTTAATTCAATTTTTCTAAAATTAAACCATATATCGAATATCCCCATAAAAATAACGAAAATTACCAGCGGATTATTAAATAAAATAATTAAGATGTAAGTCAATGTTTTTAAAAATAAATTTAAATTTAACTTGTTAAAAAAGAAAGATATTATCGTTAATCCCTGAACTAAATAAACGGACGACGCCAGAAAAATTATATTGTATCCTATAAATTTATATATGCCGCTCGCAAATATTGCAATTATAAAGCCGGATAATAAAAACAATATAAAAAAATCGGACGATTTCCATAAGGATAAGTTTTCATTATTTTTAAAAAAATCCGAGGGTTTTCTCTTAGAAAATTTTCTGAGTATTATAAAGCTGAACCAGAGCCCCATCCATGAAAGCGTTACAGCTATAGACGGGAGGAGCAGCAGCACATCCGTAAGCAATTTTGAAATTATCGGCCGCATTTTTGCAGTGGTAAGGTATGTAATGCCTATTTGCTTATAAACGCCCATCATATTTTTTAATATAGTATTGGAATAAAAGTTTAATAAAGAATGGATATCGATTTTATTATAATATAAGTAGCCAACCGCAATAGCAAAAATTATAAAGAATACGGTTGATACAGGATAATAAATCGATTTCGCCAGACTAATTTTTTTTGAAATTAAAATAGAAAAAATGTACGGTATTAGAACAAATACTAATAGTTGAATTATTAATGCCAATATAAACAGGCCGTTTTCAAAACTATGGCCGAAATAACCCGGCAATTTACCGCTATTTTGAGTGAAAGATAAAAATATAACGGCAAAAAGTGCCGCGATAGATATCGGTATAATCGATTTAGCACCGATAATTCTAAACAGCAATATTAAGGTAATGCTGAAATATAGATACAAAAAGGGATTTATAATAGCATAACCCCCGGAATATATCGAGTCCATTAAAAATAAAAAAAGTAAAAACGATAATAATAAACCTGAAAAAAAGGTTTTAATCTTAAACATTAATAGATGTATATGGCATTATAGAAACAATTCTAGACATTTTGACCGCTTTTGCGACTCTTCTCTGGTGATAAGCGCAATTGCCCGTGATCCTTCTGGGCATTATCTTTCCTCTTTCGGTAACAAAATTTCTCAAAAGCTTGGAATCCTTATAATCGATTTTTAAATTTCTATCGGCGCAAAATCTGCACACTTTTTTTCTCATGTATGTTCTGCGCATAAAATGTGTCCCTGCCGGTTTTGTAGTTTTGCGAGGCGACCTATTCATTTACCACTTCCTCCTTAACGGTTTCAAGGTTTTTTGTATATAAGACGGTTTGAAATCTAATGCAGTCTTCTATAATCTTTAAGTTTCTTTCAAGTTCCTGAATAAAGGAGCCCTTAGCCGAAAAATGTATCACCGCGAATTTTCCTCTATTAAAATTCTTAATGTCGTATGAAAGCTTTCTGATTCCCCAATCGTTAAAATCTAAAAATTCGGCGCCGTTTTTCGACATTATTTCCTTAACCTTATCCAAAAACTGGTTGAATTTTAGTTCTTCCATATCGGGATTAAGAATAACGACGGTTTCATATTTTTTGGGAAACTGATGTTCGATTTCCTTTAAAAAATTTTTCTTCTTCAATATAAAATCCTCCTTAAAAGTAAGCAAATATTTAAAGAAACTATTATAATATTTGAAAAATAATTTTGCAATAATTAATTTTGCAATAATTTATAAAGCGGCGTCTTTAAAAGTTTTAATGAGGGGCTTTAGACTAACTTGCGTTATTCGCAAGCAAACATTTTTCATATGTGGATGGAGTCGATAGTAATTTCATGGACTTTTTTAGTTTAAACATATGATTCAAAGGCATCTTGCCCGTTATGAGATATTTTATAACGAATAAGACATCGTTAGCCCTTAAATTCAAGGACTTATATGAAGCCTTGTAAAGATTTGAAAATTCTTTAAAGAATTCGGCTTTAGATAAATAAGTGTCTAAAACGGGATGAAAAAGATCAAAATAATTATAATCGAGCATTGTCAACTTTTCCTTAAGTTTATCATACAGCTTGGTTCCGGGAAGAGGCGTGAGAACCGAAAAAGCGGGAACGCTTATCTTAAGCCTTTTTACAAAATCGATTAATTTTTTGAAATCTAAATTTGTAAAGTCGGGGGAAACTATAAATGAAGCCGTGACGGCTACATCATGCTCTTTGGCGATGTAATAAGCTTTTTCATTATTAAGAGAAGAGTTGCTTTTGTTAATGCTGTTAAGCTTTTCGTCATCGACGCTTTCAAAACCTATGAAAATGTTGGAAAGCCCCAATTCTTTCCACTGAGAAATGAGTTCGGGGTGTTTAACGATAGTATCGCTTCGCGCTTGAATTGTGTATAATTTATGAATTTTTTCCTTTTTTAGAAGCTCGCCTATTCTTTTAGCCCTTTTAACATCGCTAAAAAAGTTATCGTCTGTGACTAAAATATAATCGTCTTTAATTTCTTTGAGTTCAGCAACAACCCGTTCGGGAGACTTAGACCTGTAAGAACCCCTGTAAAAATTCCAGACGCTGCAAAAATCGCATTTGAAGGGACAGCCCCTTGCGGTTTCAAGGCAGGCTAACGATGTTCTTATACCGAGATAGTAATTTTTTCTATATTCACGGGTAAGATTCCTTGCAAAAAACGGAAGCTCGTTTATGTTCTTAATTAATTCGCGGGGCTCGGTCTTTATTTGACTGCCGTTCTCATTGTAAATGATGCCTTTAATCAAAGATAATGGAGTATTTGAGGAAAAAGCCCTTACGAGTTCGACGGCAGTTTGCTCACCCTCCCCTATAACTATTGCATCGATTTCTTTTATATTAAAATCCACAGGATAAACGGAAACATGATGTCCGCCGATAAAAACAAACCTTGCCCCATAATCGTTTTTTACCCTTTTTGCAAGTTCTATCGTTCTATAAACATCAGGGGTAAATGAGCATGAAAAGCCAAAAACATCTGGTTTGAATTCTTTTATCGCATCTTCTAAATACTTATCGGCGTTATTATTTACGGCCCTTAAATCCACTATATGAACATTATGACCGTCTTTCAAAAAGCTTCCGGCAATCGCTTCAAGGCCCGTCGGCTCGATTAAAGCGACATTGTTAAGTCCGATAGTGTTTTTATTATCCGGTTGAATAAGCAGTATTTTCATTTTTAATGTTTAGGTTAAATCTTATTAAGCCTTTAAAATTATATTATATTATATGCGGTGCTATGGTGAAATCAATATTTACAATAAAAGTATATCACAAATAAAAAAATTTACCAAATTATATTAAATTTTTTTTCCTTGACAAATAAAAATAATTATATAATACTTAAAAGGGAAAATACATTACAATTTTAGTAATGTATTTTATCCGTTATGACATATTCCAATAAAGAAAATTTTCCTTCGGAAAATTTTAGAAGGAGTTTCTAATTCAATGAACAACAGGGTGACAAAAGATAACGGCGTTAAAGAAAATATAACGGAAAAAGAGGGCGGGGGAGAAAGAAGCAGAAAAAGGCATAGATATAGATATAAAAGAATTTTTTACAGGACACTCCATTTTTTTAAGGTTTTAGGACCGGGATTTATTGTTATGATAGCGGATATGGATGCAGGCTCTATCACAACGGCGGGTGTTTCAGGGGCTAACTGGGGATATAAACTAATACCGCTTCAAATCCTTTTAATTCCTATACTTTATCTTGTTCAATCCATGACCTCGAGGCTTGGCTGTGTTACCAGAAAGGGGCATGGAGAACTTATAAGAGAATTTTACGGTGAAAAGTGGGCTATGTTTGCCACAATAACACTTTTTCTTGTCGTTTTTTCCGCGTTGATAACCGAGTTTTCGGGAATTGCCGCAAGCGGGGAAATATTTGGAATACCAAAGGTTTATACGGTTGGAATTAGTTTTTTAATACTGCTTTTCGTGGTTTTTACCGGAAGTTATAAAAAAGCCGAGAATATAGCTCTTATTTTTTCTTTATCCGGATTCGTATTTATACCTGCTGCAATTTTTGCCCACCCCGATATCCATGAAATAATTTTTAACGGTTTATTTGCAAAGCAGCCGTTACATAATAAAGATTATATCTGGCTCATAGCCGCAAATGCAGGCGCCGTCATAATGCCGTGGATGATTTATTATCAGCAAAGCGCGACGGTCGATAAAAATTTATGCAAAAAAGATGTCAAGCTGGCCGAAACGGACACTTTGATTGGCAGTATAGCAACGCAGATTCTTATGATTGCGGTAATAGTTATGACCGCAGCTACATTGTTTAAGGCAGGCATTAAACCCTCAACGGCACAAGCAATCGGAACATCTTTAATACCTTTGGCGGGGAAATATGCAGGGCTTCTTTTTGCAATAGGGCTTTACAGTTCAAGCCTGCTTGCCGCCTTTGTGGTTTCTATGGCTTTTACATGGGCGGCAGGCGAGACATGGGGGTACAAACACAGCCTGAATCATAAATTTAGCGAGGCAAAAATCTTTTACTTCGTATATGTCGCGTTAATTTTTATTTCGGCTATGCTTGTTCTTATTCCGGGCCTTCCGCTTGTCACTATAATGGTGGATGTGGAAGCATTTAACGGATTCATTCTTCCCGTTGTTTTAGGTTTTTTAATAGCGCTTGCCGGAAATAAAAAAATTCTCGGAGATTATGCTTATTCCAAACCGGCGCTTGCGGGAGTAGGACTTTTAAGCGCGGCAATGGTTATTCTCGGTATAATAACCGTTTTGCCGCATAACTGGCTATAAATGCAAGATTAATATAACGAAAAAATATATACGGCTGCGGGCGGCTTGAACCTTTTTCGCTTTAAAGGGAAAATTTGTTTACGCCTTTCAATAACTCGTCTAAATCTTTTTCCAAATCTTTTCTTTCGTCTTTTTCTTCAGGTTCTTTATTTTTAGGCGGCTCGTTATTGCTTTCGAAAAGTTCGTTGTCTTCCTGCTCCACATCTTCCCGTATTTGCTTTTCTATTTGTTTGTCTTCCCGGACAAGAACAGGTTCCGGTTCAGCAGGCTCAGCAGGTTCTTTTAAAGTGTTTTCATTTTCATTAGTGTTTCCGTTATTACCCGCATTTTCAAATTTTACTTGCTCTGGAATAAAAGAAATTTCGACTTTTCTTCTTGCTTCCTGTTCGATTAGATTAATATTTGTAGAAAGCAGATTTTTTATAGAGCTGATTATTATAAGTCTTTTGTTTAATAAATCATTAATATTATTTACTATTTCAATGTATTTCGCATTGGCGCCGCCTATTATTTTTTTTGCATCGATAAGCGCATTATTTTTAATGCTTTCTGCTTCGGAAATTGCCGCTTTTTTTATGTCACCTGAAACGGATTGGACCATGAGAATTGCCTCGCTTATGGACTTGTCTTTTTCCTTATAATCCGCAATCTCCTGGTTCTTCTTAACAAGTTCTTCTTTTAAGTTGTAGTATTCTCCGTAAAGCTTTTCCAAGTCTTTCGATACGATGTCAAGAAAATTTTCGACCTCGGTTACATCATATCCTTTAATCTTTTTCGAAAACTTTTGTGACCTAATTTCTAATGGAGAAAGTTCCATGCCGCTCCCCCCTGTTTTTTAAATTTAGTTGGACAAATTAATAAATTAAATTTCACTGCGCGGCCAGTTAATTATAATATAACATAACTTAATTAATGTCAGCGTAAATAATTAGTGAACATTAAAGGCAATACATAATAATATTCGACATACCGTAAAATATATTGAATAAAATATATTATTAAAATTACTATAATCGGAGATAAATCAAAAGCCATAACATTTCCCAGCGGCAATATTATTCTTACTTTTTCTAAAACCGGCTCCGTAATATCATTTATAAACCGGACTATGGGATTATACGGATCGGGATTGACCCAGGAAAGCAGGGCTTTTATTATAATTATCCACATATAAGCCCAGAGAATAAAATTTAAAGCGCTGAAAATAAATTGAATAAAATTATATAAAAGCCCCATAGATTAGTTTATATTATATAGTTATTAGAATATATATTTATTTGCTTCTTTTTACCCTTTTATTATATATTATAACAATAAATTTTACAATGTTATTAAAAATGTCATCAAAAAAGATGCCGTCAAAATTAGAATATTATGACAAATAGTGAAATTGCAAGGGTTTTCGAGCAAATTGCCGAGATTCTCGAAATAAAGGGGGAAAATCCTTTCAAGATACGCGCTTATTTAAATGCGTCGCGCGTTATTAATCAGCTGGGCGAAAGCCTCTCGGATATAGCAGGAGAAAACGGTTTAATTAATATTCCGGGAATTGGGAAGGATCTTTCTTTAAAAATAAAGGAGCTTATAAAAACAGGACATCTTGCCTATTATGACGAGCTTGCAGGTTCAATCCCTCAGGGAGTATTAGAGTTAATTAAGCTAAGAGGATTGGGGCCAAAAAAGGCAAATATGCTATATGAAAATTTCCATATAAAGAGTATAGACGGCCTTTATAACGCGATTTTATCGAATAAACTGACAAAAATGCATGGTTTTGGCGAAAAAACGATAGAAAATTTAAAGGAATCTATTGAAGAATACAGGACATTCAGCCAGAGATTTTTATATGTTTTTGCTCAGGAAGAGGCTTCGGCCTTTGTAGATTATTTGAAAAATACGCCTTATAAACTTGCAGGTGTTATTGCGATAGCCGGTTCATTGAGAAGGAAGATGGAAACGGTGGGGGATATAGATATTGTTGCTTCGGTCAAGGAAAAAGACAAACAAGTCTTTACGGAAAGATTTGTAAATTACGATAAGGTTTTAAGGATTGAATCCACGGGAGAAACCAAAATCAGCGTTATTTTAAAAAGCGGCATCCATGTCGATTTGCGTATAGTTCAAGACGAGGATTTCGTGTATGCCCTTCACCACTTTACCGGCTCCAAGCTTCACAATGAGGAGCTAAGGACATTGGTAAAAAAAGACGGCTATAAAATAAACGAATACGGAATATTTAGAGATAGAGGCATTGACAATGCCTCCAATAAAGTTAAGGTTGCAAATGAAATCGAATTTTATAATGTGTTTGGAATGCAGTTTATTCCACCCGAATTAAGAGAAGGCACGGGCGAGATTGATGCCGCCTTGAGCCGCGGCATCCCCGAACTTGTCGAAGAAAAGGATTTGCAGGGTATTTTTCATGTTCATACCACATATACTGATGGAAAAGACAGCTTAGAGGATATGGTAAAAGCTTCCTTGAAAAACGGCTATAAATATGTCGGAATTTCGGATCATTCGGTTTCGGCGCATTACGCCAACGGGCTTGACAGGTCGAATTTAGGATCCCAAATTGAGTATATAGACAGGCTAAATGATAAATATAAGGGCAAAATTAAAATTTTCAAGGGAATAGAATCCGACATACTGGCGGACGGCGGTCTGGATTACGATGACGAAACGCTTTCCATGCTTGATTTCGTCATAGCGTCGGTTCACTCTAAATTTAATATGCCCGAAGCCCAGATGACGGAAAGAATCATAAATGCGGTTAAGAATCCATATACTACCATGATAGGGCACTTAACGGGGAGGCTGCTTTTGGAAAGAAAAGGGTATGCCGTGAATGTTTCAAAAGTATTGGATTACGCCTCAAAATATAGAACTATTATCGAGTTAAACGCCAATCCAAAGCGGCTTGACATCGATTGGAGACACATTAAAGAGGCAGTTTCAAAATCGGTGCTAATCGCGATAAATCCAGACGCCCACAATGTTTCAAGCATTTATTTTGCCGGTTACGGGGTAAATGCCGCCAGAAAGGGTTGGGCAAAAAAGGCGGATATTTTAAATACAAGAAGCGCAAGCGAAGTAATGAATATTTTTAAAGACATAAGGGATTACAAGCTTAAGTTAAGATGAGAGGAATTTTTAATTATGGGTCTGGTCGGTGAAAAGGTGAAAAAATGATAAAGGCTTTATCGGTAGCGGGTTTTGACGGTTCGGGCGGGGCTGGAATAACATCGGATGCCAAAATATTTTCAAGGCTTAAAATATTTGGGCTGTCGGCAATAACCGCTATGACGGCGCAAAATCCCGATAACATCTACGGGATAATGCCGGTTTCGGAAGGTTTTTTCGATATGGAGCTTAAGGCCGTTTTTGATTATTTCAAAGTTGATGCCGTCAAAACAGGGCTTATAGCCTGTGAAGAGCAAAGCTTGACATTAAGCAAATACCTGAATAAATATACGGTCAAGATTGTCGTAATAGATCCCGTGCATATTTCAACCTCTAATAAAAGGCTTATAATGAAGGATAGCAGTTATCCCGATTTTTTAATGCCGTTATTTAAACTTGCAACGGTTATCACTCCGAATATCATGGAGGCGGAATTGATTTCAGGAGAAAAGATTGATAATTTAAACGGAATGAAAAAGGCGGCGAAAAGAATTAAAGAAAATATGCCGGGGATTAAGAACATTATAATAAAAGGGTCGCATATTAACGCAAATCTTAATAAAGGCAAAATATACAACATCATACTGGATTCGGGAAACCACTTTTTTGTTAACGAAAGCGAAAGAATTGAATTAGATAAAAAAATTCACGGCACAGGGTGCGCTTTTTCCGCAGCCTTAACGGCATATCTTGCGAAAGGTTTAAAAATAGAAGAGGCGCTTGTTAAAACGGAGATGCTAGTTTCCAAATTTATAAAGGGTTTCAAGAATATTCCCGATAACAGCGGGGATAAACATATTTATATTACGGGAAATATATAAATTTAAATCTTACTTTACGGTGTTTTGGAGTATTTTGTTTATCTGGGAATATGGACGGTATCCTACGAGTTTTTTATAAAGTATAAGCCCCCTGTATATAAAAAGAGTCGGCGTCCCCGTGACCCTTAATCGTGTTCCTGCGGCCATATTGCTTTTTATAAGTCTTTCAGGCAGACCGCTTTTAACGCAGGATTCCAATTTTTTAAGGTTTATTGTTCCTTTGGCATAGGTTTTAAGGAAATAATATAAATCTCCTACAGCGCTCCAATTATTTTGACGGCGGTATAAAAGACTCCGTATCTGCAAATATTTTCCCTGAGTCGCCGCGCAGTCCGCATACTCTGCCGCCTTGAAAGCATAGGGATGAATCAGCGTAAGCGGAAAGTCTCTGTATTCCATAAGGATTTTCCCTGTTTTAACATAGTCCTTAATTATATATGGAAGGTCTTTTTCTTCAAATTTTCTGCACCACGGGCACTGGTAATCAGAATACAGGATAACCGTAACATTTGCGTTTGGATTTCCTTCCTGCCGGTATTTATTAACCGTTTTGACAAAATTTTTATAGGAAAAACCGTAGGCTCTGGAACCGGCATTATTTAAAAATGCCAAGCCGAGAAATAAAAATATAATGACGAATGTTATTTGCTTAAATATAAATAATTTGGATGGTAATATTCTAAACATATTAAACATATTAATATATTTTAATGTAAAGTCAAGGAAAAAATTTTTATCCCGTAAAATGTTGAAAATGGGTCTTATCGGCGCCACAAATAGGGCAAACCCAGTAGTCGGGAAGATCTTCAAACGGCGTTCCAGGTTCTATTCCCCCAACGGAATCCCCAACCTCGGGGTCATAAATATATCCGCAAACATCGCATTGATATTTAGGCAGCGCAAGCTCTTCGGATTTTGCCATTGATTTACTCCTTTTTAAGCGCGGTAATTAAGCGCAATAATCAAAATAATATCATAATTATCTTCGCATTGCAAATGATAATTCGACCCGCGCCGGCCATCGAGGTTTCTATCCCCCATCCTTAATAAGCCTTAGCTTAATAAGAGAAGGGGGAGAAATTTAATAAAATTCGCGTTTCCCTACATTTTTACAAAATGGGTCTTGTCCATTTTGCATATCGGACATAGCCAACATCAGGTATATCTTCGAACGGCGTTCCGGGGGCGATTCCGCCCTCGGGATCCCCCTTTTCGGGGTCATAAATGTAAGGACATGTCTCGCATAAATATCTATCTTTATCCGTTATATTTTGAATATCATTTTTAGTTTGTATATTTATCATATTATCGTCCTCTTTGCCTCCTTTTTCCTTACAGTTAAATTATACCAAATTTTTACCGTTTTTTAAAGGCATTAAAGGAGGAACTACGATTCGATAGAAGAAGAAATACCCGGAAAACTCTTGGCTTCAAATAACGCCGAGTACAGCTTAACGGCATATATATCAGTCATGCCGCTAATATAATCGCCGCACATTACATAAAATCCATTTTTTCCGAATCCGCCGTAAAATCCATTTTCATATAACTCCTGAAAATCGTCGGGATAAAGCTTCAGATTGTTTTTATCCGAAAATACGCAAAATAACTTTTCTATAATGTTTTTAACCTTATATCTGTTTAACAGTATATCCTTGTTTTCCATAACAAGCCTGTATGAAATTTGTTTTAGCGCCTTGATCTCGACATTAACCTCATTTTTCCAGATAAGATTATACTTATATGAGTCGTTTTTAAAATCGAGCGGGATTTTTTTAATTAAATCGTTTTTGCCCCGGCCGATGTATTTTTCCCTGTCTTCTATATCTATGTTTAAAATAAATTTAGATATGTATCTTGAAAAAAATTCCTTTAAATCGGTTTTTATTTTAATTCGACACATAGCGGGGTATATGTTATCACCTGCATGATGCGGGCTCCGCCTGGTTCCGCTCCGTTCTGTTTGCGCCGCCCTTCCGTTATCGTTAAAGGATCCAAATATATCCTTAAGGCCGTTAAAAAATTTATCTATTCCGGACTCTATTCCCGCTAAATCCCCGGCAAGAAACCCGCCTTCCTTCACATATCTTTTGACTTTTAAACGACCATCTACGCCTATAAGTTTCGACTCGACCCCGTCTTCTAAATCGTGCGTCGCATACGCTATGTCATCCGCGGCATTCAATATCTGGCATTCCAAGCATCTTGAAGCCTCAAAAAATTCTTCCTTAATATTTTTGTTTTCATGTTTATTTATATAATGAAAATTTTTTTCTATAAATTCTATAAAGCTTTTTCCGTGGAGCCGTTCCAGTATAAAAATATCGCCGTCGTATATAAAATGTTTCGATTTATCCGATAAATAATAGGGCAGTTTATATTTTAATATTCCGTCAATCGTTTTTAGAGACGGATTCAGTCCATATATTTTATTTTTATCCTTGTCGTAAAACTTTTTTTCGAGAAAATTAAGTATTCTGATATTCTGGGCATTTGCCTCAAAACCGCACTCTCCATCGGTAATTCCTTTTAGTTTTTCATTTATAATAGATTCTCCCACATGCCCAAACGGGGGATGCCCTATATCGTGGGCAAGGGAAATTGCCTCTATAAGGTCTATATCTATATTTAAACCGTATTTTTTGTTCATGTTCGATGCAATGGAGCGGGCTATTTGGGAAACCTCGAGTGAATGCGTAAGCCTTGTTCTATAATAATCCAGAGTAAAAACCCCAAAAACCTGAGTCTTGTTGCGAAGCCTCCTGAATGCGCTAGAGTGGATTATTCTATCCCTGTCTATTTGATAAGGCGTTCTTATCCCGCCCTCTTTTTTATTGTCATAGCCGTATTCATAAACTCTTATAGATTCCATTATTTTGCCTCCCCGCGCTTATAGGTCTCTACCATAGGCCTCAACTTTGGCCTCAACTTTAGACTTGCTTTTACATTTCATTAAATATATACTAAACCAACATTTTTAAAAAGTAAAATTTTTTTGAGCGGAGAAATGAAAATGAAAAATAAAAAAATAGCAAAGGATAAACATGTGCCTGCAAAAAAGGCATCGGCGGCAAAAGATAAAGATAAAACTATTCTTAAGGAGAATCAAATTGAAAATCACCCGGCCGGAGCCGTGTTTTCGGATAAAGAACTCGGGGAAATAAAGGAAACCCTGACCCTCATGAAAAGGGCAATTTTTAAGGAGATAGATGCAAGCATTAAAGAGGGTTCGTCAAAAGATTCTTCCGAATACCAGGGGGATAACTATGATATTGCATCAAACGAAAGAGATCGTGAACTATCATATATGCTCGGGGATAGGGAAAGAAAAAAAGTAAGGGAAATAGATAATGCTCTTCTCAAAATAAAAGAAGGAACATACGGGGTTTGCGACGAATGCGGGGAGCCGATTTCAAAAAAAAGGCTGAAAGTAATTCCTTATTCTAATTTATGTATAAATTGCCAATCCCGCGCCGAAGAGGAAGGCAAGATGCAGGCGGCGGACGATTATATCGAAAATCTTAGGCACTTATCCCTGATAGATGAGGACAGCACATTTAAAGACCCTGATGAGTAAACGGAAAAAAACAGCTTGCCATCCTGTTATCCCCGACATCTTTTAACGGCGGTTCATTTTTCCCGCATATTTCTTTTGAAGCATAGCATTTTTTAAAATATGCGCATCCTTTTTCTGCCCCTTTTTCTTTGCCGATTAAACCCGATGCCGTGTTTTTTCCGTTTAAATCCGTAAAATTTAACTGTTTTTTAAACTTATAAGGCAGCATCGAATTATAAAGGATATTGGAATAAGGGTGGGCAGGTTCTTTAAAAAAATCCGCAGACGGTGAAATCTCCATTATTTTTCCGCCGTACATAACGCAAACCCTGTCCGCAATATGCCTTACTATCTTTAAATCATGGGTTATAAAGATATAGCTCATCTTATCATGCGCCTGTAAATCCATAAGAAGATTCAAAACCTGCGCCGATATGGACATATCGAGAGCGGATACGGGTTCATCGAGAATTAGAAGCTCCGGACCTACGGAAAGGCTTCTTGCTATTCCCACCCTTTGCCTTTGCCCCCCCGATAATTCGTGAGGATAGCCGTACAGGATTTCTTCATCCAATCCTACATTCTTTAGTAAAGATGCGGCAAAATCAGACCTGTCCTTTTTTTTGATAATATTGTTCTTAACGGCGGGATAAGAAATTATCTTATATATCTTTTTTTTTGGATTTAACGACGAATAGGGGTCCTGAAAAACTATTTGGATTTTTTTCCTAAAGTTTTTCTTTTTATCTTTATAATCTAATAATTCTCCATCGTAATAAATATCTCCGGAGGTCTTGCTTATTAAACCCGTAATCAATTTAGCAAGGGTGGATTTGCCGCAGCCCGTTTCCCCGACTACCGCAAAAATCTCATTTCTAAATACCCCGAAGGTTATGTCGTCAACCGCTTTAATAACATCCCTTTTAATATCGAATATGGACTTATAATATTTGTAATGTTTTGAGAGATTTAAGACATTTAAGATTATTTCTTTTTCCATTTGACGCACCTGACAAATCTTTCCCCGTTTATTCCGTTTAAGGGGATGTTTTTTAAGCAATTTTCATCCCTTTTAAAACATCTGGCATAAAACCTGCATTTTCCTTCCGCAAAATCATCTCTTGTCAAATAACCCGGTATCGTAAACAGCTTTTGCTTCGGCATATAATCCGCAGCTAAAGAGGGGACGCTGTTAATCAAAGAAATTGTATAGGGATGCAAAGGGTTATCCATAATTTCCTCCGTTTTTCCGGATTCCATTACCTGTCCGGCATAAAATACATAAATCTTATCGGATATATTTTTTGCAATGCTTAAGTCGTGCGTTATAAAAATAATTCCCAGATTCGATTCGAGTTTTATCTTTTCGATAAGGCTTAAAACCTGTAAGGATGTGGTAACATCTAGCGCCGTGGTGGGTTCGTCGGCGATTAAAAAACAGGGATTAAGCACCATAGCCATTGCAATCATAACCCGCTGCCTCATACCCCCAGATAATTCATGAGGGTATGCGTTAAACCTTGCCTTCCCGTCGATGTTCATACGGTTAAGATAAGAAATTGCAATTTCTTTTGCCTCTGGTTTGCTTATTTTTTTATGGGCAAATATTGCCTCGGTAATCTGTTCCCCTATTTTAATGACCGGGTTTAGCGAAGTATTAGGGTCTTGAAATACAATAGATACCAACCTGCCCCTCACTGAGGGGAGATTTTTTGGATTTAACCTTATAATGTCCAGTGCCTCTTTTTCTGCCGGACATCTTATTTTAACAAAACCGGAAACTACTTCGGAGACATTGGGCGGGTTTAATCTCATAATGGAAAGCCCTAAAAACGATTTGCCGCTCCCTGATTCCCCGACGACGGCCGCAATTTCGCCGCCGTTCACATATAAATCCACGGAATCGATCACATTTATATATCTGCCCGCATATTTTTTGGGATACAATCTTACGGTCAGGTCTTTTATTTCAAGGTTTGTTGACATACATTACATAATTACATTACATAATTATATTATTACATTTTTTCAAGAATCGGCACGCAAAGAAGTTTTAAGGCATTGATTAAAACTATCTTAATTGCCGCCAGCAGATAAAGGCGGGGTTTAATGTATTCGTAATCCCGGCCTATCAGCCTGTAATTTTGATAATATTTGTTAAAAAGGGACGCTAATTCCAGAATATATGAACTTATAATAGACGGTTCGTTTAAATTTAACGCTGTTTCTATGCTGTCTTTAAAAATGGAAATCTGCTTGGCGATAAGATATATTTCATTAAAGTCGTTATCCTTTTCGGATACGGAAAATGTGTTGTCTGACGGAGTTCCGGCTTCCTTAATACCGGCAAAAGCATTAAACGCCGTATCGTTTGTGCCGTTTTCTGCGGGACTTGCGCCGTTGCCGCCCCCTTTGGTTAGCCGGCTTATAAGGCTGTTTATCCTTGACGCCGTATATTGAAGATACGGCCCTGTCTGCCCCTCGAAGGATAAAACATTATCCCAGTTAAAGTTGACATCCATATTGCGCCTGGTTTTTAAGTCGTTGAATATTACGGCGCCCAGACCTATTTTAAGCGCCGCTTCTTCCTTTAATTCCTGCGATAGTCCTATTTCCGCATCCATGCCGGAAACATTCGTCCTTTCGCTTAATTTCTCCATAGCTTTCGCTTTCGCTTCGTTGATATAATCCTCTAAAAACACAAGGTTGCCTTTTCTGGTGGACATGCCGATTATCCTGCCGAACTTAACATGGACGAGCCTGCCGCCTATACCTGCAATATATTTTTGCAGCGGCGGGTATTTTTCAAACCTGCCCGATTCCTTTTTCAGTAGCGCAAAAGCAGAGATAAGCTGGTTGAAATGAAGGGATTGTTCCGAACCGACGACATAAATCATCTTGTCGTAGCGAAATTTCGCCATCCTTAAAATAGCCGTAACTATATCCCTCGAAAAATACAGGGATGTCCCGTCGCTTTTCGCAATTAGAGCGGGGATTTTTATATCTTCCAAAGGCACTATGACGGCGCCTTCGCTTTCCGATGCCAGCCCGCTTTCCGACAAAATTTTTACGATTTCGCCGGCAAATTCCGCGCTCAGGGACTCCCCCTCGTAAACATCGAATGATATGCCAAGAATAGAATATATGCGCTTAAATTCGTTTATACTAAGTTCCCTGAACAGTTTCCACAAGATTAACTCACCCTCGCCGTTGCTATTTTCATATCCGCAGAGTCTGTCGCAATAGGCAGGATTTATAGAATCTATATTTATGGCCGCAGTATATTTATCATAAATTTCGGACGGGTTCTCTTCGCCGCCCCCGACGCCGGAAAGATTTGCATCCAAATTCGTATTAGCCGCGCCCCCTCTTTCTTCGCTATCTTTTAAAAAATCTTCGATTCCTTTCCCGCTTTTGCCCATAGCAAATTCCAATTTTTTAAATCTTGTCCGCGCATCCATTTCCAAAAAAGCATACCACGACATAGCCGCGCCCAGGACGGGCTTTATTTTCCCTTCCTCTCCCCATTCCTCTATTTTTTCGCGGGCATCCGTTCTTCGAGAAGAAGGGTCTTCTATTTCTTTATGATATTGAACATACAGCCTGTAAAGAAATTCTATCGGCTTTTCTTTAAATTCGCTTAACGGAAACCCTTTTTTGAAAACGCAGAATGCCGTAATCAATTTGCCGAACTGGGTTCCAAAATCACCGAGATAGTTTATTTTTAAGACATTATACCCGCAAAATTCATAAATGTTGGCAAGGCTCATTCCTATGACGGTTGACCTCAGGTGTCCTACCCCAAAAGGTTTTGCTATATTCGGGGACGAAAAGTCTATAATAACCTTTTCGGGTTTGCGGGGGAGCCCTCTTCCGTAGTTGCTGTTATGCTTTAAAACATTTTTTACGATAACCCCGATAAATTTTTCTTTATGGACAAAAAAATTAACATAAGGACCTTTTATTTCTATCTTGTTAAAGAAATCTTTTATTTGCTCAAAATTAGCCTGCGCATAATTTAGAAGTTCCGAAGCGGCATCCTCGGCTTTGCCTTTAAAACCGTATTTGGTTAAATAATAAGAGGCAACGGAATAATCTCCGTAAGAACTGTCCGGCGGGGTTTTAATAAGTTTTTCGGCCTCTTGCGGGTCAATATCCTGCTTATTTTTTTCTTTAATAAACGGTATAATAAACGAAATTAAGTTTTCTTTAAAAATATCCATATTTCAGCCTTTCCCAAAATTGCCGATAGAAAATTTCTTTTCTGGATTCCTGCCTACGCAGGAATGACAATCCCTGAATTTAACTTTTCATCCAACAGGCGTCATTCCTGCGTAGGCAGGAATCCAGAATTTATAATATGTTGAAACAGTTTCAAAGATTTCTATCGGCAATTTTGAGCCTTTTTTGATTCAGGTTCAGGTTTATCTGCCGAAGTCGTCATCGGCTTATTCGAAAGCAAGCTCGACTATCTCGCATATAATATGGGCGATTAGAATGTGGTTTTCCTGTATTCTCGGCGTGTCCTTGGAAGGAATTTTTATTATAAAGTCGCACATATTTGCCATTTCGCCGCCGTCTTTTCCCGTAAAACCGATAATCTTCATATCGAGTTCTTTAGCTTTTATAATAGCCGATATTATGTTTTTCGAGTTTCCCGATGTCGATATGCCCCAGAATATATCTCCTTTGCGGCCGTTTGCCTCTAATTGCCTCGAAAATATCTTGGAAAAATCATAATCGTTGGCAATTGCGGTTAAATTGGAAGTATTAACGGTAAGGCTTTCCGCGGGAAGCGCCCTTCTTTCTTTGTAAAACCTTGAGACAAGTTCTGCGGCTATGTGTTGGGCGTCGGCGGCCGAACCGCCGTTTCCCGCAATAAAAATTTTTCCGCCGTTTTTATAGGCGCCTTCGATGGCTCTGGATATTTTGCTTATCGTCTTTATAGCCTCCCTGTCCGAGGCCGTTAATTCCAAAAGCCTTTGCGCATCGCTAAATCTTTCTATTATTAAATGTTCCATAATGTAATGTAATATTTTATTTAAAAAGCGATTTCCCTATATCGTTTCGATAATATTTATTTTCAAATTTTATATTTTTTGCAATTTCGTAAGCCTTGTCCACGATGCCTTGCGTTTTGCCTTTAACGCAAACATTTAAAACCCTGCCGCCGTCTGTGTAATATTTTTCGTTTATTTTTTTTGTTCCGGCATGAAAAATATAATAATCCGCGCTGTTATCCCTGCATAGATTAGGCAAATTGCCGAATGAAATCTCGTAGCCGGTTTTATAATCTTTCGGATAGCCCAGTGATGATAAAACAAGACAAATAGATTTATTGTCGTCAAACTCAAGCGTATAGTCTTTTAAATTTTCATTTATCACGCTTAGAAACAGATCTATTATATCAGATTTAAGCCTTATGAGTATCGCCTGGGTTTCGGGGTCTCCAAACCTGACATTAAATTCGAGAACATAAACATCGCCGCCTTTTATCATAACCCCTGCATATAATACGCCCTTATAATCCACGCCTTCCTTCTTAAGCCCTTCCAAAGCAGGTTCTATTATGGTTTTATTAATTTTATCCTCCAAATCTCTCGAAACGAATGGATTAGGAGAAACGGCCCCCATTCCTCCGGTATTTTCGCCATTATCCCCGTCTAATATCTTTTTATAGTCCATGCTGGTGGCGAGAGGCTTATAAGAAATACCGTCGGTAATTACCATATACGAAAGCTCGAAGCCGTCTAAGTAATCTTCGACAATGACCGTTTCTCCGCTTTCCCCGAAAATATTTTTATTAAAAATAGAATCTAAGATACTTTTGGAATCCTCAACGCTGTTGGAAATAAAAACCCCTTTTCCGGCGGCAAGCCCGCTCGCCTTAATAACTAAAGGATGAGGTTTTTTCAGGACAAAGTTTGATGCGCAGGTAAAATCCGTAAATGACCGGTAATCCGCTGTTTTTATGGAATTTCTTTTAAGGAAATCTTTGGCGTATTCCTTAGAGGATTCCAAAAGGGATGCTTTTTTATTCGGACCGAATATCTTCAGGCCGTTTGCCGTAAATTCATCGACTATCCCCAGAGACAGGGGTATTTCAGGACCTACTATCGTTAAATCTATTTTGTTATTTTTTGCAAAATCAACAAGACCGCTTATGTCATCCTGCTTTATCATTATATTTTCGGCATTATCTAATGTACCGCCATTGCCGGGGGCGCAATACACTTCGGTATCAATCCTTGAATTTCTAACGGCATGAATTATGGCGCTTTCCCTTCCGCCTGAACCTATAATAAGAATTTTCATAGATATGTTTTTGCCTTTCCTTTAACTAAAATTTAAAATTGTGGGTGGAACCGTTAAAAATGTTTCAAAGCCCGATAAAACTGAAAATTGCTTAACATCGGAGTATCTAAAATATTTTTCATTGCTTGATTAAGAGATAAAATCAGTGTTTAAAATGCCTTATGTTTGTAAATATCATCGGGATATTTAATTTATCCGCCTCGGAGATAACCTCGTCATCCCTGATTGACCCCCCAGGTTCTATTATCCCGATAACTCCTATCTTACCAGCATATTCCACGGAATCCTTAAATGGAAAAAATCCGTCCGAAGCCATAACGAAACCCCTGACATCCCCGTAAGAATCTTTCATTTTTTGATAAGCAAATTTAGCGCTGTCTATTCTCGACATCTGTCCTGCCCCGATTCCCATGGTAACGCAATCTTTCGCATAAACTATGGCATTGGATTTGACATGTTTTGCAATCTTCCACGCAAAAATCAGGTCGTTTAATAAATAATCGTCCACCTTTTTATCCGTAACCGTTTTAAAAGAAAGCGTATTTTCCGGCGCATCGTCTTTTTCCTGAACAAGAACCCCGCCCGAAGCGCTCCGTAAAGAAAATTTATCTCTTTTAAGAATATAATCGGTAAAATACTCGACGATTATCGTATTTTTCTTGGTTTTTAAAATTTCTATGGCATCCCTGCTATAACCCGGGGCTAAAATAATTTCAACAAAAAACGGCTTGATTTCGAGGGCGGTTTCTTTATCCACCTTCTTATTAAAACCTATTATCCCTCCGTAAGATGAAATCTCGTCGGTCTTTCTTGCCTTAAGGAATGCATCTTTTAAAGATGTTTTACTTAATGCGGCTCCGCAAGGGTTGGTATGTTTCACGATTACGGAGAACCAATCGTCCGCTGCATAAAAATCCCTTATTATATTGAAGGTTGAATCTATATCTAACAGGTTATTATATGAGATATCTTTTCCCGAGATCTTTTTGAAAGCGGGGTAATCGTCCCTCTTTTGTTCGTTTGCTGCAATTTCCTTTAAATCTTCTTCAAACTCCGCCTCGTAAAATGCGGCTTTTTGGTGGGGATTTTCACCGTATCTTAAAGGCGATAATTTTTTAAGATTCAGATTCAACTCTCCTTTAAAAACTACATCCTTTTTTTCTTTTTTTGAACCTAAAAAATTGGAAATTTCACTGTCATACTCTGCCGTAAGTTTAAAAGCCTCATATGCAAACACCTTTTTGATTTCTTGCGGTATTTCCTGTTTGTTTTTAAGAAATTCTATTATATCAGGGTAGTAAGCAGGGCTTGTCGCTACCGAAACATGCCTGAAGTTCTTTGCCGCCGCCCTTATTAAAGAGACGCCGCCTATATCGATAAACTCAAGCTTTTCTTCGAATGTTATATCTTTATCTTTCATTTCTTTAAACGGATACAGGTTTACGACAACGAAATCGATGGGGCTTATATTATTTTTTTTCATATCTTCTATATGGTTTTCGTTGTCCCTGATTGACAGAATTCCTCCAAAAATAACGGGATGCAATGTTTTAACTCTTCCATCCATTATCTCGGGAAAATTTGTTATCTCGTCTATTCTTTTTAAATCCGTTATTCCAGCAGATTTTAATGTATTATAGGTATTTCCTGTCGCGATAACGGTATAACCGTCTATCTCGAGGTGGGTTGCAAGTTCCACAACACCTGTTTTATCATAAACGGATATAAGCGCATATCTTTTTTTGAGCATAAGTAAATTTTCCTTTGATTTTAAAATATTATATAGTAGAATATAAAAAAATTTTATTAATTTTACTAATTTTAAATATTTATTTCAAATGAAAAGATTGAAACTTTGGGTTTTATTATTTTTAATTTTTTTTACTATGAATTTTCTAACAGGGTGCGCGCTTCTGCTTGTCGGCGGTCTTGCGGGAACCACAGGCTATCTTGCCGCAAAGCAAGGCTATGGCGTTCAATCGCCGGTAACAAAAAAATAAAAGCTTACTGCTTGATAATTGCGCAATAACCGATAATTAGAATTAATACATAATAAAAGGGAGATGTCATGGAAGTTTTAATTATCGTAGGGTCTAAGAACGATTTAACCGAGATGGAGGGGGCGGTTCAGGTATTAAAAAAGTTTGATACCGCCTTTGAAATTCATGTTTCATCCGCGCACAGGTCGCTTAAAAGAACTATCGGGCTGATAGAATCTGCCGAAAAAAGCGGCACCAAGGTAATTATAGCGGCTGCAGGGATGAGCGCTCATCTCCCCGGAGTCATAGCCGCTTTAACCGTAATCCCTGTTATCGGCGTCCCTCTTAATTCTTCCGCCCTGAACGGCCTCGATAGTTTGCTGTCCATTGTCCAAATGCCTTCGGGCATTCCTGTGGCAACTACCGCCATCGGTAAAAGTGGGGCAACAAATGCCGCCCTTTTAGCAGTTTCCATTCTTGCCGTTAATAATGCGGGCTTAACTGAAAAACTTAAAAAATACAGAAAAGAAATGGAAGAATCCGTCATCGAGGCGGATAACGAACTAAATTCAAAGTCGGCCCGCCAGGTCTGAGTTTTTATCTTTAAGGCGGCGGGGAGAAAATTTATGTCAAAAATTAAATTAAAGCCTTCCATATATGTTAATCTGGCAATTTCTATTTTTACGGGAGTTTTTGCGCAGCTTTCCATGAAATACGGAATGAACGGTTTAAAGGAAAATATCCATTTAACCGCAACGGGTTCTAATATACCTTTAAACCTGTTAAGCTCCTGTTTGAAAATTATCAAAATTTTGCTTATTATTTTTACGAATAAATTTGTAATCATAGGTATTGCTTTATATCTGATATCGATGTTTTTCTGGATCAGCGTGTTATCGAAAATCGACTTATCAGCGGCATATCCGTTTGTGAGCATCGGGGTTATTTTAACCGTGATACTTGCAGCGATTACCCTCCATGAATCCATACCGCTATTAAGATGGGCAGGAATATTTATTACTCTTTCGGGGGTTTATTTGATAGTCTCGTCCCATCAAGATAATAACGCTAAATAAGAGAAGAATATTAAATGAAAATATATAGCCAGAACAGTTTAACCGAAAATGATTATATAGATATCGGGAAACACTTAAGTTCATCCGGCATTTTGATTTATCCGACCGAAACATCATACGCAATAGGGGCTAATGCTCTTGACAACGCTGCGGTAAAAATGATTTACGATATTAAAGGAAGGGATTTTACAAAACCGCTTCCCGTATTAGTTAAAGATTTAAATATGTTGATTAATATAGCTTATGTCGGCAGGCAGGAAGAGGATATTATTTCAAAATTTTGGCCGGGACCTTTAACTATACTTTTTAAGTCTAAAATAAGCGGCAAATATTTGTTTACTTCTGATTCGGAATTTGTCGGGGCGAGGATTTCGCCGCACCCTTTTCCCGAAATGCTGTTTAACAAAATAGACTTTCCGATAACCGCGACAAGCGCGAATATTTCGGGAGAAGATAGTTTAGCGGATTTCGAAAGCATAAAAAGGGTTTCCAAGGGATTTGAAGAAAAAATTGTGCTGATAGACGGCGGAGAACTTACAGGGGGCGCATCTACGATAATAAGAATCGAAAAAAAGAAAGTTATAATGGTGAGAGAAGGCGATAATAATACAAAGGAACGGTTAGTCTGCTATATGAAAAACAAAAAAATTTTATAATAAAGCCACAATAATGCCCCCGATGGGTTGGGGCGGAGGTATGGAAATAATGAATGAAAGTAAAGATGTATTGGGAATAATCGGCGGCAGCGGATTATACCATATGGACGGGTTAAAAAATATAAAGGAGGAGTCTTTTGACACGCCGTTCGGCAGTCCTTCGGATAAATTGGTTTTCGGAGAAATAGACGGGAAAGAGCTTGTCTTTATCCCAAGGCATGGAAAAGGGCACAGAATTTTGCCTTCGGAGATAAATTATGCCGCGAATATTTATGCGCTTAAGGCGGCAGGGGTTAAAAAAATTATATCCGTTAGCGCGGTCGGAAGCCTTAAGAGAGGTATTAAGCCAGGCGATATGGTTATTATCGACCAATTTTTCGATTTCACAAAGAACAGAAAGAATACCTTTTTCGGAGATGGCTTGGTTGCGCATGTTTCGATGGCCGAACCCGTTTGTCCGCACTTAAGAAAAGTTGTGGTAAATTCGTGTAAATCTTTGGGGATGCCTTACCATGATAAAGGGACATATTTTTGCATCGAAGGTCCGCAATTTTCCACAAAAGCGGAATCTTTTTTCTATAAAAGCGGCAATTTCGATGTCATAGGGATGACAAATGCGACGGAGGCTAAACTCGCCAAAGAAGCCGAACTTTGTTATGCCACGATTGCTATGTCAACGGATTACGATTGCTGGCACGAGGAGGAAGACAATGTCAGCGCCGATATGATACTTAAGATTCTTAACGAAAATGCCCAAAAGGCTAAAAATATAATTAAAGAAGCGGTTAAGATAATGAACTTTGAAGAAAGGGAGTGTGAATGTGGGTCGTCCCTTAAGCAGGCGGTAGTTACCGCAAAAAACGATGTTCCGAAAAGGACATTGGAAAGGCTTGCTATTTTTAATTTATACGGGAAGTGATATTTAATGTCCTTAATCTTTCTAACACGGGATTAAGGAATAAAAATTTATATTAATTTAGGGAGTGGCAAATGGCTGTAACTGTTGTCGGTTCTGTAGCTTTAGATAATGTCGAAACGCCGTTTAAGAAGATGAATAATATTCTCGGCGGTTCGGCCTCGTTTTTTTCCCTGTCGTCCTCGTTTCTCACCGATGTGAAAATAATAGGGGTAATAGGCGACGATTTTAATCAAACATATTTAGATATTTTTAAGGACAAGTCAATCGATATTACCGGTTTGAAGACGGAAAAGGGGACGACTTTCCACTGGGAAGGGAGATACGGATACGACCTGTCAGACCCAGAAACATTAGAAACGGACCTCGGGGTTTTTTCTTCTTTTAAACCGGTGGTGCCTCATAGCTTTAAAAATGACACGCTCTTTCTTGCCAACATAGACCCTGATATTCAGTTTGATGTTTTAAGCCAGATGAATTCGCCAAAATTGATTGCTCTCGATACTATGAATTTTTGGATTGAAAGAAAAAGAGAAAAACTTATCAAAGTAATCGAAAAATCCGATATTTTTATTATAAACGAGTCGGAAGCAAGGCTTTTGACGGGTGAGTCGTCCATATTTTTAGCCGCTAAAGCCATACATAATTTTGGGGCAAAAATATTAATCTTAAAAAGGGGGGCTTACGGAGCCACAATGTTTTTAGACGACCATTTCTTTATTGTTCCCGCTTACCCTTTAGAAGACATTAAAGACCCGACCGGGGCGGGCGATTCATTTGCGGGGGGTTTTTTGGGGTATATAGATAACACCGGCGATATGTCGTTCGAAAATTTAAAAAAGGCTCTTGTTTTCGGAAACATTATGGCTTCTTTTGCCGTCGAGGATTTTTCGGTGGACAGGCTATTGGCAATAAAAATGGACGAGATTAAGGACAGGTTTAAGAAGTTTAGGGATATGACATATTTCGGAGAGCTTTCACTTTAAATTTAATTTAATTAATGATATTATTCTTTTATTATGTTTAGATTAAATAATCGTTTAAAATTAATTTATATAATCCTTTTAATAACAGGTTTATCCGCCGTATTATACGGTTGCGGGCTGTCCCAGGTTTCCGAGACGAATAAACTTAAATCAAACCTTTATTATAAGCTCGGTGTCGGGTATTATCAAAATGAAAACTATGTAAAGGCGATGCAGGAATTTATCAGAGCAAAGAAACTAAATCCGTATTCGGCAAAAAATTACAATGCTATCGGAATGGTTTATATGATGACGCATAGGGAGGGTAAAGCTATAATAAACTTGAAAAGGGCGATTGATTCAGATAAAAAATTTTCCGATGCGTATTATAACTTAGCGCTTATTTACATAAAAAAACATAACTATAAAATGGCTAAAATCAACCTAAAAATGGCATTGAAAAACCCGTTTTATAATCGGCCTTATAATAGCTATACCCAGCTTGCAAGAATTTACATTAAGGAAAATAAATTAGAAAAGGCAAAAAAATTGCTATTGATTTCAGAGTCATTGAATAAAAACTATTTTCTAACTTATTATTATCTTGGAGAATTTTATTTTATCAAAGGGAGATTAAATCGCGGTTTATTTAATTTCAAGAAGGCTTTAAGCATAGATGTATTTTTTATTCCCGCAAAATATAAAGAAGGCATAATATATTTTAAACTTAAAAAATATAATAAAGCAAAAGTAATTTTTAATTCTATTTACAAACAATACGGGAGCAGCGAGATTGGGATAAAATCGTTTGATTATTTAAAAAAAATTAAATAATTAAAAATATTACAAACTTATGGAAACGATAGGGGAATATTTTAAATTAAAAAGGGAAGAAAGCGGGTTGACTTACGGCAAAATTTCCGAAATAACAAAAATAAGACCCCAGTATATCGAAACTATCGAGAAAAATGATTTTTCTTTATTTTCTTCGCCGCAAATATTAAAAGGGTATATTAAATTAATAGGCAAAACGGTAGGAGCCGACGAGGAATACGCTTTCAGCCTATTGGAGCCGCAGCTTAAAGAAGGTTTTAAGGATAAAAATGTCGAAGATATTCTAGGTATGAGGTTTAAGGAAGAAAAGCAAATATCGTACAAATTTAAAAAAAGAATTATAATAACTATAACTGCAGCTATAGTTATTATAATTTTGTCTTTTGCGTCCATGAAGGTTTTTGAATTTTTTAAGTTTAAACATCGGGGTTTAGCCGTTACTTCATTTCGTTTGTCCCCAAAAATAGCGCCCGGCAGGCATCTAAAGAAAAGAAAAAAAAGTATTTTAAAATACGCCGTTATATTAAAAGGAAGTGTGACGAAAAAAACATGGGTTGCCGTCAGGATAGATGATAAAGGGCAAAAAACTTATATGTTATATCCTGGAGATGTCGAAACATGGAAGGCAAAAAAGGACATGAGGATTAAAATAGGAAACGCGGGCGGAATCCGCCTGAATTATAACGGAAAGAGTCTGGGAAAATTGGGCAAAGAAAAGGAAGTTATAACTTTAAATTTTCCCGCTAAGAGCAAAGAGGTCAACCCTGCCAACCCTAATCCAAAGAAGCAGAAAACTTCCCCCGCTTCAGGCTAAGTTACCCTTTCTGTTTTTAACTTTATACCCAATTTTATCTAATAATAATGAAAGTATAAATAAAACCACGCCGACGGCAGGAATAATTAAAATTAAGTCTTCGTCCTCTATGTTAATCTTTAAACCCTGGAAGCCCCAGTAGATTGCAAAACTGATAAGCAAAACGGATGCTATGCCTTTAATCCAGTGAGAGGGAATCTTCTTAAAGTATTTTCTTAAATGTAAAGATAAGATTAAGATAAGACAGGAGCTGATAACAAGCGAGGAAATTACCGGAATCCATTGATTGTCCGTAATTGCAAACGGAACGGCTACCACGCCGACCTCGAAAGCCTCTACTATAACCGCGCTAAAGGCAACGAAGAAGGATTTGGGCGAGCATTTTTTATGCGTGACGGAAGCGGTTTCCATCTTTTTAAAAAGCGGTTTTCCTCCTAATTTTGATGAAAACGGCGTCAGATAAAATATGAAACTGAGCAATTTGTAAGAAAAATACAGTCCTATGGCAAGCAGAATAACCGCTATTATTAATTTGACGGTAGAAATGGGAACGGATCTTATAAGGGTTATGCCGCCTATAAAAAGAATGAGCAATGAGCCGAAAAATCCTGCTATTCCTCCGGCAAGAGCGCTCGATAAACCGATATCCTCGCCGACGACGAATATTATTGCGGCCACTTCGCTTAGCTCGATAACTGCTACGGAAAAAACGGCTATAAATATAAGTATGCTTAGATTCATAGCGCAATTATATCAGATTACCGATATAAAAACAATGGAACAAAAGATTGCAAAAATTGCCGATAGAGATTGTTAAACATATTGTAATGCATTAAGAATACTGGATTCCCGCTTTCGCGGGAATGACTTTGAGGGATTTTAAAAGTTCACCCGTTGGGTGTCATTCCTGCGAAAGCAGGAATCCAGAAAAATAAATTTCTATCGGCAATTTTGAGAGATTGCAAGGGGGTAAAAACTTTATTGACTTTTCTGAGAATAAGTAATAAACTGAAAAAGTTTTGAAAATTTAATAATGTATATTCTTAAGGAGGTAACATTATGGCAGTATCCCCCAACAAAACTCTTGACGCAAGCGGTTTATCGTGCCCATTGCCGATTGTTAAGACCAAAAAAGAAATCGACACGATGAGTTCAGGACAGGTTTTGGAGATAATCTCAACCGATCCCGGTTCTAAAAACGATATGACGGCCTGGTGCAAAAGAACCGGCAACGAACTTTTAGAATCGATGGAAGAGGGCGGAAAATTTAAGTTTTATGTCAAAAAATCTTGATAAAGCTTAAATTTATATATAAAAAAATCAGAGGTCATGCCTTAAAATTTAATAAAAATTTCAAAGCATGACCTTTTTATAAAAAATCTAATTCCTAATTCCATTTTTTTGTTATAATAATTCATATTATTCTTTATCTTACATTTAATTAACGAAAAGATGAAAAAGGAAAACAAAGTTTCGAAGAAACTTTATATGACTGCATCCGCGTGTCCGTCTTCGCATGCCGAAGACGCGGGTGGGGGCGGCGGAGCGCGAAAGCGAAAGGGTCAAGTTTATCGGGGCTCATTCTCGATTTTTTTGATTATTATAGCTGCAATTTTATCCCAGTTTATAAGCACAAGGACTTGTTTCGGGCTAAAAAATCCCTTTATATCCCCTTTTAAAGCGAAGCAATATAAAAACCGCATAGAAAATCCGTTAAACGGCATAACCCTGCAAGCAATAGTCAGCAGTTCGAATCCAAATAAAAATGTTGCAATAATTAACGATAAGCCTTATTATATAGGTTCTAAGATTGTGGGGAAAACGGTTGTCGGAATATCGTCCAAAGCCGTTACCATTAAATTAGAAAATGGAAAAATCGTGAAACTTTTATTAGTGCGATATGAAGGATTTAAAAAATAATTCACTGAAAGCAGATAAAAAAAATATGCCGGTTAAACTTAAGCATATTACCGTAATCCCTTTTTTTATCTTTATTGTTTTCATATTAATAATATCCATAACTGCCAAATTTTCCTTTGGTTTTAACAATTATAACAATTCTTACGATATATACCGCATAAACGGGATCAAGCTGCCCGATAAAAGAATTACGATAGAGGGCAACGATATTCCCTTAAGACCTCTGATAATAGGAATAGCCTACAAATTTCATCTTAATTATGTTCTGAGCAGTTCGGTAAAAGGATATGTCACATTGCATATACGGAAGGTTCCGCTGCCGTCCGCTTTATCCATTATCTTTAAGGCGGGGAATTTGGGTTATAGCGTCAGTAACGGGATTTTATTTATCGGTCCGCGGTCTTCGCTCACAAATAGCTATGTCGATTACAGGATAAATTTAAAATACATACAGGCTAAAAATGTTCTTCCCGTTTTAACGCCGATTTTACCGACAGGGGCAAAGGCTTATGCTTCCCCCCATGGAAATTCGATACTTGTTTACGATATTCCTTCTAATATCACAAAAATAAGGAAAATTATAAAAAGCATGGATGTCAAAAAAAGGGTTGTTCTCTTAAATGCAAGAATAGTGGACGTGACGGATAATTTTGTCAGGAATTTAGGCGTAGCATGGTCTTTTACCCCGCGAATAAGCCCTAATACAAATACGGTCACCAGCACATTAGGAAGTCCGACAGGATTTTCCGGGGCGGTTTCCTCTGCTGCGGGGTCAAATTATGGCAATATAAGCATTGGAACGGCATGGCAAAATTTCGGGCTTATATCTGCCCAGCTTTCCGCCGGGCAGCAGTTAGGATGGGATAAGATTATCGCCTCTCCGAATGTTTCCGTCGTAAGCGGACAACCTGCCACGATAAATTCAGGGGTAACATTATATTATGTGGCCTATACCTCTTCAGGCCCTTCTACGACACCTGCAAGCGGAACAAGCGGTACCACGATTATAACCCAGCAACCCGTAACATCGACGCTTCAAACTATCACGCTCGGGCTTACATTAACCGTTACACCGATAGTCGAAAGTAAAAATAATATACTGCTAAATATTACCGTTACAAATTCTGAGCCTAATTTTGGACAAGAGGTAAACGGATTTCCGGCTGTTAACAATAAAAGCGTTACAACCACCGTCGTGGTTAAAAATAATTCCACCTTAGTTATCGGCGGGATTTTATATACCGATAAATCCCATTCCAATAACGGCGTTCCATTTTTATCCACCATACCGGTTATCGGATACCTGTTTTCTTCAAGGAATAGAAGCGTTTCGAAAGAGCAGCTAATGGTATTCATATCCCCTAAAATAGTAAATTAGATGAAGGATAATATAAAAAAAGAAAAAAGCGGGAAAGGCGGGAGCGCTAAAAATGAAGAAGGCAGGATGGCTTTTCTGGAGCATTTTTCCGAATTAAGAAAAAGGATAATCTATATTTTTATCGCCCTTGTTATCGGAATGGGGTTTTCGTGGCATCTGTCTTATACCGCCATTAACTTTATAGAACTTCCTTTAAATAAACCAACCTATATTACATATTTATCGGGATATGCAAAGGTATTAATCAAAAAAGACGCTCCGTTCGCTTATTATACCTTTGGCTTAAATAAAACGCCGAAGAAATTCGTAAAACACATTTTACACTATTCAAGACCGTTGGAGCCGTTTTTTATGCAGGTCAAGGTTTCCCTTATCCTTGGATTTATGATAGCCCTCCCGTTCATACTGTTTGAAATATGGCAATTTATAAAGCCCGGTTTGTTAAAGAGAGAAAGAATGTATCTTGTCCCCTTTTTATTTTTCGGGACGCTATTTTTTATTGCGGGGATGATGTTTATGATTTTGTACATCTGGCCTGCCGTTATTAACTTTTCGTTAAGCTATCAAAGCCCTAATTTATCCCCCCTTATCAATCTAACCCATTATATCAATTTTGCATTAAGGTTAAGCCTTATATTCGGCTTAATATTCGAGCTTCCGTTAATATCTGCCCTTTTTTCCTTAGCGGGCATACTTAAACCCCATTTTTTAAAAAAATACAGGAAATGGGCTCTACTGTTAAGCCTTATTATTGCCGCTTTTCATGCCGATATAGTTACGATGTTTTTTATAGCGGTTCCGTTATATTCGATGTATGAGATAAGCATTTTAATATCTTCTATTATATGGCGGATGAAAAAAAAGCCCGCCCCGGCTTCTAATCCTGCATAGAAAAAACAGTCCCTTTTATATCGGCTTTAATGTCGGGAAAAGATTTTTTGCTTGCTTTAACGGATATGTAATCTATTACAAAAATTCTTTTTAACGAATTTATATTTTTAACGAATTTTATCGACTTGTTAAAGCCGCCGGCGATTGAAATGCTGACCGGCAGGGCCGTCACGCCCAGGGTTTTAACCGGTTTTCCAAAATCTATTTTTTCGATAATAAAGTTAGATGTCGGGGCGCTTTTAGAAATCTCCTTTATTAATGTTGAGACCATAAAGGTTTTTGGGAGTTTTGTCCTCTCCTTTTTTAACTCCGCCTTCAGGCTTTTTATCTGGTTTTTAAGATTCAACAAGCTATTTTTTTCATTCGTTAAAGATACGGTTATATTTTTTAATGTTCTAATTTTATCATTAAGCCTTATTATAGTACCGTTATTTGTTTTCAAAGTATTACTCGCGTTATTTAAAAACAAATCTTGATTTACAAGATATATAAATACAAATATCATTAAAATAACGACGGCTATTTTATTTGTCCTTAAATAGCCCGGAATTTTTTTTAATTCTTCAGATAAATTCATTTTTTTGCTTTTGCTCTTTTATTTTATAACCGGAGTTAAAGTTGCTTTCAATTGAAAGCGGTAAAAGGTGTTTCCGCCGATAATTTCCCTGCCCGCATCGGTTAAAATAACCTTTTTAAACATATTCGTTGTTTTCAATCTATCCATGTATATAGAAATTCCATTAAGAGAAATGGAGTTTCCCTCTATCGTAATAACGCCTTTTTGGAGCAATAGTCCGCTCATCCAAACCCCCGAAGGCGAAGCCTGAACCATGTCTCCTATTTTTTTATTCCATGCGACCTTAAATTTTTCAAGATTTTTTATAATTAAAATCCTTTTTTTGATTGTGTTTTTAAGATTTTTTCTGCTATTTATTGCCGATTCAAGCGATTTATTGAGAAGATTTTTGGTTTTCATCAGCGTTAGTTTCTGGTTTAGCCCGGAAATATAAATTCTTTTTGAGCTGTTTTCAAGGTATGCCGTAAAATCCAGCAAAAAGATAAAAAATCCATATGCGATAATTATAGAAAGTATTATTGCCTTTTTTCTATTTTTTATAAACCTTTCTTTATCGGCAGCGGGTAATAAGTTAATCCTTGTTTTATTGCCGTTTTTCTTTTTCATTTTTATCTGTTAACGATTAGGCCGAAGGTTGTCCACATTTCTTCAAGAGGCTTAAAGAAATCATAGTTTTCATTTATATTATATTTTACTAACCTTTTTGATAAAAATATTTTTCTTTCTTTTAACAGGCTGATAATCGAAACAGAATATGTTTTTAGGCGCATCATGTCCTTTATTTTGCCGTTAAAGTCTTCGTTTCCCGAATAAATGCCTGTTATTATTATACCGTCTATCGGAGCGATAAATTTTCCCGCAAAATAAAAATCTACGGTCTTTTTTAATTCATCCCCGATTAAAAGCGATGATTCGTCCTCATTTAGATCTTTTAGATCAATTCCTTCTATCGTCCTTTCGAAATTAACTGCATTATCTCTGATAATAACAATTTTTGCCGCCTTCTCGCCAATATCGCACAACAATAAATGATCGACCTTATTATTGCTTAAAAACATAATGTTATTATAAATTGAAGCGGTTTTGCATTCGATTGATTTTAATTTGATATCGGACTTTGCAAATATTTCTTTGAAGTTATTTATATCGTCCGCCTTAGAGACAAATGCGGTTATGTTAAGGGTTGAACCGTTTTTGACGAATATGTAATCGAATATGCAGGAAGATATAGGGAAGGGAATAAGCTTTTTTATTTCATATTCCACCGCTTTATTTAAATCGTTCCGGGGCATATCGGGTAGATAAAAATTGTAACTGTGAACGGCATCGTCGTTAATATTCGCAAATACATTATTTTTGCTTATTTTGTTGTCGTTCATTAATTTGTTAAGATTAATAGCGCTCACGCTAATATCGGGATGATTTAAGCCTGGAAGTTTAGCGTTGATAAAATTGTTCAGAAAGTAGCCGCGCCCCTTTTTTACGACTTCAAGTATTTTAAAATGATCGTAGTCAATCTCGACAGCCGTAAAAAGTTTTGTAAAAAACATATATGCAAAAAATGAAATTAAAAATTAAAAATTAAATAAAATTTAGTATTTTAATATATCCGTTAAAAAATTCGAATATAATGCCGTTAACGGGAATTTTATTTTTATAATCGCTGTCTTTATCGTAATCGCCGAAAATGCTTCCCGTAGTTTCATATTCACCGCTTTTACCGCTCCTTCCTTCCATCACTTTCCCGAAGGTACTCATGAAGGCTTTGCTCTTATTAAATAAAAATGCCTTGGGTTTTATATTGTTGTTACAGGAAGAACCTTCGATATTAAGCGTAAAATAACAGTTAAATAAACCGTTCTTTTTTGAATTTGCGTTTTTATTTTTAAACTCTCTTTTATTGATATTTAAAAGGGTAATATCCCTGATCAAAAATCTTGGCTGTTCGTTCAAAGGTCCGTGCGGGGACATCAGCTTAATTAAACCCGTTAAATCTTTTTTGACGACGGCGTTTAAATCGATTTCTTCATCGTAATCAAGAATTTTACTACCTTCGGGGGTGGAATTGTTTAAATAATCTGGATTGAGATTAACATCGGGTTCGGGAATTCGGACGGCATTTTTGGAAATGCAAGACATAAAGCCGTCGAAACTCTGCCCCTTTTTGATTGTGAGCCCGCAAGCCATTTTATGCCCTCCGAACTTGGCAAAAAATGATTCGTAATTTTTTAAAAACGCATAAATGTCGATATTGCCGCAAGACCGGGCAGAGCCGATATATACGCTGTCTTTATAACCGGTAAGAAGTAAAACGGGCTTTTGTAAATAATCGACTAATTTTGACGAAACAATGCCGATAACGCCGGGATGCCATGACTGCCCGTTTAAAATGAGGATTGGAGCGCCGTCCTCCTTTAAGTTTTTTTCGTTAATTTGACTTATTGCCTCGTTAAAACAAATGTCTTCAAGCGCCTGTCTTTTTCTGTTGGCGGCCTCCAATTCCTGAGCGAGCCTATAGACATCTTCAGGGTCTTTTTGCGTTAAAAGTTCAACGGCTATGGACGGGTCTGAGACCCTGCCGGACGCATTAATTTTTGGGGCGATTTTCCATGCAACATCAGATTCGTTAACATTGTCAAAGTGGAGGCCGCAAATCCTTTTAAGCTCCTTTATGCCAGGTCTGGGGCTGCCGTTAATTTTCTTTAATCCGTAATATGTGAGCGTCCTGTTATCCCCGTACATAGGAACTATATCCGCTATAATGCCTAGGCAGACGATATCGAGATAATCCTTAAGGTTCAGCACGGCGCGAACCTCGTCCGGGCGGGTATTAATCAAACCGTTTATCACCAACCGTTTTCTTAATGCAATTCCCAAATTGAAGGCAATGCCGACCCCGGGTAAAAGTTTAAAAGGAAACCTATCGCCTTTTCGCTTGGGATTAAGTATCGCATACGCATCGGGCAAAATTTCCTCGAAGCATGTTTCTTCTTCAGATAATAATTTGTCGTTATTTTTGGAAGCCTGCATTTTAACAGGAATTTCGTGGTGGTCGCATATTATTACATCTATATTTTTTGAATTTGCATACGATACCTCTCTAACATTCGTTATGCCTAAATCGACGGTTATCAGTAAGGATAGAGGTTTACCGCCCTTTTGATTTATGAAATCATAAATCTCGTTAATCGGTTCTATTCCAAGTCCATAACCGTCTTTTATTCTGTCGGGCAATTTATAAAAAATAGTGTTGTCATTGCCGCCTGCCTTCATCAGGTTTTTTATTTCCCTTAAAAAAGAAACAAGAAAGGAAGTCGAAGTTATTCCATCCACATCGTAATCCCCATAAATGCAAATGTTTTCATCTTCTATTAACGCTTTAGCTATACGCTCTACAGCCTTATCCATGTCTTTAATTAGAAAAGGGTCGCTCAAAGATTTTAGGGACGGACTTAAATAGTTAGATACAAAGTTGTTTAAGTAGTTATCTATGGGAGCTTTGGCGGGTTCATCTTTGCAAAATTCTTCCGAAAAAAAGGGATCGAAGTTTAACTGTGAATTAATTCTTTTCAGGACTAAAGATACAAGGGTGGTATTTGAAGCGGTTGGGTATATTTGAGCAAATGTTTTTTTTAGATATTCTTCTATATGTTCTTCAACATAATTTTTTTGCATATTTTAAATTATTTATTTTCGTTTAACATAATCATTACGGGGCTTGCGATGAATATCGAAGAGTATGTCCCGATTAAAACCCCCCATAATAATGTAAAAGCAAAGTCATGAAGAACTATGCCGCCGAGGAAAAACAAAGATAAAACCACTAAGATTACCGTAAGCGATGTAACGACAGTTCTTGTCAAAACCTCGTTTATACTTTTATTTACCAGGTCATTTAAATTAATTTGCTCTGTCTTCTCCGCTCTTTTTTTCAAGTTTTCTCTAATTCTGTCAAAAACAACGACTTTATCGGTAAGGGAATAACCCGCAACGGTTAAAATAGCCGTAATAACAAGAAGGGTTATTTCTTTCTGAAAAATAAAAATAATTCCCATAAGCGCAAGGACATCGTGGGCAAGACCGATAGCGGCGGCAAGGCCGAATCTAAATTCAAATCTCCATGTTATATAAAGTATGATTGCAATAATCGATATTATAATTGCGACAATAGCGTCTTTAGCTAATTTTTTACCGACGGAGGGACCGATCATTTCATTATTTAACACTTTGGACGGATTGTTTTTAAAGGCATTTTGTACAGTTGTCTTTATTTCATCCGTATATTTATTTAAATCCTTGGCCACCGCTTTAGTTTGGATTATAATATCGTTTTTACCCTTTATTTTAACGATTTTTACATCTTTAAACCCTTTTGACAGAAGTTCCTTCCTGACATCCGCGACGGATATTTTATGTTGAAACGAAAGCTGCAAAGACAGCCCGCCGGTAAAATCTATTCCGATTCTTGCCGTGCCTAAAATCATCGTAATTAATTCGATTAATCCGAGTACTACAAGAATAGACGATAATACGAACGAATATTTTTTTTTGCCGATAAAATTAAAATTTGTGTTTTTTATAAATTCCAATTTTTTTTAACTCCTTGAATTAGAATTAAATGCTTAATTTGTTAAGTTCCCTTTTGTTCGATATAATGTCGAATATAACTTTTGTGCCGACTAACGAAGTAAACAGATTTATAATAATGCCGAGAGATAATGTTACGGCAAAGCCTTTTACTGGACCGGAACCAAAATAGAATAAGACGGCGGCGGTTATAAGAGCGGTGACATGAGAATCTAAAATCGTAAAAAATGCCTTGTTATACCCGTTTTCGATAGCAATAACCACCGGTTTATTTTCTCTTAATTCCTCCCTTATCCTTTCAAAAATGAGGACATTCGAATCAACCGCCATACCTATAGTAAGAATTATTCCTGCGATGCCGGGAAGAGTCAAGGTCGCGCCGAACAAGGACAGAGCGGCCATAAGGAATAATACATTTTCAAGAAGGGCAAAATCTGCGATTAATCCCGATAGTTTGTAATAAAATATCATAAATCCGATAACTAAGATAGTTCCGACAATGGCGGCAAGTATGCCCGCATGTATGGAGTCTGCCCCCAGAGTAGGGCCTACCGTTTCATTCTGGATTATTTTTACCGGAGCGGGTAATGCCCCGGAACGAAGGGCTATTGCGAGATTATTAGCCTGAGCCATGGTAAATCTTCCTGAAATAGAAGCGTTTCCGCCCAGTATGGGTTCTTCTATAACAGGAGCCGAGATTACATTGTCGTCGAGTATAATGGCAAGCCTTTTGCCCGTGTATTTTGTAGTTATATCCCCAAATTTTTTTGCCCCGTCCGAATTCAAAGCGACCTCGACAATAGGCTGATTGTAACGGTTTATCTGGACATTTGCGCTTGAAATTTCGGCCCCGCTCATTAAAATCGGCTTTTCTATAAGATACGGCCTTTTTGTCGTTTTATGAGAAAATTTGTTGTAGGTTGTATGGTAAAGAATTTCGTCTCCTTTCTGGATTTTTCCGTTTAATGCTTTTAGCAGGCTGTGTTTATCGTCAACTAATTTAAATGTTAATCTTGCGGTTTTTCCTATAAGCTTAACGGCCTGTTTAACATCCTTGACGCCGGGCAGTTCCACGACTATTAAATTTTTGCCCTGTCTGGCAATTTTTGGAGCGACTAAGCCAAACTGGTCGATCCTGTTTCTCATAACCTCCACGGCGCCGCTTACCGCCTCTTCTTTATATTTTGAAAGAGCCGATTTTTCAAAATATATTTTATCGCCCATAAGCTGCAGGGAGCCGTGATGTTCCGCAAGATATTTTGTCAGTTCCTGCGTATTTTTTAAAAGTTTTCCCTTAATTTTTATATGTGAATCTTCGAAACTTACGGCATCTTTGCCGTAGCCTTTACTCCCAACGAATGATTTTATATCCGTATAATCCTTATAAAGTTTTTCTTTTACCGCTTTGCCGGTCTCGACTCTTTCGACAAGATAAACGCCGCCCTGAAGATCGAGTCCTAAACGCATCTCCGCGTTGCCGATGACGGCTTTCCACCAGCCCGGCGTGTTTGGATAAATCGAGGGAATTACCGAAAAAATAGATATAACTATAAGAGAAATTATTAAAATTAATCTGGTTTTAACAGGTTTCATCGGGTTTTCCTATGAATATGTGAATATTATGGTTTTTAATTTTTGTAAAATAATAGACGCCGCAGGATCTTAAAGCTCATTTATGATTTAGAAGTCTTTGTCGCTATGGCATTTTTTGCAATTTTGATTTTAACGTCTTTTGCTATTTCTATCGTAAAGACCTGGTCCGCTATTCCGGATATAATGCCGTAAATACCGCCGTTAGTAAGAATTTCGTCTCCCACTTTTAAAGAGTCTATCATTTTCTTATGGTCTTTTGTTCTTTTTTGCTGGGGCAATATTACCAACAGGTAAAAGATAACCACGATAGCGATTAGCGGGGCAAAACTCCACAATGTTCCCTCCCAGCCGCCCTGCCCGGAAGATGCGGCGGATGCCGCATAGGCATTTTTTACGGTAAATAGATTAAACAGATTGGATAAATTTTCCATAATAGTTTAAAGGCTTAATGCTGTTTTAAGTTTTAGATTAAGCCCTGTTACCTCCTTTTTGATTTTATTTTTATAAATTTTTATCAGGTTTTATTAATATTATATTTAAATTAAAATAAAGTCAAAACAAAGATGAAGGTTTTTGCATATTTATTTTGTTTAACATATTAAGAAAACTGTTTTCCTTTATCGCCTGCCTTATTTTTACAATTAGATTCTGATAAAAATGAAGATTATGCAATGTTAAAAGTCTTTGCGAAAATATTTCTTTTGTCATAAAGATATGCCTTACATAAGCGGCGCTAAAATTTTTACAGCAAAAACAGCCGCAACCTGCATCAAGCGGTCCCGTTTCGGATTTATACTTTGAGTTTTTAATGTTCAGTGTGCCGGAGGATGTAAACACGAAACCGTTTCTTGCATTTCTTGTGGGCATTACGCAATCAAACATATCGACGCCCAGAGATACCGCATTTATAATATCTTCTGGCGTTCCGACGCCCATAAGGTATCTCGGCTTATTTTCGGGAAGATTTGATGCCGACGAGGCTAACATTTTAAACATAATTTCTTTTGTTTCCCCGACGGCCAACCCGCCTATCGCATAACCGTCGGCATCAAACCCTGACATGATTTTGGCCGATTTTTCCCTCAGGTCTTCAAAAAAGTTGCCCTGGGATATAAGAAAAAGGAGATTGCCGTCCTTTTTTTTTGCCGACATTGATCTTTCTGCCCATTTTATCGTTATGTCAAGGTCTTTTTCCGCCTTATCCCTTGAGGCTTCAGGTCCTGAAAATACATCCAGCTGCATCATTATATCGGAATCAAGCGCCTCCTGTATCTCAACGACGCGCTCAGGGGTAAAAAAGTGCGTCTCGCCGTCTATATGGGACATAAATGAAACCCCGTCGTCTTTAACTTTGGCAAATTTAGCGAGGCTAAAAATTTGAAACCCGCCGGAGTCGGTTAAAATCATTCCTTTATATCTTGTAAAATTCCTTAAAGAGCCGAATTTTTTTATTATGTCTATGCCGGGACGCAAAAAAAGATGGTAAGTGTTTCCGAGCATAACCTTAAAACCCTCGTCATAGATTTCGAAAGGGGATAACGATTTTACCGTTCCTATTGTCCCGACAGGCATAAAAACCGGCGTTTCTATAATGCCGTTTTTAGTGGAAAGCTCGGCTATTCTGGCGCCTGTGCATTCATCTTTTTTAATTATTTTAAACATCTTAAAAATTATATATTAAAAAAATTAATTTTTAAATATTATATAAATACATGGCATCCCCATAACTAAAAAGGGAATAGCCGTTTTTTACAGCCTCTTCGTAAACGGCTTTTGTTTTGTCTATGCCTATTAAGGCGCAAATCATAATAAATAGGGACGATTTTGGCTGATGAAAGTTTGTTATAAGGTTTTTTGTTATTTTAAATTTATAGCCTGGACGGATATACAAAGATGTCGATTTTTCCGCGGCCGGAATTAAAATTCCGCCGCTATCCGCGCCTGATTCGAGGCACCTGACCGAAGATGTTCCCGTAATTATGATTTTATTGCCAGACTTCAATGTTTCGTTAATTAAACGAGCTGTTTTTTCCGAAATCGTATAAGTTTCAGGGTGTATATTATGTTTGCTTATGTCTTTTTCCCTGACGGGCATAAATGTTCCAAGCCCGATATTTAAAGAAACATTCGCAAAGATTCCGCCCTTTCCGTTAATTTTATTTATCAGATCGTCGGTAAAATGAAGTCCTGCGGTTGGAGCCGCAACGGAAAAACCGCTTAAATTATCGGCGTAAACCGTTTGATAGTACGACTCGTCTATATTCTCGGGACTCCTTTTAAGATAGGGAGGAAGGGGTATTCCCGCGCATTTATCGAACAGGAAATCGCCGTCTTCTTTGTTATTTATCAGAATATCGTAATTTCCGTTTCCGTGATTCTTCAGAGCGGTAATTTTAAGATAATTCCCACTTTTTATAAAGGTATTTTCTCTATCGCCTTCTTCGCCGGCTTTATTTTCCGTTTTATTTTCTTCGGTTATCAGTATTTTTTCCCCCTCTTTAACGGTTTTATGCGATTTTATAAGGGCGTTCAGCCTGAGCGGAAACGATATGTTAAAAGGGAATTCGGTGATAAATATTTCTACTTTTCCTCCCGTCTGCCTCCTGCCGAATATTCTTGCTTTCTTGACGAAAGAGTTGTTGACTATGACGGCGTCGTTTTTATTTATATAATTTGTTATGTCGTAAAATTTCTTGTGCTCCATTTTAAAATTTTTTACATCTACCGCAAGAAGCCTTGCTTCATCTCGTTTTTTAAGCGGGTATTTTGCGATTAATTTTTCGTCGAATTTATAATCGAATAAATCTAATTCCATAAACGGAAAAACCGGACCCCCCCCATATATTTTTTAAATTTTTATAATTTTTATGTTATGATATGATTTTAGATTTTTTATTCAAACTTTTTAATTATAGCATAATTACGGAATTTATCGTGGGAATTTTTATAACGCTTGAAGGTATAGACGGAGCGGGCAAAACCACCGCCGCAAATTTGATAGCAGATTCTTTAAGAGAGGCGGGGTATAGAGTCTTGCTCACGCAGGAGCCGACAGGCACTTATCTGGGAACGGTTGTCAAAGATATTATTATCGGGAGAGACTTCGGGAAGAATATAGATTTATCCTTTTTAAAAACATCGAGCAAAAAAACAGTCTCTATTATGGCCTTATTTTTATTTTCGGCAGATAGAGTAGTCCATTTGGAAGAAATTTCAATAAAACTAAAGGATTTTGATGTTATACTGTGCGATCGGTTTATCGATTCCACATACGCCTATCAGGCGGCTTACTCGAGCGGTAAAGACGATAAAAGTTTTGAAGAGCTTATTTTAACTATAAACGATTTTGTCCTCGGGCAAAAAAATGTCGGCATAAGCAGAACCTACCTTTTCGATTTAAAGCCGGAGGACGCCTTGAAGAGATTAAACGGAAGGGCAGGCAAGTTTGACGGTTTTGACAGCGAACCCTTAGATTTTTTCGACAGGGTCAGAACTAATTACATATATCTTGCGGACAGATTTAAAAGCAGAATTAAAAAAATCGACGCAGCCGCCCCAGTTAAAGATACGGCGAATATAATAATTAAAGATATTGTAGAATTAATTAATGCTTTACCTTAAATCACCATTAGAAATTTCTTTTTCTGGATTTATAATATGTTGAAACCATTTTAATAGGTTCTAACAGTGAGTTAAGGCTTTATATTAAGTTTTTAAATTCAGATAAATATAAAATTTACGGATTTTACGGATTATATGGATTACGGCATTTCTAAAATAATAGGGCATGAAAAATCTATAGGGTTTTTAAATGAGCTGTTCGTAAACGACAGGATACCTCAGGGGCTTTTATTTTACGGGCAAAAGAATATCGGAAAAAGGCTTGTCGCGACATCTTTCGCCGCTTCCGTTTTATGCAGAGACTACTCATATTGCACCGGCAGCAGGACAGTGATTAAAGAAAATCCAGAAAATCCCCCTGCTTTGTCTCTTTTTGAAGAGAAAGATTATAAAGATCCCAAGAATGAGGAATCAGGCAACTATAAAACCGCGGGCGCCAAAACATTAAGCGGGTATTTTTGCGGGAAATGCCCTTCGTGCATCGGGGTATTAAACGAAACAAACCAGAATCTGATAATTGTGGAACCTTCTGGAAATTCAATAAAAATTGAAAAAATTCATCAGGTTAATTCGCTTTTAAGTTTAACACCCTCCTTCGGGGGTCACAGGTTTGTCATAATAGACGATGCGCAGGCAATGAATCCAAACGCAATGAATGCCCTCTTGAAAATCCTTGAAGAGCCGCCGGATAAGACCGTTTTTATTTTAATTTCACCTGTTATAAACGGCCTTTTGCCGACCATTGTTTCGAGATGCTCCCTGCTCGCTTTTAAACCTGTTCCCGATGAGGTTTTATTTGATGCCTTTAAAGCCGTGTTAACGGAAACGCCTGACGATATTTTAACGGTTTACTCAAGGCTTGCGAAAGGCAGTTATTCAAATTTCGAAAAGTTGGCAGGCGGCCAATATTTTGAAACAAGAAAATCGATTTTAACGCTGATTTTTAACGAACCCTTTTATAGCGACCCGGCATTGCTTGGATATGATATGTCGGACGAGTTTAACAGGGTTTTAAAAAATTTGAACGAAAAGAATAAAGATAAAGATAATGAAAATAAGGCCGAATTATTTGAAATATTTTTGTTCATCCTGAGGGATGTTTATATTTATCGTATGACAAAAAATAAAAAATTATTATATAATATAGATATTTGCGAAAGCATCGGGAAGTTTATAAAAGATTCTAAGATTACTCCGCAAAGATTATTAAATATGATTGAGCTAACGGCGGAATATATAGACAAAACCGGTTATAATTTAAATAAAACTATTGCGATGGACGCCTATTTTTCGGATATTTTAGCGTAAGGCATGTCGCGGCAATTTTAATTTTTTAAATTTTTAAACAATCAAAGGTCAAGGAGATATATACTATAAATATGAGAATAGCAGGAGTGAAGATACACGAAAAAGCCAATATCGAGGAATTTAATGCAAAAGCGCTGCAATTAAAGCTTGATGATAAAGTGCTTGTCGAGAAAGACAGCGGAATTTTTTTGGGGACAATTGCGGAAGACATTAAAATTGCCGATAAAGACCCCAAAACCACACCACGGATAATCAGAAAAATTTACGGTTTCGAAACGGGGGAAAGGTTTGTATTTTACCCTATCGAGAGCGAGGGTTTCTCTTTCTGCAAGGAAAACATAGACAAGCTTAAAATTATAATGAAACTCCTTAAAGTTAAATATTTGCCTTCCGAAAACAAACTTATATTTTTTTATAGCGCCGAAGAAAGAGTGGACTTTAGAGAGCTTGTAAAAATACTTGCCGGAAAATTTCATTTAAGAATCGAAATGCGTCAGATTAATATCAGGGATGAATGTAAACTTTTAGGGGGGATAGGCTTATGCGGAAGAGCATGCTGCTGCAGCTCGGTTGGCAAAGAGTCTAATTATGTAGCCTCAAAAATCACAAAACTACAATGTCAGAATGCGGGTAAACTTGTAGGATATTGCGGCAGGCTTTTATGCTGTCTTGCTTTTGACCCGCTAAACCCGGATGAAGATATTTGCAAAACGGTAAAAGAGAGAAGCGATGTTTTTTACCATAGCAGCTTTGACTCTTATAGCGATAATCCTGATGAGCAGGAGTGAAGAAGAATAAAGTTATGGCAAATAAAGATAATTATAAAAACTATTTTTATGTTACTACGCCTATTTATTACGTAAACGATAAACCTCATATCGGTCATGCGTATTCAACGGTTATTGCCGATTCTATCGCAAGGTTTAAAAGGTTATCCGGCTATAAGGTATTTTTTCTGACAGGGACCGACGAACACGGATTAAAAATAGAAAAAGAAGCAGACGCAAGGGGGATAAGCCCGAAAGAGCTTGCCGATGCCGTTCATATCAAGTTCAAGGACCTTTTTGGGATGCTTTCCATATCTTATGACAGGTTTATTAGAACTACCGATGAAGACCACATAAAAACGGTTCAACTCGCATTTTCCGCGTTAATGGAAAAGGGGGATATTTATCTTTCCGAATATGAGGGCTGGTATTGCACTCCCTGCGAAACTTTCCTGACCGGCAAGATCCTTATAGACGGCAACTGTCCTCAATGCGGAAGACCTGCGTCGAGGGTTAAAGAGGAAAGTTATTTTTTAAAATTGAACAAATATGAAAAAAGGCTGGAGGAATATATCGAAAGCCGCCCCGAATTTATTAAGCCGCCTTTCAGAAAAAACGAGGTTTTATCCTTTATTAAAGAGGGATTAAACGATTTAAGCGTTTCAAGAACATCTTTCAGCTGGGGCATTCCCGTTCCCGGAAACGATAAACATATTATATATGTCTGGTTCGATGCCCTTTTAAACTATCTTACGGCAATAGGTTTTGAAGAGTTTCTGGAGGGAGGGGATAACGATTTTAATTTGTTTTTTAAAACCGCAAACCATATCGTAGGCAAGGATATTCTTAAGTTTCACGCCGTTTACTGGCCGGTTATGCTTTTTGCTTTAGATTTGCCGCTTCCAAAAACAATATTCGCCCACGGCTGGTGGCTTATGGACAATAAAAAAATGTCAAAGTCCCTCGGCAATGTTATAGACCCGGTTTATTTGATAAATAATTACGGAGCGGATGCCTTAAGGTTTTATCTTTTAAGAGAGATAACATTAGGTTTGGACGGCGATTTTAATATGGATAATTTCATTACAAGATATAATTCCGAGCTTGCAAACGATTTAGGAAATCTGGTTTCGAGGACAACCGCCATGCTTCAAAAATATACGGGGGGCAAATTGCCGGGTTTCGGCGAAGCGGGGAGCATCGATGAACATTTAAGCAAAGCGATTTGCAATATAACTTCTACCCTGAACGAAAGATATGACAATTATGATTTTGCAAGGATTTTGGAAGAAACTTTTAAATTTATCAATACGGTAAATAAATATATAAACGATAGCGCTCCATGGAAAATAGATATTTCTTCGCAGGAAGGCAAAAGAAATTTATATAAAATTTTAAGAAGCGCGGTTGTTTCGATATATTGCATATCATATTTAATATACCCGTTTATGCCGGATACGGCGGCAAGGATTAGCAAGATATTAAATGTAGAGGCTTTTGCATTTTTTAAGTCTTCAATCGTTCCGGAAAATATTTTTGACAGCAGCGGGGCATTATTTAAAGACGGGCATAAAATCAACGAAAGCAGGGAAATTTTATTTCCAAAGATAATAAGTACATGATAGATTCACACTGCCACTTAGAAATGCCTGATTTTGAAAGCGATTTTCAATCCGTTTTAGACAGAATGCGCGAAAACGGCGTAACGCACGCCATTTCCATAGGTTCTTTAGCTCAAAATGAAAGAATAGGAAAAACCATGGATATTGTCAACTCCCGCGATTTTATTTATACCACGCTCGGGGTTCATCCTAAAAGCCCTTATACTAATTTTGAGGGCATCCTGAAATCGTTTGAAAATTACTATTCGAATAACAAGGAAAAGATTGTTGCCGTGGGCGAAATCGGACTCGATTATTTTTTTAACGGAAGGCTCGCGGGGGATATTAATGAAATCAAAAGATTACAGGAAGAACTGTTCAGGTTTCAGATAGAACTTGCTTTAACCAACAGGCTTCCCATCATAGTTCACATAAGAGATGCCTATAAGGAGGCTCTCGATATTTTAAAGAGCTGCATAAATGCGCCGGCAGGGTTTTTTGGCGGAGTTATACACTGCTTTTCGGCTGACGATTTAGGCATTGCCATGGAATTTATAAAATTAGGCTTTTTTATCTCTTTTTCGGCAAATATTACATATAAAAAAAATGAACATATCAGGTTGATAGCAAAGAATATTCCCGATGAAAAGATTTTAACGGAAACGGACAGCCCTTATCTTGCGCCGCAGGCTTTTAGGGGTAAAAGGAACGAGCCGTCGTATGTTCGTTTTGTCTTGCAGGAGATTGCAGGATTAAAAGGAATTGAACAAAAAAGATTCGATGAGCTTACGGTGCAAAACACCGTAAATCTTTTTTCCATTGACGGGGTACAGGGCTTTTATCCCGCCGTTGCTTATAAAATTAGAAACTCGGTCTATATAAATTTAACAAATAAATGCACCAACAGATGCTCCTTTTGTCCGAAATATCAAAATCAAAACGGACAGAATAATTTCAATGTCCGGGGTTACAACCTTGAATTAAAAAAAGAACCTTCTGCTTCGGAGGTTATTTCGTCCGTTTTCCATTACTATGATTTTAACGAGGCGGTTTTTTGCGGACTCGGGGAACCGACACTGCGGCTGGCAACCCTTAAGGATGTCGCAAAGGCCGTCAAAGAAAAAGGGGGTGGCGGAATAAAAGTGAGGCTCGATACGGACGGGTTAGCAGGCGCCGTCTATAACAGAAACATCGCTCATGAATTAGAAGGGCTTATAGATAGCGTGAGTGTCAGCCTTAATGCTCATAACAGCGATTTTTACGACAGGATTTGTCTTCCAAATTTGAACAAGAAAGGGGCAGATGCTTATGCAGTAGTTATCTCCTTCATAAAAGAATCGAAAAAATACATAAAAGAGGTTACTGCAACCGCCGTCGATTTGCCAGGCCTCGATGTCCCATATGTCGAAAACCTTGCCCATGAATTGGGCGTAAAGTTTAAACTCCGCAAATATAACGATGTGGGATAGTCTGCCTCAAAATAATTCGCCGGTAAAGACTTCGTTCGGATTATTATCGTCATTGCCGGCATCATTATTGCTGCCGTTTTTTTCATTTATGTCTTTACAGCCTGCGCCGTTTTCTTCTTCGGCATCAGGATAACCCTTAAGACTGCTCATTGCCTTGCTCCGCGCGTGCCGTTCCGTTTCTTTTAATTTTTGCGAATAAAATATTTTTGAATTTAACAGGTACCTGTCAAGCTGTTTCGAATATGGACTCCACGGCGTGTTCTGGCTTTCCGTCGCATCTATGAATTGATTTGTTTTTGCATCCATATTATCTATAAAATGAAGTAAAAGAGCCTCAACGGTTTTTGGCCTTTTCGGCGAGCCGAATTCCAATTCCCCGTGATGGGATATAATGGAGTGGAGCAGCAGCGTCCTTAAATTTTTAGGAAAACCCTGAATTTCATCGATTTTTTTATCTATAATGTTTGCCCCAAGAACTATATGTCCCAATAGTTTTCCGTCATCGGAATATTCTGTTATATTGTTTTTATTGCTTAACTCTTCCATTTTACCGACATCATGAAGGAGAATAGACGCAATCAGGATATCCTTATTTACACCTGTTCCATAGTGTTTTGAGAGAAAAAGTCCGATATTTAACATGCTCAAAGTATGTTCGAGCAGCCCCCCTATATAACCGTGATGAATGGATTTTGCGGCAGGCATTGTTTTTAATTTTTTAATGTAATTCTCGTCGTTTAAAAATTTTTTGGTGAGTTGTATAATGTATTCATCGGTCAGCGTTTCGCTTAAAAGGTTTGAAAGTTCCGAAAACATAGTCTCTATGTCATATTTGGTTGATTTTAGAAACAGCCTGAGAAGATTTTCGTCTATGCCGGCTCCGTCCAGCTTTTCCAGTTCCGAAATGCTAAGCTGAAGCTCGTTCTGAAATATATTCGATTTTGATTTTATTTTAATTAAGTCTCCGGCATCAAAGAGTTCATTGTATTTTTCGATGTTATCCCAAATGTATCCCTTAATTTCACCCGTTTTATCGGATAGTTTGAGATAGATATAAGGCTTTCCCGTTTTTCCGGTCGCATGGGATTTGCTTTTAACAAGAAAAATAGATTCGACTTTTTGATTTTCTTTTATATCCGAAACTAAAATTTTTTCCATAGCTATTCATATTAGCAAAACTGACATTAAAAATCAAAATTAACTTTTTTGTTGCCAAAAAAGATAAGATAGTATAACATCTAAAAGATATTTGGATAAAAATCAAAAAAATTCTATTTTATATGATAAAGAGGGAATGTTATGTTTATTGACAATTTAATCGGCTTATTCAGCAACGACCTTGCGGTTGACCTCGGTACCGCAAATACGCTTATTTATGTTAAAGATAAAGGCGTTGTTTCAAACGAACCGTCCGTTGTTGCGGTCCATATCGATTCGCGGGGGGATAAAAAGATTCTTTCCGTGGGAAAAGACGCTAAAAAAATGCTTGGCAGAACGCCCGGAAACATTGTTGCGATCAGGCCTATGAAAGACGGCGTGATTGCCGATTTCGAGGTTGTCGAAGCCATGCTTAAATATTTTATAAGAAAGATTCATAACAGAAAGACTATGATAAGGCCGCGGGTTATCGTGGCAATTCCTTCAGGTATTACCGCCGTCGAAAGAAGAGCCGTTAAAGAATCAGCGGAAGCCGCCGGGGCAAGGGTCGTTTACCTTCTGGAAGAACCTGTTGCCGCCGCCATTGGAGCGGGACTTCCAATTACGGAAGCCGCCGGCAATATGATAGTCGATATCGGTGGAGGCACAACGGAGGTTGCCGTGATTTCTATGTCGGGTATAGTTTACGCTAAATCGCTCAGGGTCGGGGGCGACAAGATAGACGATGCCATTATACAGTATGTTAAGAAAAAGTATAACCTGCTTATAGGAGATAGAACCGCCGAGCTCGTAAAAATGACGATAGGAACGGTCTATCCCGTCGAAGAAGAATCGAAAATGAATATAAAGGGGAGGGACCTGGTTAGCGGAATACCTAAAATTATCGAGATAACATCGTCGGAAGTACTGGAAGCAATATCGGAACCGGCTGGTCAGATAGTCGATGCAATAAGAACCACCCTTGAAAATATACCGCCGGAGCTTTCGTCCGATATCGTTGACAGGGGAATCGTTCTTGCCGGCGGGGGGGCTCTTTTAAAAAACATCGATGTACTTATAAGGGAACATACCGAGCTTCCTGTTATAATAGCCGACGATCCGCTTACATGCGTTGTAAGGGGGGCAGGCAAAGCATTAAACGAAATTAATGTGTTAAAAGATATAATGCTTGAGAATTAGTTGTGGGAAAATTTTTTAAGAATGTAAAGATTAAAAAGTATAAGGATGTGATAGTCCTATTTGCAGTCGTTGCAATATCCGTTTCCTTATATATCCTCTCTATCAGCGGTTTTAAATTTGGCGGCTTGTTTTCTAATTTTATAAATAACTCTTTATATAATATATATAAAGCGGCAGACTATCCGTTAAATATTTCCCAAAGATTATATGGAAATTATTTAAATATCCTGTCCGTCAAAAGCGATAATAAATTGCTTAAAGCCAGAATAAAAATCATTAAATATAAATTAAATAAATACAGAGCTTATAAAATAGAAAATGAAAAACTAAAAGCCCTTTTATTTTTAAAAGACACCATATCCAAAAAATCCATCCCCGCATCCATCACGCTTCACGGGATAGAAGGGTGGTGGGACAGTCTTCGTATAAATAAAGGGAAGAAAGACGGGATTAAGGTGGGAGACGGAGTTATCTCTTACAGCGGTGTTGTTGGAAGGGTTGTTTACGAAGGAAATAATAATGCGAAAGTTATCCCTGTTACCAATCCTAAATGCGTCTTTTCCGTAGTGGATGCAAATACGGGAACCCTTGGCATAGCGCAGGGGCTTGGAAACGGCTATCTTAAAATGCGGTTCGTATTTAATTCCCAAAAAGTCGAAGTGGGCGACGAAATTTTAACCTCGGGACTGGGAGGGATTTTTACCTCGGGCATAAATGTCGGTAAAGTATCTTCGGTAAAAAGAAGAGGGTATAAAATATTTCAAAGAATAACTATAATTCCCCATAAAAATTTATTTAATGCCAAACATGTCCTTGTCGAAGAATAATACGGTAAAATATATTTACATATTTTGTTTTTCTTTGTTTTTAATACTAATGTCCTTAGTGTTAGCAAATAATTTTAATAATTTTAATAAAATCGGCATTTTCCCAAATCTTTCCCTTATAACTTTAATATATCTTTCGGCATATTTAGATGTCTATCCTGGCGTAATATTATCGTATCTGTTATTTTATATTTACGGTTCTATGACCGCTTTGAATCCGGCGGTTTTCTCGCTTGCCGGCGTCGTCTCTTACAGCGTTTCTTATGTTCTATGGCGGAAAGTTTCGACGGAAAATTCTATGAACGAGATTTTAATTACCTTTTTTTCATCCATAATTTACTACCTTATTCTCTTTTTAATAGTTTTTTACTCCATCGGCATTCATTTTAATTACCTGAATTTTTTTCTTTTATACAGCCTTCCCGCATCCATAACTACTTCACTAATTTCTCCGTTGATATTTTTAGTCTTTAAAAAGATAGGTTATAAAATTTTTTTAAAAAGAAATAAAATAATTTTTGATTAGCATCGATTAGATTTTAAGCATGTCTCATTTTTTATTTGCATAAAATTGTATTGCCATATAAAATAAAACTGTATGGGGACGAAAAAATACCCAAATCCAGATTTAGAAAATATTTATAAGTTTTAATGCTAAATAACACTGGATTCCTGCTTTCGCAGGAATGACACCCAACGGGTGAAATTATAAATCACTGCATTGTCATTCCCGCGAAAGCGGGAATCCAGAATATAAAATCCTAAATCGGGATTTGGGAAATAGATAAAATTCTTTGAGGGGTTTTAAACCATTATGCTGGATTTTTTAAGAAAATTTTATGCCTCTGCCTTAGGCAAGGTTATTACAATCCTTGTAGGGGTGTTGTTTGTCGTGGGTTTTAGTTTTCTTCCTTACATTATCGGGACCGGCGGAGGAGTTTCGCCCTCGGATGTCGCCACCGTCAACGGCAAAGGAATCTCTATGGATGAATTTAACAGGTATTACGTATCGCTTGAAAATGAATATGAACGGTTATACGGCAATAAATTAAGCCAAAAACAATTAAAAGAACTAAATTTATCGGGAGAGGCGCTATCTTCGTTAATCGCGGATAAAGTTCTTGAATCCAGAACAGATACATTTGGAATTTATGTCTCTAAAGGTTTTATAGCAAGAAATATCGCCTTATTTTCCGCATTTCAAAAAAACGGGGAGTTTAGCAATAAACTATTCAATTCCGTTTTGCTGGCAAACCACACCACGCCGTCCGCTTTCGAAAAGACTTATAAATCCGAAATAGCAAGGTCTTACATCAGAAGAATAATAGGAGAATCTTTCAGTATGGCTGATGGACAGTTTTTTGACAATTACAGTATCGACAATAAATCCGTTGCTTTCGAAATTGCGATTTTTAAATCTCAAAAGGACGCAAATAGTTTTCTTCAAAGGTCTATTCTATCTAACAATAATTTTAAAGGGCTGACAAAAGAATTTAAAGGAACCGTAAAATCTGCCCCGTTATATTCCGAAATTGACCTTGTCAAATCAAGTTATTTTAAAAAGTATGGGTTAAACGAGGATATATCGAAGGCTGTCTTTTCAACCCCCGTTAATGTCGTGATAAGCAGGGTTTTTCCCGTGAAATCCGGGTTTGCCGTAATTAAGGTATCGAAGGTTTATTTTCCGAAGTATGTGGCCGTAAATAGCGGTAAAAATAAAAAGAATGCAATGTTAAAGCAAAAGGAGGCATACGCGCTTCAAAAGGAACAGGAATTTTTATATAATTATGTAAACTATCTTGAATCGAAAACAAGCATCAAGATAAATAAAAAAGCGCTTGCCGCCTTTAATTTCTAAGATGGAGAATATCTTAAAAGATAAGATAAACAATCTCGAAAAGTTAATAGAAAATACGGGAAAGATTGCCGTTGCGTTTAGCGGCGGAATCGATTCTACATTTTTATTATTTATGTCAAAAAAGGTTCTCGGCAATAAAAATGTTATCGCTATTACTGGAAATTCTTTTGCCATTCCTGAAAAAGAGCTTAGTTTTTGCAAAGAAAGGGCTAAGGAACTTGAAATAAAACATATAGTCGTAAGAACTTCAGAATTTTTAGAGGAATCTTATATTAAAAATGACAGGATGAGGTGTTATTTTTGCAAAATCTCGCTGTTTAAAACGATAACTGCTTATATCCCAAAAACATACGGCGCGGCGGTTGGAACCAATGCAGACGATGCTTTGAGAGTAAACGACAGACCGGACATGCTTGCCGAAAAGGAATTCGATATTTTGTCCCCCCTAAAAGAGGCCTATTTTTGCAAGTCGGATATAAGGCAGGCGTCAAAATTTTTTGGCATAGATATATGGGATAAACCTCAAACGACCTGTCTTGCGACAAGAATACCGTTTGGAAACATAATAACGCATGATAAAATTAAGATGATTGCCGCATCGGAAGAGATTTTAGCGGAAAATGGTTTTAAAGAGGCTAAAGTTCGTCATTACGGTAAACTTGCTAAAATAGAATTACCTAAGGAACATGCGGCGTTACTTGTTAATTCAGGTTCAATAGGCAGCCTGATAAAAGATATTAAGCATACCGGTTTTAAATATGTCGCGATAGACCTGGAAGGCTACACAATATAGCGCCTATATTAAAAACGGGAAACGTCAAACGAGGTTCGCTCTGCGCTCAATGTTAAGACCCGGCCATGATTCAATGGATATGGAAAAATTTTTGGATTTTGCGGTATCCCTTGCAAAAGATTGCGGCAAAATTATATCTAAATCCTTCAGGAAAACACATTCCATTAAATATAAGGGACCCGTGGATATTGTTACGGAGGTTGACATCGCCTCGCAGCATTTAGCCGTCGGCGGCATTAAAAAAGCATTTCCGCATCATTCTATTCTGGCGGAAGAAGAAAACACTCTTATTTCAAACGAAACAAAATTTAAATGGATTATAGACCCCTTAGACGGGACCACCAATTACGCCCACGGGGTTCCAATTTTTTGTTTTTCCATTGCGCTTGAAGTAGATTCGGAAGTTGTACTGGGATGTGCTTATAATCCTGTTTTAAATGAACTTTTTTATGCTTTGAGCGGGCAGGGGGCATATTTCAACGGAAAAAAAGTAAATGTTTCAAAAAACGATTGTTTCGAAAAAAGCCTTTTATCGACGGGGTTTCCTTACGATAAAAAGACGAATCCTGATAATAATTTCGATCATTTCAGGGATATTTCTATCAGCGTCAGAGGCATTAGAAGGCTGGGGTCCGCCGTTCTCGATTTATGTTATACCGCAGCGGGTTTTCTCGACGGATATTGGGAACTCAATTTAAATCCGTGGGATATGGCTTCAGGAAGCTTAATGGTTAAGGAAGCTGGCGGCATCATAAGCGATTTCTGCCAAAAACCGCTTAATATTTATAACCGCAGGATACTGGCGTCTAACGGCCTAATCCACGATAAACTGTCAAAAATTTTATGCGGATAAGTGCAATATGTCGTCATTATATAATGAAAACGGAATATTAAAAGGGCAAAAAAACAGGATTAATTTATTAGCCATCATATTTACCGTTTTAATTTTTATTTTAATTGCCAGATTATTTTATTTGCAGATAATTAGGGGCGGTTATTATTATAAGCTGGCAAAGAATAATGCCACCAGAATTATATATCTTACGGCTCCAAGGGGCAATATACTTTCAAGCAAAGGTAAAATTTTAGTAGATAACGAATCCTCGTTTAACATTGCAATTACCCTTGCGCATATAGAAAATTTAAAGGCGGAATTAATATTTTTAGCAAGGTTAATGCATCAAAATTATAATAAGTTTTTAAAGACGGTTAAAAAAGAGGAGTTTTTACCCTCTTATGAACCGATTATTCTTATGCGCAATATTTCCGTTAAGGAGTTATCGAAGTTTGAAGTAAATAAGCTGTTTTTACCCGGTTTTTTTATTGCAAAAATTCCGATAAGGCACTACCCTTATAAGAAAATCGGAGCCCAAATTTTCGGATATGTCGGCCCCGTTTCGTCTTCGCAGCTTAAAGAAAAAAAATACGATTATCTTAATTCTTCCGATATTGTCGGTGAAACGGGACTTGAATATTATTACCAAAAATATTTGCATGGCAAGGACGGGGAAAAACGGGTTGTCGTAAATTCCCATGGCGAGCCTATCGGCAAAATTATTATCAAAAAGCCTGTCATGGGGGCAAATTTATATACGACTCTTGATTTGCCGCTCGAAAGGCTTGCGTATAAACTTATGAAAAAAAGGGAAGGGGCGGTAATTGCCATAAATCCAAACAACGGAAAAATACTTGCCATGGTTTCCACACCTTCTTTTAATCCGTTTTATTTTTCCGAAGGGATTAGCCAAAAACGCTGGGATAAAATTATAAAAAACGACCAGCATCCTTTGGAAAACAAAGCTATTCAAAATGCGCTTGCCCCAGGTTCCACTTTTAAAGTGATAGGCGCTTTAGCTGCTCTTTCTTTGCATTTAATAACGCCGAAAGAAAAAATTTATTCCGGTTCTACTTTTAAATTAGGCAATGCCGTTTTTTACAACTGGAATCCCAACCAGAAATCTAAAATAAATCTCTACAGGGCAATTGCGGAGTCCGTCGATACTTATTTCTATTCTATAGGGGTAAAAATAAGCGTGAATAAACTGGCAAATTATGCGTTTAAGTTTGGTTTTGGAAGAAAGACGGGAATAGACCTGCCCGATGAAAACCCAGGTTTTATACCGACGAGGCAGCTTGTTTATAAAATATATCACAGGCACTGGTATAAAGGTTCCACCCTTTCGGCAATTATTGGGCAAAGCTACGATATTGTTACCCCGATTCAGCTTGTGACGGCGTATAGCTCTATCGCCAACGGCGGAAATATGTACAGGCCTTATTTATTAAAAAAAATCGTCTCGCAGAACGGCAGGATTTTAAAGGAGATGAAGCCGAAGCTTATCAAACATATAGATATTAAAAAAAGTTATTTATCGGCGGTAAAAAAGGGGCTTTGCGATGTCGTGAACAAAGACTACGGAACCGCGGTAAACGGCAGGATCGACGGTATAACTTTTTGCGGAAAAACGGGAACGGCGCAGATTATATCGAAAACTTATTCGATTTACGACATTAAAAAGATACCTAGAAAATACAGGGATAATGCATGGTTTGTCGGGTTTGCCCCGCTTAAAAATCCAAAAATAGCCGTCGTCGTTTTAGATATGCATGCAAATTTTCTCGGCGCAAATGCGGCGGTCATAGCTAAAAAAATAGTCGAAAAATATCTGGAACAAAAAGGCTTATGGAAGCCGCCCGTCCGTAAAAAAGTTAACGGCAAGGTTAAGAGTAAAAGCAAAGTGCCGAGCTTTATCTATACAAGTTTTTAATTCCTTATTTCCCCTCCCTTTTATGGGAGGTGGCGGGGGAGGAAATTTATGAAATTATTAGACAACGAATACGCAAAAAATTTTGATTTTGTAATATTTTTTACCGTTATTATAATCTCTTTTATAGGCATTATAAATCTTTACGGGTCGTTAAGCGTAAACCATAAAGACTTTTTTGACCCTTATGTGATTAAGCAGATTATCTGGCTTATGATAGCCTATTTCCTGATGTTTGCAATTATATCAATAGATTATAACACCCTTATAGAAATTGCCTATTATATTTACGGATTTATATTCATATTAATAATAGCCGTGCTGCTAAAGGGCAGAATTACCCACGGCGCTTCCCGCTGGATTTCTCTCGGCATGCTTTCGTTTCAGCCGTCCGAATTTATGAAAATTGGATTGGTATTCGCTCTTGTTAAATATTTAACCTCTTATGAAAACAGAAATTGTTATTCCGTTAAGGAATTAATAATTCCGTTTATTATAATCCTTTTGCCGGCGCTGTTAATTGCTAAAGAGCCCGATTTGGGGACGGCGTTAATAGTTTTTTTTGTCGGTATTATCATAATTTATCTTGCAGGTATTAAAAGAAGCGCTATTTTAATTTTAACCGGCATAGCGCTATTTTTAGGACCTGTTTTATGGTTTCATCTAAAGTCGTACCAAAAAAGCAGGATACTGATTTTTTTACATCCCGCTAAAGATTATTTGGGAGCCGGCTACAATATAATACAATCGGAGGTTGCGGTCGGAGCGGGGAAGCTTTTTGGGAACGGATTCGGCAATGGTTCTCAGAGCACTTTAAATTTTTTACCCGCAAAGCATACCGACTTTATATTTTCCACATTTTCTCAGCAGTTTGGTTTTATCGGAGGATTAGTTCTTATCGTTTTATATTTTATACTCATAATAAGGGGATTTAAAATCGTATATCAGACAAAAAAAATACAGGGATTTTTGCTTGGGGCCGGAGCGCTCAGCATACTTGTGCTTCATACGATAATAAATATTTACATGACGATTGGTTTACTGCCGGTTGTCGGTGTTCCGCTGCCGTTTTTTAGTTACGGCGGAACATCCATTATCGTAGATATGTCGGCGGTCGCGATACTTTTAAATATAAAGGTGAGAAGATATAAATTTCAGTCGGCATAATTTCTATGAAGAAATTTAATTTATCGTTATTTATTTCAACATTTTTTTATGTCGGCTTATTCCCTTACGCGCCGGGAACGGCCGGTTCTATTGCAGGCTTTATTGTATATGTCTTATTAATGAGACTGCTAAACCCGTACGAATATATAATAATCTGCCTGTTTGTTTTTACCGCAGGAGTGTATTATTCCTCCAGAGCGGAAAAGCTGCTCAAGGTTAAAGATCCGCCGCCCGTCGTTATCGACGAGGTTCTGGGATATTTTATAACCATGGCGGGGGGATTCTGGCTGCCCTTTTCGATTCTTTACGCGTTTGCGGGGCTTTTGTTGTTTCGGGTTTTTGATATATTAAAGCCTTTTCCCATTAGATATGTGGATGAAAAAATGGGCTCCGGATTGGGTATAATGCTCGACGATGTCGTTGCCGCCGTATTTTCGGCAATTATTTTAAGGTTTATAATTATTTTAACCGCCGGTATTTAATTTTTAACTTTGAGGCAAGTAAAGTAAATGGATATTAAGATTCTTGTCATAGTGGATGATTATAATTTTGCCGATGCAGGAGAGGCTATTAAGGGTCTATCGGAGGTGCTTTTACACTATAACCTTAGATTTAAAGAGGCTGTCATACTTCCTCAAACCGAAAGAGACAGCATTTACAAGGTAGTGTCGTATATGGCGTCGGAGGGTTCGTTTGTGATAGTTTGCGGGGGAATGAAGGAAGATACCTGTATCACCCAAAATATCGCCTCCGAGGTTTTTAAAAAAGGGTTGGCGAGAAGCAAGGATGCCGCAGATTTAATGAGGCTTGTGTATGAGTTTAATAAAAAGCAGTTAAACTCCTCAAATGAAAAGGCATGTTATTTTCCTGAGAATTCTTTTATTATCCCCAATCAAAACTCCGGAATTTCCGGTTTTTATCTGACGGAGCCTATATTTTTTGCCGCTATGCCGCTTGAACCTAAAAACGCCGTCAATATGTTCAAAAGCCATATTTTGGGAAAAATGCTCGGGAAATTGGGAATTAATTATTTTATAAAATCCAGGAAATATAAGCTGTTTGGTTTAAAAGAAAAGGAATTCGAAAGGCTTTTCGAAAGATTAAAGAACGATTCGGAATATAATTTTAATTTTGAATATTCTTACGGCGAGATTATTTTGAGCGTCTATATAAACGGAATTTCAACGCAAAAACTTAATGAAAATATAAAAGCGGCCGATGCGGCAGTCTTAGGAATATTCAAGGAATATCTTTACGGTTATGACGACGACGAGCTCAATATAGTCTGTTCTTATTTGCTCAGAGAAAAGGGCGTCAGCATTGCTTTGGCCGAGTCTTTGACGGGGGGCTATATATCCAATAAGCTTACCGATTTACCCGGCTCGTCCGGTTATTTTATTTACGGCGGCGTAGTATATTCAAATTATTCCAAAACCGATATACTGGGGGTTGATAGCGGCATTATAGAAAAAGACGGGGCGGTTTCCGAAAGCTGCGCTATGGAGATGGCAAATCAGGTAAGAAAAAAGGCTCAAAGCGATATCGGTCTTGCGGTAACCGGTTTTGCTGGACCAAAAACCCCGTTAGACAATTATCCTGTGGGAACGGTTTTTATAGCCTTATCCTCGGCCAAAGTAAAAGAAGTAAGAAAATATTTGTTTACAGGCTCAAGGCTTGATGTTAAGGCTTATACGGCAAAAATGGCTTTGTTTTGGATTTACAGGCTGCTTAGCGGAACACCTTTGTCTTTAATAAAGGAAGAATGCTAAACTAATAATATTAACCATAATTTAACTTGATATTATTTTCTTTTTAAGCTATAACTTTTAATTAATCGGCTTAATAAAAATCGTATGTCCTCCCCGCGAAGTTTCGGGGCGGGGGATTACCTATAATCTAATTAAAGAATAATTATTATATGAATAAAGGAGCTAAAATGTCTTCAAAATCGGCAGATAACAGAGATAATAAGGTTAAGGAGCCTGTAAACGAGCAAAAGCTTAAAGCTTTGGACTTAGCCATTTCTCAAATAGAAAAACAGTTTGGCGTAGGCGCCATAATGAAACTTGGCGGTAAGCCGCCTGCCGAAAATATTCAAGCCATTCCGACCGGGTCTTTATCTTTAGATATTGCGCTGGGTATAGGCGGGATACCAAAGGGCAGGGTTATTGAAATATTCGGACCGGAGTCCTCAGGTAAAACCACCCTTACGCTTCAAATTGTCGCCCAAGCCCAAAAAAAGGGAGGGATTGCCGCTTTTATCGATGCCGAGCATGCCCTCGATTTACATTATGCCAAAAAAATAGGAGTTAATGTTGACGATTTATTGGTTTCTCAGCCAGGCACAGGTGAAGAGGCGTTAGAAATTGCGGATTCGCTTGTCCGCTCAGGGGGGGTAGATGTGCTGGTTATAGATTCCGTTGCGGCGCTTGTTCCAAAGGCCGAAATAGAAGGCGAAATGGGGGATGCGCATATGGGTCTTCAGGCAAGGCTGATGTCGCAGGCTTTAAGAAAACTCACATCGGCAATAGCAAAATCTAACACCGCCGTTATTTTTATAAATCAGATAAGAATGAAAATAGGAGTTATGTTCGGTTCTCCGGAAACCACGACAGGCGGAAATGCCCTGAAGTTTTATTCCTCGGTAAGAATAGACATAAGAAGAACAGGCTCTATTAAAAAAGGGGATGAGGTCATAGGTTCCCGCACAAAAGCGAGGATTGTTAAAAATAAAGTCGCTCCGCCGTTTAAAGAAGCCGAGTTTGATATAATATACGATAGCGGAATATCGCTTGAGGGGGATGTGGTCGATTTGGGGGCAGATAACGGCATAATAGAAAAGGCCGGAACATGGTTTAGCTACGGCAAGGAAAGGCTGGGACAGGGAAGGGAGTCGGCTAAAGAAACGCTTAAAAATAATCCTGCCTTGAGGGACGAGATATATTCTAAAATTATGGGAAAATTTAACCTTAAGTAAATACCTTAATCCGGCATTAGAATTTTATATTCTGGATTCCCGCTTTCGTGGGAATCCAGAATTATTAAATAATAGAAACGTTTAATTATTTTCTAATGCAGGATCAAAGTAAATATTAACTTTCGGAGGAATACTTATGAATGAACAGCCGTCTTTTATAGAAAAGCTTTTAAAAACAGCTACCGATATGAGGGCATCCGATGTGCATCTTAAGGTAAATTCATACCCTATATTTAGAATAGACGGGGAAATTTATCATCAAGAGGGTTTTGGCATATTGTCGAAGGATATGGTCGAAAAAATTGCATCGAGTATGATGGACAAACATCAGCTTCAGGTATTTCAGGAAAACAGGGATGTGGATTTGGCTTACAGCCTGTCCGAAGTCGGCAGGTTCAGGGTAAATATATTTTCCCAGAGAAATTCCATAAGCGTGGCAATGAGGTATATACCGTTCAGCGTTCCTTCTTTCGATTCTTTAAATCTTCCGAAAGTTATCAAATCTATTGCGCTAAAGGAAAGGGGACTTGTTCTTGTAACGGGTATTACCGGAAGCGGAAAATCGACTACGCTTGCATCGATGATAGATTATATTAACAAAAATAAGGCAGTTCATATGATAACGATAGAAGATCCGATAGAGTATTTACATAAAGATATAAAAGCTATAATAAACCAGCGTGAATTAGGCATGGATGTTTATTCCTTTTCGCACGGCTTAAGAGAAGCTTTAAGGCAGGATCCTGATGTTGTTTTAGTCGGCGAGATGAGAGACCTCGAAACTATCGAGACCGCGATAACGGCGGCTGAAACGGGGCATCTTGTTATGAGCACGCTTCACACGCTCGATGCTCAGGAAACCATTAACAGAATTATCGCGGTTTTTCCGCCGTATCAGCAAAAACAGATCAGAATGCAGCTTGCGTCGGTAATTTCAGCCGTAATATCGCAGCGCCTTATTATCAGAGCCAATAAAAAAGGCAGGCTTCCGGCTATCGAGGTAATGGTTGGGACAGAGACGATAAAAGACTGCATCGCCGATGAAAATAAGACGGCAAGCATCAGGGACTATATAAAAAGCGGCAATATTCAATATGGAATGCAGACATTCGACCAATCCCTCTACAATTTTTATAAGGCGGGTCTGATTACTTATGAAGATGCGTTAGCGCAGTCCACTTCGCCAAACGACCTTGCTTTATTAATATCCGGCGTAAACGCAACGGACGAGGGTATGGACAGGTCTTTGTCTTTGGGCAGTAAGGCAGCCGTTTGGGGTAGCAAGAGTTGAAAGTACTTTCGAATAATATATCGAAAAGAAAATTAAAGACAGCGGGGACGCCTTTGGATTATTCCCTTAAACTTCTTTCCATAAGATCTTATTCGGAAAAATCGATGCTGGAAAAGTTGATTAAAAAAAAATTTTCAACCTGCGAAATAAGCAGGACGGTTAAAAAATTAAGGGAATACGGCTATATAAATGATGAAACCTTCGCCGAACGGCTTATAGAAAGCGGCAAGAAGAAACTTATCGGAAGAATAAAACTAAGTTATGATATATATAAAAAAGGGATAAATAAGCAGCTTGCAGATGAACTTATCGATAAATTTTACACTAAAGACGAAGAAAAGGATATAGCCGTCAAAGCGTTAAACAAAAAAACGGTTTCATTAATTAAATATAAGGAAAACGACCTGATATTCAAAAAAAAGTTATATGATTTTTTACAGCGCAGAGGGTTTTCTTCTAATGTTATCGAAAACATTTTAAATATAAGTTCAGCCGATTAGAAGGGTTAATGGTTTTTTACCGATGAAAAATTTACTGTCAGGCGAATTAAGAGAAATATTTATAAACTATTTTAAGGGGAAAGGTCACACCTTTGTGCCAAGTTCCTCTTTAATTCCCGCCGGCGACGAGTCCATTATGTTTACTAACGCAGGCATGGTTCAATTTAAAGAATATTTTACGGGTCAGGTTAAACCGCCGTTTTTAAGAGCCGTAACCGTCCAAAAATGCATGAGGGCGGGCGGCAAGCATAACGACCTGGAAAATGTGGGCAAGACTTCCCGTCATCATACCTTTTTTGAGATGCTTGGAAATTTTTCTTTCGGGGATTATTTTAAAAAGGATGCCGTTATCTTTGCATATAAGTTCTTAAAAGACATTCTGGAGATGGACGAAAATAATCTTTATGTCTCGGTTCACAAAAAAGATGAGGAGGGGTATTCGATATGGAGAGATATTATCGGATTTGACGAAAGTAAAATTTATAAGCTTGGAGACGATTCGAATTTCTGGCAGATGGGGGAAACAGGTCCATGCGGCTATTCCAGCGAGATATTTTTCGATACGGGTTATTCCGAGCCGGGACATAAAGAGTGCGATATAAATTGCGATTGCGGGAGATATCTGGAAATTTGGAATCTTGTTTTTATGGAATTCAACAAAGAAAGAGACGGTTCCGTTGCAAGGCTTCCGAAACCGTCGATAGATACAGGCATGGGGCTCGAACGAATTGTGAGGGTTTTACAGAATGTAAAATCAAATTATGACACCGATGTCTTTAAGCCGTACATAAGCGAGATAGACGGCATCACGGGCAGAATGTATAACAGCGGCGACGAAAATTACGATACAGCCGTTAGAGTGATAAGCGACCACATCAGGACATCGATGTTTTTGGCTGCGGAATCGGTTTTCCCGTCAAATGAAGGCAGAGGATATGTCTTTAGAAGGATAATGAGGCGTCTTATCAGATTTTCTTTAAAGCTAAATCTAACATTGGAAAACTTAATATATTTGGGAAATATCGTCGTAATTGTAATGGGCGGGTTTTATCCCGAAGTAAGGGACGCCATCACGGTTTTTGAGAAGATAATGTCCGAAGAGCACGATAAATTTAACGATACGGTCGGTTTCGGCTTAAAACTTCTCGAAGAAAAAATATCGGAGTTAAAAAACAACAAGGGGAAAATTATACCGGGCGACTTTATCTTTAAACTTTACGACACTAACGGTTTTCCCTTAGATATGGCTATAGATATTGCATCGGAAAATAATCTGTCTTTAGATTTAAAAAGATTCGACGAACTTATGGATATTCAGAAAAAGGGTTCAAAACAAAAAAAGGAAAAATTTAACATTTTAGATATCGATTTAAATTTTCCAAAGACAGACTTTACCGGGTATAACAATCTTGACGTTCACGGCAAAATACTTGGGTTTTTGAATGAATCAGGTGAATTAACGGGGAGACTGGAAGACGGCGATGCCTGCTATGCAATATCCGATATTACTCCGTTTTATCCGGACGGCGGCGGTCAGTCTGGGGATAAGGGGATAATAGAATGGGAAGACGGGAGCTTAAGGGTTTCCAACACTTTTAAAACAAAAAACGGCATAATATTGCACTATGGAAGGATATTCGGTAAATATATTGCGCCGGCCGCGGCAAGATTTACGGTCGATAAAAATATCAGAAAAAAAACGGCATCGAATCACAGCGCCACACATCTTTTGCAGAGCGCTTTGAGAGCCGTTTTGGGAAGTTATGTCGTTCAACAGGGTTCGTCCGTGGATTCGGAAAGATTGAGGTTTGATTTTACGCAGGCAAAGCCTATTGCTGACGATGAATTGCGCAAGGTGGAATCTCTGACGAATGAATATATTTTTTCCGATTTGGAGGTCAAAGTTGAAGAGCTTGATGTCAAATCCGCGCTTAACGCGGGAGCGCTTCATTTTTTCGACGAGAAATACGAGGATACGGTCAGGGTTGTTTCGATGGGGGATGTTTCAAAGGAGTTTTGCGGGGGAACGCATGTATCAAGAACGGGAGAAATAGGATTTTTTAAGATAATGCGCGAGTCTTCCGTTGCTTCCGGCATAAGAAGGATTGAAGCGGTTACAGGTTACAACTATTTAAATCAATTATATATCGAAGAGGACAACCTGAATAATATCGCCTCATTGCTGGGCGCTTCAAAACCGGATGTGTATAATAAAATAATCAATCTTTATTATGATTACGAATATCTGAAAAAGGAGAACAGCGATATTAAGTTAAGACTGAATACCTTTGAATCGGAAAGGCTTGTTAAAGAATTTAAAAACATCGGCTCCGCCTCCTGTTTAATTTCTAAGTTCGAAGATTTATCTCAGGACGATCTCAAGGAATTGATTAACATATTAAAATTGAGGCGGGATTTTCCAGAGGGGGACAGCGCCGTGATTTTTGTTTCTTTAATTAATAAAGAGAGATTAATTTATATCTGCTCCGCCGAAGGCGGTATAGACGCATCCAAAATAGTTAAACTTTTAAACGGGCAGGTCGGCGGAAAGGGCGGCGGGAAGAGAGACTTTGCGCAGGGCGGCTCAACCGATATTTCAAAATTTAACGAAATCGAAAAAATCTTAGAAAAGATGCTGAGAGATTTATTGCCTTCTAAAATCCATGTCTAAGGACTTTATGCTTACTAAAACAATATGGTAAAGATATACGGAAGGTCGGGTTCGGGGATGTCTGAGGTCGAGGGTTTAATAAGAGAGTTTTTGCTTAAAAGGGAGAGTTTTAAGCTTTATAATATCGACAATTTTGAGCAGGCGCGCGTTGAATTTTCGGATATTACTAAAGGAAGCATTAACGCGCCGGAGGTATTGGTAATAGATGAAAAAGGGGATATTTATAAAAATTAAATTAATAAAATTTTGGAATCTTTAAAGCTGAAATATGTAGCTATATCCGCTATTCTTACTATTTTAATTTTTTCATCTTTAGGCTTTAGCGGATGCGGCTATTACATTAAAAAAACCGAAAAGTTTAAAAAACCGGTTAACACCCCATATAAAACTAAAAAAGAGGTTTTAACGGGGCTTGCAAAGAATTATGAAAATTTTAAAGGAATGTCCGGAAGGTTTGTAATAACGGCAAACGACGGGTATTTTCCCTTCGAAGAAGCAGGGCTTTATAAATACATCAAGAACAAATATATAAAGTTTACTATCCTTGATATGTACGGCACCCCGCTTTTTTATGCTAAAATAATCAAGGGCAAAGATAAAGTCTTTTTTCTTGATTCGGGGAAAAAATATCAAGGAAAAAGACTTTTGTATGGAAAACTTTTTCGGGCGTTTAGAATTTTTTTAAATTTAAACAGCCTTTATAAAATTAAGAATTCCGATGTTTTTTATAATACGGCCGGCGGATTCTTTTTCGAATATCATAAAAAACACGGCGGTCGTCACGGTCATCATAATAGTTATTATATTTATGTCAACAGAAAATACCTTATCGAGAAAATCACCGTCGTAAAACATAAAAAGATGCTCGAGACTATCTATTTTAAACATTATATTCTAAAGGGCGGAGTCATGGTTCCTTTAAAAATAGTCGTTGACGATTATCTTTATAATGTTAAAATAAAAGTGGCGGTTTCAAAAGGCAGCTCGGTATTTTATATGAACGATTTTAACGGGGAGTAATATGAAAAGTAAAATATACCGGTTATCGGTTATAACCATAATGACAATAACAGTATTTATGGCATCGCTTATCTTTTTAACCGGATGCGCTAAAAATGTCAAAAAACATATCCTGCCTCCCGATGTTTATTACAAAAAAGCCCTTTTTTATGCAGGTAAACATGATTATTCCAGTGCGGCTAAAAACTTTAAAGCCCTTATCGAAAACTACCCCACATATCACAATACGCAAGAGGCGGAGTTAAAGCTCGGCGATGCCTATTATCTTGGAGGAAAGTTCATAGAGGCGCAGGGGGCTTATATGGATTTTATCCGCCTCCACCCCAGCTCTAAATATACCCCTTTTGCGATGTATTATGCGGCTATGTCATATTATAAAAGGAAAGAGGCGGCAGGGAGAACACAGAGTCCCTTAAAGCATGCCAAGCTTATGTTCGAAGAATTGGTATCAAAATATCCTTATTCGAAATATTCTAAAACGGCTCTTAAATATATTAAAACAATAAATACAGATTTATCCGAAAACACTTTTTTTACGGGGCTTTACTATTTTAACGCAAGCCTTTGGAAGCCGGCCGCTTATATGTTTAAGACCGTCCTTAAGCAGTACCCCGGGATGCCCATTATTCCAAAGACTTTATATTATTTAACGGTATGCTATAAAAACTTAAACGATAAAAAGACGGAAAATTATTATAAGAATATTCTGCGGCGGGATTATCCGCAAAGTAAATATGCGAAAATGGCATAACGGTATGCTAAATTTTCTTGACACTAAGCGTGAATTATGCAATAATTTTAAAACTATAATTTAATGAATAAAGGAGAGATTCGCATACAAAAAAATACTAAGACAGATATTAACGAAGGCATCAGGGCAAAAGAAGTCAGGGTTATAGACGAAGAAGGCAAGCAGGTTGGGATAATGTCTTTATTTGCTGCTATTAAACTTGCAAAGGAAAAGTCTTTAGACCTGGTTGAAATGTCCAAAGATGCCGCGCCTCCTGTTTGCAGGATAATGGATTATGGCAAATTTAGATACGAGCAAAACAAAAAACTTCAGGAAGCCAAGAAAAAACAGGTTGTTATCCACATAAAAGAGGTTAAGTTTAGACCTAATACCGATGAGCATGATTACAGGTTTAAACTAAAAAATATAATTAACTTTCTTAAAGAAGGAAACAAAGTAAAGCTAGCCGTTACATTTAAAGGCAGAGAACTTGTGCATACCGATTTAGGAATTAGGGTAATATTAAGAGTCATAGAAGATATTAAAGAATTCGGCATCCCCGAATTCCCGATTAAGCCGGATGTTAAAAGAACATTTAGCACTGTAATCGTTCCGGTTAAAGCAAAAAAGGCGCAATAAGCCTGTTTATCGCAAAATATATTATTATAAAGCATAGTAAACTATACAGTTATCGTTATTTATTATTTTAAGGGGTTCTAAAATGGCTAAAATAAAGATTAAGACCAACAGGGGAGCAAAGAAGAGGTTTAAGATTACGGCTAACGGAAAGGTGGTTCATTATAAGGCGAACAAAAGTCATATATTGACTTCAAAGGCTCGGAAAAGAAAGAATAAACTTAAGAAAAGCGCTGTCGTTAATTCGGTTGACGCTATGAATATCAAAAGGCTTGTTCCTTATTTATAATAAAAAGGAGTTAAATAATGTCAAGGGTAAAAAGAGGGATTTTAACAAAAAAAAGGCATAAAAAGGTTTTAAAACTTGCGAAAGGTTATTACGGCGCAAGAAGCAGGCTTTTTAAATCGGCACAGGAAACTGTCTTAAAAGGGCTTAATTACGCTTATAGAGATAGAAAAGTCAAAAAAAGGCAGTTCAGAGGGTTATGGATAGTTAGGATTAACGCCGCATGCAGGGCAAACGGTATATCTTATTCAAAATTTATTAATGCGCTTAATAAGAAAGAGATTAATTTAAACAGAAAGGTTTTGGCTGAAATTGCGTTAACCGATCCGGCCGCGTTTTCCGGTTTGGTTAAAGAAATAACATCCAATTAAAATTTTTAAAGCCCTATTAAATTTAACCCTGATTAGACCTTAATAAACGAGGACCTTAATAATAAATGTCTTTAACTAAATCCGATTTAACAAATAAGATTCGCAGTAAGGTTGGCTTGACCTCCGCCGAATCTTTAACCTATGTAAACTCTTTTTTTGATCTTATAAAATCGGAAGCGGAAATAGACGGACAGGTTAAATTAACCGGTTTTGGAAGTTTTCTCATTAAAGAAAAAAAGCGAAGAAAGGGACGGAATCCCCAAACAGGCGAGCCTATTTATATCAGCGAAAGAAAGGTGCTAAAGTTTAAGTCCTCGGTTGTCTTGAAATCGAAAATAAATAAAAAATATAAAAATGGATCCGGTAGATGAGAAGCTTTATTATAAAATCGGGGAAGTTGCAAAAATAATAGAAATTGAGCCTTATGTCATAAGATACTGGGAAACAGAATTCAATTTCTTAAAGCCGCATAAATCTAAAAGTTCTCACAGGCTTTATTTAAAATCCGATATCGATAAGCTTTTGCTGATAAAGGATTATTTGTATAATAAAAAATTTACGATAGAAGGGGCAAAAAAAGCGATAAAGGCAAAATCATCTCAAAAAGACGATAATATCAAGCTTATAAAAAATATTCATAATGAACTTAATTCTGTTAAGTCCCTTTTGTTATCGAGAAAAAAATAGTAATGAATATTCTTCTTTCAAATGATGACGGGGTTTATGCAACAGGTATAAATATTTTATTCGAAGAGCTTAAAAAATTTGCCGATGTCGTAATTGTCGCTCCCGATAGAGAAAGAAGCGCAAGCTCACATTCTTTAACCATCGATAGGCCGTTAAGAGTCAATGAAATCAAACCTGACATATTTTCAGTCGATGGAACCCCTACGGATGCCGTTAATATTGCCGTTCATTCCGTTTTAAAGTCCAAGCCCGATTTAATCATATCCGGCATAAATTACGGCGGCAATATTTGCGACGATGTCATTTACTCCGGAACCGTGTCCGCGGCAATGGAGGGGGCTATTATGGGAATAAAGTCGATAGCCGTTTCATTGGTTGTAAACAAAGGCGGCGGGTATCTGCCGAAAGACCCCTCTCTCGAAGACAATCTTGAATTATCGTTCCAAAAGGCGGCAGAATTTGTTTCCAATCTTGCCTCTGCCGTTCATAAGCATTCTTTGCCTGAATATACCCTGCTCAATGTAAATATACCCCAAACGATAATAAATAAGCAAAACAGCTTCGAATATCTTATTACGAGGCAAGGGAAGCGTTATTTCGAGGACTTTGTCGTCGAAAAGATAGACCCCCGCGGGAGAAAATATTACTGGATTTGGGGTAAAAATATCAGGTTCGAAGATGTGGAGGGAAGCGATTACGAGGCCGTCCATAACGGGCTTATCTCCGTTACGCCCATACATCTCGATATGACAAATTATAAAGCAATGGAAAGATTAAAAAATATCGATTTTCTTTATAATATTAAATCCTGAACAGAAAGAGGGCTTAATGAATCTTATTGCCGGATTTGAGGGCATAACTTTATGGTAAATTTTAAAAACTCCCCAGACAGGGCTACCGAACAGGCTCTTGTTTCGAAAGGAATTACTGATAAAAATGTGCTCTATGCGTTAAGAACCGTTCCGAGAGAAAAGTTTGTCGAGGAATCGTTAAAAGAATTAAGTTATACCGGTGCGCCGCTTCCCATAGGTCATAATCAAACAATATCCGGCATTTACACTGTTGCTTTAATGACGCAGTCTCTTTGTTTAAATAAAAGCCACAAAATTCTTGAGATAGGAACCGGTTCGGGCTATCAGGCGGCTATTTTGTCCACGCTTTGCATGAGTGTTTTTACGATAGAACGGATAAGGGACCTGTCTTTAAAGGCGAGGGATATTCTTGAAAAACTTAACATTCATAATGTGACATTTATTATCGGAGACGGGACTATCGGGTTTAAAGAATACGCCCCTTACGATAGAATAATTGTTACAGCCTGTTCCCCCGATGTTCCCGAGGCGCTTTTCGCCCAGTTAAGCGAGGGCGGCATAATGATTATGCCCCTTGAAATGAGCGGTGCACAAAATATCTTTGTAATAGAAAAAAAAAATGGTAAAATGTATTCTAATAATATTGCCCCTGCAAATTTTGTTAGACTTATAGGCAAGGACGGTTTTAAATCCTGAGCGTTCTTCCATATAAGATTTTTCTTTATTATATTTGTATTATTATAAATAATTATAATCTTTTATCTTATATTTATAATGCCGGGAACAAAAATTAATAAAGATGAAGAAAAGCCTGCAGTTTTAGAAAACAGCGAAAAAGTCTCCATACCCCCGTCGTATGATAATGTTATATCCCGTCAATACTTAAAGTATCTTAAAAAAAACCCTCTTTTAACAAAGGAAGAGGAGTATAATCTCGCCTTAAAAGTGCAGGAAGGAGACAAGGAAGCCAGAGATTTAATGATTAAATCTAACCTTGGACTTGTTATCAATGTGGCAAAAAAATTTCTCGGAAGAGGTCTTTCGTTCGACGATTTAATTATGGAAGGAAATATCGGACTTATGAAGGCCGTAGATAAATTTATTCCTAAAAAAGGCTTCAGATTCTCAACCTATGCTATATGGTGGATAAGACAGTCTATCGAAAGGGGCATATTAAATTCAGGCAGGCTTATAAGGCTTCCCATACACATTTCCGAAAACCTTTTTAAATATTCGAGGGCAGCGAAAGAGATGACCGGCGAACTGGAAAGAGAGCCGAATATGGGCGAAATCGCAAAACACATGGGAATAGAGGAGAAAAAACTCGAAAAAATTTTGGGTTTTATCGGCAATGTGTATTCTTTAGATTCTTCCTTTCCGCAAAATCAAAATCAGGACGGCGAACAAAATTTAGCCCTTGCAAATATTATAAAAGAAGATGAGGAAGGCACATCCTCTTTTGATATGCTCGATAAAATAGAAACATTAAAGCTCTTAAACAAGTGGCTTTTTATGCTTGGCGATGTAGAAAGAAAGGTCATAATATTGAGATACGGGCTTAACTATGAAAAACCGAGAACGCTTAACGAGATAGGGTTAATTTTTAATCTCACCAAAGAGCGCATCAGGCAGATCGAGGTTAAGGCGTTAAAAAAACTTAAAAAAATGGCAGAGGAAGCAGGTATGGAGGGGTAATGCTAAGAACTAACCCCGAGGAAACTGAGGAAACCCAAAAAATTATTAATGCTATATCTAAATACGAAAAAATCTCTTCAAGCTTAATCCGCATTATCCAAACCCATATATCACGCGTTTTTATAACGCCAAAATTTGTCTATAAGCAAAAAAAAACCGTTAATTTTGGATTTGTCGATTATTCGTCCTTAGAAAAAAGAAGATTTTTTGCAAGGCGCGAACTTTCTTTAAACAGAAGGGCTTGCTCAGGCATTTATATAGATTTGCAGGAATTAAGGCAAAATAAGGGCGGTTATTTTATCGGCTTTAAAGGCGGTATATTAAAAGATGTTTTTGTAAGAATGAAATATGCGGCGGACGAAGGGTTTTTAAATAATATATTGGATTCGTTTAATAAAAATGGCGTTAAAAATTATAAATTTAATAAATTAGATGTTTTAAAAAAGGTTGCCAAAAGAATTTATCTATTTCATAAAAATGCAAACTCTTCAAAAAGGATAAGCGGTTTTGGTAAAACAGAAGTTTATAAGGAGAACTGGGACGATAACTTTTTAGCCGTAAGGAAACTTCTTAATAGTTTTAAAGACGATATAAAGGGACAGGTAAATATAAAAAGTTTTTTTGACCGCTGTCACTCCCGCGGAGGCGTTAATCCAGAGCTCAATGAGGAGCGGTTCAAAATAAATATAAAGAGTCTTTTTGATATTTTGAACTATATGGAAAAGTTTTACAATGAGTTTTTGCAATCGGAAATGTTTAACGAGTTTGTTAATTTAAGAATCAAAAACAGCTTCATCAGAGACCTTCACGGCGACTTAAGAATGGAGCATATTGCCGTGAGCGGCAGGGAAAGGATTAAAGGCGTATGCCTGATGGACTGCGTGGAGTTTAACGAAAAGTTTAGAAATCAGGATTTATATTTAGATATTGCGTTCTTGCTTATGGATTTCGAGTTTCACGGTTTTTTTTACGAATCCGCCGAATTCTTTGATTATTATAAGGGATTTTTTAACTATAAAAAGGATATAGAAAAGTATGAAAAATACGAACCTTTTATAATCCCCTTTTTTAAGGCATACAGGTCCGTCGTAAGAGCCAAAATCGACCTTCTTTCAGGCAGGCACTGCGGAGGACTGAAACATTTAAATTTAGCCCTGTTTTATACCCTGTTTTTTAAAAAACCTGTTGTTATTCTTAATATCGGTTTGTCAGGCAGCGGAAAGACCAACCTTTCCGATTTGCTGGCAAGCTATTTTTATGCCAAAAACATAAAGTCGGATAGATTAAGACAGGAAATGTTCGGTTTTACGGATAAAATATTCAAATACGGCAGGAAGGCAAGCGAAACGGTTTACGACAATATGTTTCAGGAGGGGGCGCAGCGGCTTAACGAGGGTAAAAGCGTAATATTCGACGCAACTTTTTTAAAAAAAGAGCACAGGGAAAAATTTATTAGCTATTTTGAAAAAAAAGACTGTAATTTTGTCGTTATATACTCTAAAATATATGAAGATAAAGAGCATGTTATATTAAAAAGGCTTGAAGACAGGCAGTCAGCCGAACATTTGGCAAATAAAAATGCCATCAAGGACTTAAAAAAGGAGACCGGAGGCGGGGAAAGGAAATTCAAGAAAGAGTATTCGGAAGCAGGTGTTTCGGTTTATCTGAACCAGAAAAAGGCGTTTGAGGAGCCTGAGCCTCAAGACTCATCATCACTTAAAAACCATGCGGAAACCCGGGGTTTTTGTTTTATAACCGTGGATGCGTCTTTGGAATTAAGCGAGCGGTTTAATTATGTAATGGAAGCCTTACGCATTGAAAAGCACAATAGACAAAATTTTGGATTATTTTAATACATATTACGGCAGGTACAGGTACGAATTTTATTTGGTTTCATTATCTATACTTGCATTTATCGTTCATCTGCACCTTGCCTCCACTTTAAACTTAGGCAATGACGAAGCCCACTATTTCGTTTGGTCGCTAAAGCCGTCATTGGGTTATCTTGATGACGCCCCGTTCGTCGGCTATGTTATTTATTTTTTTACGGGGCTTTTTGGAAAAAGCGAGCTTAATGTCAGGCTTGGCGCGGTTATTTTTTCGTTTTTCGACGGCTTTTTAATATATTACCTATCGCACCTGCTCTTTAAAAATAAGAGGGCGTCTTTTTTTGCTTTTTTGTTTTTTTTATCGGCGGTAATATTTAGTACCGCCCTATCAGTTATGATGCTGCCCGACGCATCCCTGCTGTTTTTCTACCTGTGTTTCCTGATATTATTTTATAAAGCCGTTAAAGGCAGCTCGAATAATGTAAAAAATGGGCCTGATTTAAAATCGGCCCCCTTTTTTCGTAATAACCTGATTTTATGGATGCTTGCAGGTTTGTTTTTAGGTCTTGCATTTTTAAGCAAGTATACCGCCGCTTTAATTCCACCTTCCGTTTTATTATATTTATTAGCTTCTAAAAAAAATAGAGCCGTTTTAAAAACTTTTTATCCGTATCTGGCTCTTGCCGCCGCCCTTCTTGTTTTTTCGCCCGTAATCTATTGGAATATTACTCATAATTTTATATCCTTTAAATTTCAGCTCTCGCACGGTTTTTCGCACCCGAAACCCGGAATATCTTTATTTATGCAAGGGTGGCTTGGACAATTTTTAGTGGTTACGCCGTTCGTCTATCTGTTTTTAATCGGGACATTCGTTTATTCCTTAAAATTTATTTCGCAATGGTTTGGCAGGAATATAAATGGGTCTGATTTGAAATCAGACCCATTTATAGATAAGTCCGAGGCTGCATCTTACGCGGATATTGCCGGGGGATTTTTGTATTCCGTCTGCTTATCGCTTCCTGTTCTGGTTTTTTTTATTATAAACGGATATTCCCATAGAATACTAGTTCACTGGCCGGATATAGGCTACATGTCCGCATTTCCTATCATGGGATATGTTGCGGATAGGATTAGTAAAAGCAGAAGCCAAATAAAACTGTGGGAAAAATTAAAATTGAAGGCCGCCAAATCATATCTGTATTTTGCGATATTTTCCGGTTTTTTCTTAAGTTTTGTATTATACAACCAGATATACTATAATTCGATACCGATAGGAAAAATAATAAGGTATATCGATAAGGAAAAAAACCTTAAAAGACGCTGGATATTTTCATTAATTCCCCATATACCCGGAAAACCCAAAACGGCCGACATAACAAACGACCTTTTTGGGTGGGGGAAAGGGGCAAGGTATATCGGTATTGTTTATAAAGGATATGAGGCGGTTTATCATCCGCTTTTTGTTTTAACGCATCATTATGCTATTGCGGATGAACTTGTGTATTACGGGGGCTATAAACCGGCGGTGAATATTTATAATATATCGGGGTTTTTAAATCAATACGACCTGTGGCAAAATTTAAACAAAATAAACGGAAAGAATGCCATCTTTATAATGGATAGCAAATATATTATAAATCCGATGCGGACATATAAGAAGGATTTTAAATCGATAAAAAAAATCGGCCGGCTGGATATTTACATTAAATTTAGACCGGTTAGGGTTTATTATCTGTATTTAATGAAAGATTTTAACGCAAAAAGGGCTATAAGGCATATTAAAAAAAGGATGTTTTAAAAGATATGAAAATACTTGTGGCAATACCGACATATAACGAAAGAGAAAATGTGGGAAGGATGATAGAATCCGTTCTAAATCTAAATGAGAATGAAGCGGTCAGGGGGCTGAATGTTACGATTAGCCTTGTAATAATAGACGATAATTCGCAGGACGGAACTCAGGAAATCATAAAGGGGTTTACCTTCGGCAACCAAAAGCGTTTCCATCCTGTTGAGGGAGGGGTCAGGGGAGGTAATCTGTTTCTTATTTCAAGGGAAAAGAAATTAGGTCTTGGGACGGCTTATGTTGCGGCATTTAAGTTTGCCATGGACGGGGGCTTCGATTATGTTATTACGATGGATTGCGATTTTTCTCATAATCCAGATGAAATTGCGGGTTTTATTAATCTTATGAATGATAAAAAGTGCGGAATGATTGTCGGTTCAAGATATAACGGCGGGATAAGAATAATAAACTGGAGTATGAAAAGGCTTTTGATTTCCTATTTTGCAAATATTTATGCCAAATTAGTTACGGGAGTTAAAATCAGCGATTTGACTGGCGGCTTCAATATGTACGATGTAAACTGCCTTAAAAAGGTAAATTTAAACGGCATTAGTTCGAGGGGATATGCCTTTCAAATCGAGATGAAATACAGGATGAAAAAGGCAGACTGCATCCTCTGGGAATACCCTATAATATTTTACGAAAGAACTAAGGGTAAATCCAAGATGTCAAACGGCATAATTTTTGAGGCTTTTTTCGCTGTAATAAGGCTCAGGCTCGGGCTTTATAAATAAAACCTCTGCCTCGTAAATACATGGGTATATATCCCCAAATTCCGATTTAGGATTTTATATTCTGGATTCCCGCTTACGCAGGAATGACTGAACTGCGATTTAAATATTCATCCTTTGGGGTGTCCCAACCCGCTTCAGCGGGAATCCAGAATTACTTAATTATTGGAATATCTTAAATATTTTCTAAATCGGGATTTGGATATATTTTTTGTATTTGAATTTCATTTTACGATATTGTATAATAATTTAGTTTTTTTAAGTCGGGGTATAATAAAATATGGATAAGTTAAATTCAGTCAATTCAATCGACGATTTAAAGGGCTTTGTCAGGGAGATTCCAGATTTTCCCAAGAAAGGAATTAATTTTAAAGACATAACGCCCCTACTTGCGAATCCCAAGGCTTTTGCATTTTCCATCGATAGCCTTGCAAACAAATATCTGAACGAAAAGATAGATTATGTCGTTTGCATAGAGGCGAGGGGTTTTGTGGTGGGTTCCGCGCTTGCTTACAGGCTTGGAGCAGGGGTAATAATTGTCAGAAAGCCGGGCAAACTCCCGTACGAGTGCAATTCTTTATGCTACGACTTAGAATACGGAAGCGCGACGCTTGAAATTCATAAAGACGCATTAAAAAAAGGGGACAGGGTAATTATCGCCGACGATGTTTTGGCAACCGGCGGTACGGCTCTTGCCGCAATTAACCTTGTGAAAGAGTTCGGCGCAGAGGTGGCGGATACCGCGTTTTTAGCCGAGCTTTCGTTTTTAAACGGCACGGATAAACTAAAGCCGCATACCATTAACTCTTTAATGAAATTTGATTATTAAATTATATAAGGGGGGTTTATGAAAAAGGGTTTTACGATTATTTTTATCGTTCTTGTTATTGTTATAGGTTATATCGTCGTTCACGCAATTACTGCTCCTGTTAAGTTATCGGCCGCGCAGCTTGGAGCCGAACTCATTCATTCCCACAAAAACGGCATCGATTGTTTTGCCTGCCACGCAATAAACGGGAAGGGCGGCAATGTCGGTCCCGACCTTTCGAAAGAAGGAGCGCTTAAACATTCTATTAAATGGCTTGAAGTCCAAATTGCGACGCCCGCAAAGCATTTTAAACCAGGTTCCATGGTGAAAATAAACGGCAAAACATATATGGCTATTATGCCTGACCACAAAATGCTTTCCAAAAAAGAGCTTTTTGAGCTTGCGTCCTATTTAGACTCATTAAAGTAGGTATCATTTTTGTATAGAAAAAAGGGGGCTGATTTGAAATCAGACCCCTTTTTTATTTTAACCCCTTTTTTCTAAATAAAAAATTTTTTTGCAATAATACTTGACTAATTTAGTAAAGTATGTTTTACTTAAAGAAAGTAAATCATTCAACCGGAAACTAATTTTTATATATTATATATAATATTTATTCTAGATTAGATTTGGAGGCAAAAGTGAAGATAATAAATTTTGACCATTTTGCGGCAACTAAGATGAGACCGGAGGTAAAAGAGGCTATGGAGCCCTTTTTTATGCAGGAATACGGCAATCCGCAGAGCATTCACACGCTGGGAGACGAGCCGAGAGAGGCGTTGAACAAGGCAAGGCTTCAGGCGGCGGAGCTTTTAAATGCGGCGGGTAACGAGGTGATATTTACGGGGAGCGGTTCCGAATCTAACAATCTTGCGATAAAAGGAACGGCTTTTGCCAGAATGGATAAAGGAAAACATATAATCGTTTCTAAAATAGAACATTTTAGCGTTTTAAACGCCGTTAAGGCTTTGGCCAAACTTGGTTTTGAGGTCAGCGAAGTCCCTGTTGACAAATACGGTTCGGTTGACCCTATGGACGTCAAAAACGCTTTAAGAAAGGATACGATTCTTGTCAGCATAACGCACGCATCGAACGAAATCGGCACCATTCAGGATATTAAAGAAATTTCCAAAATAGTTCATGAAAACTCGGCGGCGTACATGCACACCGATGCAAATACTTCATGCGGCTTTATCGAAACCGATGTCAAAGAGATGGGCGTCGATATGCTTTCGGCCGCTCCCCACAGATTTTACGGTCCGAAGGGAACGGGGCTTTTCTATCTTAAAAAGGGAATCAGGATAATGCCTTTAATAGACGGCGGCATTCAGGAGTTCGGAAGAAGGGCCGGCACGGAGAATGTTCCTGCCGTTGCGGGCGCCGGCGTTGCATGCGAACTGGCAAAAAAAGAGTTAAAGGACAGGACGGCGCATCTTTTACCTATTCAAAAAGATATAGTAAGCGGGGTATTGGGTTCCTTAGACGAGGTATATCTTAACGGGCATCCCGAAAAAAGACTCCCTAACAATTTAAACTTCGTGGTTAAATATATCGAGGGCGAATCGATGCTGATGTGGCTGAACAATAACGGAATTATGGTGGCAAGCGGTTCAGCCTGCACATCTAAAATTTTAAAGTCGTCCCATGTGTTAAGCGCGATAGGGGTTGACCCTGCGCTCGCGCAGGGCTCGCTGCTTATTTCTTTGGGCGAGGACAATTCGCTGGAAGACGCCGCTTATTTTGTAAAGGAGCTTCCGGGGGTGGTAAATAAATTAAGAGAAATGTCGCCCCTTTACGAAGAGGTTAAAAAGAAAAATAAAGTATAAATTTAAATCATAAATTTAATAATAAAAATACGGAGGTAGCATTATGCCGGTATATTCGGAAAAAGTTATGGATCACTTTCAAAATCCAAGAAATGTGGGAGAAATCGAAAATGCGGACGGGGTAGGGGAACTCGGCAATCCGACCTGTGGCGATATAATGAAAATATATATAAAGGTTAAAGACGATAAAATCGACGATATAAAATTTAAAACATTCGGCTGCGGAGCGGCTATCGCAACAAGTTCAATGGTAACCGAACTTGTAAAAGGAAAGACGCTCGAAGAGGCGGAAAGAGTATCTAACGAGGTTGTTGCCGAGGCTTTAGACGGGCTTCCCCCCGTTAAGATGCACTGCTCCAATCTTGCCGCGGACGCGCTTCATCTTGCCGTGGAGGATTACAAGGCAAGAAAGGCGGGTAAGGGACCGATAGGCAGGGTGGAAACGCCGGAGCATGACGAGAACGAACACGATTTACTCGAGCATGCGTAAAAGATTATGAAGCACGATTACGAGATTGACACATTCGGTTTATCCTGCCCGGTGCCTATCATGAAGGTGGCGGAGGAGTTTAAAAACATACCCGAGGGTTCCGTACTGAAGGTCGTGGCTTCGGACGAGGGTATCGTAGAGGATTTAAAAAGCTACTGCAAAAAAACTAACCACGAGTTCCTGTCTTATGAAATAAGCCTTCCTGAGTACATAGTTTATGTAAAAAAATAGAAAAAAATACCTTAATCCTGCATTAGAAATTACATTATATACTCAAAAGCTATGTTAAATCTGGATTAACGCTTCGCTCTCGCACTTCGTGCTCGTGAAGTTTATCCTGAACTTTCCCGCTGAAGCGGGTTGGGACTATGCGGAGATTAAGGTTTTAACCCTACAGTCGTCATTCCCGCGAAAGCGGGAATCCAGAGATACATAATATTTGTGTGCATTATTTAATTTCTAACGCAGGATTAAAGAAAGGGTTAAAGAAAGGGTTAAAGAAAGGTATTGACATTAACAAAATAGGTAATATAATTAAGTCATAAAAGAAAAATAACGATATTACCGATATATTAATCTATATATCAATATAGATTAATTAACAATTTTATTTTAAGTATTGACAAGCGATAAATTTAAGTATATATATTATATATATTAAATCATATATTGCTTATAACGGTGTATTTAAGCCTGTAGATGTAATATATGAGGAAACAAAAACGGTTAAAACACGGAATTAAAGTTTGGAAAAATAAATTAAAATATTAAATATAAGGAGGTGGAGAGGGAGAAAGAGATTAACAAATCATGCCATCCCCGCAGAGTATCAGGACGGGGGAGTTGCAGTTCAATAAATGTTTGTTAGTTCTGTTTTTTTATTAATTTTTAATTTTAACTTTAAGAGAGAGGAAAGTTATGAAAAAGAAATTAGTAGTAACTATGGTTGCCTTGTTTATTTTGGCGTTCTCCTTTGCTATCGCGCCGAAAAAAGCAAACGCAATTCCCGCTTTTGCTCAAAAGTATCATTTTTCATGCGCAGTTTGCCATACGGTATTTCCAAACTTAAACCCGTTCGGCAGGGCATTCTGGAGAAACGGCTTCAGACTTCCGGGAACAAACGGAACTCCGTCTGATGCAACGCAGATAACCGAAGGTTTGAGCCTTCCGAACCCATGGCCGATTCCGATAATGGTCGAGCCGATTATCAGCTATCAGCACTACACCAATGAAAATGTCAGTTCGGCAACCGACGCATTCGGCGCAAGCGTAGATGTGGTCGATGCGGGCGCATTTAAGTTATATACGCCTCTTGCGGATTCCTTATCTTTTTATGTTCATTATGGATTTGGCGCAGGAAAGGGTAATATTAACGGCAAACAGATATTCGCGTCTATCAACGGCTTAGGCTCCGGTTTTGGCGCTCCGTCGCACCTGTTTAATTTAAAACTTGGTCAGGTAACAACTGCAAGCCCGTATTTTTACAGGCAGATGCCGTTCTATATCCTTGGCGGGCCGGCAGGAAACGGGCAGGGATTAACTGTTGATAACCAGGGTGGTGGAGAAGGTGCATCTTTAATTCATGCCAGAAACGCAGGTTTTGCCCTTTACGGAACGCCGGGCTATCATTTGTGGTATAAAGTAACGGTTACGAATGATGCAGGGGCGGGAACAGGCGAAGCAGCGTATTACACCAAGTTGGTAAATCATGTGACCACAGATAAATCTGTATCTAATGCAATGGAATATTCTTATCAGTTAAAAGAATATTATCCAATTCCTATGGGTCAGCTTGAGTTTGGATATTACGGCGCAACGGTTGCCGAACCTTTAAATGGAAATGCTGGATCATGGACTAATAGGGTTACTGTAAATGGCGTGGATGTTGACCTTGCAAATGACATTTATGAATTGGGTTTGACATACATGGTTCAGAGTGACAACCATCCATATGGGAATCCATCTCTATCATCTACAAATGAAACACTTCCTGACGGCACTATTGTAGGTAGTTCTAATTCAAGCAATGGCTATTCAACCTTTGAAGTTTATGGCAGATATTTATTGCCGCAGATAGGTAACGGCTTAATGCTTTCCGCCGACTATGCCCAGTATTCATGGACACATAAAGATTTAGCAGAAGCGGCTGGCGGTAATGCCACAAGCACATGTGTTAATAGTCAATTATATGGCAGTGTTTATACAAATACATCTCTTGCCGGTGTTTGTGATGAAGGTATAAAAGACGCGTTTGCCATTAATGTTGAATATAACTTGGCTTACAACGCGCATCTTTATCTCGCATATTTAATAACCAACAAAAGCCAGGCTGATACAGTAGGCACGGGTCTTGACTTCGCATTCTAATCCTAATCCGGCTTTTGCCTGATTATGATTGCAATAAAATTAAAGCGGAAGCGGCTTTCTAAGCCCTTCCGCTTTTTTATTCCTCCCAAAATTATTTTTGCTTTATAAATTTCCTTTTTATATATTTTATGTGATATACTCCTTATCGGAGTAAGATAAAAGATAATTAAAATAATTGATAAGACGACCTTTCGGCATAATAAAGGGGTCAGATTTATTTATCCCCTTACTCCCGCCTGCGCTTTTCTTAACCGAACTGTAACAAAAAATTCATCTCTTTTTAACATTTCCGTCATAATCCTTTAACATTCGCCTGCTATAATAAAATAATTATCAATTTGCAAATCTTATGATTTGAAAAAAATAATTTGAATGTTATAATAAAAAAGGGGTTATAATGGAAGAAATTAAAAAAGGTGATGATTATATGAATATGAGCCTTTCGGTGTCTCCCGAAAAATACTTCGACAGCAGATTCGACGGTCAGGAGAAGCTTTTTACCGAGAAGTTTAACGGCCTTAAAACGCAATTCGATGAACGGTTTAACAGCCTCGAAAATAAATTCGACGAAAGGATTAACAGTCTTGAAATTAAATTCGATGCACGGTTGAGTAATGCCGAAACAAGAATCGATATTTTAGATACCAAAATAGATGCCATGGATAAAAGGTTAAAATGGAGTACTAATTTGACCTTTGGCGTCCTTGGCCTATTAGTGGCTATGGTCGGAACTTTATTGGCTATGACGGCTATACATCACTTTTAAGTCGCGCAAGAGGTGACGGCATGGTTCCCTCACTTGCGGGTTGGGACAAGTTTAAAACTATAAAGGGGGCAGGGTATATGGATTACGGTTTAAAGAACAGGCTTTCGAGGATTATCAAACCGAAGGATAAAAGAACGGTCATGCTTGCGATAGACCACGGTTATTTTATGGGTCCTACGGGCGGGCTTGAGGATGTTAAAGGCGCTATTACCCCGCTTTTAAATTATGCGGATTCGCTGATGCTCACAAGGGGCATATTAAGAAATCAAATCGATGCGGGTATCGATATTCCGATTGTTTTGCGGGTTAGCGGAGGGACAAGCATATTGAAAGACGACCTTTCGGACGAAGATATTACAGTTTCTATGGAGGATGCGATAAGATTAAACGTGAGCGCCGTAGCCTTGTCTATATTTATCGGCTCTAAAAACGAAAAGCAAGGGATAATAAATCTTGCAAGATTGGTCGATGAAGGAAATAGATACGGCATTCCCGTTCTTGCGGTAACGGCGGTCGGAAGAGAAATGACGAGGGATGCCCGCTATCTATCCTTAGCCGTCAGGATTGCGGCCGAAACCGGAGCAAGCATTGTAAAAACATATTATTGCGATGATTTTGAAAGGGTGGTAAATACCTGTCCTGTTCCGGTGGTTGTTGCCGGAGGGAAAAAGACGGGTGAAAAGGAGGCTCTGGAGCTTGCGTATAATGCCGTAAAGCGCGGGGCGGCAGGCGTGGATATGGGCAGAAATATATTCCAGTCCGAAAAACCCGTCAATATGATTAAAGCCGTAAAGGCCGTCGTTCATAAAGGACTTGCGGCGGAAGAGGCTTATAATACCGTTTACAATATAATAAAATAATAAATAATATAATATAACTACATGATTTATGATTAGCAATGCCGCCGCAGCCTTTAGATTTTGGCAATAATTTTATTTCTGTCAATCCCGCCTTTCTTTGTCTTTAGTATCTATAGAGCATCTATAATTTAGTATAATCATGGAACATTTTATTAAAAATTTAAGCATTAAATGGAAAATATTAATAAGCGCTTTTGCTATTTTTTTCTTCACTATTTTTCTAAGCGACGCCGTCTTTCTTTATACTATTTACAAAACATTATCAGGCAGACATTATTTAAAAAATACAAGGATAGCCAGAATCTTAATCTCGGAAATAAAATACTCTTTGTATTTCAATAAAATTAGGTTTTTGAAAAAATATTTAAAGTCTAATATAAAAAATTACCGCATAATCAAGGGTATTTCGATATATAATCCGGAAGGGAAACTAATAATGAATAGCGGAAAGCTTTATGCCGCGCATAATCCCGTTAACGATAAAAAAAAAGACGGTTCGGTTTTAATCAGAAATATTGACTATGGCGGCAAAATATTGGGGCTTGTTGCAATTAAATTTAATTTAAAAAAAGAGATTGAAGCCACTAATAACCGTGTTTTTTGGGTCGGGGTCAGGTTTTCGCTGATAGCGCTCATTTTTATAGCCTTAGGGCTTTTTATGTTTTATATTATAACTGTTATTATCACAAAGCCCTTGCTCGAGATAAAGGAAAATATCGAAAAGATAAAAAACGGCGATTATAAGATAAGTTTCACGAAAAGGTTAAACGACGAAATCGGAAGCGTTATAAGCGCGATTAGCTCGATGGCGCTGTCAATCGAGGATTATACGAAAAAGATTGATTTAGTGAATAAAGAAAAGAACGAATTGAATTGTATGGCGATTATGGGTGAAATGTCGGCTAATATAGCGCATGAGGTTAAAAACGCCATATATATTATTTCTTCCGCAAACGCGTATATATCCCACGAAACAAGAAATAAGATAGTATTAGAGGTTACCAATATAATAAATAATGAAGTAAAAAGACTCGATAAAATGACCGTAGATTTTTTAAGTTTTTCCAGACAAAGAAATCCCGAACTGGTTCCGGTAAATATAAACAGGCTGATTGACGATTCGGTAAGAATATTAAAATTAGAAATCGACAATTTAAATATAAAATTAATAAAAGAGTTTCAAGAAGACCTGCCTGTCATTAAGGGAGACCCGGAATTGCTTAAACAGGTTATCTTAAACTTAATAATAAACGCAATGGATAAAACATATAACGCAGGGAATAAAATTATTGAAATAAAAACGGTTTTAAGAGGCGATTTTATAAATATCGAAATTATCGATAACGGCGAGGTTATACCCGAAGAGAATATCGAAAAGATATTAAAGCCGTTTTTTACGACGAAAAAAAACGGTTCCGGGCTCGGTCTTCCGATATCTATGCGCATAATTAAACTTCACGGGGGAACGATAAATGTTTACAGCAAAGATAATAAAACCGCGTTTGTGCTTGTAATTCCTAAAGCCGTCGGGTCGGGTATCGTTAAATGAAGAAAATATTATTAATCGATGATGAAAAAAATCTTTTAAGAACGGTAAGCTTAAATCTTTCCAGCCGCGGTTTTTTTGTCGATACTGCTCTGAGCGCTGAAGAAGGATTTAATCTCTTTAACGAAAAGCGGCATGACATTATACTTTGCGATTTAAAATTGCAGGGGATGAGCGGTATAGACCTTTTGTCCAAAATAAGAATATTCGATAAAGATGTAATATTTATCGTAATTACGGCATTCGGGACAATAAAACAGGCGGTTGACGCCATGAAACTCGGAGCCGACGATTTTATTTCAAAGCCCGTCGATATAGACGGGCTAATCGAAAATTTAAAAATAGCCCTGCAAAAAAGAAACCCCAAAAAGATTAGCGATGACTTTCATAATGAAAACATAGAAAAAATCAGAAAAGATTTTATATTTAAAAGTAATGAAATGGAGGAAATTTTAAAAGAAGCCGTTTTAACCTCCAAATCCGCTTCAAATGTTCTGATAACCGGCGAAACTGGGACAGGCAAGGAAGTTTTAGCCAAAATAATACATTTCCTTTCGGAAAGAAAAGGTGATTTTGTGCCGATAAATTTAAGCGCCATTCCGATAGACCTTATGGAAAGCGAACTATTCGGACACGAAAAAGGTTCGTTTACCGGAGCGTCATTTACGCAAAAAGGCAAATTTGAGATTGTAAACGGCGGCTCGCTTTTTTTAGACGAAATAGGGGAAATGCCCTTTGCGATGCAGGCAAAGCTCCTCAGGGTAATACAGGAAAAAGAATTTTCAAGGCTCGGTTCTAACTTAAAAATAGAGCTTAATGCAAGAATTATATGTGCTACAAATGTTAATTTGGAGGAAAACGTTATCGAAAAAAAATTCAGGGAAGACCTTTTTTACAGGATAAATGTTTTACATTTTAAAATACCTCCGCTTCGTGAAAGAAGAGACGACATCCCAGCCCTTGCCAATTTCTTTGTCGGAAAATATAGCGCCGTTAATAAGAAAAATATTAAGGCCATATCGAAAGATACGATTAATATTTTGATGAGTTACGATTTTCCGGGAAATATAAGGGAACTTGAAAATATTATCGAAAGAGCCGTTGTTGTTGCTACTTCGGATGTAATCGAGCCGCCGAGTTTACCAAAGACTATGTTTTCCAAACAGATTCAAACATATAAAAACTTAACAGGTTCGGACGAGGGCGATATAAAGCTCGATGAAGTGGAAATTAATTTAATTAAAAATGCGCTTAAAAAAAATAATTACAATCAAACTAAAACGGCGATTTCGCTCGGCATATCAAGAAAGCAGTTAATAACAAAAGTGAAAAAATACGGCCTTTTCAGGCTTAAATAACCCAAAATTGCCGATAGAAAATTTTAAATCTGGATTAACGCTTCGCTCTCGACCTTTGGTCTCGTGAAGTTTATCCTAAACTTTCCTGCCTGCACAGGAATGACACCCGTGGGGTGAAAACCTAAAAACCTGCAAAGTCATTCCCGCGAAAGCGGGAATCCAGTGTTCATATAACTTTAAAGCCATTTTAACGGTTTCTATCGGCAATTTTGGGAAAATAAATAAAATATTTATTTTTTACAAAAAATGTGATATGTTGTAACATAGTATAAAATATTATTAAATATAAAATAAAAAAATATTAATTGTCCCAAAAGGGACAATTATGGAATTAAAAATTGTCCCAAAACGGCCAATGTTGCGGCAGAATTCTATCGGATTCATATTTTAACTGCGCCTTGAAAATGGCATTATTTTTGCAACATAATAATGAATTTAAGGTTTAACCTAAAATCATTATTTTAAATCATTAACAGTAATAATAAGCAATAATAAGCATTTTAAGGAGGCATCTAAATTAATTATGTTTCATCTTAATCTAACTTACGGTATTGCTTTTTTCGGCGGGTTATTGGCTTTCTTCTCTCCGTGCATCATACCGATAATACCCGGATATATCGCGTTTATAAGCGGCGTCAGCGTCGAAACCATTACTTCCGAAAAAAATTACAAGAATATGATAGCGGTTTTTACCGCATCGCTTGCTTTCGTAATAGGATTTTCCATTGTTTTCGTAGCCCTCGGCATGGGTTCCGTTACGATATTCAGCGGTTTCCTTAAATCTAATCTAAATACGGTAAGAATAGTCGGCGGCATCGTAATTATTCTTTTCGGGTTATACTGCCTCGGCTTATTTAGGTTGGGTTTTTTAAGCAGGGAGGTTAATATTCTTCCATGGAAAAAAAGGGGCGGGCATATACTGGGGGCGTTATTTCTGGGGGTTGCGTTTGCGGCGGGGTGGGTTCCGTGCGTAGGACCTATCCTTGCTTCCATCGTTCTTTATACCTCTATCGGCTCGTCTTTAACGAGGGCAGTCGAACTTTTATCCGTCTTCAGCCTCGGGCTCGGACTGCCGTTTATTTTGGCCGGCTTATTTCTGGCATATTTTATGGCATTTTTCAAAAGAATAAAGGGCTATTTAAGATTATTTTCGGTAGTCTCCGGAATATTTTTAATCTTAATGGGCATTCTTACCATTACCGGAAATTTCGAACTGCTTTCCGTGCATATAATAAACTCTCTATAACTTAAAAAGATTATGAAACCAAAAAGATTATTAACGGCATTTTTATTTTTACTATGTATTTTAACATTAATCTTGCCTAAGACAGCCTCCGCTTCCGATAAAATTCACTGGGAGAGCCTTGGCGCTGCCATTAAGCGCAATAAGACGGATAAAAAATACTTTTTGGTTCATTTCTATTATCCTACATGCGCCTACTGCATAAGGATGGATAAGCATGTTTTTACCGACAAGGATTTTATAGGTTATATTAACAAGCATTTTCATCCCGTTATGGTTGACATATACAGCAACAGGACCACGGAATATTTTAACGGAAAAATGATGTCCGGTGCGCAGATTGCGGCGCTTTTTCATGTTACGGGAGTTCCGCACGATATTTTTTTCAGCCCGTCTTATAAAAAGATATTTGTTTTGCCGGGATACTGGAATGCAAAAGACTTTTTGCTTGTAGCAAAATGGATAGGCAGCGGCAGATATAAAGTAGAAACATTGAGGAAATTTGCGGGCCCCGCCCAATGATATAGAGAAATACAGCAAGTATTATATATCTTATGTTATATTTAAAACAGCTTAACGATTAAAAACAAGGGAGGTTTTTAGAATGAACGATCATGTTTCGAGAAGAGATTTTATTAAGAAAACTGCCATGGCAGGCACTGCAGTAATAATTGGTTCGGATGTAATCTTAGGGGAAGCTGGAAAAGCCTTCGCCAAGCGTAAAAAAACCTTAATTAAACACATTAAAATCAACAAAGCTTATGTTAAAGAAGTTAACGGTAAAAAAGTTACATGGGTTAAAGGCACGCCGACGCCTGAAGAGAAACTTTTAATTCCAAAAATAAGGCTTCCGTTAATTGCTCAAAACGGTGCTATGGTTCCGCTAACCATGGAGGTAGGGCTACCGATGAAGCCGCAAAAATATCTTAAAACATTTTACATATACGACCTTAATAATCCACACTCTGTTCAAGGGTCATTTGACATTTCGCCTGCCAATGGGAAAGCTTATATATCCACAAGGATAAAGCTTCAGCAGGAATCTTATGTCCAGATCCTTGCCGAATATTCCGATGGGAGCGTTTATGGTGGAAGAAAGTTCGTTAAAGTGACAGTCGGCGGCTGTTAATTTTAGAGTTAATATATTTTATAACATTAACATATTACAAAGGAGTGTGAAAAATATGAAATTAGGCACAATTTTAGTTAGAGTCCCCAGCAGGGTGAAAATGGGAAAAATAATAAAGGTGTTGAGCTTAACTAAGCATCCTATGGATACAGGTCTTGTTAAAAACCCAAAAACAGGAAAAATAATACCTATGTGGATTATTAATAAGGTTGATATTTATTACGATAAAAAATTAATCACAACCTGTCATTATGGGACAGGTATTTCCGCAAACCCATTTCTTGCTTTTTATTTAAAAGCGGACAAAAAAGCGCCGTTAGAGTTCGTTATGTACGATACCCATCATAATGTTTATAAAAAAACAGTTATGATAAATGTAGTTTAAGGGGCTGTCTTTATGGTAATTAAAATTGCTTAAGAGTTAAATTAACTTTAAATTTTAGGAGGTATTATTTATGATGAACTTAAGAAAATTAAGTTTATTTGTAATGTTATTGGTGTTCGCAATAACATTGTATTTACTGCCTATACGGGCATTTGCAAAAAATAGCGTTCCCGTTAACGGGCGCTCTTATCAATATTTTAAGCATCACGCATTGAAAGCCGTTTGGCAGGCTCCGTTTAATCCAAAAAAATATGGGCTTTTTACGCTACAGCTGACGCATAATCTTATGTCCGCATTAGGCCACAATGTGCATGTAAAAGAGGTTGTTGTAGCTCCAGGTCCTGCAATACATTATCTGATGAAAAAATACGATGCAGCAAATTATAATAAAATTAAAAGGTTAAGCGAATTAGGCGTGAGATTTTTAGCATGTCATGCGGCTTTAGTTGCTTTTCATGTTAAGAAAAATGAATTGTTTCCTTTTGCTGGAGTTGCTTATCCAAGCGGTATATTCTACATAATAAAAAAAGAGGAACAAGGGTATGCTTATTTTAATATAGGTTGGTAAAGCTATATCAGTGAATTCAAAGAATTTAAATATAATTTATTATACCCATCATTAACTATCTAAATATCTTTTTGGAGGAAAAATGAAAAAAATATTTTTTTTAATTATCCTTATTTTATTTAGCACTTTTTTTTACATACCTCGAGCAAATGCCCGCACTTTAATAAGGATTTTTGCATCAGATGCTGTTGCAAAACCTTTGCATATCATCGGCAATATATTTGAGAAAGAACATCACGGGGTTAAAATGAATTACGAGTTTTCGGCATCAGGTGTATTTAGAGTTGGAATATTAGGCGGTGTACCGCCGGATATATATATAGCTTCAAATGAAAAATATCAAGATGATTTAATGGAGGTGGCCGCTATAAATTCATACAAGGTATTTGCGTATGACTACTTAGCTGCAGCCACTCCTTATGCTAATCAGGCAGGAATTACCAAATCTAACCTAATTAGCAAATTAACGAATAAAAATGTTAGCTTGACCGTTGCATCGCCAAACTTTAGCCCTGCAGGACATTATACGATGGACATGTTTAGAGCTATAAATAAAAGACATCAGGGGGCGTTTAATAAAATAGCCGATCATGCCAATCAACTATTAAGTCCGGCGTTAATTATGCCATTATTGAAAAATGATAAAACCGATATCGGCATACTTTATGCGTCGCAATTAGCAGGGCTCAAAAGATGTGGCATGGATATCAATATAATACCAATATCGTCGCAATACAATACAAGAGCTAAATTTACAATATCAATATTAAATAAATCTCCATTTCATTTTGTAAGTCATAGAAGAGAAAAACTTAATAAGGAATTTGAGAAGCTATTATTATCCAAGACGGGTCAAAAAATACTTAAACAATGGGGATTTTCACCTGTTTAATCCATTAAACAAGTGAAAATGGATTAAAAAAAGGCAATAAAAATAAAGAAATACCAGCCCGCCGCTTATTAAATAAGGGTTAAATTTCCCATAGATAATAAAGCGGCGGTTTCTTTTTGAATAGTTATATAATTTTCTAATTATCGCAGTAGTTTTAGTTCGAAAAAAAATATTGCAATATTATCTTAGTTTAATTTATAATATTTTATCTATATTGTCTTAAAAATCGTAATAAAATAGAAAAATTATTCGGTATCGAATCGATACTGTGCCGAACTGCCGGACTAAACTGTTTAATTTAGAATGATTATAAAAATAGGGGTTATAAATGTTAAAACATGATGTAGTTATTGTAGGGGCTGGACTTGCGGGCTTAAGGGCCTGCGTCGAGCTTAGAAAAAAAGGAATAGACGCAATAATAGTCAGCAAGGTTTATCCAACGAGGTCTCATTCCGGAGCGGCGCAAGGAGGAGTCAACGCCGCTTTCGACGAGAACGATTCGTGGGAGTCCCATTTTTTTGACACGGTTAAAGGAAGCGACTATCTTGGGGACCAGGATGCCATCGAAATTTTAACAAGCGAAGCCCCCGCAAATATATTAGAGCTTCAAAGGATGGGCGTAGTTTTCAATAGAAACGATCTTGGAGGCATAGCACAGAGGCCGTTCGGCGGGCAGAGTTTTCCCCGTTCATGCTACTATGCCGATGCGGTCGGGCATATGATGCTTCACGGGCTTTTTGACAATGTTCTTAAATACAAAACAAAAATACTGTATGAATATTTTGTTACAAGTTTAGTCGTTGACAACGGCAAGATCAGCGGCGTAGTTGCTTATGATATAAAAACAGGGAAGTTCGAAGGCATTGCCGCAAAGGCCGTATTATTTGCTACCGGCGGTTACGGGCAGGTCTATTCGTCCAACACAAACGCGCTTATAAATACCGGAGACGGAATGGCTGTTTCGATTAAGGCAGGCGTTCCGCTTATGGATATGGAATTTGTCCAGTTTCACCCTACAACCCTTAAAAGTACAGGAATATTAGTCACCGAGGGTGCAAGAGGCGAAGGCGCTTACCTGTTAAATTCATTGGGCGTCAGGTTCATGTCTAAATACGCTCCTAAGGCAATGGAACTTGCCCCCAGAGATGTGGTGGCAAGAGCCGAACAGACGGAAATAAACGAAGGAAGAGGCGTTGACGGGGCTATTTTATTGGATGTCCGCCACCTTGGGAAAGAAAGGATTATGGAGAGGCTCCCGCAAATAATGCAGCTCTCGATAGATTTTGAAGGCGTAAACCCGATTTACGAGCCGATTCCGATCAGGCCGGGCATGCATTATTCTATGGGCGGTATTAAAACTGATTATAACGGTAGAACCGCAATAGAAGGCTACTATTCTGCAGGGGAGTCTGCATGCGTCAGCGTTCACGGGGCAAACAGACTCGGCGGCAATTCTTTATTAGATACAGTCGTGTTTGGAAGAAGAGCAGGTATCGATATTACGGAATATTTAAAAGACGCCGCATTTGCTAAATTTGATGAGTCGCTCATAAAAAGGGACGAGGAAATTTTCGAGAAACTTAAAAAATCAAACGGAAAAGAAAGACACGGGCTGTTAAAAGCGGAACTTCAAGAGGAGATGAGGGCTAATGTCGGGGTCTTCAGGGAAGAAAAGGCCATGAAAAAAGCCGTTAAAAAGATTGAAGAGCTTAAAGAACGCGCCAAAAATATCGGGGTGGACGATAAATCAAAACTGTTTAACACCGACATTGTCGAGGCTTTTGAGTTTAGCAACATATTATTGATTGCAGAAGTTATCGCAAATGGCGCCATATTAAGAAAAGAATCGAGAGGGGCGCATTATAGAAACGATTATCCGGAAAGGGACGATGAAAATTGGCTTAAACATACTCTGGCAACTTTAGGCGATAACGGAAATATAAAATTCGATTTTTCCGAAGTTTCTATTACTAAGTTTAAGCCTCAACCGAGAACATATTGATATTTTTGGATAATTTTAAATATATATAGGGGACAGACTTAAGCATGTTCCCTATAAAGGGGTAATATAATGGAATTTAAGGTTAGGACATATAGATTTAATCCCGAGGTTGACGACAAGCCGTATTATAAAGAATATGCGGTACAGGATTTTCCCGGCATGACCGTTTTGAACGCCTTGATGAAAATAAAATCCGAGATTGACGGGACTTTAAGCTTTAGAAGGTCTTGCAGAAGCGCTATATGCGGTTCATGCGCCATGAAGATAAACGGCATTTCCAAGCTTGCGTGCAAGACCCAGGTAAACCCTGAAATCACAAAATTCGGCATAATTAATGTGGAACCTCTTGCCAATATGCCCGTCGTCAGGGACCTTATCGTCGAGCAGGAAAGTTTTTTTGATAAAATCAAAGAGATCAGGCCATACCTGTTAGGTCAAAGAGAGGACGAAGAACATCATAAGTTTCATGCCTTAAAGGAAGGCGAAAAGATAATACAACCTGTTTATTATAAATCCGAATTTCAAAATTTAACGGGAAATAACGATACCCCGAACTGCATTTTGTGCGAATGCTGTTATTCCGAATGCGGCGGCGTCGTAGGAAACAAAAATTATTTGGGACCTGCCGCTCTTGCCAAGCTATACAGGTATAGCGAGGACCCGAGAGACAACGACAGAAACGGCTCCCGCTTGGTAAACGGCTCAAAACCCGACGGCATGTGGGACTGCGTTCATTGCCAGGCATGCGAAGAGTTCTGTCCAAAAGGGATTTCGCCGGTGAAAGGAATAGTTAAAATGCACGAGAAGGCGATAAAAAATTCCATTAATTTTTCGAGCGGCGCAAAACACATTATTTCGATAGCCAAATCCATCGAAGAAACAGGAAGGCTCGACGAAGTTAAGGTTGCATTCGATACCGGCGGAATAACAGGGCTTATCAACGATTTGCCTATGGCTTTCGGCGCGGGATTAAAAGGGAAAATACCTCCCATCAGGCTTAAATTAATCAAAGATATGGACGATATAAGACTTGCATATAAAGAATTAGATCTGGAGGAAAAATGATAAGTTATGCTTATTATCCCGGCTGTGTGGCGCAGGAAAGCGGAAAAGAACTTGATAACGCAACCAAATTTGTCGCAAAAAAGTTGGATATTAATTTAATTCCTATGCCGGAGGCTTCATGTTGCGGCGGAGGCGTTATCGACGGATTCGATAAAAATTTGAAGCTTTTTATAAACGGCAGAACACTGGCTTTGGCGGAAAAGGAAGGGCTTGACATATTAACCATCTGCAATACCTGCACTTTAACCCTTAGCGAAGTTAACGAGGAGCTTATAAATAATAGGGAATCTTTAGATAAGACAAACGAATATCTTGCGCAAATCGGCCTTAAATATTCGGGCAAGGTTAGAATAAAGCACCTGTTGTATGCTATAAGGGACGATATAGGTTTTGATAATCTTAAGAAAAAAGCGGTAAAAAGTTTAAAAGGGATTAATATCGCCCCATTTTACGGCTGTCATATATTGAGGCCATCAAGCGTTGTTAAATTTGACGATGTCGAAAATCCGCAGGGATTCGAAGAATTAATAAAGGCGTTGGGCGGAGAACCGGTATCTTATGTCCGAAGAACAAAATGCTGCGGTTTTCAAACGATACTTGTCAACGAAGCCACATCCACTTCTTTAGCGGGAAACGCCATTTTTGAAGCTCAGGAGAAAGGGGCGGATGTTATGGTTACCCCATGTCCATTATGCCATTTAAGCCTTGACACATATCAGACCGTTGCGGCCAGAAGTATCAATAAAAAATTATCGCTGCCGATAACACACCTTCCGCAGCTGATAGGGATTGCGTTAGGGGGAGATTATGCCGAAATGGGGTTCTCGCGGCATAATGTTTCGCTCAGGTCCGTAATGGCAAAAGTTAGACAAAACGAAATTTAATATATTTATATATATTTAATATAATAAAATGGGGCAGGCTTAAATTTGCCCTCTTAAAAATAAATAAAAAAAGGAAGGTTCAGATGTCAGACAATATAAATTTGGTTCTTAAAGCACTTAAAGGTCTTTCGATTATAGCGCAGGAAAGATTGGACGATTATGTGGATATATCGGATGAGGAGAGCAGGGAAGCCGCCGACCAAATCATCGAAACCGTAAAATATGAATCGGGCGTTATATTTAAGTCTATAAAAGAAAAGTTAGCCGATATTTTACTTGACGAAATGCATTTTGCTTCGACTTACGATATTGAAGAATTAACAAGGAAGATTCAAAAATTAGAAAGCAAATTAGACGAATTATCCGGTAAAATTAAGTAGAGCATTCTTGCGTTTCCTGTTAAAGCCCTCCCTGATTTCCTTCCTTCCGTGGAATGACGGCGGAAATCAAGCAGAGTATTTTTTATATTCTATGAGTACTTCGACATTGGTTTTTATTTCAAAGTAGTCTCTTATACTTGACCGTAAATGCTTTATATCTTCCATTCCAAATATCTTTCCCTTATTATTTGTGAAAAAAATGAAAGTGGGTATGTTTTCTCCGGCCTTTTGGGAGCCGTAAGCTATGTATTTGAAGAGCCGCCCTCTTTTCTCGCTGTTCTTTGAATCTATTATAAATTTATTGACATCTTTTGTTTTGATTTTTACCTTTTTCGCATCGTTTATTTCAACGGATAAATCTATCAGCCTGTTAAGGTTTTTATTTGTTTTAGAAGATATAAAAATAAAGGGCGTTTCCGAAAATTCTTTTAACCCTGCCTCGATATCTTTTTTGAGTTCGGAAACTTGAATATTTTTGTTTCTTAAATCCCATTTGGTAAAAGCTATTATAAACGGTTTTTTTTCTAAATTTATCATTTTTAACAAAGATAAATCGTCATGCGTTATTCCTGCCGTAATATCTATAAAGACAATTATGACATCCGCCCTTTTTATCTGGTTTAAGCTTTGTTTCTGAAAGCCCTCCGAATAAATATCCAGCTTTGATTTTTTTCTTATCCCTGAGGTATCGATTATAGTTATTATCCGATTTTTATATTTAAGGTAAGTATCGATCGAATCCCTTGTCGTGCCGGGTTTTTCATCGGTAAACAGCAAATCTTCCCTCATAATTGAATTTATAAAAGTTGATTTGCCGCTGTTGGGTCTGCCGACGATTGCAATCTTTAGGCCGCTTTCGTAAAAATCTCTTGGCGATTTATTTGAACACTTTATTTCCTTGGCAATTTGCTCTAAAAGGTCGTCTATGCCAAACCCGTTTTCGGCGCTTATCGCAATAGCTTTTTTAATGCCGAGGGACGAAAATTCGGCGTATGCGTTTTCAATATTTTTTAAAGAATCGACTTTGTTTATCACAAGGATAATCGTCCCTCCATTCCCTCCGGGCGGCGGAGTAATGTTTTTAATAAGGTGAAGATAAATTTCTTTATCTTCGGGTATCATGCCGTTTTTAAAATCTACGACAAAAAGAATAACCTTCGCCTTTTTGGCGTAATTAAAGACGCGCTCCCGTACCTTTTTTTCCAATGAGCGAAGCTCGAACGGCGTTTCGTTAGAAGAATGCAGATTGAACCCCCCGCTATCTGAAACGAAAAAATTGACCCCGTTATATGAGGCAGGTTTAATGTTTAAATCGAGCGTCGTGCCTGAAATCTTTGAAGTTAACGCGTGCGAACCTCCCAATATTTTATTAAAAATAGTAGATTTGCCGACATTAGGCCTTCCGACGAGGATTACTAGAGAATCGTTATTTTTTATCATAAGATTGAGATTGAGTATGGGTTTGGGTTTGCAATGTCTTTAAAGCTTCGGATGCGGCAATCTGTTCGGCAAATTTTTTGGATAAGCCGCTGCCGTACCCTAATATTTTATTATTTATGTTAACGCATATCGTAAAAATAGCACGGTGGTCCGGCCCCTCTTTTTTTATTGTATAATATTTTGGCACGGTATTATACTGTTTTTGAACAAGTTCCTGCAATATTGTTTTAAAGTCCTTATTCTTAAAAATTTCTTCGTTTACTTTTGGTATTAACCTGGATAAATGTTCTAAAAATACCTCTTTTGACTTATTATAAGACGAGTCCAAAAATATCGCCCCTATTACAGCCTCATAAACATTGCCGATAATCCTTTTATTTTTTTGTTCCTCGATATTTTCCATTAATATAAATTCGGGAATTTTTAAATTATTGGCAATTTTGTATAAATTCTCGAGACTGACTATTACAGAACGCCTTCTCGAAAGCTCGCCCTCCGATAAATCTTCAAAATTCAGATAAAGATATTCGGAGACAATTGCGCCTATAACGGCATCCCCCAGAAACTCAAGCCTTTCGTAATTATATTCGGGGTTATAAGATTTATGGGTCAGCGCCAGCGTGATAAGCTCTTCGTCGTTAAAGTAATAACCTATCCTTTTTTCGATATCTTCAAAATTCATATTCTCTTAAATAAAATCCTCGAATGCGATTAATACTTCGTCCTTAGCGTGCAAATCTTCGGTTTCTATAATTTTACCTTTAAACAATTTGCCGGGAGGTATCGTTAAATTATCTTTGCGCAGTTTTGCCTTTATATAATTCGAACTCACTGCCTTATTGCCCGGAAGGCTTAAAAATTCCAGAGATTTATTTTTAAATTTAAGGTGGAAATCTATTTTCTTTTGCAGAGAAATTTCCATAATTTTATTAGTTCTTTGTTTTATAACCCGCCCGTCAATCTTTGGTTTCATTAAGCAGGCTTTGGTGCCGGTCCTGTCCGAATATGAAAAAGCGTGAATGTAATATATCGGCAATCTGCTCAGGCTGCCCGCGGCGTCTAAAAAATCTTCTTCCGTTTCGCCCGGGAATCCGCTTATAATGTCTGTGCCTATCGCCGCATCTTTGATTTTACCTGTTAATTTTTCGGCAATTTTCATATAATCCTCAAAATTATAATGCCTGTTCATAAGCGCAAGTATTTTGTTTGAAGCGCTTTGCAGGGGAATATGAAAATGGTTTTGTATTTTCTTGCTATTTGCAAAAATTTCGATTAGTTCGTCGTCGATATAAATCGGGTCGATAGAGCTTATTCTGATTTTTATCGGGATATTTAATTCCTCGATTCTTTTTAATAATTCCTTAAATCCCTGCCCCTTTCCGTTTTTGCCCGCCCGGATTTTACTTTCGTATGAGCCTATATTTACGCCCGTAAGTATAACCTCTTTATAACCGAGAGCATTAAATTCCTTAACGGAATTTAATACGGCTTTAATATCTAAAGACCACTTTACGGGTCTTGCTTTCGGTATGATGCAAAATGAACATTCCGTTTCGCACCCCTCCTGTATTTTCAGGTAGGGTCTTACCCTCTTTTGATTTAATATAGTGTCGGGGAGCGTTTCCGAGGCAGTTTTTAACAATCCTGCCTTCCTGATATTATCGATTAATTTTATATTCGGAAGCCTTGAGAAATCTTTTTTATTAAGCTCTGCCGAGCATCCGGTTAATATGAGGCGGCTTTCGGGATAATTTCTTCTAATCTTTCGTATGATTTTATTTGTATAGGTATCGGCCTTTTCGGTTACGGAACAGGTGTTTAAGAAAAACAGTTGAATATTTTTTGGATTGGATTTAAGGTTTAAATGCATATTTTGAGCGGTTAAATCAGGTTTCACGATATTTATGTTTAATTGCTTAAACATTTCCTCGAATTGAGACGATTCAAACTGGTTAAGCTTGCAGCCTGAGGAGATAAAAGCGCAATTGACGGCGCCGTTACCGTCTTGAATGTCCCTAAGGTCATCAAGATTTAAATTGAACGATTCGAGTATTCCGTTTTTTATGTCAGTTATGTTATTAGTTTCTATTTTTTCCATATTTAATAAGACTATTTACGATATTATTCCGCCGCCGACAACCTTAAGCCCCGAATATAAAACTGCGGATTGTCCCGGGGTTATAAATTTGACGGGTTCGTCAAATAATACTTTAATCTCCCCATTTTTCAAAACAAAGGCTTTACATTTATAATCCGGCGAAGAATATCTTATTTTAACGGTTAAATCCATTTTATTAAGCTCCGCCCCGCCGTAAGGGTTAATAAAATTAAAATCTTTTATATATAATTCGCTATTATAGCAACTTTCCAAGTTTCCGACAATTATCTCGTTGGTATCCGCAGATATTTTTACGACATATAAGGGCGATTTTGAAGGTAAGCCAAGCCCCTTTCTTTGCCCGACCGTATAGTTAAAAATGCCGTTGTGCTCGCCTACAATATCGCCCCTTAAATTTTTTATAAGCCCCTTATTTTTAGAAAGTTTAATCTGTTTTTCGATGAATCCGGAGTAGGTTCCCTCGGAAATAAAGCATAAATCCACGCTGTCTTTTTTGTTTGATATTTGGCTAAAACCCGCTTCCAAAGCGATTTTTCTTGTATATTCCTTGTCAAAGCCGCCCACGGGGAAAATAATGCTTTTAAGGCTGTTCTGGGTTAAATTGTAAAGGACATAAGACTGGTCCTTAAGAACATTCCTTGACTTTAAAAGGAAATATTGCCCGTTTTTATTTTTTGTTATCCGTGCATAATGTCCAGTCGCTAAAAACTCCGCGCCTAATTCCTTAATTCTTTTTAATAAAATATCGAATTTTAGAATGCGGTTACATGAAATACAGGGATTTGGGGTTCTCCCGTTAATATATTCGGAGACGAAAGGAAGGGTAACGAAGGTTCTAAACTCTTCTTCCAGATTTATGACAAAATGGGGTATGCCGAGCCTGACACATACCTTTTTAGCATCAAGAATATCGTCTATACTGCAGCATGTTTTTGCTTCGGAATGGCCGGCATTCAATAGGTGCATCGAAACCCCTATTACCCCGTACCCCTTTTCTTTAAGTATTATTGCGCTGACGGAACTGTCAACGCCTCCCGACATCGCCACCGCAACCGTTCTTTTGGATTTTATAAACATTTTTATTGGCTTGCCATTCCCGCAAAAGCGGGAATCCATATAATCAAATACCGTTAAACTTAATAATTTTTATACGGGATTTGCCCTAAGTTTTAATACCCCCTTTTTTATTGCGCTTATCGCGTAATCTATGTCATCCATAGTCGTAAATCTCCCTATACTGAATCTAATGGCCGATTCTATTCTTTTTATATCATAGCCGTGCGCTCTTAAAACATGGGACAAAGAAATAGCCCCCGCATTACAGGCAGAACCCGCCGATGCGCTTATTCCGTAAAGGTCGAGGTTAAATAATAAAGACTCTGCTTTAACGCCGTCAAAAGAGACATTTACGGTATTTTTGAGCCTGTTTACCGGATGGCCGTTTAACTTGATTCCTTCTATAGCCGAAAAAAGTTTGTCTAAGAAAATGCCTCCGAAAACGCTTATCCTTTTTAGTTCATCATCCATGCCGTTTTTAAAAACGCCGAGCCCTTTCGCAATGGAAACAATCCCTGCCGTGTTTTCCGTTCCGGCCCTTAAGCCTCTTTCCTGATGTCCGCCGTATATTACAGGGTCTATTTTTACCCCCTTTTTTATGTACAATGCCCCGCACCCTTTGAGCGCATAAAATTTATGTCCCGAGAAACTGCATAAATCGAGAGGAATATCTTTCAGGCTAAAACCGCTTTTTCCGATAATTTGAACCAGGTCGCTGTGAAATAAGATATTATCTTTTGCATTTTTTACCGCTTTAAGTATCTGTTTTAAAGGGAATATTGTGCCGGTTTCATTATTCGCCCCCATAACGGAAACCAAAATAGTGTTTTCTTTGATACTTGAAATAAGGTCGTTTATAATGAGTTCGCCAAATTCGTTAATGCCGATGTAGCTTGTCTCGACCCCCTGGGTTTCCAGAAATTTAAATGTATTAAGCACCGCGTGATGCTCTACCTGAGATGTAATTATATGGGGAGTTTTATTTTTATTAAGCCTTTTATATGCGTAAACCGCTCCGATGATTGCAAGATTAATCGATTCCGAACCGGATGAGGTAAAAACTATTTCACCCTCCCCGCCCGCATCCAAAAAAGATTTAACGAAATCCCTCGAATCTTCTATTAAAATCCTTGCGGCCCTTCCCTCTTCATATACGCTTGAGGGATTCCCCTGAAAGTTTTTTAATGTATTAATCACCTCTTCCAAAACTATCGGGTCTAACGGCGTTGTAGCATTATAATCTAAATAAATTCTCGGCATCTATTAAAATTTTAAATAAATATCAACCCTTTATTCGTTAAAGTATTCGGACGGCACCTAATTTAATAAGCATATTCAGCAATTTTTTGCGCTAATCTTTGCGGGTTTTTCCAGTAATTTCCTATTAGATTTTTGCTTATATTCATTTATAACATCTTCTATCGTAATCGAATTTAAAAACCCGGTTATTTTGGTAGAAATTGAATTCCACATATCGAAAGCAAGGCAGATAGATTTTCTCTCGCATTCTTTTTTATTTTTAGCTTTACTTATACAGCTGATTATTTCAATGGGTTCTACGGAAGCTATTATGTCGCCTATCAGGATATCCGATGGTTTCTTGTTAAGCACATATCCCCCATTCGGCCCTCTTAAACTTCTAACGATGCCCGCTTTTTTTAATGTAAAAAATATCTGCTCCAGGTAGTGGATAGAAATCGATTCTCTTTCGGCTATATCTTTTAAACTGATGGGTATAAGGTTATTTTTAGAATAATACGATAAATCGATTATAGCCCTTACCGCATATTGTCCCTTTGATGAAAGCCTCATGTTATTTTAACACCTCTTTGCAAATTGCAAATATTTATAATTTTAATTTATTGCGGCGAATTTTTTCCCGCAGTCCCGCTTTGCAGGTTTGAACCGTGCCTGTCTCCTGCTTCAATTCCTTGAATCCTTTTTTCAAGCTCAGATATTTTAGACTTTAAAAGCGAAATCTCGTAAAAAGCGGGGTCGAATAACCTGTTATGTTCAAGGTCGATATGGTCATGAACCTCCGATTCGTCCCTTTTTGCCGATTTTGCCGGTATCCCGACAACCGTGGAATGAGGAGGAACTCCGTTTACGACCACCGAATTAGCCCCTATTTTACTGTCATGCCCAACCGTCAGAGGCCCTAATATTTTAGCCCCTACTCCTATCATAACATTATTTTCGATTGTGGGGTGCCTTTTTTCCTTTTTCCAGCTCGTTCCTCCAAGAGTAACTCCGTGGTATATGGTAACATCATCCCCTATTTCGGCTGTTTCGCCGATAACGACTCCCATTCCGTGGTCTATAAAAAACCTTTTGCCGATCTTAGCCCCCGGATGAATTTCTATGCCTGTTATAAACCTTGCAAATTGAGATACCAATCTGGCCAAAAGCCGCAGCTTATGTTCCCATAAAAAATGGGATAATTTATGAAAGTAAACGGCATGAAGGCCGGGATAACACAATAATACCTCTAACGTGCTTCTTGCCGCAGGATCTCTTTCGTAAACCGAATTTATGTTTTCTTTTAATGTTTTAAACATCGAATATGATATTTTTTATTTAATTTTATTTTATGTTATAATGAATCCACCGTAATCTCATATCTTATTAATATAATAACAGAAATTTAACTAATTTGAAATAGTAAGCGGAAATAGGAACACGAATCCCGATTTAGAAAATATTTAAGATATTCCAATATTAAGTAATTCTGGATTCCCGCTTTCGCGGGAATGACACCCTTTGGGTTAAAAGTTAAATTCCCGCATTGTCATTCCCGCGAAAGCGGGAATCCAGAAAATAAAATTTCTATTACAGGATTAAGGAGGAAGGCAAAATAAAAAAGGAGGCAAAATGGAGCAGGTCGAAGTAAAAATTATTACGAAATGTCCCCCGCACGGCCGGTGTAAAATGTATTCGTCTATCGTGTGGCTTATTATTTCCACCTTTAGAAATGTCAAGATTTCGATAATTCCGGAGGATTTTAAAGACAAAAACGATCCCGCCGGCCCTTGCGTTATAATCAAAGGAAAGGTTGTAGAACCGTCAAATACGATATATGTTTCCGGCGAGGATTTTATTAATGCGCTAAAAGAGGCGGGCGCAGTGCCTTATGAAGGGGTAAGTCCGACCTCAACCGCATTTGACGAGGTAATCGAAAAATGCCTGTCCTGATTATTCATACCTTAGCGCTTCCACGGGGTTCATTCGCGAGGCTTTAAAAGCCGGATAAAAACCGAAAAATATTCCTACGCACAGAGAAAATACTAACGATATTATTATAGGTTCCGTCGTAACGATGGTTTTAAGCGGGGAAAAAGCCGATATCGAGTTTGAAATGCCTATTCCGGCGGCTATGCCCAGTATTCCTCCGAAAAGACTCAACACCGAAGATTCTATAAGAAACTGCTTGAGAATATCTTTCTTTTTAGCGCCTACCGCCAATCTGATTCCTATTTCTTTTGTTCTTTCCGTAACCGAAACCAGCATTATATTCATTATCCCTATGCCTCCTACAAGCAAAGAAACGGCGGCTATGCTTGCCAGAAGAATAGTAAATGTGTTGGCGCTGGAATTTGCGGCCTGTGCGATTTCGGTAAGGTTTCTTACAAAAAAGTCATTTGGCTTGTGCAGCGGGATATGATGTCTTTGTCTTAAAAGGGCGGTAATTTCCGACTGGGCTATAACGGTATCCTCCTTTGATTTTGCCGATACCGCTATGGCATGTACCCATGTAGTTCCGGCGATTTTTTCCAGCATCGTAGTTATAGGTATTACTACCGTGTCGTCCTGATCCTGGCCGAATGCGTTAAAGCCTTTGACCGATAAAATGCCGATTACCGTGAACGGGACATTATGTATGAGTATAATGTGTCCGATAGGATTAATAAGTCCAAAAAGCTCCGTTGCCGCGGTATTGCCGATAACGGCGACATTTGCCGCCGATACGACCTGCTGATGGTCAAAAAACGTTCCTTTGGCGACAGGCCAGTCTCTAATTTCAGGAAATGTCGAACTTGCGCCCATTATAAGTGTTGACCAGTTATTGCCGCGCCATATAACCTGCTGAGCCATGCCGAGATTTCCCGAATCGGTTTTTACGGCGGGGAGTTTCCTTATTGCGTAGGCATCGTCCAGGGTCAGCGTCGGCAATATTCCGAAGCCTGTGTGAACGCCCCCTAACGAAGATGAACCAGGAAGGATTATAAGCATATTGGAACCCATAGAATTTATCGTGCTCTGGATAGCTTCCGAAGCCCCCTGTCCTATGCTGACGGTTGCGATAACCGAGCCTACCCCTATAATTATTCCGAGTATCGTTAAAAGAGACCTTATTTTATTTCTAAGAAGCGTTTTGTAAGCCGATTTCAAGTCAAGAAAAAATGCAAATTTTACCCGTTTCATAGTTTTGCCTCAGATATAGCCGAAGATATAATTACCCCGTCTTTAACGGTTATAAGTCTTTTTCCGTAATTAGCTATGTTTTTATCGTGCGATACAAGAATAATCGTTGCCCCTCTTTCTTCGTTAATTTTTTTGAAAAATCTCATTACATCCGCTCCCCTCACGGAATCAAGGTTGCCTGTCGGTTCGTCCGCCATAATAATAGGAGCGTTGTTTACTATCGCCCTTGCTATAGCGACCCTTTGCTGTTCCCCTCCGGATATCTGGTTAGGAAATTTGTTTTCTTTATCCGCAAGGTCAACGAGTTTTAACGCTTCCATTGCCATCTCCGTCGCTTCCTTCGAATGCATGCCCGAATAATACAGGGGCAGTTCGACATTTTCGACGATCGAAAGCCGCTGGATAAGATTGAAACCCTGAAAAACAAACCCTATTTTTTTGTTTCTTATCTCGGCAAGTTCATCGGAAGTTAAATTAGAAACATCCCTGCCCTCAAGAAAATATTTTCCGGCGGTGGGTCTGTCAAGGCATCCCAATATGTTCATAAGAGTGGATTTTCCCGAGCCTGATGCCCCCATTATGGAGACAAATTCACCGTTTTCGACAATAAGATTTATACCTTTTAGCACCTCATAAGAAATATCCCCGATTTTATAAATCATACCGATATTTTCAAGCCTTATTAGAGGGGAATTGCCGCCCGGAATATCATAGTCCATATTCATAGTTAATACCTTACTTAGAACCCAAAATTGCCGATAGAGATTTTATTTTCTGGATTCCTGCTTACGCAGGAATGACACCCGTTGGGTGAAAACTTAAAAATCTGCAAAGTCATTCCTGCGTAAGCAGGAATCCAGTGTTTTTAATGCATTGCGATATATTTAACAATCTCCATCGGCAATTTTGGGTTAGAAAAAGAGTCTTCTTCCCGGCGTCCCGGTAGCCTGATAATTCGATTTTAAGCCCGTTATTATTTCCGTTCCCACTTTAATATCTTTGGAAATAATCTCGGTGTCGCTGTCGTTGTTTATGCCGAGATTTACTATTACCGGTTCCGGCATTTTGTTTTTCAATACCCATACGACGCCCTCGCCGACCTTCAGTTTTTTGGATAAGTTGTCTAAAATCTCTTTGTTTTCGTCCTGCGGAATGAATCTTAAGGCAGCATTAGGCACGCCGAGAACGCCTTTTTTTTCCGAAACATAAATTTTAGGAATTGCCGTCATCCCCGGAAGGATTAACCCGTCCGGATTTTTAAAGTATATCGTAACATTATAGCTTACCACTCCCGAAACTGTTGTCGGGTTTATCCTTATGTTGTGAACATATCCCCAAAATGTCTTATCGGGATAGGCATATACGGTGAACGATGCCCTGTCCCCCTTTTTTATGCCGCCGAGATCCGCTTCATTTGTCGTAGTATATATTTCCATTTCCTTAAGGTCCTCTCCTATAGTAAAAAGGCTCGGGGTCTGGAAGGTTGAAGCGACGGTCTGCCCGACTACGACGCTTACATTTATAATAACGCCGTTTACGGGTGAGTATATCTTTGTGTATGAAAGATTGGTTTCATCCTGAGCAAGCTGGGATTTAACGGCATTAGCGGCATCCTCTAAGAATTTAAGCTGGGCTTTGTCCTGAAGATATATGCTGTACGCATTTTGCTCCGTGGCGTGGGCTATGAGATTTTCTTCCCATAATTTTTTATCCCTGATGTATGTAAGTTTGTCGTATGCCAGAAGGGCTTTTTGCTTTAAAACATTTGCTCTTGCGGATGCAAGATTTGCTTTATCCTGGTCAACTTTTTGAATAAAAGGAGTAGGGTCTATTTCGGCAAGAAGCTGTCCCTTTTTTACGACGGAGTTATACCAGACATAAAGTTTTGAAAATCTTCCCGATACCTGAGCCCCTACATTTATTGTATTGATTGGATTTGCGGTTCCCGATGTCGTAACATATTTTTGTATCGTCATGGGCTTGACGGCGTAAAGCTCGTAAACAGGATGCTTTGACCCCGATTTTATTATAAAATAAGAAATAGCCGATATTATAATCAGAATAACTGCGATTATTAAAATAATTTTTTTATTTTTCCCCATTTTTTCACCTTAATTTTATCCCAGCCGGCTGCGGCAGGTATGTTTTAAAGCCGCCGGCATTTAGACGGCTCATCCAGTTCTTTATCGTTTTATATAATGTTCCAACATCAAACCCAGGTCGGAATAAAGCTTGGCCTTTTGGTAAAAATAGGTAAACTTGGCGTTTATGTAACTTGTTATGCCGGATATATACTGGGCGTTTGCCGTTACAAGCTGAACCATAGAGCCCACCCCGACCTCATAACTTTTTAGCGCAAGCTGATATGCGAGTTTTGAGGCATCCGCCGATGATTTGAGCGCCTTTACCGTTGAATACTGATTTAAAATAGCGTAATAATCGCCGGAGACGCCGTAAACAAGATTATCTTCGGTAAGCCGCCTGTTCCATATATTACTGTTTAATATAGCCCTGGAATATTCGATTTTATTTTGGGTTAAAAACCCGTTAAAGATAGGTATGGAAACGGAAAGACCGGCTGAATAATTTCTGTTTAGCGGAAACGAAGAGTTTTGCCCCGTATATGAGAAATCGGCGTTAAAAGTAGGAAAGTATCCGCTTGTTGCCGCCCTCACGGATGACTCCGAGGATTTAACCGCATATAAGGATTCTTTTAGCTGGGGGTTAAATTTTAATGCCTTTTTTATAAGTTTATCTAATGCTAAATTAAAAGGTTTAAATTTAAGCGTATTAACAAAATGGTATTGTTTTGAAGGAGGAAGCCCTATCGAGTTGAGCAGCGCCAGTCTTGCAATTTTTACAATGTATATCGAGTTTATATAAGCTGCCCTTGCCGTTTCCATCGTTGCCCTTGCCGTTTCGGCGTCTAAGAGGTTCCCCGTTCCGACCCTGTAAAATGCGCCGGCGGCTTTATACTGGATTTCGCTGTTTTTTAGATTTTCCTTATCGGCTTTCATTAATTCCTTGTCCGCAAAATATGTGGCAAAATTAAGGATTACATTGTAGAGGTCGTTATTTATCGTGAGGCTGTAACCGGCTTTAGCCCCCTTCATGTTATAATTTGCGCTGAGATAATTGTAATAACGGGAGCCGAACGAGTATAACATATAAGTTGCGTTAATGCTTCCCGAGTAATTGTTTAAAGAATAATTTATTCCCCTTGTACCTGTCTGATATACTTGCCCGTTAACTGTAGTTATGCCGCTGTTATTGACATCCATAACCGAATTCTTAGAAAACCCCGCATTTCCGGAAATTTGCGGATAATACAGATAAAGAGATTGATTTTTGGCGTATATGGATGATACATAAGAGTATTTGGATGCCATTATTCCGGGATAATGTTTGAGGGCAATTTCTAAAGCCGTTTTCAAACTTATTGCGGCGGGAATGTTTTCATCGGTTTCAGGCGCGTTGTTATACGCGTTAAATGTTAATAAATCAGGGTTTGTCTTGTTTGATTTTTTTGCCGAATAAGAAGACGCATAAGAAGAATGGTTTGAAATTAAAATTAAAGAAAACGGTATAAAAAATAAAAATATTAAGGATTTAATAAAAGATTTAAAATTTGGCATGATTTTAAATTTTTAATAGCATAAAAAAACATTTTATATTATATTATAACCTTATAATTTTAATTATAAATTTTATGGTTAAAATATTATTACGATACTTAAATATGATTGTAATGACTTTATAGTCATTTGTCAAGTTATTTTATTGCCATGTCCCTTCGTTTTAATCTTATCAGTTTAGGATGTCCAAAAAATCAGGTGGATTCCGAGGTAATGTTTACCCGTCTCAAAACCTCCGGCGTTGAATTTACATATAATCTGGACGATTGCGATGTTTGCGTGATTAATACCTGCGGGTTTATAGAGGCGGCAAGAAAAGAGTCCATAGATGTCATTATGGAAGTAATTCGAAAAAGGGAAGAGGGGCGTCCGAAATATATCGTCGTTACGGGTTGTTTAGTCAATAACAATTTGAAAAGCTTAAAAGACGAATTACCCGAGGTAGATCTGTTTTTGTCAACATTCGACGAAGATAAAATAGTTAGCGAACTCGGCATCGTAACGAATAAAAATTTGAAGTCTTGCGAAAACGCAGGCAGGGAGCATTTTAATCTGAAGAGGACCGCGTATATTAAAATTTCCGAGGGATGCGATAGAACCTGTTCTTTCTGTACTATTCCGTCCATCAGGGGGAGCTATAAATCGAGGTCCGTGGATGAAATAAAGCAGGAGGCGGCCGGTCTGGCGCAAACAGGGGTTAAGGAGTTAATAGTAATATCGCAGGACACATCTTACTACGGTTTAGATTTAAATATCAAAAACGGTTTATATAAACTTTTAAAGGAACTCGTGAAGATTAAAGGCATAGAATGGATAAGGCTTTTATATCTTTACCCGTCAAAGAGATTATTTAACGCCGATTTAATAAGCCTTATGAAAAACGAAGAAAAGATATTGAAGTATATCGATATGCCCGTTCAACACATAAGCGGCAATGTTTTAAAACTCATGAAGCGGGGTGAAACAAAAAAAGATATTATAGAATTAATTCAAAAATTAAAAAATAATATTCGGGATGTTGCCTTAAGGACATCTCTTATAACGGGTTTCCCGTGCGAAACCGATAAGGATTTCGAGGAACTTTTAGGGTTTATTAAAGATGTTAAATTCGATAATCTGGGGGTTTTTAAATATTCGGACGAAAGGGGGGCGGACTCTTTTAAATATCGGGGAAAGATTAGAGCCGGAATTAGAAACGAAAGGTATAAAATATTAATGGAAACTCAGAGAAACCTTTTGCCTGAGATATTGTCCAAGCACATCGGCAGGACTTATAATGCTATCGTTGACGGGATCGGCAACAGGACGGTTAAGGCAAGAACCCCCTTTCAATCTCCCGATATCGACGGCTGCACATATTTATACCTTGAAGACATAAAAGATGAAAGTCTTCAAGGTTATGACGGTCTTGTGCCCGTTAATGTCTTAAAATTCAAAGACTATGATTTATATGCAAATTGTAAATAAAAAAGTCGGAAATTTGCTTGACTAAAAGTTCAAAATAAACTAAAATAAAAAGACTGCATTTATAATTTTATTTAAATTTAAAAAATAAAAATTTTTTAGGATATTAACATGAAAACGGTTATAAACGAACAGAACAGAAGGAACTTTGTTTCGCAGGTGGAGGCGATGCTTCACGATAAGCTTTCCAAATGTTATCAGTGCGGAAAGTGTTCCGCAGGCTGTCCCGTCAACTTCGAGATGGATTATACCCCGAACCAGATTATAAAAATGACGGAACTCGGTATGGACGATAAGGTTTTAAATTCTAAGACCATCTGGCTTTGCGTTTCCTGCAATACCTGTTCTACCCGCTGTCCAAAGGGTTTTGAGGTTACAGGGATTATGGATGTTTTGAGAGAAATAGCCGAAAAAAGAGGCATAACGGCAAAAGCCGAAAAAGAGGTTCAGATGTTTCACGAAGTCTTTTTGGACAATGTTAAATCCAACGGAAGAATATTTGAACTTGAGCTTGTAGGAAAGTACAAATTTAAAACAAGGCATCTGTTCAGGGATATGTTTTTGGCCCCAAAAATGCTTGAAAAGGGCAAGCTTAAAATGCTCGGGGAAAAGATTTCGGATTTAAATCAAATAGCCAAAATTTTTAAGGACTTTGAGTAAATTTAAAACTATTGGGAGAAATTATATATATGAAATTAGCATATTATCCGGGATGCTCGCTTAAGGGGACATCGTTTGAATACGAAGTGTCGCTGTTAAAAATACTCGAGGCGTTAAATATAGAAATTAAAGAAATACCAGATTGGAATTGCTGCGGGGCTTCGGCGGCTCACAGCATAAATCACAATCTTTCAATAGCGCTTCCGGCAAGAAACCTTGCAATAGCGGAAGGGGAGGGATACGAGTCCGTTCTTGCCCCTTGCGCCGCATGCTCTAACAGGCTTAAAACCGCCCATCACGAACTTAAATCGGATGAGATTCTTAAAAAGAAGATAACCGACTCATTAGAGATGCCCTACAATGCGGATATGGAAATAAATAATATGCTTGAATTTCTGATTAAGATTGTCGGTAAAGACAAGATAAAATCCATGGTTAAAAAGCCTTTGTCGGGACTCAAGGTTGCCTCTTATTACGGCTGTCTTTTAGTCAGACCCCCAAAGATTATGCAGTTTGATGACCCTGAAAACCCGGTGTCGATGGATGAATTAGTCGGTCTTACGGGGGCGGAGACCGTCGATTATTCTTATAAAACCGAGTGCTGCGGCGCCATTAACTCGCTTTCCAAGCCGGATGTCGTAATGGCTTTAACGGGCAATGTCTTATACGATATTAAAAAACATGGAGCAGACCTTGTGGTTGTTGCCTGCCCCCTGTGCCATTCAAATTTAGACGTCAGGCAGAGGGAAATCGAGAGAAAATACTCGGAAAAAATAGGACTGCCGGTGCTTTTTATAACCGAGCTTCTGGGGCTTTCTTTCGGCATAGCTCCGAAAGACCTTGCAATAGAAGGACATATGGTTGCGGCGGACAGGGTTTTAAGAAAGATAGAAGGATTAAAAAATTAAGATTATTATTTATTTAAGTTTGCATATATAGAGGTATATATTATGGCAAGAATAGGAGTTTTTGTTTGTTGGTGCGGTTCGAACATTGCAGGAACCGTCGATGTCGCTAAGGTTACCGAGGAGGCGAAGAAAGTTCCGGGCGTCGTAACCGCCGTTGACTACAAATATATGTGTTCCGACCCGGGACAAAACAGCTTGAGAAACATGATTAAAGAACAAAAATTAACGGGGGTTGTTCTTGCGGCATGCTCTCCGCATATGCATGAAAACACATTTAGAAAAGCTGCCGTTAAAGAGGGTTTAAATCCGTATTTTGTCGAGATTGCCAATATAAGAGAACAGGTTTCATGGGTTCATGAGGATAAAGAAAGGGCTACGCAAAAAGCCGTAGATTTAATGAAAATGATGGTGGAAAAGGTAAAAAGAGACAGACCCATCGAAGATGTCAGGGTTCCTTTAAACAAAAAAGCGCTTGTTATCGGCGGAGGAATATCGGGCATTCAAGCGGCATTAGATATTGCAAACGGGGGAGTAGAGGTCTTGCTTGTGGAAAAAGAGCCGTCCATCGGCGGAAGAATGATTCAGCTTGACGAAACATTTCCCACATTGGACTGCTCAAGCTGCATAATGACGCCGAAAATGGTTGAGGTAAACCAGCATCCAAACATAAAGCTATATACTTATTCCGAAGTCGAAGATGTTTCGGGATATATCGGAAATTTTAAGGTAAAAATCAAGAAAAAGGCAAGAAGCGTTGTCGAGCATGACTGCACAGGTTGCGGCGACTGCTGGAATGCCTGTCCGATGCATAAAAATGTCAAAAGCGAATTTAATATGAATTTGTCCGAAAGGACTGCGATATATGTTCCTTTTCCTCAAGCCGTTCCGCTTGTTCCCGTATTGGACAGGTCGGTCTGTCTTCACTTTAAAAAAGGCGGAAAATGCGTCAAATGCTATGAGGCATGCGGACCAAAGTGCATAGATTTTGATATGAAGGACGAGATTATCGAAGAAACGGTCGGCGCAATCGTTGCCTCGACAGGATACGACCTTATGGATAATTCCCTTTACGGCGAGTATGGCTACGGCAAATATAAGGATGTAGTATCAGGTTTACAGTTTGAACGGCTTTTATCGGCATCCGGCCCGACCGAAGGCGTGATTAAAAGACCCTCCGACGGGACAACTCCGCAGACAATCGTGTTTATTCAATGCGTAGGTTCAAGAGACCCCGAAAAAGGCGTTCCTTATTGCTCGAAGGTTTGCTGTATGTACACCGCAAAACATGCAAAATTATTTGCGCATAAGGTTCACGGTTCACAGAGCTATGTTTTTTATATAGACATAAGGGCGACAAGCAAGGGATACGAAGAGTTTGTCAGGGGGACGATGGAGCAGGACGGAGCGGTATATCTAAGGGGCAGGGTCTCGAAGATTTACGAAGATAACGGCAAACTTATCGTTAAGGGCGCCGATACGCTTTCGGGAAATCAGGTTGAGATTGCCGCAGATATGGTGGTTCTTGCAACCGGCGTCATACCTAAAAAGGGTTCCGACAAGACGGCGCAAATGCTCGGCATATCTTACGATAAATACGGATTTTTTACGGAGTCTCATCCGAAGCTCCGTCCCGCGGAATCCTCTACGGCAGGGATTTATCTTGCGGGCATGGCGCAGGGTCCGAGGGATATTCCCGAGTCTGTTGTTTCCGGTTCCGCCGCCGCATCTAAAATACTGGGGCTGTTTTCAAAGAACGAATACGAGGTTGAAGGAACGATTGCCAATGTTAATGAAGCTACCTGCGTTGCCTGCTTTTACTGCCAGAGGGTTTGCGGTTTTAGCGCGATTAGCAGGAAGGAGATTAAGGATAGAAGCGGCAAGGTTATAAAGGTTGTTGCCAGCGTCAATCCCGGACTTTGCACCGGCTGCGGCGCATGCGTCAATGCCTGTTTCTCGAAGTCGATAGATGTCAAAGGATTTATGGATGACCAGATATATGCGGAGATTAGGTCTTTAGCAATTTAAATATCCCTGATAATATTAAAACAAAAAAGGAGCCTGTTTTTAGATGGAAGATAAAAAAGAAAAGCCCGTGAAATCCGGCGGAAACAATGTGAGCGACCCCAGAATTATCGCATTTGTTTGCAACTGGTGTACCTACAGCGGAGCGGACCTTGCGGGAACAAGCAGAATGAAATATTCGGACAATGTAAGAGTAATAAAACTCCCCTGTTCGGGAAGAATAGACCCCTTGTTCATTGTCGAGGCGTTTAAGAAAGGGGCAAAGGGCGTATTGGTTTCGGGATGCCATCCCGGAGACTGCCATTATATCAGCGGCAATTATCATTCAAGAAGAAAATACGCGGCTTTCAGAGATTTACTGGGTTTTTTGGGCGTAGATTTAAACAGGATTGAATTTTCATGGATTAGCGCCTCGGAGGGTAATAAATGGGTTTCCGTAATTAATGAATTTACCGATAAGATTAAGTCGCTGAATGATAATTCAAGCGATATATTTAAAAAATAATTAAATAAAACTAAATAATAATTCATATGTCCCAACCCGCTTCAGCGGTAATCTATTCTATAATATAACTGATTTAAATTTAACTTTTAGGATATAATATATGGCAAATACAGATGAAAAGCTGCAAAAGATAGCAAAAGACCTTTTGGAAAGCGGGGAGGTTAGCTTAGTAATCGGCTATACCAAAGGCTCAAACCCCCAGAGGATGCGTCCGGTATTTATTACAAAGGCGGAGGATGCGGATAGGCTGTCTTTTAATCATCATGCCGTTCAAGATTTGGCGGTATTTTTAAAAAAGCCGGAGGTTAAAAAATTTGGCAAAATAGGCATAGTCGTTAAAGGATGCGACGAAAAGGCCGTTAACGCATTGATACAGGAGTATCAGGTTTCAAGGGATAATATAAAGATTATAGGCGTCGAATGTAACGGCGTCATCAGGCAAAATCTTGCCGACAAAGGTGAAACGGCTGTTTCCGAAGCCTCCGTTTACGATAAATGCCTCATCTGCAATGAACATACGCCTGTATTATATGACTACCTTGTCCCTTCCGAAGCCCCGAAGCTTAATTTATCAGGTAATCTGAAGCCTTATGCAAAGATAGAAGAGCTGGATTCTATGAGCCCCGAAGAAAAAAATTCCTTCTGGGAAAAAGAATTCGACAAATGCATAAAATGTTATGCATGCAGACAGGCCTGTCCGTTATGTTATTGTTCAAGGTGTATCGTCGAAAAGAATATGCCTCAATGGATAGACACAAATCTCGAAGAGACAGGCAATGCCCAGTGGAACTTAATCAGGGCTTATCATCTTTCTGGTAGGTGCATCGGATGCGGCGAATGTGAGCGCGCCTGTCCCGTAAATATTCCTCTTATGTTGATTAATGAAAAAATGGCAAGGGATGTCAACAATCTTTTTGGCTATAAATCGGGACTCGATATTAATGCCAAACCGGTGTTCGGAGTGTTTAGCGAAAGTGATTTTAACGAGTTTATAAAGTAAGATGCGGGAGAGCCTATAGAATGGAAGAAAAATATTTTGAAATCTTAGCCGAAGATTTAAAAAAATTTGTTAATTCTTTAATATCGGATAATTTTAATGTTATAGCCCCAAAAGACAAAGATGGGGACACATTTTACGGAAAAATAGATAAATTTGACGAAGCAAATCTGGGTATTCTTTTGCCGAAGATGTCTTATAAAGAATATCTTCTTCCCAAAACCGAAACTCTTTTCGAATATTCAGTTTCGGGAGTGGATGTCGATATAAAAGACGGTCTTGGAGCGGTTACGGGCGAAAACAAAAAAAGGGTTATTTTTGGCGGAAGGCCGTGCGATGCCGCCGCCGGTCCCATAATGGAAAAAGTTTTTAACTGGGATTACAGGGACGAATTTTTTAACGAAAGATTTAAGAATTTAACCATAATTTCTATAGCCTGCAAAAAGCCCGACAATTATTGTTTTTGCACGGATATGCAGCTTTCTCCCGAAAGTTCTTACGGTTCGGATATACTCCTTAAAAAGGAGGATAATAAATATTTTGCTACCGTGGTAAGCGAAAAGGGGTTGGAGCTTATAACCCCATACTTAAGCCTGTTTAAAGAAATAACGAAGGCTCAGATTCCTGCAGATAAGGACTGGAAAAAGGTTTTTGAAATCGAAAAGACAAAGGGGTTTTTGGATAAAAATTTTGAACATAACTATTTTCAGGACAGGTTTTTATCCTGCATCGGCTGCGGGATTTGTACTTATACATGCCCGACATGCCATTGCTTTGACATTCAGGATGAGGGGAATTTAAAAGAAGGCAGAAGGATTAGAAACTGGGATTCCTGCCAGTTTGCAATATTTACGCTTCATACATCGGGACATAATCCAAGGGTTACGCAGGGCGACAGGTACAGGCAGAGGCTTATGCACAAATTTAAAATATACAGCGAGAAATTTAACAAGTATTTATGCGTCGGGTGCGGCAGGTGTTCGAGAAATTGTCCCGAGGATATAGATATCAAGGAAGTGGCAAGGGATCTGGCGGGGTTAATTTAATAATTATTGTTATTTGTCATTATGACGGAATGACGGGAAAACTGGATTCCCGCTGAAGCGGGTTGGGACAAACTGCAAATAAATAAGGTCATAATGATAAATGAAAACGGTTAAAACTGGTTTGTCATTCCCGCGAAAGCGGGAATCCAGTCGAAAGGCGGCAGATAATGACCGTAATTGATAAAATTTTTAACATATAGCAGGGAGCAGATAGTTAATGGAAAATATTTACTTACCTAAGTTAGCGGAAATAAAGGAAATTATTCAGGAAACCAACGATACCAAAACAATCCGCCTTGCCATAAACGGCGGCAGTATCGATTTTTTGCCGGGTCAGTTTGGAGAGTTTTCGGTTGTAGGGGAAGGGGAATCGACCTTTGGGTTTTCGTCGTCTCCTCTAAGAAAAGAATTTTTTGAATTTAGTTTCAGAACCTCCGGCAGGGCAACCACCGGTATAAACGGATTAAATCCCGGGGACAAACTATCCTTTAGGGGTCCATACGGAAACTATTTCGATACGGCCAAAATGAAAGGCAAAGACCTCGTTTTCATCGGCGGCGGTATCGGTATGGCGCCCGTAAAATCAATTCTGGAATACTGTTTCGACGAAAGGGATGATTACGGCAAAATAACCGTTTTATACGGCGCAAGAACCGTGAACGACCTTTTGTATAGAAATGTTTTTGACGGCTGGAAAAAATATAAAAATACAGAGGTGGTTATTACCGTCGATCCGGGCGGCGAAACTCCGGATTGGACGGGGAAAGTCGGTTTTGTTCCTACTATTCTCGAACAGCTCCCCCTTAAAGGTGAAAATAGCATTGCCGTCGTTTGCGGGCCTCCGATTATGATAAAATTTGCCTTAAAGTCCTTAGAAGAAAAGATGGGTTTTGACAAAGAAAATATTATTACGACTCTTGAAAATAGAATGAAATGCGGGCTGGGCAAATGCGGGAGGTGCAATGTCGGAAGCGTTTATGTTTGCAAAGACGGTCCCGTTTTTACGGCAAGGGAACTCGAGAGCCTTCCTAACGACTTTTAATATATGCAATTATTAATCATTCATGCCGATACCTTTAGTTATGCTTTAACAGGAAAGACGCCTGTTGCCGAAGAAATCGATGTAAATTCCGTTAAAGAGTCCGAGGTTTCGTTTAAAGATCCGTTAGTGGTTTTTTGCACCGTAGAAAAAGGCGACGCCTCGGATGCGTACGCAATCGTTAAAAAGGCTTTTTATGAGATAAAAGGTATTTCAGAAAAATTAAAACCCCGGATTATAGTTTTATATCCTTACGCCCACCTGTCAAACAGTCTTGCCGAACCGTCTTTTGCAGTTAAGACCTTAAATAGCTTAAAAACGGAATTAGAATCTATCGCAGGGGTTTACAGGGCGCCTTTCGGCTGGTATAAAAGCTTTAAAATATCCTGCAAGGGACACCCTTTAAGCGAGTCGTCCCGCCATATAGTAAGCGAATCAGCCCCGAATCAGGCTATCCATAAGACAAGGGAAGATGTCGTAAAAGATGTGGAAAGCGAATTTTTTATATTGGATTATACCGGTGCAGAGACTAAAATAAATTTAAACGATAAAAACATATTAGCCGGCGATACCCTCAAAGACTTTCCATCCTTAAGAAAAGTTATCGCCTTCGAGGAATTTAAAATTAAAGACGGCGCAACCCCCCCATCCGTTGCGGCTATGAGGCGGCTTGAAATTGCCGACCATGAGGAAAACTCTGATTCGGGACATTTGAGGCTTTATCCGAAAGGGACGCTGTTATACAAACTTTTATCCGATTGGGCGGAAGATATCGCCTTAAACAGGTTAAAATGCATGGAGATTGAAACTCCTTTGATATATAACTGGAACAAGCCCGAAATTAAGGGGCAGGGGGAATCTTTTCATGAACGGCATTATTCCGTTTTTGTGCCCGACGAAAAAAGCGAAAGCGGGGGATTTGCAAAAGGCAAGGAGTTTGTCTTAAGGTTTGCGGGCGATTTTGGGCTTTTTTCGATGCTTAAAGACGCAAAGATTAGTTATAAACAGCTACCGCTGAGATTTTACGAGTTTTCGAAAAGCTTTAGATACGAAAAAAGCGGGGAGTTATCGGGTTTAAGGAGATTAAGGGGTTTTACGATGCCCGATATTCACAGCTTTTGCCTTAATTTAGAAGAAGGATTCAACGAGTATCAGGTGCTTTACAAACAATATGCCGATTTAGCCGAGGCCGCAAAAATTGAATATGCCGTTGTTTTTAGAATAGTTAAAGAGTATTATGATAAATATAAAGATAAGATTATCGAACTTTTAAAATATTCAAAGAAGCCGGCTCTTATAGAAACATTGTCGAAAATGAAGCACTATTGGGCGCTTAAGCATGAATTTCAGGGCGTGGATTCCGTGAACGGTTCCTGCCAGCTTTCGACCGTCCAGCTCGATGTCGAGGATGCCAAAAGATACGGCATAAATTTTGTTAACGAAAACGGCGAAAAGGAGGGATGCATAATCTGCCATTCTTCCGTCGGCGCAATAGAAAGATGGATGTATCTCATTTTGGAAGAGGCTCTTAAAAAAAATATTCCTGTTTTGCCTTTATGGCTCAGCATAACGCAGGTAAGAATTATTCCGGTATCCGATAAATTTCTGGATTTTGCGGTTAAACTTAAGGAAAAACTTTTTAGCTCAGGTATCAGGGTTGACATCGACGACAGGGATTTCAGCCTCGGCAAAAAGATTATGTTTGCGGAGGAAGAATGGGTTCCGTATATCGTCGTCGTGGGGCATAAAGAGGCGGAAGGGGGGGTTTTGCCGGTTAGAAACAGGTATAAGGAAAGAAAGAATTTCAATCTTAACGAGGAAGAGTTAATAAAGGAAATTAAAGGCGGAACCAAAAATATGCCGTACAGAAACTTAATACTTCCCGATATGGTTTCAAAGAGGCCTATATTTGTCGGCTGATTAAATATATTATATACTTTAATTATCGGTATAATTTACCTTAATCCTGCATTAGAAATTTTATTTTCTGGATTCCCGCCTACGCGGGAATGACTATTCGGAGATTAAGGTTTTAACTCAACAGTCGTCATTCCCGCGTAGGCGGGAATCCAGATTTAACATAGCTTTTGATATATAATGTAACTTCTAGTGCAGGATTAAGGATTTACTTTAATTTTGCGACATATAAATTAAATTTACAAGGGGATTTTAATGGATAACGCAGTGAATGGTTTTGTTATAGAGGATGAAACCTCGGTAAAAAAAAGGGTCAATTTAAAATTAGACGACCTGAGGACGGGCGAGCTTTTAAAAAAGAAATTAGAGACAGCGGCTAAGCAGTCAAATATCAAAGGTTTCAGGCCAGGGAAAGCCCCGTTATCCATTATAAAAAAATTTTATGAGGCGGAACTTCTTGAAGAAGCGGCAGTCGAGATTTTAAATGAAGATTTTAAAAAAATATTAGCCGAAAAAGACCTTTTCGTGGTTGGAACTCCAAGAATGGAAAAAAAGGGCGATAAAGAATACACCGTATATTTTGAAGTTATGCCCTCCGTGAAAAATTTAAATTTGGATTTAAAAATTAAAGAGGTTAAGAAAAGGGATATTACGGACGAAGTTATTAAAGACGAAATTAATTTCCTGCTTGAAAGGACTGCGGATAGCGAAAAACAGGATGACTTAAGCCCCATAAACAATAGCGACAGGTATTTTGTTAAGATAGATTACATTACGGAAGATGAAGCAGGCAAAGAGATAGATAACGCAAAGGACTATTTAATAAGCCTTAATTCAAACATTATCGATAAGTCTTTTGAATCCGTTTTTATCGGCAAAAAGAAGGGCGATAACTTTGAATATGACGACAGAGAAAGAAATGTTAAGGTAAAGGGCGTTATTAAGGAAATAGATAAAAAAATACTGCCCGAACTTAATGCCGAAACGATTAAAAATTTCGGCAATTTCAAAGATGTCGATGAGTTTAAGGAATATGTCAAAAAAAGCCTTAAAGAATATGAGGATAAAAGATATAAAGAATCTATCAGGTCATTAATATCGGACGAACTTGTCAATCTTAACCCTGTCGATTTGCCCGAAAGCGTCATAGAGGAAGACGCTTTGGCAAGATTAGAGGATTTAAAAAAACAGGGCAAATATAAAGATATTGACGAAAAGCAAAAGGGCGATTTATTAAATATGCTTAAGCTTATGGCAAAACGGGAGCTGGTATTATACCTTTTGCTTTCCGAAATTTCCAAAACGGAAAATATTAAAATAGACGAAAGCGATTTTGAAGAATTTTATAAAAAAACGGCGGGAGAGTCAGGCTTGAAAGAAGACGAAGTAAAGAGCTTCTATGCTACAGGCGAGGCCCGCAATAATCTTAAACAAGCCTTGCTCGAAGATAAGATATTTGATTTTCTTACCGCAAGTAAGGTATCATATATATAGATATATGCGAATTAGCGTATAGCCTGTATAAATAAAATTTAGAAAACTTTAAGGAGAATAATAAAAATGTCACTTGTTCCGATAGTCGTCGAGCAAACACACCGAGGGGAGAGGGCTTACGATATATATTCCCGTCTTTTAAAGGATAGAATCATATTTGTCGGAGATGCGATAGACGACAACTTTGCCAATCTTATAATAGCGCAGCTGCTTTTTCTCGAATCCGAAGACCCGGAAAAAGATATAAATATTTATATCAATTCCCCCGGCGGCATTATAACCTCCGGGCTTGCAATTTACGATACTATGCAATATATAAAACCGGATGTTTCTACGCTGTGCATGGGGCAGGCGGCAAGCATGGGGGCAGTGCTTTTAGCCGCAGGCACAAAAGGAAAGAGGTTTGCCCTTCCTCATTCCCGGATTATGATACATCAGCCTGCCGGCGGATTTCAGGGGCAGGCCACGGATATCGATATACAGGCAAGGGAAATTCTCAGGATGAGGGAGGAGCTAAATCAGATTTTAGCTTTTCATACCTCTCAGCCTATAGATAAGATTCAGGTGGATACCGAGAGAGATTTTTATATGAGCGGCGCTGAGTCCGCTAAATACGGCATTATCGACAAGGTCGTGGACAAGAAAGATATTAAAAGCGTAAAATAGTTTTATCGATATTTTCCAAATATTATAAGTATAAGCAAAAGAGGTAATTAATATGGCAAGAAAAAGTAATAATAATGATAATTCGGGTAGAGAGCTTTACTGTTCCTTTTGCGGTAAATCACAGGATGAGGTCAGGAAACTGATTGCAGGACCGTCCGTTTATATTTGCGACGAGTGCATTAATCTTTGCAACGAAATTATATCGGAAGAAAGCAAGCAGCCTGCCGAGCCGGACATCAAAGCTAAAAACTATCTTTATAAGCCGGTAGAAATCAAAAATTTTTTGGATCAGTATGTAATAGGACAGGAAAGAGCAAAAAAGATCCTTTCCGTTGCCGTTTATAATCACTATAAAAGGATAGAACACAACCTTTCCGTTAAAAGTATCGGGCATAACAATGCGACTCATAATCCAAAAGATAAATATAATAGTGCGGATGTCGAGATGCAAAAAAGCAACATTTTGATAATCGGACCCACGGGCAGCGGTAAAACTCTTTTAGCTCAAACACTTGCCCGCATGCTTGATTTGCCTTTCACTATAGCCGATGCCACGACGCTTACTGAAGCAGGCTATGTAGGCGAAGATGTCGAAAGCATTCTTCTTTCCCTTTTACAAAATGCCGATTATGATATCGAAAGGGCTCAAAAGGGCATTATATATGTCGATGAAATCGATAAGATAGCAAAAAAATCGGATAATGTTTCCATAACAAGAGATGTATCGGGGGAAGGCGTTCAGCAGGCGCTTTTAAAAATAATCGAAGGAACGGTTGCAAATGTTCCTCCGAAAGGGGGCAGAAAGCATCCCCATCAAGAATTTTTAAAGATTGACACAAGCAATATCCTGTTTATATGCGGAGGCGCTTTTAACGGCTTAGACAGGATTATCGAAAGGAGGGTCCATTCTCAGCCTATAGGTTTTAACACAAGCGCCAAGCCCAATAAATCTAATAATCCTTATGAAATAATAAAACAGGTTGAAACGCAGGATTTATTAAAATTCGGGCTTATTCCCGAATTTATCGGAAGGCTTCCCGTTATAGCCACGCTTGAAGAATTGGATGAAAAAGCCCTTATAGAAATTTTAACGAAACCTAAAAACGCCTTAGTCAAGCAGTATCAAAAATTGTTTGAGTTAGAAGATGTGAATTTACGATTTACCGATTCCGCGATTAAAGAAATTACAAAAAAGGCTATAAAGTATGGTTCGGGAGCAAGAGGATTAAGAACTATCCTCGAATCTATAATGCTTGATGTTATGTACGAAATACCGACGGATCCGACAATTAAGGAATGCGTTATAAATGACGATGTAATTATAAATAATGGGTTGCCTATCCTTCTTTACGAAAAGGATGCTCATGCTAAATCTAATTGATAGGGGCTTAATGACGATTTAAGGAGTCAAACTCTTTTGTAGCGGCGGTTTGACGATGGTTGACAGGCGTGCCTGCTAATAAATTCATAGGGAAAAACAGATTATTTTTTTATAAAGTAGATAAAATATACATTTTTTTGTTGACATATATATTAAAAACATATATATATTAAGTATGTTTTATCAGAACCCTTGTAAACATTGGATATTAAGTACGGCGGTTTAAAAGTTAACCATTAAAACCTTTAAAATGTAAAGGAGGAAGTTAAGTATGACAAAAGCAGAATTAGTTGATGCAATTGCAAAGCTGTCTAAGCTTACCAAAGCTGATAGCGAGAAAGCCCTTGGCGCAACGGTTGACGCTATTATTAACGCTTTAAAAAAAGGCGATGCCGTGAGGCTTGTCGGTTTTGGCACATTTGAAGTTGCGAAAAGAGCCGCAAGAAAAGGGAGAAATCCCCAAACCGGAAAGGAGATTCAAATTAAGGCTTCTAAATCTCCAAAGTTTAAAGCCGGCAAATCTTTTAAAGAGGCTGTCAACACAGGAAAGTGGTAATTTCTGATTACGCGCAATTTTTATTTGCTGCTCTCGTTTTTAAAATTTATTAAAGGCGGGGGCAGTTGTGTTTTTATGGGCGGATAGCTCAGCAGGTTAGAGCATCGGCTTTACAAGCCGGGGGTCACAGGTTCGAACCCTGTTCCGCCTACCATTTTCGTCTGCGCACTCAGGAATATTTTTCCGTTCGCCGTTTTAATTTTCTTGACTTTTTCTTCTTAACCGTTTATTATTGTAAAACTATGGAAACCTTTATTTTTGATACGCTGGCTTACGCGGAAAAATTAACAAGCGCCGGAATGCCTGAAAAACAGGCTAAAGCTATTGCCGAGGCTCAGGCTGATATTCTGTCGAAAAGTTTATTGGATTCCGTAGCTACAAAAGCAGATTTAAAAGAACTGGAAGCAAGAATAGATATCAAGATGAATCAACTGGAAATCAGGCTTATTAAATGGTTTGCCGGATTGTTCATTGTTCAGATTGGCGTTACGGTCGGCATTGTTTTAACCGTAATTAAATTTTTGCATTAAAATATAAGCTTTAATTATCGTATCGTATCGTTTCATCTCATACTTACTTACATAAACGGGGCTGTAGTTCAGACGGTTAGAACGCCGGCCTGTCACGCCGGAGGTCGCGGGTTCGATCCCCGTCGGCCCCGCCACTTAAAACCGCAGTATTTAAGCCTTTCCTAAAGAAAATTCCTCTTGACAGACTTAGTTAAATTTGGTAAATTTTAGTTAAAATTAGTTAATTTTTAACGTAAAACCCTCACAATTTATGAATATTTTTAAGAGCGGACAAACTTACCGATGCGAGTTCATAGTCGATAAAAAGCGATGCAGGTATTCCTGCAAGACCAAAGATAAGAATATTGCAGAAGAGGCAGCTTCCGCAATGCCGGGCTTAAGTATTTAAGAATACACGAATTGTAAACAAATGAAAGAATTTAATCTAAAAAAATTTTTTAAAAAAAAGGAAAATTCTGCTTTATTGGATAGTATCATAAATCTTTCCTCCGAACCGGTTTCCGTTTTCGATAATAACGGCAATCGAATTGCCGGCGAGCCCTCTGCCGCAAAAACCTCTTTTTTCCCTATAAAAATAGACGGGGAAGAAATCGGCAGGGTTTCTGGAAAACCCGGAGCAGAAGCGGCGGCTATTATGTCGCATTTCATAAGGTCGCGGTTAGTGCAGAGGTCGCTTGCGGAAGAAATACTCCAAAAATATAAAGAATACGATTTGCTGTATAATATTAACGACCGGATGTCGTTGTGTCCTAAATCCGCGGAAATCGCAGATTTTATTATAGGCGAACTTTTAAGGCTCATACGATTCGAATATGCCTCGATAATAATTTTTAACGAGGCGGATAAAACCTTAGATATTCTTTCTTCATTCGGTAAAAATTACGACGGCGCCGGTTATAAAAAGAATATAGAAAAAATCAACATCAAGGTTTTTAAGAGCGGCAAAGGCGAAATTATCAACGAAAATATCGAAAAAGACTGGGGCGGAAGAAAAAAAGCTAAAATAATTTCCGACAGAGATGGCTATTCTTTTATGTCAATTCCTTTAAAAACAAAAGGTAAAATTATCGGACTAATAAACGTATGTTCTTTTAAAGAGGCGACGTATTATATTGCTTCGGACTTTAAAATTTTATCTACTATTGCTTCTTATGCCGCAAATTCCATAGAAATTACAAGGCTTTATAACATCGAAAAAGAACGCGCCGATAAACTTCAGAAAAAAAATAAAGAGCTTAATACGGTAAAAGATATTATAGCCAATGAAAATATAAATCTGAAGCAAAATTTAAGGCAGAAATTTTCTCCTAAAAAAATACTGGGCATAAGCGGACAGGTTAAAAATTTATTGGACAAAATAGATAAGATAGCCGATATCTCTTCCAATGTCCTTATAACTGGAGAAAGCGGAACGGGGAAAGAGCTTGCGGCCAAAGCTATTCATTACTCTAGCGCAAGGGCGGAAAAGCCTTTTGTCGCCGTTAACTGTTCTGCTATACCCGAATCTATTTTTGAAAGCGAGCTGTTCGGCATAGAAAAAGGAGTAGCTACCGGCGTCGATAAACGCAGAGGCAGGGTGCTTGACGCGGATAAAGGTACGCTTTTTCTGGATGAAATCGGCGATATGCCGTTATCGGGACAGGCTAAAGTATTGAGGATGATTCAGGATAGGGAAGTAATTCCGGTAGGGGGGTCTAAGCCGGCGCCTTTCGATGCAAGGATAATAGCCGCAACCAATAAAAATTTAAAAAAGGAAATAACGGACGGAAATTTCAGGAAAGATTTGTTTTACAGGCTGAATGTAATAAATATCGATATGCCTCCTCTCCGGGACAGAAAGGAAGACATAGCCGTTCTTGCAAATTATTTTTTAAAAAATAACGCTGTAAGATTGGAAAGGCGGAGTATGCAGTTTACCCCGGATGCAATGGATGTGCTGACAAATTACGACTGGCCGGGAAACATAAGGGAACTAGAAAATGAAATAGAAAGGGCAGTAGCATTAAACATTTCGGGAAAAATTACGTTTGAAGATTTGTCCGGCAATATCAGAAAATATAATTCACCTAACGGTAATAATAATGCCGAGGATGAACAAATGGCGAATATAGAAGAGAACGAAACTGTTTTAATCAGGAAGGCGTTGGAAAAATCGCGCTGGAATAAAACCGCCGCCGCGAAAATGCTGGGTATAACGAGGGAAGGTTTAAGAAAAAAGATGATAAGGCTCGGAGTATGAATTCTATGCATAGAAATTATGGAAAATAATAAGAATGATATCGAAAAAGAATTGGCAGATATCCTCGCATATATAAAAAAGGTCCTAAACCACGAATTCGAATCTGCGTCCGAAATCGGTTTGACAGACTCCGAACTTGTAGAATCTATTAAATCGCTTGCCTCCGGGTACATAAACTCGCTGGTAAGAATCGAAGATTACGCACGCAGTCTTGCGGAATCGGAAAATAAAGTGTCGCAGATTAAGAGAACTTACGAAGCCATGTTGAATAATTCTTCGGTCGGTATTACGCTTGTGCGGAATAGGCATTTTGTTTTAGTAAATAAAAAAATGGCCGAAATGTTCGGATATAATTCGCCGGAAGAAGTTATAGGAAAAATTTCCAGAATATGCTACCGTTCCGACCGAGATTTCGAAGAAATAGGCAAAAGCGCATACTCGACCGTAAAAGCCGGTTTGGAATATAAGGTGGAATACATAGCCAAGAGAAAAGACGGTTCGGAATTTTGGGCTCTGCTTACCGGAAAATCGGTCAGCCCGGACGAGGTCGATAACGCCGATTCGGTTTGGGTGTTTCAGGATATAGACGAGAGAAAAAGACAGGAAAGCCAGTCGTCTGTTATTGTTTCAAGCTTAGTGGATGCCTTGTTCGTCGTAAATAAGCATAAAAAAATATCGGCTTATAATTTTGCTTTTTTATCCATGTTCGGTTTTAACGAAAACGACATAGGAGACGATTTATCCCGCCTTTTTGACCCAAAAATAAATGCCTTGGTAGATAAAGTATTTCTAAATGGGGATATAAATAAAAAAAATATTTATACGGATGAAATTGGTCTCAGCGGAAACAGAATCTGCAGGGCTACGGCGTCATCGATGTATTTAGACATCGAAAGCAGCCTGTCCAAAGACGATTATGCCGCAGATGCTTTTATAGGCGTGGTCGTTACCGTAAGAGACATCACCAAGGAAAAAGAGGTAGATATGATGAAGACCGATTTCATATCCACGGTATCCCACGAATTAAGGACGCCTCTTACTTCCATTCTCGGCTTTGCGAACATCATAAGCAAGAAATTTAAAGATACAATATATCCCGCGCTTAATACAGAGGATAAAAAAACTAAGAAAACCGCAGACCAGATAGAAAGTAACTTAAATATAATAATATCCGAAGGGCGGAGGCTTACTTTCCTTATAAACGATGTCTTGGACATAGCCAAAATGGAAGCGGGCAAGATAGAATGGAAGGACGAGCGTTTTACCGCGCAATATGCGATAGAGCATGCCGTATCGGCAACCTCTTACCTTTTTCAGGCAAAAGGTCTCGGCATAATAACCGACATAGAAGACGGACTTTCCGAGATACATGCCGACAAGGACAGGTTTATCCAGGTCGTCATAAATCTTTTATCCAATGCCGTAAAGTTTACCGATAAAGGAGATATAACCGTAAGGGCAAAATCAGATAAAGATTTTGTGTTAATAAGCGTTTCGGATAACGGCATAGGCATAAGCAAAGAAAATCTAAACAAGGTATTCGAAAAGTTTAAGCAGGTCGGCGATACCCTTACCGATAAGCCTGAAGGCACCGGACTCGGACTTCCCATATGCAGGCAGATTGTGGAACATTACGGAGGAAAGATATGGGCGGAAAGCATGGAAGGCAAAGGAAGTACTTTTTATTTTACCGCTCCGCGCTATTTAGGTAAAACCGGTACGGCGCGTATAAAAGATTTTATAGAACAGCTTAAAAACTCTGCTCCTCCTGCGTTAATCTATAGCGGGGTTTCCAAAAACATATTGATAGTGGACGACGACGGGAGCATAAGAAGGCTTCTAAGGCAGGAACTCGAATATGCCGGCTATATTACCGACGAAGCCGCCGAGGGATTAGAAGCTTTAAATAAAATAAAGCATAAAAAATACGACCTTATTATATTAGACGTTATGATGCCGGGCTTAAACGGATTCGACGTAGCCAGGATTTTAAAAAACAGTCCCGATACTATGGATATTCCGATTATAATTTTATCCGTCGTCGAAGACAAAGAAACAGGATTTAAAATAGGCGTGGAAAGGTACCTTATTAAAGGGGCGGAATACCCGCAGTTATTGAACGAAGTTAACGGACTGCTGGGTAGCGGCAATTTTAAATAGCATATACCCAAATTGTCGATAGAAAATTATTCTTACGGTATTTTGGTTCGCATCAAAAATATACTTTGATAAACATAAACGGAAAATACCGCATATTCTTTGCCTGTATTTATTAATAATATTTTTATCCTATTTTTTCATTAAGTCTTGATAGTTATTTTATTCTGGGCAAATTGATGCAGAACGGACGATATAAGCGTCTGATAAGGAATGCCGGTCTCAAGGCTTTTGCGTTTTATTTTCAGGATATCTTGCTTAGAAATCCTGATGCTTATATTTGCTTTCTTTTGTATAAAGCCGGAGGCTAATTTTTTAAATCTGGCTTTTTCGCGGGACAAATTTTCAACGCTTTCATATTTATCGTTTTCGTAATCTTCCAGGATTTTTTTTTCATACTCGTCAAGGTCAATCAAGCCGGCTAACTTGCTATTTTTCTTTCTCATTTTTATTTCCTCTTAAATATTTATTTGTAGCTTTTCTACTTGGAATTACCGTCTTTAAAAAAACGATTGCACATTTGTTATTTTCAGTTAAATTATCTTCTATTTCAAAGGGAACTAAATAGGCATATTCATTAATTTCTACGACAAAAATTAGTTGGTCCGGATACTTACGTTGGTTTTTATGCCGTATAATATCGAGTAAGCCGCCTTGATTTATAGCAAGTATAATATCCTCGAAACAAACATCTCTAGTATATTTTAATAAGTTATTTTTAGCCTCATCCCATTTAAATTCCATGAGTCAATTATAATGCAATTAATATATAATGTCAATAATTTGTAGCATTGAAGCATAAAGGATTGGGCATAAAGAATTTTGCTTGACATTAGCCGCCGTATATTTTATATTAACAATATAAATAAGCTTTGTTGCTTAATTGCGGGCATATTTATGCGTGCAAAAACGTGAAGCTTTTTCAAAATTATTGTTGTATTAAATATTATTCAAGGAAAGGTACAATGCCTAAAGTTCTTATCGCCGACGACGAACCGCATATAAGGCTGCTTTTAGAACAGACCCTCGAGGACCTAGAAGACGAAGGTTTAGAAATACTCGTCGCCGAAAACGGTGCCGAAGCCCTCGAAGTTATCAGGGAAAACAAGCCGGACATGGTTTTTCTTGACGTTATGATGCCTAAGATGAACGGGTTCGAGGTATGTGCGGAAGTAAAAAACAACTTAAAAATCCAAGATATATGCATAGTCCTTCTAACCGCGAAAGGACAGGAAACCGATAAATTAAAAGGAATGGAATCTGGAGCCGATATGTATATAACCAAGCCTTTCAATCCAGACGACATCGTAAAGAAAGTCCGCGAAATTTTATAAACATTTATCCTTATATTTCCAACTTTGTGCCAACTTTATTTTCATTTTGCCAACTTTATTGCGCAATTTTAATTAAATAATTCCTTTTTCGTTTCGTGCCGGTTGGTTATGCAAGTCTACACATAGCCGTTATTTCTAACAAATCGATAAAGATAACCTAATTTTTCGTTATGGTACGTAAATTGCATATATCTTACATTAAGACTTAATTGAGATTAAATAATTTACGGAGGATTTATATATGGATAATCTGGCGACTTCTATCTACAGGGTTATTTTGGATAATTCGCTGGTCGGCATAGTTCTTCTGCAGAAAAGGCATATAATTTTGACAAACAAAAAAATGGCCGAATTGTTCGGATACGATGCGCTGGAAGAAATGCTCGGCAATACGACTAGAATACTTTACCGCTCGGAAGCCGATTTTGAAGAATCAGGCAGAATAATATATTCGGATCTTGCCAAAGGAAAAGAAACAAAACTTGAATTTATAGGAAAAAGAAAAGACGGCTCTGAGTTCTGGTGCCTCTTGACGGGAAAATCGGTCAACCCCGGCGAGGCAAGCGGCGCCGATTCGGTCTGGATTTGTCAGGACATCACCAAGGAAAAAGAGGTAGATATGATGAAGACCGATTTCATATCCACGGTATCCCACGAATTAAGGACGCCTCTTACTTCCATTCTCGGCTTTGCGAACATCATAAGCAAGAAATTTAAAGATACAATATATCCCGCGCTTAATACAGAGGATAAAAAAACTAAGAAAACCGCAGACCAGATAGAAAGTAACTTAAATATAATAATATCCGAAGGGCGGAGGCTTACTTTCCTTATAAACGATGTCTTGGACATAGCCAAAATGGAAGCGGGCAAGATAGAATGGAAGGACGAGCGTTTTACCGCGCAATATGCGATAGAGCATGCCGTATCGGCAACCTCTTACCTTTTTCAGGCAAAAGGTCTCGGCATAATAACCGACATAGAAGACGGACTTTCCGAGATACATGCCGACAAGGACAGGTTTATCCAGGTCGTCATAAATCTTTTATCCAATGCCGTAAAGTTTACCGATAAAGGAGATATAACCGTAAGGGCAAAATCAGATAAAGATTTTGTGTTAATAAGCGTTTCGGATAACGGCATAGGCATAAGCAAAGAAAATCTAAACAAGGTATTCGAAAAGTTTAAGCAGGTCGGCGATACCCTTACCGATAAGCCTGAAGGCACCGGACTCGGACTTCCCATATGCAGGCAGATTGTGGAACATTACGGAGGAAAGATATGGGCGGAAAGCATGGAAGGCAAAGGAAGTACTTTTTATTTTACCGCTCCGCGCTATTTAGGTAAAACCGGTACGGCGCGTATAAAAGATTTTATAGAACAGCTTAAAAACTCTGCTCCTCCTGCGTTAATCTATAGCGGGGTTTCCAAAAACATATTGATAGTGGACGACGACGGGAGCATAAGAAGGCTTCTAAGGCAGGAACTCGAATATGCCGGCTATATTACCGACGAAGCCGCCGAGGGATTAGAAGCTTTAAATAAAATAAAGCATAAAAAATACGACCTTATTATATTAGACGTTATGATGCCGGGCTTAAACGGATTCGACGTAGCCAGGATTTTAAAAAACAGTCCCGATACTATGGATATTCCGATTATAATTTTATCCGTCGTCGAAGACAAAGAAACAGGATTTAAAATAGGCGTGGAAAGGTACCTTATTAAAGGGGCGGAATACCCGCAGTTATTGAACGAAGTTAACGGACTGCTGGGTAGCGAAACCCAAAACTAAATATAAAAGGAAATGCGAAAAGGCGGCGGCAAAACAGGTTCTATATAATTAATATTATTTATAAAAATATAATTCTTTTTAAGAGTGGAGATGATTTAAATGGTTAAAAAATTAATGTATTTTACGGGAATTAGTTTTTTTGTTTATCTCTTCGGGTTTATTTTGCTGTATATATTTTTGAAGAGTTTTACCCTAAATCATTTTCTGCCGGTTTTTACAGTATTTTCGCTATTTTTCGCCGCCGTAAACTCGGTTTATTTTTATCTCAACCTGTTTAAGCATGTTAAAGAATTAGACGACGAATTTAAAAATATATCGGGGGCAGACAAATATGATTTTACCAATACGAGATAGGCAATACCACGGAAGAAATGAAAGAAATCAGAAACAATTTCGAAGCGATAGTATCCGTTATGAACGATTCCGCAAAGTCGGAGCGCATATCGAAAAAGTTGCGAGACTTGCGGAGGACGGGGTAAGAGAAATAGTTAGCACAATCGAAGATTATATTAAAAGCGGCGATATTTCGTCTTCCGACCTCTGAGACAGAAATTATATTCCCGTAGCAAACACTAATCCCCAGAAATACAAAACAAAATTTACCGATTTTGTAAAAAGGCGGATTCAGCCGATAGAAGATAAATACCTTGGAATAAACCACAGTTTCAAAATCGCTGGATTAAAGATACATGTTGGGGCTTCAAAAAAGATTTTTCCAATATGCAATTATGTTTTTCTTTTAAAATACTGATTATTTTTTCTGAAGATTTACCGTCTCCATATATATTAACCTGCCTTCCCATTTTTCTATATCTTAATTTATTGTCAAGCAAGTCAACAGTTTCTTCCACTATTATATCTTTATGAGCACCGGAAAGCACCGATACGCCGGCTTCTACGGCTTCGATACGTTCCGTTGAATCCCTCATGACGATAACCGGTTTTCCTAAAAAAGGCGCCTCTTCCTGTATGCCGCCGCTATCCGTCAGCACTAAAAACGATTTATTCATAAGCCATATTAAATATTGATACTCCAAGGGTTCCATTAAAAATACGCCTGCAACGTTTTTCAATGCATCATATACCGGACCGCTTACATTAGGATTAAGATGAACCGGATATACTATTTGAATATCTTTGCGCTGGATTGCTATTTCTTTTAAGGCTTCGCATATATTCTCAATCCCTTTTCCGAAACTTTCCCTTCTGTGCCCCGTTACCAAAATTATTTTTTTAGAAAAATCTAAAAAATTAAAAAACTCCTTATATATTTTATCACCTTTTTCTCTTATTAAATCAAGGCCTAACAATAGGGCATCTATGGCGGTATTGCCGACTATATAAACGTTGTCTTTTATCCCCTCGTCGAATAAATTATCGCTTGCTTTTTTAGTTGGCGCAAAATGGTAATTTGCGATTTGGCTTATTAATATCCTGTTCATCTCTTCCGGAAATGGAGAATATTTATCATGGCTTCTTAAACCGGCTTCTAAATGAATTACCCTTATTTTTTTATAAAATCCGGCTATCGCTCCGATAAACGCTGTTGTAGTATCTCCCTGAACAATTATAAAGTCCGGTTTTTCATTTTCTATTAAAGGTTCGATAGCTTTTAAAATATCCGCGCTTATATTAAAAAGCGATTGATTGGGTTTCATCAATTCAAAATCATGGTCTATTTTTATATTAAAAAAGTTTATAACTTGTTCAAGCATTTGTTTATGCTGTCCGGTTATGCATACTTTTACATCGAAACAATCGTCTTCTTTTGATTTGAGTATTAGCGGTGCTAATTTAATAGCTTCGGGACGGGTGCCTAAAATAAATAATAATTTTGTTGGCAATTAATCCTCCTTTAATATATCTTTGATATATTATTTATAAAATTTTATTTATTTATTTATTTTTTCTTTGGTTAAAAAATATAAGGCCTTCTGTTCGGCAGGAAACGGTCCTGTTTTTTTCCTATAAATAGATTTAAACTTATTCCACAAAAATTTTGCCGATACGGTAGATTGATCCGTAATGCCGTATAAAATGGGAAATAATTGGGCAAGCGCATCGGGATAATAAACTAACCAGTTCGAATAACGTTTCCTGCCTTTTATAATAGCCCAGTCAAAGTTATTTCTGCGGCGGTTATAAAGATTTTTTATGATAGCCGCTTTTATTGATTTTTTTAGTTTTTCGTAATAATTAAATTCTTTACCGGATTTTTCCCCTGTTATTTCCAAAAGGCCAAGATATGCTTTCACGCCTCCGTAATCTTCGCAGTTATCCATAAGGTATTCTTCGTCTTTATCCGGCAAAGCTTTTATAAGTCCGTTGTTAGAGGTCTGCAAATAAGGGATAATATAAGCGACATCTTTTAATTTTGACGATATGTATTTAAGCATCTTGATATCTTTGGTTTTTTTATAATATTTATAAACCGCCATAATATAAGTTGCGGCATAACTGTCCGCCGAATCGTAAGTATTTGCAGGTCTTTCAATGCATCCCGATTTAGATATAATATAATCGTACATTGTTCCTGTAAGACCAAATTTATCGGGATAGTTAAGATGTTTAAAGTACCATAGTATATAGTCTTTTATAATTCCGGTATTTTTATTTTTTTTTAGGAAATATAACGCTATTACATTGTCGGTGTATGGATCAATATAATATTTTTTGTTGCTTTTTATTTTTACATTATAAAACCTGCTCCATAACGTCAAAGCAGGGTTATTGCAGGAGGCGGCTGCCGCACGCCCGGAAACTAAACCCAAATTAAGAACCGTCAGTGCCGCTAATATGCCTAAAATGAACAATATCTTCATTTAAATCTCCCGTAAAAGCTAAATAATAATAATTCTTTCCTTCGTCAATTTTATAAGCGTTACTGTCGGCCGGTTTTCTAACTAAATTCTTCGGTAGGGCAACCGTAATTCCTTTTAGTCCTTCCTTGTTTTTTATGAATAAAGTAATAGAGCCGTTCTTTGAGGACATAAAAGAATATTTGGTTTTTAAAAATCTCAATATAAACTTGGCAAAATAGGCCATAGGTCTGACAATCAGCTTGCCTTCATTTTGCTTTTTTTCTATATAATCGGTAAAAGCCTTCATATCTTTCAAGTAATGATACATATGTATATCGTAAGGATGTGAATACCATAGCCTGATATCTTTATTTCTAATGCAGTGATTTACTAAGCCTTTCTGCCAGTTTAATACTTCCGCATTTGACATATGGCCGTAGCGCCTTAATTCATAAAGAGATGCTATATTTCCGTCTATCGATACCGGAAACGCTATAACTTTACGGGAAACCATCTTGCCGTTCCAGAAAACCCTCGTTGGTCCGGAACCAATGCTTCCAGTGTAATAATTTGCTATCATTCTTAACTTCGATAAGATTTCGGTCGATACCGGCTGAGGAAAAACTCCTTGAGCGGGCATATATTCTGTTATCTTATAACCGGATATGCTTTGTAAACAATTATTGTTTTTTTTGATAAGATGATACATCTGCTTTTCGCCAAATTTTCCGCTTAAAACACGCTTATACCAATAGTTATGTGTCCACCCGCCGTCCGTGCCTATTGTTCCGTAGGGTAATAACATCTTAATATAAGGCCTATTTTTCCCGCACGCGCCTACGCCTCTTCCATCCCCGGGGCGATCTTCGAAACTTCCTGCCGATATATCAAACGAATATTTCAGGTTTTTTCTAAGAATACGGTTTTTTATCATATATGGAATGCTTTTGCTGACAAGATAGTTTTCTATATGCCAGTTTACGATCAATCCGCCTTTTCCGTAAGGCGTGTAAACCAAGTGAGGCATCTTTACTATCTTAAACAGGAATGTCCTGATAAAAGCCCGCATTAAAGATCCATTTGAGGCATATGCTTTCAGATAGCCTAGTTGCATATCAATATATAAAATATGTCCTCTGCCATATTTTTTTAAAACAATTGCGGGGAATTTTTTTATGTTGTTTTTTGTGATATATGTATCGTTTATTTGCCGGTAAGAAGGAAATTTAAGCGTTTTTTTATCGTTGCGTTCTATACCGTAAGCATATATGTTTTTAGCCTTTAACCTTGGTCCTGCCGCGGTATACGCCACAGGGAAATAGAGCGGCCCGTACATATACCCGCTCAGAAAATTGTCCATTGTATTTCCTTCCAATATATTAAAAAAATTAATACTATCCATATTCTTAAATCTTAACAAAGAAACTACATATGACTTACCCCTCATTTTGCCGTATAGCTCATAATTCAAACCGATAATCTTTGAGAACAGACCCTTTTTTAGATATAGGCCTTCTTTGGTTTTTATTCCTGCATTAAAAATAACTGCGACATTTCCGCCATTTTTTAAATAGTTCTCTACCCAAAATTCCATTGAGGAAGGGAGTTCTTCGTCTGCCGCATCCGGAAATATAACCGCAGGCATATTTTTACTTAATGAAAGCGGGTCGAAAGATATGAGGTCGGAATAACTTATCGTCCTGCAAGGAACTCCTTCTATTTTTAAAGCGCTCTTATAAGCGGATAAAATAGATAAATCGTATGCATTTTTGGACTTGTTGCCATATACCAAAAAGACCTTTATATTCTTATCCGTGGAAAAGATTTTGTATTTTTCAACCCGATTATAGCCGTAATAAATGATGGGCGCCGCGATCAATATCGTTAAAATGAAGATTAATATAACAGTTATCTTTTTCATTCCTTTTTCCTCTGCTCAAAACAATTTTAAAAGTATTTTTTCGACTACCGCCGCATATTTATATCCTGTTATATCCTGCACGGTAATAATTTAATTTTTTGGCAAACAAGCAAGCAGATAACTACACGACGGTCCCTATCCCTTCCGTAAGAACAAAACCGTAAATCGTAACATTATTGCCAAGGTTCAATTTCTTTTTTGCTATTACCGACTTTAGTTTATTAATATCTCCTACATCCACGCCTTCCAGGTAAACCTCTTCCTGGGAAAATATGTTCCCGCCGACTTTTATATTGCCCGCCATTGTTATTATGCTATCGGATATTATATTTCCTAAAATATTAACATTTTTTAAAGTTTTTATAGTTATATTTCCGCTTGCCTTTATATCCCCATTAATGGTGAATTCGCTATTTATATCAAGGTTCCCGTTTATTATAAGGTTCCCGTTTATCAAGACAGGTTCATCGTATCTCATGTCCTCATTTATTATTTCATTTAAAGTAGTTGAAATGGACGCGTTGTTAATGTCAAACCTTCCGTTGTCCGCTAAGCCGTGATCAACGGAGGATGGGTCTTTCAACGTTAAAATGGGATTGCCGAGAAGCCGTCTGAATTTACAGCCTTTAGACAATTGAAACTCTTCTCCGCAAGTGGCGCTTATTCCAAGATAAGTGTTTTCACAGGCTCTAATTCTGCCGTTAGCATCAAGCCACCTCATTATTTTTGAGTTATCGTCTATTTCTACATCTTTAGTTACCGCTGCCGCACGAATAATGCTATTATTTCCGAACGACGCATTGCCTTCCACGAAAATTTCTTTATTAAAATTATCAGCGTGTCCGGTAATTAAATTGCCGGATATTAACAGAATGCGGTCTAAATTTTTTTTATCGGAATTAAAATCGGAGTATATCATTTCGATTTTTTCTAAACCGGAAGATAATTTTATTTCCGCCGTACCTTTTTGAAACCCCGCTTTTTTAAGCGAATCTTTCAAGATTTTCTTGAACGACCTGCCAAAATACCGTGCGTCTCTGGAGTAGTCCATTTTTACGGGCAGAGGTTTATTGTCCAACGGCGCTAAAAGCTCTATAATGCCGGGAAGAAAAGGTAAAAAGATAAAAAACGCAAATATTAAAATTAATATGATAAAATTCATTTTGCTGCCGCCTCCTGCACCGATGGCTCTTTTCTGTAGCGTTTTGTTTTATGCCATGTAACTTTTCTTAAGCTTATAACATCGATAACCGATTCTATAAAACCCTGCGAGATAAACCACACATTAAAAACAAAAATAAAAAAGAAAAAAGGCAATAGGCGCATTCTGTATGAGGTTCTATCTAAAAAAGCGCCGATTCCTATCTCGTAAAAAGGAGCAAAGCTTCCAAAAGTTACATACCCGCCTACTAATAAATATATAATTGCATAGTTTGTTATATTCATTTCGCCCATAAAAAATAATACGATAGAATCTAATATACCCAATAAAAAAATAACCGGAATAAAATATACGAAAAGCAAAAGAACCCCGTCTAACTTTTGATAAAAATTCAAATGTTTTGTTGTTATAACCGGTATAAGATATTTAAACATAACCCTGTTATGCCCCCTTGACCACCTTTTAATCTGATTTGCCCTTGTCCTCCATTCCTCCGGCGCTTCTTCATAACATTCCAAACGATTGGCGTAAGCTACATCCCATCCCTTAATAAATAAATTAAATGTAAGCTCAGTGTCTTCCGCAAGAATTTTTTCGTCAAATCCGCCTATAGAAATTACTAATTCTCTTCTGAAACCTCCTACGGTTCCGCCGTATTGCGGGATAAGACCAAGATTATACCTTGCCTGCTGGTCCACCTGGTAACCGCCTGTTCTCTCCAAATCGAGCATGCGGGTAAGCAAATTTTTGCCGGTATTGATAAGCATCACCCTCCCCATTACACCGCAGACTTTAGGGTCTTTAAAAGCGGCCGTTAAATCCTTTAATAAGCCTTTCCCTGGAAGATAATCCGCATCAAAAACCAGTATTATTTCACCCTTTGCTATATTCAATGCTTCGTTAATGGCCGGCACCTTACCCCTATTTTCGCTTTCCCTGTGAATCGGCTTTATAAATGGATATTTTAAAGCGTAAGAATCGATTATTTCTTTTGTTTTATCGGTAGAGCGGTCATCTATAGGTATTATCTCTATTTTTGACATAGGATAATCCGATTTTATTAATAGATCTAATATATGGGATGCCGTCTTTTCCTCGTTATACATAGGAATCATAACGGATATCATCGTAAATTCGGAATCTATTATATCCTGATAATACATCTTTTGTTCGCCGAACACCCTGTTAAACGTAAAAAAGTTATGCCTTAATGCATAAATCACCATAACAAATATCACAAATAACATATAAATTTTTAACGCAATAATTAGTACAACCATTGTCCTTCTCCTGCATAGTTTTTATTTTTTTCTGCTACCGTACTAAAATAATAAGAATAGATGCCTACTATATATAAAAAATCAACTAATGGACCAAAAGCAAAAAAAAGCGCCGCCATAAATACAAAAGAAAATTTTTGCAGTATATATAAAAATAAAATATACCGAATAACGCCAAATATCACGGAATAAATTAATACGGCAATGGAAACTAAAAATTTTATGAAAAAATTGGACGGTAAAGGAACTAATGCCATCGCAAGAATAACAGGTATAAAAAACCATATTGCCACTTCAGTTTTTATGTATAAATCTGAAAATGTCGTAAGGTCATATGGAAATTTGAACGGGACAAGGACAAAAAACGCCGAAGATATCGCGTTTATTAATAATATATACATTAAATATAAAAAAACCGGCTTAAAAATATGCGTCTTTATAAAAAGAAACATAATTAAGAGAGCTAAAATAGAAAATAAAAAAAACACTAAATAAAATAGCGGCGAATGAAAGAGCGAATACATAGAAACTATATATAAGCTTGAGAAAATATAATGGCTTTTTAATATCCCAATTTTTCCATTGATAAAGTATTTGGAAAGAATAAATATAGAAAACCTACATATATAAAGGGTTATGGCTGGATAAAGAAATAGCACCAATAAAACAGGCGATAAAAGACCTATGCTTTCCCAAAAAACTTTTTTTTTGGAAAACGTTTCCTTTCTGTATGCCCTGTGGTAGTAAATAGTATCTTTTATCGTGTCTGTTTTCATGTCTGTTTATTATTCATCTATTATTAACTATTAATATTAATCAGAAGTTTTTAAAAATACCTATACTTATTCCGTAAGCTCTATAATTACCTTGAAGAATAAAATAGTCCAATTTTCCTATAATTCCAAAATCTTTTTTTAGCCATATCCTTTGGCGTATTTCTATATTCAGAGCATTATAATTTACGGCGCTTTGATACCGTACCGGCAGGTATGTCGTTAAATATGCCTCGTTTCCGGTAGTTACATTAAGGTATGTCCTCTCCCAATAACGTTTTCCGTAACCTATGGAATAAAGATGAGACCATGAAACAACATTGCCAGGATCGCTGATAACCCTGAACAAGCGGTAGCTTGCTATCCATCGCTTATAATAATAGGTAAGCCCGGTGGAAGCTATCAGATTTAAATTATTATCGTTATATTTTATGTATGACCCGCCTATTTCCCAAACAATATTTTTATTTTTGCCGAGTTTAAAATTAAAATTATTGTCTGCTCTAAACTCAGGCAAATAAAGATAATTGGTACCGCTTGAAATATCGGAGTATGTGTAAAGCCAGGGCGTCCAAATCGTGTAAGCGCCGATTGTTCCAAGTAAGCCTTTACCCTCTATTGTTCTTGAAAATCCGTCCGCTTCGATAAAATAATTGAATTTTTTAATAGAATTATTATAATACTTCACGGTGCCGATGTACCATGAACCATAGATTCCATGCGGCTCGAGAAAATAGTAAGAAGCGCCCACGTCGATCCTTTGATTATCGGATGAAACTTTGCCGGCAAAAACAGTTTTGGAAAACGAAAACATAGAAAAAATAATGATGAACAGCGCAATTACCAAACCTGTAAATTTAAATTTTATCGTCAAATATTTTTCAATGACCGGTATAATACAAGTCTCCTTTCTATTAAAAGCTATTAATCCTTTCATTTTCTATCCTTTTTAATTTTTAATCCCCTTTAACATCCTGTATCTTTTTAAGATAATCTTAAAAAAGATTTATTTCCTTATACCTCTTTAGGGTTTCGCCTATCAAATCTCTTTTGTCGAACTCCATTCCGACAATATAATTTATAAAATTTGCGACAACGGCCGCATTTTTATTTCCTTTAATCAACGCTATCCGTTCGCCGTTTACCACTACAGGATAACCCATACAAATATCCGCCCCTAAACCGGTTCTTCCAATATTTGCTAAAATATTACCTTTATCGCCTAATATTAATAAACGGGCATCTAAAACATTCGCAGTATTATCTAACAGCTCGGCCACCTCTTTTCTATAAAATAATTTTTTTAATATTTGTTCTATATTTTTCATGTTTTATTTTTTTTCTCTGTCTTTTTATCATATACTACAGCAATTTTAATGCCATCATATAAATTTTTCGGAGTTTCCTTTTATTCTAAGGCTGTCATGGGATATAAACGGGGTTGGAAATAAAAATCAATACTGAAAAAACCGGCAGATAAGTTGGCGATACAGGAACAAAGTTGGCACTGATGCCAACATCGTTGGCAGTAGTCGGTGTAGCCCTTCCATCATTGAATATTACAATATTGCCGTTTCCGCCTTTATTTTCCTCGCCCGTGCCCCGCGTCCTTCCATGGCACGGGAGTTGCTTTACTTTAATAATATAGGTATTCGAATAATTTTAATCTGAGTAAAAATATTAAATAATTATTTATAAAAGGTATTTTTATGCTAAATTCTTCCGATTCTCTGCTTGAAATATTAAGTAGTTCCATGTATTTTGGATATTTTGTATACGGCGAAGGAGGCAGAATAATTTATATAAATCGGCATTTTGCGGAAATTTTAGGATATGACGCTAAAGAACTTATCGGCAAAAATTTTATAGATTTTATATTAAATCCCGAAGAAAAAATTCAATCTTATATATCTAGGCGGCTTAACGGGGAAGAATTCACAAGAGAAGACGCATATTATATTTTTAAAACAAAAAAAAATTCATTAATACCTATTTCTGTGTCGACTTACACGGTTTTTTACGAAAATAAACCGGCTGGGCTTGCGATTGGAATAGACAAAGCACAAGAGAAACTTTACGAAAGGCTCTTTCTTTTTACAAGCCAAATAAACCAGATAATAGTCAGGGTGTCCGACGAAGGAACTCTTCTGCGCAAAATATGCGATATTTTTGTAGATATCGTCGGATACGATGCCGCAGTCGTAGGATGCGTCGACGATTTTAACCTTTTTAAACAAAAATACGCAAAGGCTAAAACTAAAGAACATGAAGACGGTATAATGTCTCTTATCATAGGGGTAAATCCGGATACGCCTTACGGTAAAGGTTCGGTAGCAAGAGCCTATGCAAGCAAAAAAATCAGCCTTGTCTCCGGCGCGTCGAAAGACTCTGCTTCAAGAGCATTGCACGATTATTACGAAAGATTTAATATAAACTCCGTCTGTTCGATACCGATTTTAAAAAACGATAAAGTTGAATATATATTTTTGCTTATGGATTCCATGCAGAATGTGTCCAGCGAAAACAAAATAGACGAGATAATAGAACTTGCAAATTTATGCGCCGAAGAGATTTCAAGCGTAATAAAAACGGCTATAAACTCCGGAGAAATATCTTCTTCCTATATATGGGACAGAAATTATATTCCCGTCCGCGATACTAATCCTCAGAAATATAAAACCCGTTTCAGTTCCTTCGTTAAAAATCGGATCCAGCCTATAGAAGATAAATATTTAAGGATGAACCCTAATTTCAGGTTTTTCGTTTTAACGGATAACAACGGCTATGTTGCCGCGCACAACGGTATTAACGACCAGCCTTTAACCGGCGATTACAAAAAAGACCTTTATGGCAACCGTTCGATGAGGATTTTCGATGATCCTGTCGGTTTGGCGGCGGCGAAAAATACGGACAGGTTTATCATCCAGACTTATGAGAGGGATACCGGCGAGGTTATGAGCGATATCGGCGTTCCTGTATTCATAGACGGAAAACACTGGGGCGGCATAAGGGTCGGCGCAGGGGAAGAACGCATGAACCTTCTCGAAGAAATTCAGTTAGACGTTGCTTACGCATTAGAAAAAATAGAGTCCCAGCGGAATATGCTTATACGTCAGGAAAAACTCAGGATTGCGGCGTTTTACGACGCGCTTACCGGTTTGCCAAACCGCCGCGCCCTCACAGACGAACTGGAAAAAACTATAGCAAGGGCTATGCGGCAGAACTGGCAGACTGCGGTAGGAATGATAGATTTGGACGGTTTCAAACCCGTAAACGACACCTATGGACATGAAGCCGGCGATACCGTTCTTCAGATTATAGGAAAGCGGTTAAGGGACTCTTTGCGCAAAACCGACTTCATTGCAAGAATCGGGGGAGATGAATTTGCTGTTATAATAGAAGACTGTAAAAATATTAAATCCTTAATTCCCATATTTAATAAAATCGAAGAAAGCGTCCGCGTTCCGGTTGCGCTTTCGGAAAGTAAAACCGTTACGATAGGCCTGAGCATGGGTGTACATATTTGCCATATAGATAATGACGTTACAGCCGACACTCTCCTGCGGTATGCCGACGACGCGCTATATCAAAGCAAGGAACACAAGGCGGACAGAAAATACTTCTGGACGGTTAATAGACCCTTTAAATTAAAAAAGAAAAGCCTCGTCGGCGCTACGAATAAACTTACTGATCCTGTCCCTTTTTCTTTTTAAAAACTCTGCATTTAAAAAATCGTTTACAAATATTGCGCGCTATTGACATTTGCACAAAAAATAATTTATAATTGTGCATGTATTATGCATATTTTATAAAACAAGTAAATGTATAAGGTATATAGTAATGCGCACAACAATCACGATAGATAAAGATATAATAGATGACTTAATTAGGGAAACTCATGTAAAAAGCAAAGCCTCTGCCGTGAAAATAGCCATCGAGTCTTATCTTAAAAAAAAGAAAATAGAGAAAATTCAATCTTTAAAAGGCAAACTTGAATTCGATATGACCGCGGACGAAATAAGGCATTATGAAAGATGAAAAAATCTTAATAGACACTTCCATCTGGATAGATTATTTTAAAAAACAAAATGCCGCTGTCGTTGAGGTTATGGATTTAATTCTTGCCAAAAACGATATTTACGTGCCTAAAGTGGTGATAGCCGAGCTTATACAGGGTTCGAAATCGGAAAGAGAGGTCTTGGTTATAGAGGAATTTTTAGATGCATTTTATATTATAGATAATGCAGGCAGCACATGGATAAAAGCCGGAAAATTATCTTTTACTATGAAACAGAACGGGAAAACGGTAAATCTTATAGATTGTTATATATCTATTATGGCTATGGAGAATAACTGCGCAATATATACTTTAGACAAGCATTTTAGCGAGATAAAAAATTTTATAAAAATTAAATTATTAAAGGCCTAAAAATAAGTATAAGTATTGCTTTATTATCTTTGCGAGAGTGGCGAAACTGGTATACGCACTGGACTTAGAATCCAGCGGAGCAATCCTTGGGGGTTCGAGTCCCCCCTTTCGCACCATATCATTATAATTTTTTAGCCGATTTTATTTATTATTTCATTATTTGGGGGTTTTTATGTCCGGTCACAGTAAATGGAGCACCATTAAAAGAAAAAAGGGGGCTTTGGACGCAAAGAGGGGCAGGATTTTTACCAACATCATCCGCGAGATTATCACAAGCACCAGAATAGGCGGGAAAGATGCGTCCACTAACCCGAGATTAAGGCTCGCCATCGAGGAAGCTAAAGCCGCCAATATGCCCAAAGATAATATCGAAAGGGCTATGAAAAAGGGGGCGGGAGAGCTTGAAGGCGAGACTTACGAGGAAATAATATATGAGGGATACGGTCCAGCGGGGGTGGCTTTACTTATCGAGACTTTAACCGATAATAGAAATAGAACCGTTTCAGAGGTTAGGCATGCGCTGTCGAGGCATGGCGGCAGTCTTGGAGAATCGGGCTGCGTTATGTGGATGTTTAACAAAAAGGGCGTTATAGGGTTCGATGCAAGCCTCTATCCTGAAGACACGGTTATGGAAGCGGCGCTCGAGGCGGGAGCCGAAGACATAAAAACCGAAGATGACGAGGTATTGGTCTATACGGACATAAAAGACTTCGAGGCCGTTAAATCCGCATTCGAGTCTAAGGGAATGAAAGAAAAGTTTTCCGAACTTTCTTATATACCACAGACAAATATCGAGCTTAAAGGAAAAGAGGCAGACCAGATGGTTAAACTTATGGACGCGCTGGAAGAGATAGAAGGCATTCAAAACATTTATGCGAACTTTGATATACAAGAAGCGGAGGCTTAATTTTTCCTTTATGAGTTACAGGATTTTGGGAGTTGACCCGGGTTCAAGGCTGACAGGTTGGGCGGTTTTGGATTTACCGTCTTTCGGAAGGACTTTTAATTTAATATCCTGCGGGTTAATAGATGCAAAAAATAAAGAATTTCCTTCCAATTTGGGTAAAATTTACGAGGAACTAAGAGAGGTTATGAAGGAATATTCGCCGGGCATAATGTCTTTGGAATCTGTGTTTTCAGGAGTAAATCCCGCTTCTTTAATTAAACTTTCTCAGGCAAGGGGGGTTATATGTCTTTTATCATCCGTTTTCAACATAAAATTAAAGGAATATTCGCCGAGGTTCGTAAAAAAGAGTATCGCAGGTTATGGGGATGCAAATAAACAGCAGATGAAAGAGGCATTAAATATAATATGCGCTTCTAAAAGTTCCAACATTAAGGCTTTTTTAAACGATAATATGGACAGCAACATATCGGACGCTCTTGCAATAGCGGTTTGCTGCGCCACCGATATGTCGAACTTTATTTATTCTTAAAAATCTTAAAAATGGGAAATGATCGCCTATTTAAAAGGAAGGGTAATTTACAGGGATAACGAAAAATCCTCTATAATACTGGAAGTCAACGGGGTCGGATATGAGGTTTTTATGGCGGAGCGGTCGGAAACCTCCGGCAGCCTAAGCCTTTTTATTTACACATATATCAGGGAAGACCGTATTACGCTTTACGGGTTTCGTACCTCCCTGCAAAGAGAAATATTCAGCCTTCTTCTGGAAGTTAAAGATGTCGGACCAAAGCTTGCCGTAACAGTTCTTTCGGGAATCGACTCCAATAACTTTTTAAATATTTTAACCACGCAGGACATATCCGCGCTATCGCAAATTAAAGGCATAGGCAAAGCTAAAGCCGAACGCATCATTATGGAGCTTAAAAATAAAATCCTTAAAAAACCCGCTTTAATCAGCGATATAAAGGCTGAAGATATTTGCAATTATAATTATAAGGATATTGGCGAAAACAAACACGGCGGCGCAGGTTTGGATAATAATTTAAATTCCGTTGATGCCCCAACCCCGCATGTCCCGCCCGCTACAGCGGGAAAGTCCCTACGGGACTTCACGAGCACGGAGTGCGAGAGCGAAGCGGTAATCCAGAGAGGCGCTATGGATAATAATTTAAATTTTACCGATGCCTCCAGTATTATTCTTGAATCTTCATGTGCTTTAGAGGCGTTGGGATATTCAAAATTAGAGTCTTTTAATCTTGCAAGCAAGGTTTATACAAATATTATAAAAGGCGGGGGAATAACGAATATCGACACCGAAATATTGACAAAGGAGTGTTTGAGGTATATATACTCGTTAAAAAATATTTAATTATAATTGCCTTAGATGTTTCGTCCTGCAAATTATTATATAATATATGATATAGAATATAGGATAATATATGAGTTCTTTTAAAAAAGATTTTACGGATGAAGACGATAAAAATATCGATAATAAGGAACTTCACGGGAGCGAAGCGGAAGGTTTATTAAATGAAGAGGGTAACGAATTTGACAACCCTGTAAGACCCACCAGTTTCGACGAATATATCGGTCAAACCCAACTCAAAGAAAATCTTTTAATTTTTATAAATGCTTCTAAAAAAAGAAGTTCTACTCTGGGGCATCACGATTTAGACCACCTTTTATTTTTTGGGCCGCCGGGGCTTGGCAAAACCACGCTTGCAAGTATCATATCCCATGAACTCGGGGTTAATATAAAAATAACCTCAGGGCCTTCAATCGAAAAGGCGGGCGATATTGCGGCGCTTTTATCTTCCGCAGGCAACGGCGATATTATATTTATCGACGAGATACACAGGCTGCCGAAGCCGGCCGCCGAGATGCTTTATCCCGCCATGGAGGATTTTAAACTCGATATTATAATAGGCGAGGGCGCAACGGCAAAATCCATAAGAATCAGTCTGCCGAGGTTTACGCTTATCGGCGCAACCACAAGGGCAGGGCTTATTCCGTCTCCGCTTCGGGACAGGTTCGGGTTTTCTTCGAGACTTGAATATTATGAACCGGGTGACCTTGCAAGGATTGTTATAAGAAGCGCATCCCTTTACGGCATTAAGATAGACAATAAGGCCGCTTTTGAAATTGCGCGCCGTTCAAGGGGAACGCCAAGGATTGCAAACAGACTTTTAAGGAGGCTGAGGGATTATATGGTTCATTTAAAGAAAGATGCCGTTGACATAAGCGTTGCAAAATTCGGCATTGAAAGCCTCGGGATTGACGAATTAGGGCTTGATGCTAACGACAAACTTTTTTTAAGAATGATAATAGACAAATTTGGCGGCGGACCGGTGGGCATAGAAACGATTGCGCAGGCAATGAACGACGAAAAAGATACCCTTGAGGATGTAATCGAGCCTTACCTTGTGTCTTGCGGGTTTATATTGCGGACAAAAAAGGGCAGGATTGCCACGGAACTTGCTTACAAGCATTTTGGGCTGACAAAAGAAGACTCGTTGTTTTAAATGAAAAAAATGGAAAATAAACTTTTGCTCCACATCTGTTGCTCTCCTTGCCTGATGTATCCTTATACCGTCGTCGATAAAAAATTCGATACCGTTATAGGTTATTTTTACAATCCGAACATACATCCTTACAGTGAATATTCGAGGCGGGAGGAGTCGCTAAAGAAATTTGCGGAAAAAGCCGGCCTTAAGGTTATCTGCGAAAAAAATTACGATATGGAGGAGTTTATTAGAAATGTCGCATTCAGGGAAGAAAACCGCTGCTATTACTGCTTAAGCAAAAGGCTTGAAAAAACCGCTTCCCTTGCCAAATCCTCCAAATTTACCCATTTTTCGACCACTCTTTTATACAGCAAACATCAAAAACACGATTACCTCAAAGAGGTCGGTTTTAACCTGCAAAAAAAATACGGCGTTAATTTTTATTATGAAGACTTCAGGCTGGGCTATAAGGAAGGAGTGAAACTGTCTTACGAATACGGCTTATACCGCCAGAATTACTGCGGGTGCATTTACAGCGAAAAAGAAAGGTTTTATAAACCATGAATTTTAGTTCGCACCATAATGCGAACAAAAATTCGTATTTAACCCAACCTCAAGAAAGCTCGTTTTGTAGCCGTAGTATAACCGCTTGATTTTCTTAATTTTTATCTATTTAAATCATTTATATCGTCATTGGCACATTTTTTGCACATAAAACTATAAATAATTGCCGTTACGGCAAAGGCGGGATTAAGATATTCCAACCCGCTTCGCCGAAGCGGTAATCCAGAAGGGTTTAGAGGTAAACTATTACGATGGAAAAATTTGCGATATTAAAAGAAGAAAAAGACGAATTTCAATGCACTGTAGCCAATATGCTTTTCTTTAAAGGAATCGGTTTGCACACGGGCAAAGAGTCGTCCATTGCGGTTAAACCGGCAAAAGCAGGTTCGGGCATTACTTTCGTACGAAAGGACTTAAAGCCGAATGTTATAATTAAGGCCGATGCGGGCAATATCTGTTCCACGACATTAAGAACCAGCATAGGAAGGGCAGGTAAAGAGGCTGGAAGCGGCAAAAGCGGCACAGGGTGCATTTCTACCGTCGAACATTTAATGTCGGCTTTATGGGGTGCGGGTATCGACAATGCCGTTATAGAGGTTTACGGAGACGAGATTCCGGCTATGGACGGCAGCGCAAGAGTCTTTTACGAAGCGTTTTACGAAAGCGGCATTAAAGAACTGAATGCAAACAGAAGGTATATAGAAGTATTTAAACCGATAATATTAAAGAGCGGGGATATTTATTCGGAAAAGCATGCGGGGGAGCAAAGCGCAAACGAGGGCGAGGTAAGCATTGCCGTATATCCCGCAAACGGCTTCGAAATATCTTATATTATGGACTTTAATCACCCGTTAGTAAATTCCGGCTCAATCGATTTGAAAATTGACGGGTTTAACTTTCATAAGGAGATTTCGAAGGCAAGGACATTCGGTTTCTTAAAGGATGTCGAATATTTAAAAAAGAACGGGCTTGCGCTGGGCGGAAGCTTGGATAATGCTTTAGTGCTGGATGAAACCTCGGTTCTTAACAAAGAAGGGCTCAGATATAAAGACGAGTTCATAAGGCATAAAGTACTGGATTTAATCGGCGACTTATATCTTTCCGGTTACAGGATTAAAGGCAGGGTCGTTGCAAAAAAGACCGGCCACGATATAAATTCTAAATTAGTAAAGAAGATAAACGGTTTTTTAAATGACTCAAAACTAAAAGGCGGGATACAAGCGGAACAGGAGAAACAGGCGGCAGTCCCAAATGCCGGCGCAGCCCAGTTCGCGTAATATCGGAGGCGGCGCAATACTGTAATTAGCATATAAGCATATTCATATATTAGAATAAACCTGACTTTTATAATAAATTAATAATTTTTTAAAATATTTATTTATGCTTGACAAGCCAACTCGATATATGATAAGTTTTATTAAAACTACTGCTATAGGGGGATGTTCCAAGTTTTTTAATTTTTAAAATTTAATTTAATATGGAGGTAAAGATGAAAAGAAAAATTTCATTGCTGGCATTGCTCACGATTGCAATTGCCGGTTTTTTAGCACTAACAACGGCTTCACCGTCGTTTGCCGCTTCTCAGGCAAATAAGGCCGGCGTCAGCTTTTCAATGAGCGGGCAGTACATCGGCAAGGCTTTCTGGTCTCAGAATCAGTCTCAGCTGTTTACTACTACAGGTGCGTATCCTAATTCAAATTCCTTTGAAGTATTTCTTCAAAGATTAAGAATGAACGGTTCTATAAGCTACGATAAGTTAGCTCACGGCATGCCGCTTGCCGCTATTTTTACACAGTTTGACCTTACTAACGCTTATAACGGCGTTACAAACGGTTATGGAACAAACGGCTGGCAGGCATTAGGGTACACCACCGTGCCGACGGGTTTTAACCACGATTTTAACACTTTCGGCTTAAGGCAGGCTTACATCAGGTTTATTACCCCTATCGGCGCTATTATGTTCGGTCGTATGCCTGTTAAGTTCGGTCTCGGCGTTGCCGTCAACACTAATGCGGACGGTGTAGGCGATTTTATCCCGTTGGGCAATGTAGGGGTATTTGTCGGGAACTTATTCGGCAACGAAACAACCGCATGGAATAATGGAAATACACCAACCCCGATAGGCGCTCTTCCTCCTGCTCTTTATGGCTATTCTCACATTCAGAGCGGCACTATTCCGACATTAGAGGTCATGAGCTTAAAGCCGATGAACGATGTTTCATGGAGCGCTTGGTTAACAGAGGCACATTTAAATCAGTTTGGCGCTGTTCTTTCTTCTTTTCTTGCTGCTAATGCTGCTCTTTCGCCTACTCCCCCTTCTCCGGGCTCCCAATCATTACTCAGTGAGAGTGCCTCCGCCAACATAACTTACGGCGGGTTAAGCGCGACATACGCAAATAAAGGAACTAATGTTGCGGGAGAGTTTGACTATTTCAGAGGGGATATAATGAATTCTCCTTATGCTTTTTACAACAATGCGACCACGGATGACAGGACAAAGATTGGAAGCTATGACCTTTATTTAACGGGTTCCCAGTTGTTAAACACTTCCACTCCCACAACCGTCGGTTTAAAATTCGGCATAGGCGGTCCTATTTCCTATCAACATTTGGATATGACATATTATTCTCAAATTCAAAATACGAGAACATTATTTGGCGATGTCATTGGTAATAACTGGCAGTCAATTCAACTTTCCGCTCCCGGAATAGATTTATTTTACAATGCTCCCGGCGAAGCCATGGGCACAAATTTAGCCAACAGATATACGATTATGGTAGATGCAACGGAACATTTTACTGGAATGAACGATTTACAGGAATCGTTAATTCATGCCGCATGGTTAAAAAAATCTATAAACGGAACTGATATGTTTGGCGGCAACGATATAGGAACCGAATTTGACCTTAATTTCACGCATCACTTTACAAAAACGCTTGCATGGCAGGCATGGGGCGCTTATGTATGGACGGGAAGCGGTGTTGAGTCTGCCACTACTCCTGCTCCTAATCCTGTTAAACAAGTCCCGGGTAATTGGTTTGCTCCAAATCAGGGTTCCAACAACTTTGCCAATGCCTCGCATAAAGATATTACGGCTATTGGAACTGCCATTATCTGGAACTTCTAAGATTTGCAAAGTCGTTAGATTTAGTATAAGCAGTTTAACAATAAAACCCCCGAAACTAATCGCTTCGGGGGTTTTGCATTTCTTATCTCCATCCCCCCCCATTCCTTTCCTCTCCCATAATTCGTTGTTATGTTAAAAATAAAGGTGTCAGATTTATTTATTCCCTTACTCCCGACTGCATCTGCCGCAGTCGCTTGCCCAATAATTTTTTATTATATCAACTTAAAATATCTTTTAATTTTAGAGTTAATTTTTATTTATTAATGTCATATAATACAAACATAAACAATAACAATGTATTTATAAATGTAATGTTATTTGTAAATTTTTAGTGTTAAAATACAAATATAAAAAATGAAAATTCGTGATATAATAAAAATATTAGAAAAAGACGGCTGGGTTCTTATTGCGATAAAAGGCAGTCATAGACAATATAAGCATTCTAATAAAACGGGCAGGGTAACTATTGCAGGACACCCTAATGACGATATAGCAGCAGGAACATTAAACAGCATTTTAAAACAGGCAAAATTAAAGGAGAACAAATAGAATATATGCATAAATTACTTATTGTAATTGAAAAGGCGGGCAATAATTATTCGTGTTATTCGCCTGACCTGCCGGGTGTTATTTCTACAGGAAAAACCAAAGAAGAAACAAAAAAAAACATGGCTGAAGCCATTAAAATGCACATTGACGGATTAATAGAAGACGGAATAAATATTCCGGAATCTGTTTCTTTTGCAGAATACCTAACTATATAAAGAATTAAAGTCAACTATATTATTTAATCTCTTAAACCCTTGTCAAATCTGCATTTCAGGACTTATTGGCATTTATGCAATAAGTCCTTTTTTTCCCTGACTTTGACACCCCACCCCATTTAAGCAAATATCTTTTGTAAAACTATTCGGACAGACAGTACTGTTTCAGGCTTGAAGACTTGGATAAATTTATCGTTGACAACAAAAATTAAATGTGTCGGATTTATTTATTCAATCTTTGCAAAGTCGTTAGATTTAGTATAAGCAGTTTAACAATAAAACCCCCGAAACTAATCGCTTCGGGGGTTTTGCATTTCTTATCTTCATCCCCCTCATTCCTCTTTCCTATAATATCCAATTACGCCAACTTGATTATTTTATGGAATTAATGTATAAATAAATTAAATAATGCTAATAAAGATATCATATTTATTCCTAAGTTAATAATTTATGCTATTAAACGATTTTGAATTTAGCATACATGCAAATGATGTTATTAAAGAACGTAAAATTTCCGAAAAATGGATTTCCGATGCTTTAAATAATCCTGATTGGAATATTGTTAAAGAGGATGGAAACTTGCACTATTTTAAAAATATCTCGGAAAATAACGGAAGGGTTTTATACATGTTGTGGTCAACCATAATGCGTCCCCGAAAAGAATAGTTACGGTATATTTTGACAGAAAATATAAGAGAATTAAACAAGTCGAGACTAACCCTAATCCCGATTTAGAAAATATTTAAGATATTCCAACATTAAGTAATTCTGGATTCCCGCTGAAGCGGGTTGGGACACCCATTGGGTGAAAGGCTAAATTCCATAATTGTCATTCCTGCGTAAGCAGGAAAGTTTCTTTGAAACTTCACGAGGCTGAAAGCCGAGAGCGAAGCGATAATCCAGAATATAAAATCCTAAATCGGGATTTGGGGACTAAGGAGTAAAAATGAAATTAAAAGTGGACGAAGAAAGTGACGCCCTTTATTTTAGGTTAGACGAATCGCCTATAGTCGAATCTGAAGAGGTTGAGCCGGGTGTTATTTTAGATTTTAATTCAGATGGAAAAGTGGTTGGAGTAGAAATGCTCAATTTAAGTTTAAGGATAAATCCGGAACAGTTAAAGATACTGCAATACGAAACTGCTTAAAATAAATTTATTTTCTCACTCCCACTCCCGCTTGAATCTGCGCGGGGGGTATTTTCCCGTTTTCCATCCCAAGAAAATTAAATGTGTCCAAAATTAAATGTGTCGGATTTATTTATTCAATCTTTGCAAAGTCGTTAGATTTAGTATAAGTAGCTTGACAATAAACCCTTGAAGTTAACTGCTTCGGGTTTTTTTACCGCCATTTAACTGAATTTTATTAATATAGAAACCGAAAAGCTTTACCTAAACGGTTTTAGTAAAAAGATTCCACAACACATACAAAAAATTGCGATTCGCAAATTAGATATGATAGACGCTGCAGGAACATTGGACGATTTAAAAGCTCCTCCGGCTAACCGGCTTGAAGCCTTAAAAGGCGATTTGAAAGGATTTTACAGTATTAGAATTAACGACCAATACAGGATAGTTTTTACATTTAAAAATGGAAACGCACACGATGTTTATAGATGTTTATATATAACGGATTATCATAATTGAGGCAATAACATGAATATTTTTGATTTTAAAAGAGACGCTACGCATCCCGGAGAGGTTTTGAGAGAGGAATTTTTGAAGCCTCTAAATCTAAAACAGACAAAACTTGCTATGGATTTAAATGTTACGTTTAGGACAATAAACGAACTTGCAAACGAGAAAAGAAGTATTAGTCCTTTAATGGCTTTAAAGCTATCGGAATATTTTAAAACTACTCCCGAATTCTGGATGAATTTGCAGACAAAATATGATCTCTGTAAGACAAAATAAAATATGCTTCGCACAGCTTAAGCAAGATTAAAGAAAAAATATTGCAATTGTTTCCGAATTCTGATATTATGAAATCATACTTTAGAATAGGAGATTAAATACGTTATATGAAACCGTTTACGGCAGAAATAAAATCCCGGGGACAACTGACCATACCTAAAAAGATAAGGGACGCGGGTTATCTTGACGAAGGGCAGGTCGTTTCAATTATTCCCGCGGGCGACGCCATTATAGTCACGCCTAAAAGGCTTGAATTAGATGAAGCGCGAAGGGAAATCAAAAAAATTATCAAAAGGTCGGGGCTTTCCGTTGAAGAATTAATGAAAGGGCTTAAAAACGAAAGGGCAAAACTCTATAAAGAACTGTATGGGTGAAAAAACTATCAGAGTTTTTCTCGATTCAAATGTAATCTTTTCCGGAATTATTTCGGATAAGGGCGCGCCTCGCATCATTCTGGATATATTGAGTCTTAGAACTTCTTTCGTTACAGGAATAACGGGAGAATACAACCTCATAGAAATAGAAAGGAATATAAATAAGAAAATATCGGATGCAATGCATTTATACAAAGAATATTTACCCAAAGTTAATCTAGAGATTATAAAATTGCCGTCAGCCTCCGAAATTGATGAATATTCCGGTCATACCGCCGCCAAAGATATTCCGGTGCCTGTTTCGGCGATTAACGGCAAAGCCGATTATCTTGTTACCGGCGATAAAAAGGATTTTAAAAAACCTAAAATATTTGGAAATTATTCGTTTCAAATATTAAATCCTTCGGAATTTATTGACGGGATAATCCCCCTGATTTTTAAAGCGACTAAAAAAAATTAATTTTTCCGCCGAATTACCCCCCCAAAAAAAAATTATTAACGCCAAATTGGGATTTAGGAATTTATTTTCTGGATTCCCGCTTCGCTCTCGCTTTTCAAGCATCTTCGGCACGCAAGGGCGGCATGCGTCCTTTAACGCGTGCCTTCGATATGTGAAGTCCTTTTAAGGACTTTTCTGCCTACGCAGGAATGACTTTGAGAGGATTTATCGTTTCACCCGTTGGGTGTCATTCCCGCGTGGGCGGGAAACGAAGTACAGCGAAGCTCATCCAGTGTTAATATAGCTTTAAAGCCTGTTAAAAGATTTCTATCGGCAATTTTGGGCACTTATGTTAACTTGATTATTTTATGGAATTAATGTATAAATAAATTAAATAATGGATAATGATATTGAATTTTTAAATGAATATAATTTTTACCAGTCATGCTAAATTAGAAATGAAAAGAAGAAATATAAAAGAATCTCTTGTAATAAGCGTCATTAAAAAAGCGGGACAAAAAATAAATTCTAAAAATAACAGGATTATATTTCAAAGTAAATTTTTTGATGCCGATGCACAAACCAAAATGATTTTAAGAGTCATATGTGAATTGATTAAACAGGAAATCGTTAAAATAATAACCGTTTATAAAACTTCTAAAATAAAAAAATATTGGGTTGAGGATTAAAAATATGAAAGTCATATATGACGATGAAACCGATACATTGACGCTTATTTTTAATGACGGTAAAATTTCTGAAAGCGATGAAATAAAAGAGGGTATGATTTTAGATTATGATGACCAAGGAAAAGTAGTTTCCATGGAATTATTAGACGCGTCGGCGCAGGTTAAAGACCCTAAATTTATCTCTTATGAATTAAAAGAAATCAAGCAAGCTATGTAATGTATAAATTTAAATTAAAGGTGTACAAGATTTATTTCACTCCGGCAGGCATAAAAGCTTCGCTTTTATAAGCGCCCGCCTACGTATCTCACTCCTGCCCGCGTAAAATAAAATAAAATAAAGTCTGATTTATTTATTTCTTAAACCATTTTTTAAAGTTGACAAGGCATTTTTAGTATGATATAAATTTAAGTAATACATAAATTTTAAGTGTTATAAAACTATAGCGGAAGGAGAGCACACATGCCAAGAATAATAGAAAAAACAACAGTGACCAGCAAAGGACAGATAACCATTCCAAAAAAATATAGGGATATGTTGAAATTAAAAACTAACGATGCGGTTACATTTAGAGTAAGGCAAAATTCTATCGAGATTATACCGTTTACTTCAAATATAAGCAAATATTTTGGAAGGGTAAAACCGAAGGAAAGCCCTGAAGATTTTAAAAAAATAAGGGAGAAGTTCGAAGAAGCCGTTGCAGGGGGATTGAAAAAATAATATTATGCGCTTTGCGGATACAAATATTTTTCTCCGTTATCTTACCAACGATGATGCCGAAAAGGCTAAAAAGGTATTCTTCCTTTTAAAAAGGGTAGAAGAAGGCAAGGAAAAAATAATTACAAGCCCTTTAGTTATTTTTGAATTGATTTTCACGCTTGAAAAATTTTATAAAGTACCAAGAAAAGATATTAAGGAAATGGCGGCGGCTATCATTAATCTTGAAGGATTGGCCGTAGAATTTAAAGATGTCTTTATTTTTGCCCTTAAATTATTTGCGGAAAAAAATATATCTTTTGCCGATGCTTTTAACGCTTCAATTATGAAATTAAATAATATGACCGAGATTTATAGCTACGATACAGATTTTGATAAGATTGAAAAAATAAAAAGAATAGAGCCTTGAGAAAAAATAAAAAAAAATAAAGATGTCATATTTATTTCACTCCGGCAGGCATAAAAGCTTCGCTTTTATAAGCGCCCGCCTACGTATCTAAAGAAAATAAAGGTGTCAAAATAAGAGGGTCTGATTTATTTATTTCCCTCCCCCATAAATCTTGTCTCGTAGTTGCTGCCGATAAATTCAATTTTTCCGCCGAATTACCCCCCAGAATTATTAATAAAAATGATTGAGTTAATTTTATATTATTATATAATAAACCGATAAATGATAATTTAATCTTTAGAAATATATATCCGATTTTAAATTAGATATATTTTTCTAACATTGCTTTAGGGGAGGTTAATTTATGAGTAAGAATTTTTTGTTTACGGTTGCCGGGATATTAATCGCAATCCCGACTATCGTTCTTGCCGTTGTGCCGCTTTACAACCACTCTGACCCGGCTTTTTTAGGCCTGCCGTTTTTTTACTGGTTTCAGACGCTCTGGCTCGTTATAGCGACCATTCTTTATTCCTTTGCTTCATTACTGATTTCTAAAGTAAAAGGCGGAGGTGATAAATAATGTCCAATATTCAGGTAACGATAATAGTTTTTATCGCCCTTTTTTTGTTATTTACGATAATCGGCTTCTGGGCGTCGAAATGGCGGGCAGGGGATCTTAACCATTTGCATGAATGGGCATTAGCAGGCAATAAAATCGGCACATTCCTGATGTGGTTTCTCGTGGGAGCCGATATATATACGGCATATACCTTTATTGCCGTCCCATCGGGCGTGTTCGCAAAAGGAAGTCTATTCTTTTTTGCCGTTCCTTATGTTATGGCTACTTTCGGAATTGCAATGGTGGTAATGCCGAGCCTCTGGAAAGTATCCAAAGATAAGGGATATGTGACTGCCGTAGATTTCGTGAGGGATAAGTTTAACAGCAGGACGCTGGCAATATTAATCGCATTAACGGGAATAGTTGCCGAACTGCCTTATATTGCCCTCCAAATAGTCGGAATGAAAGCGGTGCTTCAGGTTATGCTTCTTTCGTTTGGAGACGCTAAGGTAATCAGTGAAATTGCTCTTTTAGTATCTTTTATAATACTTGCCGTATTCACATTCTGGAGCGGGCTGAGAGGCGCGGTTCTGACGGCGGTGATGAAGGATGCGATTATTTTAATTACGGTAGTGGCTATTATAATTTTAGTGCCGTTATCATACGGGGGATTTCATCATGCCTTCGCCGCCGCAAAAAATCTTGGAGCGGGAAAAACTCCGCCCGTCGATTATGTTACATTGCCGCCTTTATTAGTCAACGGTTATATAAGCCTTTTTATATTAAGCGCGCTTGCCCTGTATCTTTATCCCCATGCCATTAACGGGGTTCTCAGCGCTAAAAGCGCAAAAAGCGTCAGGCTAAGCACCGCCCTTCTTCCCATCTACGGTATAGGACTGGCATTTCTTGCAATGTTCGGAGTATTAATCTATGCCGTGCCTTCGGCTCTTAAAGCGGTGGGAGGGAACGGAATATTAGTCGTTCCTACTTTAATAGAAAAGACTATGCCGCCGTGGTTTACGGGTTTCGCGTTTCTCGGCATATTCATCGGGGGTTTGGTTCCTGCAGCCATAATGGCAATATCGCAGGCAAATCTTCTAACCAGAAATATAATAAAGGAGTTTAAACCGGACCTTGACCCCAAAGCAGAGGCAGATATAGCAAAATGGTCATCCGTCGTATTTAAATTTCTTGCGCTGGGGTTTGTCTTTCTTGTTCCCGAAACATACTCCATACAGCTTCAGCTTCTTGGCGGAATACTGATAGTTCAAACGCTGCCGCCCATATTTATAGGGCTTTACACTAAGTGGCTGAACAAGAATGCCCTTATCGCAGGCTGGCTTGTCGGAACGGCATCGGGACTTTATTTCGTTATGGAGGCAAACGCGGGGCATGCAATCGTTACTACTTTTATGCACACGCCGTTTGGGCTTTTGTATGTTGCGCTTATAGCCCTCGTCCTTAACCTTATAGTAACGACGGTATGGTCGGCGGCGGCAAATGCGGTTAAGGTTCGAAAATAAATAAAAAAGGGAATATAGTAAATGAAAAGCCCTCTTTTTTTAAGAGGGCTTTTTTATATTTTGAAGAAAAGAAAAAAGGTCCGATTTGTTTTCCGCGTTTTTAGTATCTTAATAACTTAATTCCAGCAGCCTCAAAGCCGCCTTTTCATCAACATCCTTTGGGTTGTTTTGTGCGGCAAATCCCATAGTGGCAAAAGCTTCTTTAGCCATTTTAGGCAGTCTGTCTTTTTCGACCCCTAAATCCTTTAAGCGGACATTTAAATTAATCGATTTTAAAATTTCCTCTATTTTTTCTATTAAAGCATAGGCGTATTCGTCGTCGCTTTTCCCTGCCCTTTTAACGCCGAGATGATGGGCTATGAGCATAAAATCCCTTTTGCATGCTTCAAGGTTGTATTTCATGGATTCTACCGTTAATGCGGCAAGACCTGCTCCGTGGGCGACATTCGGGTAATTGCCTGAAACGGGGTGCTCCAGCGCATGAATTATGCCTACGCCCGATAAGTCGATTGCAAGACCCGCAAGAGCGGAGGCTAAAGCCATATTTCCCCTTGCCTCCGGATTATTCGGTTCATTATAAGCCTTAATCAAGTTATCCTTTAAAAGATAAAAAGCCTGCATGCAGTAAGCAGAGGAAAAGGCGTTTCTCATTTTGCCCGTAAAAGCCTCAAGAACATGGACAAAAACATCGAAACCGGTGGTTGCCGTAACATAAGGGGGCATAGAAGTCATAATTTCGGGGTCGATTATTGCCTCTTTCGGATACATGCATTCATAGCCGAACCCCGGTTTTTCCTTTGTCTTCGGATTGGTCATTACGGAGTATCTGTTTACCTCGCTTCCCGTTCCCGAGGTTGACACGATTGTTATGACAGGCAGGGCGGCCGCGGCCGGTGTTTTAAGATAATCCCACACGGGAATATTTCCCTTTGCGGCAACCGCTATAGCCTTAGAGGAATCAAGGGGGCTCCCCCCGCCGAGTCCGATAATCAAGCCGACCCCCTTTTCTTTTGCGATGCGGGCAGCTTCGTCTATTTCATCTATTGTTGGATTAGGAGTTATTTTATCGTATATTACCTGCTTAACCCCCTCATCTTTTAAAATCTTTACAAGCCTGTCAAGGACGCCCGATTTTTGCATAGAGGTTTTGCCCGTAATTATCATTGCAAGATTTGAGTATTTTTTGGCAATTTTTCCAGTATTGTTTATAAATCCGTTTCCAAAATGGATTCTTACCGGATTAAAAACATTGATATTTAAAGATTCCATAAATTTGCCTCCGTTTTTTTATAAATTAATTTGTAAACAGCGAACCTGCGTAGTTTATAATCTGATTATTATATGCAAAAACGACATGGAATTCAACTAATGTAAAATTGTAACAAAAATTTAACAAAACTGTAATAAAACTGTAACATTAATTTGCTATTATAATAAAGTCAAAATAATTTAAAATGGAAAGCAAACAGCGTCATTGTAAAAATGAAGGCAAATTTAACAATTTAACAATCTAAAAATCTATTTATTTATGGAGGAGATTTATGGAAAAAAGAAATTTTAAAAAATTTTTTGGAGGTCTGGCGGCAATCGGTATTATTTTTCTCGTATCGGTTTTTGTTGCAGGATGCGCAAAGTCTAAAGCTCCAAGCGCGAAGTCAAAAGGTCCGTCGGGGACTATCACGATTTCAGGTTCCACGATGCTTTACCCGTTAAATTCCGTTTGGGCTGTCGAGTATCACAAGCTTCATCCGAATGTTACCGTTTCCGTCGCAGGTACCGGTTCAGGTTTCGGTATTTCTAACGCGGCTAACGGCAACATCACTATCGGGGCATCCGATGCTTACCTTACGAAAGAGTTTAAAAAGAGGTATCCGAACTTAGTGAATGTTCCCGTCGCTCTTGACGATGCGCAGGTTATTTACAACATTCCGGGAATACCGAACGATGTCAATCTTAAGATGACTCCTCAATTAGTCGCGGATATTTACTTGGGCAAGATTAATAATTGGGACAATCCGATATTTAAAAAATTAAATCCGCAGTACAAATTCCCAAACCTGCACATATTTGTTGTCCACAGGGCTGACGCGAGCGGAACTACATTTGATTTTACGAGCCTTTTAACCGATACTTCCAAAACATGGGCAAATAAAGTCGGAAGAAGCCTATCCCCCTCATGGCCTGTTGGAAGCGGATACTTGGGAAGCGACGCCGTGGTTGCCGCCGTTAAAAGCACCTCGGGAGCAATCGGCTATGTAGGCCTCGGATGGATTTTAGAATATCATCTTTCAAGCGCCGCTATGCTTAACAAAGCGGGTAATTATGTCGTGGGTTCCGTGGAAACGATTGCCGCAGCCGCTAATTCTGCCTTAGCACAGGGCGACTTTCCGGCTGATTTCGATAAATCTATAGTCTGGAATGTTTCGGCAAAAAATGCCTATCCCGATTCAAACTTTGAATTCTGGATGATTAGAAAAAAACAGCCGGATCCTTCTACCACCGCAACGATTAAGGATTTAGTAAATTGGGCGTTAGGACCAGGACAGGCGTCAAAATATACCGTAACAACAGGTTTTGCGCCGCTCCCGAAATCCGTTATGGGTAATGTTAAAAAACTTCTGGCGCAGGTAGAATAGACAACCGATAGACAACCGCAACCTTGCAATGATTAGATTAGCCCTTCGGTTTATTAAATAAATCGAGGGGCTTTTTCTTTAAGGATTTATAATAATAATTTTGTGATATAATATATACAGATTAGATTAATACAGATTGATTTTGTTTTTATTTATTTGCGCTAATTTTTGAATTAATTAAAATAAAATTATGAATAAAGTATTTCTATCCCAAGGATATAAAGAACATATTGCAAATAACAGCGAACCAAAGAAGGAATGCTCCGTTCAATTGCTTGGAACACTTCCGCTTCGCACCGATTATACCGTATTGGACTATTATGCTCTTCCGGAAGGAAGCCCCTATCAACTTATAGAAGGAGAGTTAATAATGACACCCGCACCCACAAGACACCATCAGTCAATATCTAGAAATCTTGAATTTTTAATTTTAAACCATGTAAAGAAAAATAATTTAGGTTTTGTTTACGATGCTCCGATAGATGTGTATCTTGACGATAATAATGCCTTTCAACCCGATATTATTTTTATATCTAATAATAATAAGTTTATTATGGAAGATAAGGGTATTCTGGGGGCGCCGGACCTTGTAATAGAAATCGCATCGCCGTCAACTATGGGTTATGATATAAGCGCCAAACAAAGAGTTTATGAAAGATGCGGCGTAAAAGAATATATTATGGTAAACCCTATGGAAAAATCCGTATCGGTATTCTTACCCGAAAATAAAAACATACATAACAATACCGGCAACGAACCTGAAAATAAGCCTAATTTTATCTGTCATAAAATAGATTTAAAAGAAAATAAGACGCTGCATATTAAAACTTTAGATTTAAAAATAGACTTAGAAGAGGTTTTTAAGCCCGATATCTAATCTAAATTATTGCAAAGTTTTTTGATTGACAAGCGGCGAATTTCAATATATACTAAACAAACCTAAAATTATATAAACTAAAAAAATATAGAGAGGACGTAATATGTCAAGAGTTTGCAGTATCTGCGGAAAAGGCATTCAATACGGCAATAAGGTTTCACATGCCAACAATAAGACAAAAAAGGTGTCTTATCCAAATTTGCACGAAGTTAAAGCCGTCGTTAACGGTTCCAATAAAAGAATCAAGGTTTGCGCAAAATGCCTGAAAGCGGGCAAGGTCATAAAAGCCGCGTAACACATATATAACCATACATATAACATATAGACGCAATTCTACCGTTTCCTGCTTAAAAACGCAATGTGTTCCATGTGATATGTTCTTGGAAACATATCTATCAGGTTAATTTGTTCTATCAAATATCCCGTTTCGACGAACGCCCTTAAGTCCCTTAAAAGCGTCATGGAATCGCACGATATATATATTACGGACGACGGGTTTAAGCCCGCTACTTTTGGCGCTAATCCCTTAATTCCCGCCCTCGGAGGGTCAAGGACTATCAGGTCATAATTTATTCCCCTTTTTTTCGCTTTTTCCAAAAAATCCCCCGCATTCGACATTACAAAGTTAATATTTTTAATGTCGTTTAATTTAAGATTTTTTTCTCCAAGCTCCACGGAAAAGGGGTCTGCCTCAACCCCCGTAACCATTTTCGCATAATCCGCCAGAAATAAAGTGATATTTCCGTATCCGCAAAATAAATCGAGGGCGTTATCAAAATAAATTCTCCTGTTTTCATTAAGGTTTTTAATATACGCCGTTACCTTTTCTATTATGTTTTCATTTTGTTCTCTGTTGACTTGGATAAAAGACGGGAGGTCGTACGCAAATTTTTTGCCTTTTAGCATAAAGTAATTCCCTTTGCCGCGTAAATTGTTATCGTTTTTATCCCTATCCCTGCTATATTTTATAATCTTTTTATCTTCCTTATTCCCTTTTTTCTGTTTAAGCTCAACAAAAACATTATCTGCCCCCGTTCTTTCTATTATATCCTTAAAGGTTAAATCATAATTTTGGCGCAGGTTCGGGATACGATTTTTTAAACTAAAGGTTATATTTTTTAATCCGGTATCCGTCAGCGTTACGGAATATATTTCGTTCAAAAAATTATCCCTGTAATTGCCGCTTAAGAGTACATTCCTTGCATTTTTCAACAATTCGTTCACCCCTTCTTTCGCAAGATGGCAATACTCTATGCCCTCGACATCATGGGACAGTTTTTTGTAAAACCCGATAAGAGGAGGGGAAATTTTCAACCCTATCTTTTGCCTGTAATTAAGGTAATTTTGAGTTTTAAAACCTTTTATTAAATTAACATTTTCAAAATCTTTAAATCCGAAATCTTTAAAAGTCTTGTTAAATTCCGCTTTAAAAATCTCCGTTTTCCAGTAAAGTTCTTCTTCGTACGGTATATGAAGGTAGTCGCATCCTCCACAAATGCCGAAATGCTTGCAAATCGGGGCAATTCTTTTCTGCGACGGGTTTATAATTTCAACGATTCTGCCGAAGGCGTAATTTTTATGCTCATCGTAAATTTCTATTTTTAAAGTATCCCCCGGGCAGGCGCAACCTACAAACACAACCTTGTCATTAACCCTTCCGACGCCGTAACCTTTATATGCCAGGGAATCTATTTTTATTATTTCCATATTTCATTTATTTTTTAAGATATAAATTGGCTTATTCTTTTTTTTGCATAAATGTCAAAGATTATCCCCTGAACGGTGAGCGAGAACAACACGATTATAAAGACATAAGTTATAATTTCGGAGCGCATTTTCAGGTGTAAAGGCAGGGACAACGCCATTGCAATAGATAATGCGCCTCTCAGTCCTCCAAAAATCATAAAATTTTTATAAATATTATTCATAGCAACACCCTTTGAAAATATTTCAAATTTTTGTTTAATAAAATTTATTAACGGGGCAAGGATATATATCGAAAAACCTCGGGAAAATACGGCAAAAACGATTAAAATACCGGAAACAAGCCAGAAATTTAAAATTTTAAAAAGATTCATCTCCATGCCTATTAAAAGAAATATTAAAGAATTCAAAACAAACGCCAGGAATTCTATTACGATAGGAAAAACTTGTATTGTTTGGGACGAAACCATTTTTTTGAAACCATAATTTGCAAGTATTATGCCGCTGAATATTATCGTTATTATAAACGATACGCCTATATAATATGCCGCTATAATCGATATATACGCAAGTAAAATCGAAATCATTATTTCGGTAAGATAATCATAAGTAAAAGAAAGAATAAACGAGATTAAAAAGCCGAGCGCTATGCCGAGTATAGCCCCGCCAAGGAATGTATATAGAAACTTTAAAGAAGACATTCCTATAATAAAAACCGGGTTTTTATTAAAATTTATCGTTAAAAATAGTTCATATAAAACTAAGCTTATGCCGTCGTTGAAAAGGCTTTCGCCTTCAAGAACGGTTTCAATCCCTTCACTTGCTCTTGCTCTTGGTTTATCCCCGCTTTCGCCGCCGTTCTCTCGGCTCTCCCTGCCCCCGTTATTTTTTAGCAATGCCATTATAGATAAAGGGTCGGTTGGGCTTATTATTGCGCCGAACAACAGAGATTGCTTCAGGGGAATACGGAACACATAATGAAGCGCCAGCCCGGACAGAATAGTAGAAATAATTGTTCCGAATATTGCGTAAACAGAAATCGGGAGGAGATTTTCTTTTAATGTTTTGACTTTAAACTTAACCGCCCCTTCCATTATCAATATCGGCAAAAAGACATAATATATAATGGCGGGAGTTATTTTCAAATGGGGAAAAATATGGAATAAGCCGACCGCAAGCCCGATTAAAACCAGCATAGAAGCATACGGTATTTTAAGGTAGCCTGTTAAAATACCCCCAACCGTTGCAATAGATAAAAGTATAATTGCAATTATCACGATTTCGGAACTTGCGTTTTCCATCTTCTCCCGTTTTCCTTATTCTTCCCTTGTTTTTAAAATTTTTATATTATATTATATACAAAAAACAAACGAATTAATTAAAATTAATAATTAATATTATCGATATGAAGGGTATCATTCTTGCAGGAGGCAGCGGAACAAGGCTTTATCCCATAACCTTAAGCGTTTGCAAACAGCTTCTTCCAGTTTATGACAAGCCGATGATTTATTACCCGTTGTCAACCCTTATGCTTGGCGGCATCAGGGATATTTTAATAATCACGACCCCGGGCGATGTCGATAAATTTAAAGCTATATTCGGCAATGGAAACGACCTGGGGCTTAATATAAGCTATAAAGAGCAGGTTTCACCCGGCGGGCTTGCGGAAGCCTTTATCATTGGAGAAGATTTTATAGGCAAAGACGATGTATGTTTGATTTTGGGCGATAATATTTTTTATGGGCACGGTATCCCCGATAAATTTAACTATGCAAGAGAAATTATAAATAAAAAAGGGGGCGGCGTCATATTTACATATTATGTCGAAGACCCTCAAAGATACGGAGTTATCGAAATAGATGACGATGAAAAAGTTTTGTCGATAGAGGAAAAGCCCCAAAATCCAAAATCGAACTATGCCGTTACGGGCGTTTATTTTTACGATAATGATGTTGTCAACATAGCTAAAGAGTTAAAGCCTTCCGAAAGGGGAGAACTTGAGATAACCGATGTAAATAACATATACTTGAGCGGCGGGAGGCTTAATGCCATTACGCTTGGAAGGGGTTACGCATGGCTTGATACGGGAACGGCTGAAAGCCTCCTTGACGCGTCCAAGTTTATCGAGATGATGGAAAAAAGGCAGGGGCTTAAAATCGGGTGCATAGAAGAAATTGCTTATAAGATGAATTATATATCCGTAGAAGAGTTGGAGAAGCTATCTAATAAATGCATTAAAAGCGGCTACGGCGGGTATATTTTAAAAATAGCAGAAGGTGAAAAAAATAAAAATAAAAATAAATCGCCGATTTAAAAAAATAAAAAAATGAGTTTTTTTGAGTGCAAATTAATTTGAATTTTTGGGATATACTGGACTGGCTTGCATTTGCCGTGACATTGGCAGGCGTCTGGCAATTAAGCTCGCATAAAAAATCTGGTTTTATTATAAGCGGCTTCGCGTCTTTTATCTGGGCGGCAGTCGGCTTTCACTCAAATCTTACGGGTCTTGCCGTTTTAAATATACTGTTAATATTCATATATTTAAGGGGCTATATTAAAAAGTAACCTTAATCCTGCAATAGAAAATATTTAAATGTTTCTATCTTACGTAAATTCTGGATTCCCGCTTTCGCGGGAATGACACCCGCCGGGTTAAAGTTTAAATTCCCTTATTGTCATTCCCGCGAAAGCGGGAATCCAGAAAATAAAATTCTATTGCAGGATTAAGGAGTAATTTTTATTTATTTTATTTTAAATATATTATATAATTTAACGATAAATGTTTTTCGTTTGAAAAATCCTATTGATTAAAACGGCCCCATAGTCTAGCGGTTAGGACGTTGCCCTCTCACGGCAGTAACACGGGTTCGAATCCCGTTGGGGCTGCCATTTTTATTTATTATGCTTAAGTTATTAAAATAAGTATTTTCCTTTCTAAAAAATATATGCCTTCTTTAAAAAAAACATTTATAAAAGCTAAAACGAACCTCAAAAGAAAAATAATATTATTTCAAGACAATTCCATTTTTTATTTTTCGAGATGGATTTTTTTTGGAGTGCTGATAGGGATTATCGCCGGCATCGGCGCCATAGTTTTTAATTCGCTAATAAGGCTTTTCAGATTTATATTTCAGGTAAGTCTGGCTCATTATTATTCTCCGAGACCCGGGCTGTTAGGTCAGACGGGAGCGCCTCCGAATACGGTGGCAATTCACTGGGTAATTCCTTTGATTATAATGTTCGGCGGACTGTTATCAGGTTTATTAGTTTATACTTTTGCGCCGGAGGCCGAAGGGCATGGAACGGACGCGGCTATAGACGCCTTCCATAATAAAGACGGGTTTATCAGGGGAAGGGTGCCGATAATTAAGACGCTGGCGTCCGCCGTTACGCTCGGTTCGGGCGGTTCCGGCGGAAGGGAAGGACCTGTTGCGCAGATTGGGGCGGGATTCGGTTCCGTTCTTGCAACTTATTTGGGACTGCCTGTTCCCGATAGAAGAACAATGCTTGTCGCGGGGATAGGGGCAGGCATCGGCGCGATTTTTAAATCTCCGCTTGCAGGCGCAATGTTCGGCGTAGAGGTTTTGTATTCCGAAATGGATTTTGAAGGCGGGGCGTTAATGCTTTCTATTATAGCGGCTATTGTGGGATATTCCATTTATGCCTATTTTTACGCTGGTTTTAGTCCTGTCGTGTTAACTCCTATGTTTACTTACTCAAGGCCGATAATTCTAATTTTTTATGCAGTTTTGGGGATTTTTCTCGCCTTTATGGGAAATTTTTATGTAAGATTTTTTTATTTTGTTCATGACATTTTTAAAAAGATAAATATTAAACCCCACTTTAAACCTATGCTCGGCGGCGCGCTGGTCGGCATAATAGCTTATTTTTTTCCGGAAATTATGGGTGTCGGTTACGGCTGGCTCCAGCTTGCCGTTCTGGGAAAATTGACCATAATAACTCTTATACTCTTAGGGTTTTTTAAAATTGCGGCAACCTCGTTTACTATAAGTTCGGGCGGTTCCGCCGGGGTTTACGCTCCTTCATTAGTTATAGGCGGAGCGTTCGGAGGGGCAATCGGGGGGATTTTTCATATTTTGTTCCCGCAGCTGGTACTCGCTTCCGATATTGCGCCGTTTGTTTTAATAGGCATGGGAGGATTTTTTGCAGGCGCCGCAAAAACCCCAATTTCATCCTTATTGATGGTTTCGGAGATGACGGGAAGCTACGGGCTTTTGCCCCCTTTAATGCTTGTTTCGGCAATAACCTTTGTTGCAAGCGGTAAAAAAAGCATTTATTCCAAGCAAAAAAGAAATAGAATGGAATCCCCCGCCCACTTTAAAGATTATTTGATTAAGCCACTTCAAAGATATTCGGTTAAAGATGTTATGGAGGAAGGTTCGGCGGCTAAGCCTATAGACCCCGATATGCCTTTATACGAAATGATCAAGATTTTTTTTAATTCCAATTTTTTTATGCATCCCGTCATAGATAAAACAGGTAAAATAGTCGGGACGATTAAGTATGATAAGATAAAAAATATAATGCTGACTTCGCCGGACGATTCAAGGCTTGCAAAGGATATTATGGACCCGCCGCCCATACCGAGAATCAAGATAAACGACACGCTGGATATTGCCGTACACAGCTTCTTTAGAAAAAACGCGGACGAACTTATTATAGTCGATGAAAAGGGCGATTACCGGGGAATCTTAAGAAAGCGGGATGTCGTGCTTGCCATAGAAGGAGGGCAAAAAATTTGACCGAAAAAATAAAAAATTGGTTTAAAAATAAAAAATTGAGGTTTTTGGTTACGGGGGCGGCAGGCTTTGTCGGAACAAATCTTGCGTTAAGGCTTTTAGAATTGGGGCAGAGCGTTACCGGCGTCGATAGCCTTATTACTGGCAGGATTTCCAACATAGAGCATATTAATAATTTTGCGAGGGAAAACGGAAAAACGGACGGCTTTAAATTTATTAAAGGTGATTTAAACGATGCCGAACTTTGCAAAAATGTCGCCGAAAATATAGATTATGTCTTTCATGAGGCGGCAATAGCGTCCGTTCCGTGGTCGCTAAAAGAACCGCATCTTTTTCATTCCAATAACGATGCCGCTTTCTTTAACATCCTTAACGCTTCGAGGCTTTCAGCGGTTAAGAGGTTTATTTATGCATCGAGTTCGGCTGTTTACGGAACAGATTCAAATATTCCGTCGGCAGAGGACAATATAGGAGAACCCCTTTCCGTTTACGGCGCCGCAAAGCTCACCAACGAAATATACGCAAAGGCATTTTTTAACAGTTTTGGTTTTGAGTCGATAGGCTTCAGGTATTTTAACATATACGGGAAATTTCAAGACCCTTATTCCCCTTATGCAGCTGTTATCCCTATATGGGTAAAAAAGATTTTGAGCAATGAAAGGTTTATTATTAATGGGGACGGAACGACTACAAGAGATTTTTGCTATGTTGACGATATTGTCGATATAAATCTTCTGGCAGTAATGTACGGGGGAGAGAAAAAGCCGGGTGTTTATAACGCCGGAATCGGAAAATCGGTTAGTTTAAATGAACTGGTTCAGATGCTTAAGGAATTTTTCGGCAACGACATACAATATGAGCACGGACCTTTCAGGGGCGGGGATATAAAGTATTCGGAAGCCGATATAACAAGAGCCGAAAGAGAGCTGGGATTTAATCCGAAGTTTTCGTTAAGGGAAGGATTGGAACAAACATTAGAATATTACAGGGGTTTGTTTACGCTCGGAAATGCGGGCGGGAATTATTAAAATATTTATCAAATTTATTAATGCGGAGGCATTGCCATTATGAGATGCGCTCTTTATTACAGCAATAAAGACATAAGAATAATCGAAAAAGATATTCCAAAGATAAACGGCGATGAAATTCTTATGAAGGTTATGGCAAGCGGAATTTGCGGAAGCGATGTAATAGAATGGTATAGGAGGGATAAGGTGCCTCTTGTTTTAGGGCATGAGGTTACAGGTGTAATTGCGGAGGTTGGGAAAAATGTTAACGGATATAAGGTTGGGGACAGAATTTGCGCCGCCCACCATGTTCCGTGCAATACCTGCAAATATTGCCTGAGCGGACACCATACCGTTTGCGATACCCTGAGGTCGACTAACTTTGACCCGGGCGGGTTTTCCGAGTTTTTAAGGCTTCCCGGAATAAATGTCAAAAACGGTATATATATTCTGCCGGATTCCGTTAGTTTCGAAGAGGGAACATTTATCGAGCCGCTTGCCTGCGTTGTCAGGGGCCAAAGGCTCGCGGGCGTGAAACCCGCGGATACTGCTCTCGTCATCGGAAGCGGGCTTGCGGGGCTTCTTCATATCAACCTTTTAAGGACGACCGGCGCGACAAGGATCATAGCAACGGATATAAATGACAAAAGGCTTGAATATGCTAAAAAATTTGGGGCGGATTATGTTTTTAACGCCGGCGATAAAAACATAGATTTACCTGAAGCGGTTAAAAAAATAAATGACGGATTTTTGGCGGATATAGTGATTTTATCGACGGGGGCTATCAGCGCCGCCTTGCAGGGACTTAAATCCATCAGGAGAGGCGGAACCGTTTTATTTTTTGGAGCGGCGGACGAAGGGGCAAAGCTCCCCCTGCCTATAAACGAAATATTCTGGAGAACCGAGGTTGCGCTTTTGAGCTCCTATGCCGGTTCGATGCTTGACCACAGGACGGCGCTTGAGCTTATAAGGTCTAAAAGGATTAATGTTAAGGATATGATAACCGGCAGGCTTCCTTTAAAAGATATTGCTAAAGGATTCGAGCTTACGGCTAAAGCTCAGGATTCCTTAAAAATTATAATAAATCCAAACGGATAGGCGAGCAGGTGGATAGGCAATTCAGGGTTAGAATTACATATCGCAAACGCCTGTCTTTTCATGCTCTAAATAGCACATGATTATACCGGTCAGATACAAATCCGTAACATATTCCGAAACCATTCTATGAGTATTAAAATATGGAGCTATGGTGGAAACCGCCATCTTCATTATTTTAAGATAGTCCGAAAAATTTTTATAATATAAATCCAGTATGTTAAATTCGAGTTTTCCGTAAATATCGTTTAAATCCTGTATATCATCGGAGTAACTGAGGTCCGTCCACGCCGGCCTGGGTCCTATCCCCCATCCGTTTATTCCTTCCATGCAGGCTTCAAGCCACCATCCGTCAAGAACGCTAAAATTTGGAACGCCGTTAAGCGATGCTTTCATGCCGCTTGTGCCTGATGCTTCTAACGGCCTTACCGGATTGTTAAGCCATAAATCAACTCCGGCTAATATTATGTTAGCTTTATGAATATTGTAATTTTCCAAAAACGCAATTTTAATCTTTTTTGTTTTCGAGGCGATATACTGGGATGCGTTATGAATCGATTTTATCATGGCTAAACCGTCCGGGTCGGCGGGGTGGGCTTTTCCCGCAAAGATAATCTGGATATTTCCTTTTCTTTCCGCTATTTCGATTAATTTATTGGGATTCGAAAGTATTAGATTGTTTCGTTTATAATGGGTTATTCTTTTTGCCATTGCTATCGTAAAATCTTCGGGAATAAACGAAGCGTCGCTTTCGGAGTTCACCATTTCTACAAGAGCCTCCTTGGATAATATATGCGCCTGAGCGAACTCGTTATCGGGTATGCAGGCGACATCCCTCAGTAAATCGGGATCATCCTCCCAACCCTTAATATATTTTGTATATAGCATTTTGTGATGAGCGGAAGCCCATTTTATATGGTGAATGCCGTTGGTGACATATTTAAGCCTGTATCCTTCGAATATCTGTTCCGAAACGAACTTATGCTTTCTTGAGACGGCTACGACATTTTTTGCATTTTTGATGGCAAGCCACGAAAGGTTCAGTTCATCGTTATCCTCAAGTTTTTCTTGATATATATCGTAAAGCACCTGTTTGTCGCAATATCTGCCGAGCATGCCCGCTACATCTTTCATTGCGAATTTATCGAAAGCGGCAGGGATAGGGGTATGGGTCGTAAAAACCACCCTTGATTTTACCCTGTTTAAATCGTTCATATCTTTCATAAGGCTTGCGATTAAAAAGGCTGAATGGCTTTCATTTATATGGTATAAAAACGGTTTGTATTTTATCGCCTTTAACATTTCGTATCCGCCTACGCCTAAAATTATTTCCTGCTTAAGGCGGGTTAAACCCCCTTCGATATACAGCCTGTCGCATATCTTCCTTGTTTCGGGGTCGTTTTCGGGAACATCGGGGGTTAAAAAATAAGCGTCGATTTCGTTATCCCCCTTTGTCGATTCTATGGTGTATTTATAAGCGGCAATCGTAATATCTTTGTCGCCGAGAGGTATTTTAATTTTTATATTTGTGAACTGCATATACTTTTCGACATCCCACTCCTGAACGGAATCAAGCTGCGTCCCGTCGCTTGCCAGCTTTTGTCTGGTGAAGCCGTTTTTCCATAGAAGAGTTATGCAAACGGCAGGAACTTCAAGGTCGGCAAAACTTTGCAATGTATCTCCTGCAAGAATTCCAAGTCCTCCGCTGTATGTCGGAATTCTGCTATCGACGGCGCATTCCATAACGAAATAGGCTATCATAAGTTAATGCCCTCCTAATAAATAGTCAATTAAATAGTCAATCGGGTAAATTGCGCGAATTTGATTATTTTACTACGGCTGTAAAATGAAATCAAGGAACCCGCTCATCCCAAATTTGCCGATAGAAAATTTCTTTTCTGGATTCCTGCCTACGCAGGAATGACTAAAATATAATTTAAATATTCACACAACTGGTGTCATTCCTGCGTAGGCAGGAATCCAGAATTTTATAATATGCCGAAACAGTTTTAAATATTTCTATCGGCAATTTTGGGCTCATTTTTTAATATTTTTTACGAATAAGGCGGCTATTCCCCCAAAAATACAGAGATAACCTAATATAAAAAATACATCTCCGTAAGCGCCGATTAAAGAAAATTCGTTAAGCAAAAAATCAAAGACTTTAGCGGCATTAGATGGATAGAGGGTTGCTTTGACAAAGGAGTTGCCGTTTTTTATTAAGTCTTCCCGCAAGAAATTTATTACATTTTTAAATTCATAAAAATTATAGTTAATATCCCCTGCATACTGGTTTAAATGATAAACTTGCCTAATCGCAAGTTCATTTCCCGACCAGGCTATTCCAAAAGATGCCCCTATCTGAAATAGAACATTATAGAGCGCCGATGCATCGGGTATCTGTTCAAATTTAGCCGAGTTAATAACGGTCATCATAACGGGAGCGTTTATAAGCCCTACGCCCATTCCCCTTAAAAATTGGTTATACACGATAAACGGGATAGATGTTTGAAGGGACATGCTTCCCAACGAAAAATTTGCTATGGCAAATATCAGCATGCCTGCTACAAGCAGGTATTTCGGGCCGTATTTATCGGAAATTTTGCCTGCAACGGGGGAAATAACCGCAACCGCCGCGGCAAACGGCGCCATTAAATATCCCGCATGCATTGCATTATAACTCAGTATGTCTTCGATAAATATCGGCAGCAGGAATAATGAGCTGAAAATAGCCCCCGCCCTTATCATGCTCACTAAGTTTCCCGTTAAGAAATTTCTATTTTTAAACAGCGAATAATCCATTAAGTGCCTTTTAGAAAAGATTTCCACGATAAGAAAGAGTATGAAAGAAGCGGCGCAGATCAGCTCGTTTAACCTGATTGCGTATGAATTCCACTCTAATGTCTGCCCTTCGTTCAGAACATACAGCAATGTTCCGAGGCATACCGCGATTAAAATAAAACCCGCAAAGTCGAATTTTTTTGCAAACGGCTTTAACGGAATATCGTTTTCTAATAAAATAAAAGTGCCTAAAAGCAGAATTATACCTATAGGGACATTAAAATAAAATATCATTCGCCAATCGACATAATCGACAAAATATCCTCCGATTATAGGACCTAAAGCCGGGGCTACCATTATCCCGATGGTCCAGACGCCCATTGCGGTTCCCCTTTCCTGCGCTTTAAAGTATTTTGCGATAAGGTTAACGGATATAGGGATAAGTCCCGCCCCTCCGACAGCCTGAATAATTCTAAAGATAATCATTATTCTATAAGACGGGGCAAATCCGCAGAAGGCGGAACCTATCAGAAAGAATATAATCGAAATTACAAACGGTATTTTTAGGCCGTATTTTTTACTTACAAAACTTGTAAGAAGTATGATAATCGAATATGTAATAGTATAGGCAATAATAACCCAGTCTATCGTTATAACATTCACCCCGAAGTGAGACATCATCTTGGGAAGCGCTACTATAACGATATTTATATCCAGTATTGCCATAAAAGAAGCGGTAACGGATATGGCAAGGATGAGCCATTTGTACAGCCTGTGTTCGGAAATTTTTGGCTGGCTCACGGGCGTTTTCGCAGGACTTTCGGGGTTGCCGGAATTTTTGTTTTCCATTATTTTCACCCCTTTTTTATTCGACGAAGTTTTTTAATTTCCCGATATTTTCAATTTCGATTTCAAATACATCCCCGCGGTTTAAACTGCCGACTCCCGAAGGGGTGCCCGTCGAAATAATATCGCCGGGGAAAAGCGTCATAATGCCGGAAATAAATTCGACTAACTCGCAGGGATTAAAAATAAGGTTGGAAGTGTTCGACGACTGTTTTAATTCGCCGTTAAGATATCCCTTGATTTGAAGACCTGACGGGTTTTCTATTTCGGTTTCTATAAAAGGGCCTACCGGAGCGAAGGTGTCAAACCCCTTTGCCCTTGTATATTGAATATCTTTGATTTGCAAATCCCTTGCGGTCACATCGTTTAAACAAGTATAACCGAATATATAACCCTCTGCATCGCTTTTTTTCACATTTTTTGCCGTTTTGCCTATAACGATTGCCAGTTCGGATTCATAATCCACTCTTTTAGAAGCCGCAGGTCTTAAAATAGTTCCAAGATGGGCGATAATGCTTGAGGACGGTTTAATAAAAAGCAAAGGTTCTTCGGGCAATTTTTTTTGCATTTCCAGGGCGTGGTCTTTATAATTCAGCCCTACGGCAACAATTTTGGTCGGGACGCTGGGAGGCAAAAATTCGAGTTCCGAAAGCTCATACTGCCTTCCGGTATAATTAAAATTAGTAAAATCGAAATCTTCTTCTATAGTATTAATAAAAGTGTTCCCGGCATCGGTAGATAATGTTCCGTAATATGTTCTCATTTCCCCGGTCTTATGCCTGAATCTTCCAAATTTCATTTAGGCCTCTTTTTATTGTGCAGCAGGTATACATTGGAATATAATAACAAATTTATTGAATCGGTTCAACAAATTTAGCTGCCCGCAGGAGATTGTAACAAAAACTTAACAAAACCTTAACACTATTGTAACATTTCTCGTGTTATTATAAATTCATACTGTAAGCAAAGAATCACCCTCCATTGTAGGTTTAATACCCTGCGGCCGCTATAAATATCGGCCAAAGGGTATTTTCTTATTGTCGGGAACGATGCCATTTACAAATTATTCCACAAATTATTCCAATGTTGACTTTTTGGCCTAACCGTATTAAATTAAATCAAATTAAATTAATAAAAAAATAAAATACATGTTTTAATAAGGGGTGCTTTATGATTCATCTTTCCTTGCTCCATGCTTTAATTTTAGCCGTTCTTCAGGGCATTACGGAGCTGTTTCCCGTTTCAAGCCTTGCCCACGGGGTTATAATTCCAAAACTTTTGGGATGGCATATAAACAGGCAGTCGGAGGGTTTTTTGCCGTTTCTTGTCGTGCTTCATCTGGGTACCGCGTTTGCCCTGCTCATATATTTTTATAAAGATTGGATTAATTTATTTAAAGGATTTTTTACCGGCTTAAAAAACAAAAATCTTAATATAAACGAAGGCTCTAAAACCCTTTATCTTCTCGCTCTTGCCACTATTCCTGCCGGACTTATGGGACTGCTGTTTGTTCATAAACTAAAAAGGCTTTTCGGTTTTACGGATATAGCGGCTGTTTTTCTTATGGTAAACGGCGTAATACTTTATCTGGGCGAAAAGAAACGGAGGAAGCAGGGCATCGCTAAAATATCCGATATGACTATTGCCGCCGCCCTCATTATCGGCGCGTTTCAGTCGTTTGCTCTAATACCCGGCATATCCCGTTCCGCGATTACTATGGTTGCCGCGCTTTATTTAGGTTTTAAACACGAATACGCCGCCAGATTTTCATTCCTTCTGGCAACGCCCATAATTCTTGCCGCAGGACTTCTGGAGGTTCCAAAGATGATTAAACTGCATATGCTTCATTTTACCGCAGTATCCTTGGCGAGCGGCGCGGTTGCCGGAGTTGCGGCATATTTGAGCGTATATGCCCTTATGAAATATTTTCATAAATACGAGGTAAACGCCCTTTACCCGTTTGCCTTTTATTGCATAATATTCGGCGCCTTTGTTCTAACTTACAGATTTATTTGAGCCGGCTTTTTTGTCTGCCCATTCTATCAAGGGGGTTAAATTTGTATTTAATTTCCATTCCGATTTATGATATAATCTAAATTTTAAATTATTTTATTTATTCACTTGATAGGCAATTTACAATAAATGTAAATTAATGTGAATGTTAAATGGAAGATTTTTTAAAAGAATTTTCGGAAAATATTGAGCTCGAGAAAAATTACTCTTTAAATACGGTTTCGGCTTACAGGACGGATGTTAAACTTTTTATCGACTATCTAAAAAAAGACATATCCGTCTGCTCGCTGGAAGAGGTAACCGAAATAGAAATAAAGGGTTATTTAAGCAAGATTTACGAAACCGTTAAAAAGACGAGTCTGGCAAGAAAGGTCGAGTCGATAAAATCATTTTTTGGCTTTTTGGAAAAAAAACATTTAATCAGCCATAACCCTGCTTTTTTACTGGAACTTCCAAAAGTAGAAAAAAAATTGCCGTTCTTTTTAACATCGAAGGAGGCAGATTTTTTATTAAATAACTATTTCGATGCGGCGTTAAAATGGCATAAAAGGAGGTCAAATAAGCATTTCGAAATAATAAGGAATGACTTAATTTTGGAATTTTTATACGGGAGCGGTCTGCGGGTCAGCGAGTTAATTGCCGTGAAAAAGACGGATCTGGAATTAAGCGGAGGCTATGTTAGAATTTTAGGAAAGGGGTCAAAACAGAGAATTGTTCCGCTTACGCAAATAACCGTTAAAAAGATTAAAACATGGTTTGATTATTTGGACAGGATTCGCTTAACGCCTCAAGCGGGCTATTTGATTATTAATAAGAAGGGTTCGCATCTTACAAGAAGGACTATCCACAGGGTGGTAAAAGAGTCTATGGCGATTACGGGGCAGTTTAAAAATATTTCACCACATAGTTTGCGGCATTCTTTTGCCACAAATCTTTTGGATAACGGCGCCGATTTAAGGTCTATTCAGGATATGCTCGGACATTCAAACTTATCTACAACCGAAAAATATACGCATTTAAGCCTTAAGAAACTTCTGGATGTTTATAATAAGTCCCATCCGCTTTCGGGGCATAAATAACCTTATTATAATTTAAATTTAAACGGGAGAAATAAATTAATGGATAATAATAACGCTAATGAGGCGGTAAAACTTATCGGAACCACAATAATCGGGGTCAGGCGAAACGGCCGTGTCGCCGTTGCGGGGGACGGGCAGGTTACGCTTGGAAATACTATTATGAAACACAAGGCGAGAAAGGTCAGGCGGCTGTATAACGATAAGGTAATAGCGGGATTTGCGGGGGCAACCGCCGATGCCTTTACGCTTTTCGAAAAAATGGAAGAGAAACTTTCAAAATATAACGGGAGCGTAAAAAGGGCAAGCGTAGAACTCGCAAAAGACTGGCGGACGGATAAAATACTCAGGCGGCTTGAGGCCATGCTTATCGTGGTCGATAAGACGGACTCTTTTATAATATCGGGAGCAGGCGATGTTATAGAACCTGACGAGGATATTTTATCCATCGGTTCGGGCGCCCCTTATGCGCTTGCCTGCGCGCTCGGTTTAATGGAAAAAACGGATTTAAGCGCAAAAGAAATTGCCGAATACGCAATGAAGACGGCTTCCCGCATCTGCATTTACACGAATGATAACATTATTTTAGAGGAGATATAAAACAGCATGGCTAATAATAAGAACAATAAGAATAATAAGAATAATAAGAAAATAGACTTTTTAACGCCGAAAGAAATCGTAAAAGAACTCGATAAATATGTCATAGGGCAGGACAGGGCAAAAAAATCGGTAGCCATAGCCTTAAGGACCCGTTTTAGAAGAAACAATGTGCCGCCTTCAATCATAGACGATATTGTTCCTAAAAATATCCTTTTAATCGGGCCGACTGGGGTCGGCAAAACCGAGATTGCCCGGCGTATCGCAAAATTATCCGATTCCCCTTTCATAAAGGTCGAAGCATCAAAATTTACGGAGGTCGGTTATATGGGAAGGGATGTAGAATCCATGATCAGGGATATTGTCGAAACGGCTTACATAAGCGAAAGGGCAAAAGAAACCGATTATGTTATCGAAAAGGCAAAGCAAAATGCCGAGGAACTTCTTTTGGACTTATTAGTTTCCCCGCCCCCGAGAATGCCAAAAAAAAACGGCGCAAACAATGAAGCTAACGGTAAAAGCAGTTATATAAATACAAGGGAAAAATTCAGGATTATGTTTAAAGAAGGCAAACTAAACGATAGGTTTGTGGAAATGGAGGTTAAGTCGTTAAACAGGTCTCCCGTCCCCGTCATAGAAATATTTTCTCAATCTGGGATGGACGATATCGGACAGGATTTTAAAGACATGTTTTCCAATATGTTTCCCAAACAAAAAAAATTGGAAAAGATAAGGGTCCCCGAGGCTTACGATATACTAGTCCGCGAAGAGAGCGAAAGGCTTGTCGATACGGATAAGGTTATCAAGAGCGCTATTCAAAGCGTGGAAAATTCCGGTTTGATATTTATCGATGAAATAGATAAAATTGCTTCCAGAGAAAAATCTTACGGCCCCGATGTATCGAGGGAAGGCGTTCAAAGGGATTTGCTTCCCATAATAGAAGGCTCTAATGTCATGACAAAATACGGGGTAGTTAAAACAGACCATATTTTATTTATCGCGGCGGGGGCATTTCATGTGTCTAAGCCGTCTGATTTAATTCCTGAGCTTCAGGGAAGATTTCCGATAAGGGTCGAGATGGACTCGCTGTCTAAAAAGGATTTCATAAGAATATTGAAAGAGCCTAAAGGCGCTTTAATAAAACAGTACTTTGAACTGCTTAAAACCGAAAATGTGGTATTGGATTTTACGGATGACGGGATAGAAAGAATTGCCGAAATCGCCGAGGAGGTCAACCTGAAAACCGAGAATATCGGCGCAAGGCGGCTTCATACGATTTTAGAAAAGGTTATGGAGGGCATATCCTTCGATGCCCCGTTCAAAGCTTCTAAAAAGGTCGTTATAGATAAGGCTTATGTCGATGACAGATTAATAGACATAGTTAAAGACGAAGACCTTTCAAGGTATATACTGTAATGGAAGAATATATAAAAAAAGCGGGGGTTTTACTCGAGGCGTTGCCGTATATTCAACAATTTGCTTCAAAAACCTTCGTAATAAAATTTGGCGGCTCTATTGCTTTGGATAACGATTTAAAGGAAGGTTTCATTAAAGACATTATACTTTTAAAACTCATCGGCATTAATATAATAATAGTCCACGGCGGCGGAAAAGACATCGATATTCTTTTAAAGAAGCTCGGCATGAAAATTAATTTTCACGACGGATATCGTTTGACCGATGAAAGCACAATGGAAGTCGTCGAAATGGTTTTGTCGGGTAAAATCAACAAAAACCTTGTTGCTTTAATAAATAAATTTGGGGGGAAGGCCTGTGGTTTATCGGGGAAAGACGGCAATCTTATCGTGGCGGAAAAAATAAAAACGGGTAAAATAGACCTCGGGAATGTCGGGGTCGTAAAGAGGATTAACAAAGAGGTCTTATTGACGCTCGATGCGGCCTTTATTCCGGTGATTGCTCCGGTCAGCATGGATGAAACGGGAAATACCCTTAATATCAACGCGGATTTAGCGGCTGGAGCGATTGCAGCCGAACTTGCCGCCGAAAAACTTATTATTTTGTCTGATCAGGACGGCCTTTTAGATTCAAAAAACGAATTAATATCTTCGGCAAAAGAAAACGAGATAAAAAAGATGATAAAAGAAGGGATTATCCACGGCGGAATGATACCGAAAGCTAATTCTTGCATAAGCGCTTTAAATTTGGGCGTTAAGAAGGTGCATATAATAAATGGAAGCATCCCCCATGCAGTTTTATTAGAAATATTTACAAAAAAGGGCATAGGAACCCAGATAACGCATTAATGACAAATTAAGGACGGATGCGAAGGAAATTTATAATTTATATATCATGGATTCCCGCTTTCGCGGGAATGACAACTTACTAAGGGCGCGAAGCGACAAATCCCATACAATGTCATTCCCGCGAAAGCGGGAATCCATAAAATAAATTTATACCGCATTATTAAAGGTAAAATAAATGACCATAAAAGAGCTTACGAATAAGTATATAATGAATACATACGGCAGGTTTGACCTTGCTTTAGTAAAAGGCGACGGGGTAACCCTTTTTGATGAAAACGGCAAAAGTTATATCGATTTTGCATCGGGAATAGCCGTAAATAACCTTGGGTATAATAATAAAGCTATAAATTCGTCGATAATAGAACAGCTGGGGAAGTTAATTCATGTATCCAACTATTTTTACACAGAACCGCAGGCTTTGCTTGCGGAAAAACTCTGTAAAAATTCGTTTGCCGATAAAGTTTTTTTCTGCAATAGCGGGGCGGAAAGCATCGAGGGCGCCATTAAGCTTGCAAGAATTTTTGCGAAGAAATTTTCAAAAAGGGGATATAAGATAATAACCATGCAAAATTCCTTTCACGGGAGGACTTTCGGGGCGCTTTCGGCAACAGGACAGGAAAAGTATCATAACGGATTCGAACCGCTTTTAGGCGGCTTCACTTATGTAAAATTTAACGATTTAACGGATATCGAAAGCCTGGTTGGAAACCCGGAATATTGCGCCGTTATCGTGGAACCCGTGCAGGGAGAGGGCGGGGTTAATATAGCGGATAGAGGCTACTTAAAGAAGCTGAGAGATTTAACCCTTAAAAACGACATTCTTTTAATTTTCGACGAGGTTCAGGTCGGGCTTGGAAGAACAGGAAAACTTTTTGCCTATATGAATTTTGATGTGGAACCGGATATTATGACCCTTGCAAAACCGCTGGCCGGCGGGCTTCCTATCGGCGCAGTGCTGGCAAAAGACGAAGCGGCAAGGGCTTTCGAACCGGGCAATCACGCGTCGACATTCGGGGGCGGACCGCTTGTTTTATCGGCGGCCAACGCTTTTTTTGACGAAATAACGAAAGACGGATTTTTGGACGATGTTTTTAAAAAAGGGGATTATATCGGCATCAAATTAAACGATTTGAAAGATAAATTTCCAAAATTAATCAAAGAAGTCAGGACTATCGGGCTTATAAGCGCCATTGAGTTTTATGATTTAAAGGCAAAAGATATCGCAATCAAATTAATCGAAAAAGGATTTTTAACCACAGCCGTTCAGGACAGGGTTCTCAGGCTCACTCCGCCGTTAATTATCAAAAAAGACGAAATCGATTTGTTTATGGGAAAGGCGGCAGAAGTCCTTAATGACTGTAAAACAATTACAAAATAAAATTATGAATTCCGTACGAAATTTTTTGTCCGTTTATGATTTAACCGCGGGTGAAATGTATGATATTCTTTCGAGGGCCGCTCTTTTAAAAGCGGATAGAACCCTTGGCGGCGGTTATCTTAAAGGCAAAAAAATAGGGCTTATATTCGAAAAGTCTTCCACAAGAACGAGGGTATCTTTTGAGGTTGGAGTGGCGGAGCTGGGCGGGTATCCGATTTTTATGTCGCCCAGAGACATGCAGTTGGGCAGGGGCGAGCCTATAAAAGATACGGCGCGCGTCTTAAGCAGGTATATAGACGGAGCTGTTATAAGAACATTCGAGCAGGCAAGAATAGAGGAATTTGCCGTGTATTTCAAAAAGCCCGTGATTAACGGTCTTACCGATTTATATCACCCCGCCCAGATTTTAGCCGATATATTCACCGTTTATGAGGCGAAAAGCAAAATGCGGAATAATACGAAGAAAGCGGCGGATGCCGTTGCGGGAGATGCCGGAGACATTATTAAAAATCTTAAAATAGCGTACTTCGGCGATGCAAACAATATGGCAAATTCGTGGATCAGCCTTCAGGCCGTTATGGGTTTCGAGCTTGTTTTGGCAATGCCTGACGGATTTAAGGCGGATGAAAGGGTTGCAAGAGAATCCGGAAAAAGGGGCGGAAGGTTTTCCGTTTCACATGATAAAATCAGCGCGGCTGAGGATGCCGATGTTATTACTACCGATGTTTTTATCAGTATGGGACAGGAAGATAACAAAGAAAAAATCGATAAGCTTAAGCCGTTCATTATCGATGACGGGGTTATCGGGAGCGCTAAAAAGGATGTTATATTTCTTCATTGCCTGCCTGTCCATAGAAACGAAGAGGTTACCGAAGCCGTATTCGAAAGGTTTTCGCCGTATGTATTCGAAGAGGCGGAAAACAGGCTTCATGTGCAAAAGGCAATAATGGAGATGCTTTTTTAAATTTAACGGGAGAAAAATATTTATTATGGCTATGGCAAAAGATAAGATTGTTTTGGCTTACTCGGGAGGACTCGATACCTCGGTTATACTTAAATGGCTTATCAATACTTATAAAGCCGATGTTATCGCCTATTGCTGCGATGTGGGACAAAAAGAAGACCTGAATGCCGTAAAAGAAAAGGCTTTGAAGACCGGCGCCGCCGGAGCGATAGTTGAAGATATGAAAGAGGAATTTGCAGGGAACTACATTTTTCCGGCGCTAAGAGGCAACGCTCTTTATGAGGGCGCGTACCTGCTGGGAACCGCCATTGCAAGACCGCTGATAGCAAAGAGGCAGATAGAAATTGCCTCTGAAGCCGGCGCAAACTATGTGGCTCACGGGGCCACGGGAAAGGGAAACGACCAGGTCAGATTCGAGCTTGCCTATAGCGCAATCAATCCGGGCATTAAGGTAATTGCCCCGTGGAGGACATGGGAAATATCGTCAAGGGCGGAACTTGTCAGATATGCGGAAGATAACGGTATTGCGGTTCCCGTTACAAAAGAAAAACCTTATTCGAGCGATAAAAATCTTTTTCATATAAGTTATGAAGGGGGCATACTCGAAGATTTGGAAAACGCCCCCGATGAATCTATGTTTGAAATTACAGTTTCTCCTCAAAAGGCTCAGGATGTTCCCGAAGCGGTGGATATTGCCTATGAGGATGGCAATCCCGTATCGTTAAACGGAAAAGATTTAACGCCGGCAGGGATTATCGAAGGGCTGAATTTAATCGCCGGCAGAAATGGCATAGGAAGAGCGGATATTGTCGAGACGAGGATTACGGGTATGAAGTCGAGGGGCGTTTATGAAACGCCTGCCGGAACCGTCTTGAGTTTTGCCCACAGGCTTTTAGAATCTATTACTTTAACGGGCGAGGAGATCGAACTTAAAGACAGCCTTGTTCCCAAATACTCAAAGTTAATATACGAAGGCAGCTGGTTCAGCCCCGAATTTAACGCCGTTCAGGCGTTGATAGACCGCACCCAGAAATCGGTTTCCGGGCATATCGGGATAGAATTATACAAAGGAAATATGAAGGTTTTATACAGAAAATCGGGTAAAAGCCTCTATTCAAAAAATATCGTTACATTCGAAGACGACAAAGGTGCGTATTCGCAAAGCGATGCGACGGGGTTTATTAATTTGAAATCATTGCGGTATAAACTCAGGTCAAGATAAGTGGAAAAGGGGACAGATTTAAATCTGTCCCCAAAACTGGATTACCGCTTTCGCGGTAATGACAATATGGTAATTTAACTTTAAACTGGATTACCGCTTTCGCGGTAATGACAATATGGTAATTTAACTTTAAACTGGATTACCGCTTTCGCGGTAATGACACCCTTTGGGTTAAAACCTCAATCCCCATATAGTCATTCCCGCGTAGGCGGGAATCCAGAAAATAAATTTATAATGCAGTATTAATGTTAATAAAAAAATATGGTTTCAAAGAAAAAACAGGCGCGGGTAAAACGGGTAAAAGAAAAAGAAAGCGCCGCCGCCGATAATTTTATCAGAGGGCGCTTTAAGGATGATATTTCGGGGATTACGGCAGATTTTACCTCTTCATTGGACATCGATAAAAGGCTTGCAGATTTTGACATAGCAGGAAGCATTGCCCATCTTTACGCATTAAGAAAGGCGGGAGTCGTGAGCGAAAAAGAAAAGAAAGAGATAGAAAAATCCCTGTTAAAAATAAAAGAAGACATTAAAACCGGCGCTTTTAAATTTGACAAAAGATACGAAGATATACATATGAACATAGAAAAACGATTAACCCTGCTTGCTCCCGTTTCGGGAGCCAAACTCCATACCGCAAGGTCAAGAAACGATCAGGTTTCGATTGATTTCAGGCTGTATGTAAAAAATGAAATTAAAAAAGTTGCCCTGCTATCGTTAGATTTAAGATTGGAACTTGTAAATATTGCCAAGAATCATATAGATACTATTCTTCCCGGATATACGCATCTTCAGCATGCCCAGCCCGTGTCGTTAGCCCATCATATTCTGGCTTACTATGAGATGTTTGCTAAAGATTTCGAGAGATTAATAAATTGTTATGCCGCGGCAGATGTTCTTACGCTCGGCAGCGGCGCCCTTGCAGGCGTCGATTTTGAAATAGACAGACAGTTAGAGGCAAAGATGCTAGGGTTTGCAAAGATTTCAAGAAACAGCATGGACAGCGTTTCTGACAGGGATTTTGCCCTTGAGTTTAATTTTGCCCTTTCAATGATTATGATGCATCTTTCGAGGTTTTGCGAAGAGTTGATAATATGGAACAGCGAAGAATTTGGATTTATAGAGTTAAAGGACGAATTTACGACAGGTTCAAGCATTATGCCCCAGAAGAAAAATCCCGATGTTCTGGAACTTATAAGAGGAAAGACCGGGGGCGTCATATCGAACCTTTTATCCCTGTTTATAATGATGAAGGCTTTGCCGTTAACATACAACAGGGATATGCAGGAGGATAAAAAGCCCGTTATGGAAAGCGCGGATACCGTTTATAATTCCATTTTAATTTTTAAGGAGATTATAAAAACGGTTAAATTTAATGCAAAAAATATGCGCTCAAAGTTGGACGATGATTTTATTTATGCTACCGATATTGCGACATACCTTGTAAAAAAGGGCATCCCTTTTAGAAAATCCCATGAAATAGTCGGGCGGATAGTAAATTATGCCAAAGAAAATAAAAAAACATTATCAAAACTCAAGGTCGAGGAATACAAGAAAATATGCGGCGGCATTGAGAATGATATATTTGAGGTATTTAATCCGTTAGCCTCCGTCAATTTAAAAAAATCTTACGGCGGAACTGCTTTAAACAGGGTTAAATCTATTATAAACGATTATGAAGAAGAAATCGAAAGAAATAAAAAATCACTGGAGAGGCTTGAGCAGTAAAATAATTTTATTCATCCCTTTATTAATTCTAATCTTTGCCGCTTTCTCCCTTTCCCTTTTTTTATCCGGATGCGCCAAAACTGCCTATCCTAATCCCCCGATTATAACGCCTCCCCCGCTTCCGAAAGTTTTATCGGCAGGGAAGCTCAAAAACAGCATTAGTATTATATATGAATACAGCCATAGTTTAAACGGGATAAAGGGATTTTTAATTTATGAAAAATGGTATAAAAACAAAAAGAAGGTAAAGTTTTCATGTAATTCGTCCACGCTTATCGCTTTTCAAAATTTGCTTTTTGCAAAAAAATTTAGCTTGCAATATAATAAGTTTTTTTATAATGTAAATAAAAAAGATTTGAAAACCGGCTATTATATTTTTTGCGTCCGCAGCGAAGATAATTTTGGAATAAAGTCGGGATTTTCAAATTATATAGCCGTTCATATAGTAATATAAAAATGGTAAATTGTTCCAATCCGCTTCAGCGATATTATTGTCCAAGAGTTTATCAAAGCATGTCTTCGATACGGATAGAAATGATGCAGGATAAAGTATTAATTAATTCTAATTTCAGATAGTAATCGTTTTGGAGGCGCTTATATGGCTTTATTCAAAGAAAAACTTAATAAAATATTCTTTTTATTAAGCATAATCATAATTGTAATACTTGCCGTTTTGCTGTTTCAAAAAAGGTTCGGGCTTTATTTTAAAAAGGTTCCCTATTCTATAAAATTGGTTCGCGTTATAGGGGGGAAGTCCAACCTTAAGGGTCCTGCCGGTGTTTTTTTCGGAGCTAAGAATAACCTGTATGTCGTCGATTCAGGCAATTCAAGAATAATAAAATTTAATCTGGGCGGAAATTATCTGCGCCAATGGGGCATCGAGGGTAAGACGACGGGCGAGTTTATGGTTCCTTTATACGGATGCTCTTACGGGAATCCCGAAAGAATTTTTATAGTCGATTCGGGAAATTCAAGAATTCAGATTTTTAAGCCGAATGGAAGTTTTATTTCGGAATTCGGAAAAACCTCAAATTCCAAAAGATTATTAATAGAACCGACATTTTTGGGTTTTGCGTATAATAGAATTTATGTCGCAAACTCCGGGGCTAACGATATACTTATTTATTTAAAAAACGGTCAGTTTTACGAAAGGAAAAAAAATCTAAAATTAACTAATGCCGGCGGTTCGGCAAAAACCGGAAAGCAAAACAGCGGGAAAGGCAAAATAAACCTTGGCAATGTAGCATTTAAAAAACCTGTAAGCATGGCTTTTTCCCGGAAATATATTTATGTATCGGATTACAGCCTGTCTAAAATACTTGTTTTTAACAGGCAGTTTGATTATATAGGCTCAATCGGCACGCCGGGGGATAACGGTTACAAGCTTTATCATCCCGTGGGCATTGTTTATAAAAACGGGTATCTTTATGTAGCAAATTACGGAAGAAGCATCATAACGGTTTTTAAGTTAGTTAACGGCTATAATGTCGTAAAATCTTACAATTTCGGCACCCCCGGGGCGGGGAGCAGGAACTTTAACCACGAATCGAATATTTCCATATCTAAAAACGGCAAGTATATGGCGGTAGCCGACACCAACAACGATAACATATTAATATATCGGATATTCGGGGCAGATTGATTCATATATGCGAACGGCGGCCGCGATAATAGGCGCGGGTCCAGCGGGGGCCTCGTGCGCGTATTCCCTGTCCCTTAAGGGGATAGAAAATGTTTTAATCGATAAAAGAAAAATCATCGGTTTCCCCGTTCAATGCGCGGAGCTTGTCAGCCGCAATATAAATCAATTCGTTAATTTAGCCGAAATTCCTTCCGCTGTAAACCAAAAAGTTAGCTTTATGGACATCGATACGGGCAAAAATATTTACAGGTCCGAAGGGAAGGGCTATATATTAAATCGGGAAGTTTTTGACGGCTATATTGTCAAATCGGCGGTCAAGGCGGGAACTAACTTAGTTAAACAGACAAACATCCTGAAAATTAACGCTGATGAAAATAAGATAACCGGCTTGCGCATCGCGGATAATAAGCCTATAGAAATTAATTACGATTATTTGATTATAGCAGCCGGTCCCAAAAATAGCTTTGATTTACGCGGTAATTTTAAACAGAGGCTTAAAAATAAGTCTTATATTTTCGCGACGCAGGTAAGGGCGGATATTTTAAAAGAGGAAGGACTTGATTCTACTATTTGTTATTTCAGGTCATATATACCTTACGGTTACGGCTGGGTTTTTCCGAAAGGCAGATTTGCAAATGTCGGCATAGGTATCGAAAAGCCAAGGGTCGATATGCCCCTTTCAAGTTCTCTTAATAATTTTCTTAACGAAATAAGAAATAAAGGACTTATCGGTTCCAATATTTATGGAAAAACATCCGGTCTTGTTCCCGTATCCGGCTTAAATGATTTATATTCCGGCAATATCGCGTTGTGCGGCGATGCCGCAGGCTTGACGCATCCAATTACCGGAGCGGGTATCGTAAGCGCAGTAATTTCAGGGAATTTATTGGGGGGTTATGTAGCGGAAAGTTTAAAAACATCAAAAAATTTATTAGAGGAATACAAGGAAGAGATAGAATCCATTTTTAAAACCCCCCTGTCAACCGCTTCAAAAAAGCGGTCGGAATTTTATCCCCGAATGACAGACGCGGATAATATAGACAAATTAATTAAGCGCCTGTGGCCTTCGTTCGAGGAGTATTACGAATAAAAACCCGCGATTTTTATTAAAAACTTGTTTTATGCTTATTAATAGGATAAAATAGACTAATGAATTCCTTGAGATACACCGGGTATTTCTTAATATCCGTCCGCAAATAATTTTAAAAGTTAAATTAAAAAGTAAAAAGGAAAGGTACCGTTTATAATGACGATGCAGCTCAGGGATTGGGTGAATACTTCGGACAGGCAGCATAAAAAAGCATTGAAAATCGGCATATTTTCCGACAAGGATAGCTTTTTCTTTAAAGAAAAGGTCGGGATTTACCTCGATACAAAATGGACAAGCCTTTACGACTTAGGGCCTTCAAGGATAGAACAGCATAAAGACATATTCAGGATGGCTTTTAAACTGGGGGAAGCGATAAAAACGGGGAAGCTGGAGTTTGGAATTGCCTTGCTTAAAAACAATCATGCCGCCGTTACGGTTTTGCTGAATAAATTCAAAAATGTAAGAGCCGTCTTTGCCGTAGATGACGAAACTATCGTCAACTCGAGAAAAGAATTTAACGCTAATGTGATAGTGGTCAAAAATAATGATGTTACCATAGACACAAAAAACTGCGAAAGAGAGATTAATATTTTTCTTTCAACCGATTTTACAGAACAGAATCAAACCGTGCTGGATTTTATTGCTAACGCAGAAAACATAAATGTATAAGTGTAAGAATTGCGGCGCCGCTTCTATAAAATGGGTCGGAAAATGCCCCGAGTGCCAGAGCTATAACACGATGGAGATCGCCCTCCCCGAGGCAAAATCAACCAAAACCGTCAGGTTATACGATAAGCCCCCGGAAAATTCTCCCGTAACTCCGATAGAGGCAGAAAGTTCAAAGGCTTTATCCCGAATTAAAACAGGAATAAACGAGTTCGATGTTTCCGTCGGCTCAGGTTTGGTTAACGGTCAAAGCGTACTGATAGGCGGCGATCCAGGAATAGGCAAATCCACCCTTATGCTTCAGATTTCAAACAGGCTTGCTTCTCCCGGTTCAGGTTTAAAGATATTATATATTTCCACCGAAGAATCATTAAACCAGCTTCTTTTGAGGGCAAAAAGGCTCGGGCTTACTTCGGGCAATCTGTTTTTATTATCCCTTAACGATATAAACGAGATATTATATACCGTTAATAACGGGGATTACGATTTTATAATTATAGATTCCATTCAAAGGGTTACGATGCCGGACTCCGAAACCGCCTACGGAAGCCCTAATTCTTTAAGAGAAATCGCCCACGAGATAACATCCGCTTGTCTTAAAAAAAATTGCGGGGTATTTTTTGTGGGACATGTTACCAAAGAGGGTAATTTTGCCGGACCAAAAACTCTGGAACATATAGTAGATACCGTTTTATACTTTGATTCGAGCAAAAAGGATTCTTACCGCATATTAAGGTGTTATAAGAATAGATTTGGTTCCACCGATGAAATCGGCGTTTACGAAATGTCCGAAAACGGCCTGGCAGGAGTAAAAAATCCATCGGCATATTTTATAGAGGAAAGGCAGGCCGGTTCCCCGGGTTCCGTCGTAACGGCATGTATGGAGGGGACGCGGTCTTTGCTTGTGGAGGTTCAGGCCCTTGTCGTTCAATCGTATATGCCTGTTCCAAAAAGGGTCTGTCTGGGAATAGACGGCGGAAGGGTTTCTATTATAGCGGCGGTTTTAGAAAAAAAAGAAGGAATTAAGCTTTCATCCAAAGAAATTTATGTTAAAATATTTGGAGGGATAACTATTCAAGAGCCGGGGATAGATTTGCCGATCGCGGTTTCCGTTATTTCAAGCTACTTAGAAAAGCCTATACCCCCTGATTTTATAGCATTTGGAGAGATCGGTCTTACCGGCGAGGTCAGGGGGGTTATGAATCCGTCTGCCCGCGTTAAAGAGGCCGTTAATTTAGGTTTTTCTAATATCATACTTCCCGAATCCAATTTAAAAGATATAAAAGGTATTAAGGGAATAAATTTTCACCCTGTTTCGAAACTAAAAAAAATCATTGAATATTTAAGTTAACTGACATAAAATAATACAATTTAGGTAATAAAAAAATAAAGGGCATAATTAATTAAAAACTTTAACAGAGATTTAAATTGCAGAATATTTCCTTTGATTATATAGAAGATGAACTAAAAATGGTCGAAAGCCAGTTCGAAACTCATCTTGCTACCGAAACGCCGCTGATTCAAAGGGTTGCAAAATATGTGATTTCAAGCGGCGGAAAGAGGATACGCCCTATACTCCTCCTTGTATCTTCAAAAATTTGCGGATATAAAGGCGATGACCATATTCCTTTAGCCGCAGTTATCGAATTTATCCATACGGCTACGCTTCTTCACGACGATGTTGTCGATAACGCCCCGTTAAGACGGGGAAAGTCATCCGCAAATACGGTTTTTGGAAATGAAGCTTCGGTGCTTGTAGGCGATTATTTATTCGCAAAGTCTTTTAAGGTACTTTCAAGCTTAGATAATATGGATGTTATAAAGGCTTATTCTATTGCCGTTACGCTTATGGCCGAGGGCGAAGTGAAAGAGCTTGTTAAAACCGCCGATATTAAAACGACGGAGGATGATTATCTCGATATAATTATAAAGAAAACAGCCGTGCTTTTTGCCTGCGCATCGCAAATAGGCGCAATAATTTCCCTGAAAACCGATGAATACGGTCAAAATCTTTACGATTACGGTTTAAACATCGGCATTGCGTTCCAGCTTATGGACGATGCCCTTGATTATACTTCAAACGAAGAATTCGGCAAGTTTATAGGCAATGATTTAAAGGAGGGCAAGCTCACCCTTCCGCTCATCCATACCATGGAAAGATGCCTTAATAGCGAGAAAGATATCGTTTCCGAAATTATTTATAAGAAAAAACTTACGAACGCAGACCTTCAAGCTGTTTTAAAACTTGTAAAAAGCTATGACTCGATAGATTACACTATATCAAAAGCAAAGGCGGCCGTTTTGAAAGCAAAAGAAAATTTAAATGTTTTTCCAGATTCGGAACACAAAAGAAATTTAACGGATATAGCAAATTACATAATAGAAAGGAAATTATAACTTATGTGTCATTCCCGCGCAGGCGGGAATCCAGATAAAGAATAGAAAGGAAATTATAACTTATGTGTCATTCCCGCGCAGGCGGGAATCCAGATAAAGAATAGAAAGGAAATTATAACTTATGAACGATTTTATCTTTAAAGAAAACGAATTATACTGCGAAGATGTTCCCGTCAAGCATATTTCGGCCGAGGTCGGGACCCCTTTTTATTTATATTCGCTTGCAACATTAAAAAGGCACATAAGCGCCTTTGACGAAAGTTCAAAAGTATTAAATTCTATTGTTTGTTATAGCGTAAAGGCAAATTCGAACATTGCTATTCTTAATTTTTTATTTAAAATGGGTTGGGGAGCGGATATTGTTTCTGGTGGAGAGCTTTTCAGGGCAATTCAAGCAGGGGTCGATAAACAAAAAGTGGTATATTCGGGCGTCGGTAAAACGGAAAGCGAGATTGAATTTGCTCTTAAGTCGGATATATTAATGTTTAATGTCGAATCCTTGCCCGAATTATTTTTGATAGATAAAATTGCGGGGGATTTGGGCAAAAAAGCGCGGATTTCTTTTAGAATTAATCCTAATGTCGATCCAAAAACCCATCCCTATATTTCTACGGGGCTTAAAAAAAATAAGTTTGGAATAAGCATAAAACATGCCGTTTCCATCTATGAACAATCTAAAGAATTAAAAAATGTGGATGTGGTCGGACTTGATTGTCATATCGGGTCGCAATTAACGGAAATTTCCCCGTTTAATGACGCCGTGCTAATAATTAAGAATTTACTTTTACAGCTTACCGCAATCGGCTTTGACATAAAATATTTAGATTTAGGCGGCGGACTCGGCATTACATATGAAAATGAAATGCCCCCGCATCCTTCTACCTATATGAATTCCATAAAAAATATTTTGGGAGATTATAAAGGAAAGGTTATATTTGAGCCAGGAAGAGTGGTTGCGGGAAATAGCGGCATATTTGTTACAAAAGTTATATATAATAAAGACACGGGCAGTAAAAATTTTGTTATAGTTGATGGCGGCATGAATGATTTGATAAGACCCGCATTGTATGAGGCATATCACGAGATTGTTCCTGTAGTTAAAAGAAGCGGGGCAAGGATAAGAGCCGATGTAGTCGGTCCTATTTGCGAGTCTGCCGATTTTCTCGGCAAAGACAGGCTTCTAAGCCATGTTCAGGAAGGAGATTTGCTTGCGGTGTACAGCGCGGGCGCTTACGGATTTTCGATGTCTTCCAATTATAATTCAAGACCCAGAGTACCCGAGATTCTGGTAGATAAAGATAAATATTGCATTATAAGAAAAAGGGAAACATACGACGATTTAATTGCAGGGGAATTTATACCTGAATGGTGAAAAAGGTGTTATATAATTTTATAATTAATTATTACGGGAGTTTGTATGTTTAAGGGTGTGTTTACGGCCATTGTTACGCCTTTTAACGGCGGCAATATCGATGAAAAAGCTCTTGAAAAATTGATAGAATTTCAGATAGAAAACGGAGTTTCAGGCATTGTTGCATGTGGAAGCACGGGCGAATCCGCGACCCTTTCTTTCGAGGAGCATATCGCCGTTATAAGATTGACATCGGAAATTGTCAACAAAAGGGTTAAGGTTATTGCAGGAACAGGTTCCAATAACACTGCCGAAGCAATCCATCTTGCTAAAGAAGCCGAAAAGTTTAAAATAGACGGGCATTTGCAAATTACCCCGTACTATAACAAGCCTACGCAGGACGGATTATATTTTCATTTTAGAGCCGTAGCGCAAAACTGTTCGCTGCCGGTAATCCTTTACAATGTTCCATCAAGGACTGCGGTTAATTTGCTTCCCGAAACCGTGATAAGGCTTTTTGAGATAGATAACATAAAAGGCATTAAAGAGGCAAGCGGTTCTTTAGACCAGGTTGCAGCTATTTTAAGAAAGGCTCCAGAGGATTTTTGCGTATTGTCGGGAGATGATGCCCTTACATTGCCGGTAATCGCCGTCGGGGGACACGGGGTTATTTCCACGGTTTCAAATGTTGCGCCGAAGGATATGGCTTCTATGACCGAATACGCTTTAAAAGGGGATTATAAACCTGCAAGGAAAATTAACTTTAAACTCCTCCCGTTAATTCACGCCATGTTTATCGAAACAAATCCGATTCCCGTTAAAAAGGCTTTAAATATTATGGGCTTTATCGAAAACGAAATAAGGCTTCCTTTATCGGAAGCCTCAGGGTCCGCCATAGAAAAGATTAGGGTTGCTTTAAAAGAATATGGTATATTAAGATAAGGATTAAGGAAAAATAACAGGTTTTTAAAAAAAATGGAAAAAATAGGCATAATAGTATGCGGGAGCAACGGCAGAATGGGCCGCTCCATAACCCTTCTCTTAAATGATTACAGCCGGTTAGTATTTATAGGAGGGGTCGATTCGGGTTATTCGGGTGAAGAGGTTACATCCCTCGCTTTTTCAGACATGGAAGATTTAGAGTTTAAGAGGACTTCCGCGGGAAAGTTCCCTACCTTAAAGGAAGCCCTTCATCTTACGGCAAAGATTAAAAACAAGGTTATAATCGATTTTACATCCAAAAGCGCGTCGCTTGTCCATGCCGAGGAAGCTATGCTTTATAATACTCCGATAGTTATAGGCTCGACCGGTTTTTCGGATGAAGACGCCAATATAATAAAGGGGTACGGCAGGCATATTCCCGTGGTTTTATCGGGAAATATGAGCCTCGGCATCAATGTTTTGCTTAATATAGTCTATGACGCATCAAAATATTTGGGCGAAGGTTACGATTGCGAGATAGTAGAAACGCATCATAGGAAGAAAAAGGATGCCCCGAGCGGAACGGCCAAAATGCTTGCCGAATCCGTTGCCAAACAAAGAAATATCGATTTAAACGAAAGGGGCGTGTACGGCAGGTGCGGCGATGTGGGAGAAAGGGAGAAAGACGAAATCGGCATTTTATCGGTCAGGGCTGGGGATATAATCGGGGAACATAAGGTTATATTTGCCGGGAACGAAGAGGTTATAGAGATTACGCATAAGGCTGTTTCAAGGGATAATTTTGCGAGAGGGGCGATAAAAGCGGCCGTTTGGCTTAGCGAAAAAAATAAGGGATTTTATGATATGAGAGATGTGCTGGGGCTGAATAAACATGAATAAAACAAAGTATATTTTTATCACGGGCGGCGTTGTTTCAAGTTTGGGAAAGGGCATTGCCGCCGCATCCATAGGCGCGCTTCTCGAAGCAAGGGGACTTAATATTACCATGCAGAAACTTGACCCTTATATCAATGTTGACCCCGGAACCATGAATCCTTTTCAGCACGGAGAGGTTTTTGTGACGGATGACGGCGCCGAAACTGACCTTGATTTAGGGCATTACGAAAGATTTACATCGCTTTCGCTCACAAAAAAGAATAATTTAACAAGCGGCCAAGTTTACGATGCGGTAATAAACAATGAAAGAAAAGGGATATATCTGGGCAAAACGGTTCAGGTGATACCCCATATAACCGACGAAATAAAAAAGAAAATAATAGAGGTTTCCGAAAACAAAGATGTGGCCATTATAGAAATCGGCGGAACCGTCGGCGACATCGAAAGCCTTCCATTTTTGGAGGCTATCAGGCAGTTTAAGCTTGACAGGGGGAAAGACAATGTTTTGTACATTCATTTAACGCTTGTGCCGTATATTAAAACGGCCGATGAGCTGAAAACAAAGCCGACCCAGCATTCCGTGAAAGAACTCAGGGCTATCGGCATAGAGCCTTCCATTATAATTTGCAGGGCGGACAGGGTTCTTCCTCAGGATATCAGGGCAAAAATCGCCCTGTTTTGCAATGTAGAAGAAGGCGCCGTTATTACTGCAAAAGATGAAGAAAGTATTTATAATGTTCCGTTATCGCTCCATAACGAAGGATTGGATTCTAAAATAATAGAATATCTTAATATTTGGGCTAAATCTCCGGACTTAACCGAATGGAATAAAATATCGAAGATATTAAAGAATTTGAAAAGTTCCGTTACTATCGGAGTAGTCGGAAAATATGTAAATTTAAAAGAGTCTTATAAAAGCTTAAATGAAAGCCTTATACACGGGGGGCTGGCAAATAATGTCAATGTCGATATAAAATATATTAATTCCGAAGATTTTGAAGCGGACGATTACGGAGAAAAACTCAAAGAACTTGCAGATTGTTCGGGCATACTGGTTCCGGGCGGCTTCGGTTCCCGCGGAATCAATGGAATGATAAGGGTAATTAATTATGCCAGGATTAATAAAATTCCTTATTTCGGAATATGTCTGGGTATGCAGCTTTTGACCGTTGAATATGCCAGGAATGTTTTAATGCTTGACGATGCAAATTCCGTCGAATTTAACGATGCCGCCCGAAACCCGGTAATCCACCTTATGGAAGGGCAAAAGAGCCTCGGTAAAATGGGCGGGACTATGAGGCTCGGGGCATATCCATGCATAATATCCAAAAATACCCTTGCTTATCATATTTATATTAAAAATAATAAAAAACAGATGTTAAACCAAAAGAACTATGCTAAATTATATCAGAACGGCAGCCTTTTAATCAGCGAAAGACACAGGCACAGGTTTGAATTTAATAACGATTACAGGGAAATATTCAAATCTTCGGGTTTTATTTTCTCGGGCGTTTCACCCGACGATAGGCTTGTGGAAATTTGCGAGTTAAAAGACCACCCGTGGTTTATCGGATGCCAGTTCCATCCCGAATTTAAATCATCGCCGTTATCGCCGCACCCCTTATTTAAAGACTTTGTTTTAGCTTCCGTTAAATATTTAAACCTGCACGGCAAGTTAAAGGCGCAGTCTAAAATAGAAAAAGTTTCCGCCATTAAAAAAGGCAAAATACGCAAATCCGGGTCTAAATCCAGAGTTATTCCGGCGGCTAAAAAAGGGGCAAAGGTTTAATCTCCGAAATATATGGAAAATTTAAATGTCTTCACTAAAGATGATTTAAAGTCGCTGTTGGACTTTAAATTCGATAATGTTTATCCCTTTATTATCGCGGGACCGTGCGTTATCGAGGATTTTAAAACCCTTGACGGGATTGCTTCCGTTTTGAAGGATTATTCGGAAGAACTTAAATTTAATTTGATATTTAAGGCATCTTACGATAAAGCTAACAGGACATCGGTTCATTCTTTCCGCGGCCCCGGCATAGATAAGGGGCTTGAAATGCTTTTAGAGATTAAAAGGATATACGATATACCCGTATTGAGCGATGTTCACAGCGTCAGCGACATCGAAAAAGCTAAAGATGTTCTCGATGTAATTCAGATACCCGCTTTTTTGTCAAGACAAACGGATATTTTGCTCGAGGCGGCAAAAACGGGCAAGATAGTAAATGTTAAGAAGGGGCAGTTTTTGGCTCCGGGGGATACAAAACATATTGTCGAAAAGATTAGGTCTGCCGGAAACGATAAAATTATTTTAACGGAAAGAGGCGTCAGTTTCGGCTATAATAATCTTGTCGTAGATTTCAGGGCATTGCAGATAATGAAAGAATTTGGAGCGCTTGTCGTTTTCGACGCGACTCACAGCGTGCAGCTTCCCGGCGGTTCCGGTTCCAGCTCTTCCGGCGAAAGAAAATATGTTATGCCGCTTGCGAGGGCGGCTTCCGCGGTGGGGGTTGACGGTATTTTTTTTGAGGTTCACCCGGACCCGCCGCGGGCTTTAAGCGATTCGGCAAATTCCGTGTATCTATCGTCTTTTAAAAATGATTTAAAAAATGTTCTCGAAATATCTAAATACGGCATATAATATAATAATAATTAAAAATATTAAAGGGGTCTATTAACCCAAATCCCGATTTAGAAACTACTTTAGGTATTCCAAAGCGAAGCAATACTGGATTCCTGCCTGCGCAGGAATGACACCCGACGGGTGAAACGCTGAATCCTCTCAAAGTCATTCCCGCGTGGGCGGGAAAGTTTCTTTGAAACTTCACGAGTGCCGTAAGGCACGAGAGCGAAGCGATAATCCAGAAAATAAATTTCTAAATCCCGATTTGGGTTAATAGACAAAGCAGGAAAAAATGGAAGAGTTAAATATTCTGGAAGCGGCCCGCGATGTTTTAAAGATAGAGGCCGACTCGATAACGGCGCTGATAGACAGGCTTGACGATAATTTTGCGGAGATGGTCGATTTGCTCATTGGCATTAAGGGGAAGGTAATTCTCACAGGCATAGGCAAATCGGGGATTATAGCCAGAAAAATATCTTCGACTCTGGCAAGCACGGGCACCCCGTCCTTTTTTATGCACCCAGCGGAGGCTTCCCACGGCGATTTAGGAATGATTGGCAGGGATGACGCCATTATCGTATTATCCAACAGCGGCAACACGAAAGAAATTATATCCATACTTCCAAGCATAAAACTTATAGGAGCCAAGATTATCGGGTTTTCTGGAAACAAAAACTCTCAGCTTTATGAGCTGTCGGACTATTTTTTTGATGTTTCCGTAGAAAAAGAGGCTTGCCCGTTCAATATTGCCCCGACCGCAAGCACAACGGCTCAGCTTGCCATAGGCGACGCCCTTGCAGTCTCATTGTTAAAAAGGAGAAATTTTCTCGAAGAGGATTTTGCGAGGCTTCACCCCGGAGGTTCGATAGGAAAGAAATTTTTAAAAGTTTCGGACATAATGCATAAGGAAAAGGAAATTCCGGTTATAAAAGAATCGGCTTTGTTAAACGAAGCGATTATAGAAATGAACTCAAAAAGGCTGGGGTTAACAGGGGTTGTCGATGAAAATTATTGCCTTTGCGGAATTATAGTGGACGGGGATTTAAGAAGAGCCCTGCTCGCTTCCGCGGAAAATATATTTAATAAACCCGTTAAGGATATTATGACGGCAAATCCTAAGACGGTGGTCGGAGACACTCTTGCGGTCAGCGCTTTAAAGAAAATGGAGGATTTAAAGATTACATCGCTTTTTGTCGTAGAATCTTTAGATAATCCTAAGCCCGTAGGGGTTATACATATACACGATATAGTAAAGGCCGGCGTATCCGGTTATTAACTGCGGCAAAACGGCGGGGGTATGAATTTAGATTTCAGCGAGATTAAAATTCTTGTTTTCGATGTGGACGGCGTATTGACGGACGGAAAGATACACATATCGGAGTCCGGGGTTGAAACCAAAACATTTTTTGCCCATGACGGAGCGGGAATAAGGCTTGCAAAAAAAATGGGGCTTAAAGTGGGCTTTATCTCAGCGAGGACAAGCAATGCCGCCGTTATCAGGGTGAAAGAACTGGGCGTAGATTTCTATATAGAAGGATGCAAGGATAAGTTAAACTCTTTAAAAAAGGTTCTAAAAGACTATAATCTTGATTTTAAAAATTTGTTTTATATGGGCGACGATATAGTCGATATTGAACTTTTAAATATAGCGGGCATTTCGGCATCGGTTCCGGATGCCCCTAAATATGTGCGGGATTATGCCGATTTTGTTACGGAAAAAAGCGGCGGTTGCGGCGCGGTAAGAGAAGTTTGCGACATTATTCTTGAAAAAAAAGGGCTTTTATTTAATTTTTTAAACGATTTAAATAAAAATGGGTCTTAAGGCAATTAATCAGCAAATTTTAAAAAAAATAGCCCTTGTTCTCGGCGTCATGTTTCTTTTAGTGCTTGCTTTTTTTTTAATTCTTCACTATATAAATATTAAAAAAGGATTGTTAAATTTAAGTATATCTAAAGGATATATAACTTTAAAGACGGTAGATTATAAATTTTTTAAAAATGGTACGCTCGCTTACGAAATATTTTCGAAAAGTTTAAATTATTATTCCCCGAAAAAGAATATAATTAAACTGGAAGACGTAAAAGCCTACATTTACGGAAAAAATAAAAAGCCCGCGTATATTATAACGGGAAGACACGGGCGTTTAAACGCCGTTTCCAAAAATGTTACCGTTTCGGGCGGCGTCATAATAAAAGATATTAAGGGGTCGTCCATGAAAACAAAGTTAATATACTATGTTGCAAAGGATGATAAAATTGTCGCCCCGGGTTATATGAGGATTAAAGGTAAAAATTACGACATTTCGGGGAGCGGATTAATTTTTTATATTAAAAAAAGGATTTTTATTTTAAACAAAGATGTTCATTTCATATCCGGCGGGGGAAGAATGTAATGCGAATAAATCCAATAAATACAGATAATAAAAGGCGGCATCTGTTCTTTTTCATCATACCGATTTTAATGTACTGTGTTTTTGCTGCTCCTAAAAACGGATTTGGATTAAAATCCGAGGCGGCCGCCGCTTTAAATAAACCGGCTGAACCCTCCAAAATCAATATAACGGCGGATTCCCTCGTGGTTAATAATAAAAGCAAGACGGCGGTATTCTCCGGTCATGTTATAGCTATTAAAGGCAATCTTAAAATTTTATCCGCTATATTGCATGTTTTATATACGAAAAAAAATAAAATAAAGACGCTTATTGCAACCGGAAATGTCCATATTATCAAAGGAAAAGACAATATTACGGGGGGAAATGCCGTTTATTACGAAAAATCGGGGATTGCGATAATTACACAAAATCCCGTAGCATACGAAGGCAAAAATAAAATAGTCGGGGAGAAAATAACTATTAACTTTAAAACGGGTATTTCGACGGTTTTCGGCGGACATACGAAAAGGGTTAATGCCACGGTGTATTCCAATAAATCTTTAACGATTCAACCTTCAAAGAACTTAAAAAAAGCAAAAAATAAAAACAATAATAAATAATAATAATTAACGGCTAATGATTAGAACGGTCAATTTAGTAAAAAGATTTAAAAAAAGGGCTGTGGTAAACGATATCAGTTTAGAAATTAAAACAGGGGAAATCACAGGTCTTTTGGGTCCGAACGGCGCGGGCAAAACTACCACATTCAATATGATTTCCGGGATGCTGAGGCCAAACAGCGGTTCCATATTTTTAGACGATGCCGATATTACCAGGATGCCGATGTATAAGAGAGCCAGATTAGGTATAGGATATTTGCCTCAGGAAACATCCGTTTTTAGAAAACTTACGACCGAACAAAACTTATTAGCCATTTTTGAATTATTAAAAATATCCGATAAGGAAAAAGAAAAAAGGCTCAACGAATTAATAGAAAAATTCGGTCTTGAAAGGGTCAGGAAGTCTTCGGTTATGAGTTTATCGGGCGGCGAAAGAAGAAGGGTAGAAGTTGCCCGCTCGCTGATTTCTTCCCCCAAATTTATTCTCTTAGATGAACCGTTTTCCGGAATAGATCCCATTGCGGTTGAGGATATGCAGGATATACTTACCAATTTAAAAAACGAATCCATAGGCATATTGATAACGGACCATAATGTCAGGGAAGCCCTTAGAATATGCAATAGCGCCTACATAATTAACGACGGCAAAATTATAGAAAACGGTAAACCTTCGCATATTATCTCGAGCAGCGTTGTAAAGAGATTTTTCCTCGGAGAGAAATTTAATATAGGCATCTGAATAATACTTCAATTAATATTGCATCCCAATCCGTATTACCTGTTTTATAATTATCCATAATGATATATAATATATATAAAAGATGGATTTATAGTCTGTCAATCCGCAGACCTTTACGGCGGGCAATAAGGCGTTTTAATTTTTATATTAATTTTAAGGACGATTTAAGTTTAGATATGGGCAATATCGAATTAAGGCAAAATTTGAAATTAACGCAGCAATTAGTTATGACTCCGCGTCTTCAGCTTGCGATAAAAATGCTGGCGTTAAACAATATCGAGCTTTCGGATATGATAAAGCAGGAAATATCCGAAAATCCTATTATCGATATCGATTCCGCCGTTTTTACGGGAGAAGCCAAAAAAGAGGCCCTGCTCGAAAATGTTAAGAATCAGGTAAAAGATGAAGGCAACAAATCTAATGGCGATGCCGCTTTAGACGATGCGCCGTCAAACGATGCATCGTTTGACGGCGCATCCTTTCGGCAAGACTCATATGCGGCCAAAGAGCTGGCGGATTATTTAGTGAATTATAATGAACAGTTTCTTGATTTATCTAAAGATAACGGCGGCGGCTATAAGTACGGCGACAAGAACTATATAATCGAAAATAGTTTTTATAGCGTGAACACATTATATGAATCCATAATGGAGCAGGTAAGAACGGGCAATTTTTCTTCTCAAGAGGTTAAAATTTCCGAGTATATTGCGGGCAACTTAGATTCAAACGGCTTTCTGGCTATTTCAAGGCAGGAGCTTGCCGATTATGCATCCCGCAATATATTTAAAAAAAAAGATGGCGGGGATGCGGACATAAATAAATTTATAGATTCTGTCTTAACTAAGATAGGCAGGCTTGAGCCCGTGGGTTTAGCGGCTTTTGATACCGTATCGAGTTTATTGATTCAGGCAGATTACCATTTTAAAGACGATTATTTGCTTAAAATTATAATCAAAAATTATTTAAAGGATGTTGCAAATAAAAATTATCAAAAGATTTCTAAAGAAACGGGAAAGAATACGCAATGCGTATTGGACTGCGTTGAAAGGCTTAAAAGGCTTAATCCGAGACCTGCGGCTAATTTCGGTCAGGCAGAAACAAGATTTATAGTGCCCGACCTGTATTTAAAAAAAATTAAAGGAAAATATGTTGTTTTTATGGACGACGATTATATTCCGCAGATTAAAATCAATTCTTACTACAAAAAGGTGCTTAGCGGAGAAATAGTAGTGAGTCCCGATATGAAAAATTATGTCGAAGACAGGTTTAAATCGGCTTCATGGTTAGTTAAAAGCATCAACACCCGAAAGGAAACGATTCTAAAAATAGCGGAATTAATAGTCAACAAGCAGGCCGATTATTTTGATAACGGGATGGGAAATTTGAAACATTTAATATTAAAAGATATTGCCGCCGAGTTGAATATTCACGAATCAACGGTTTCAAGGGCAACTTCCAACAAATATTTAAGCACGCATTTGGGTGTTTTTGAACTTAAGAGTTTTTTCTCCAGCGCTTCTTACGGGGATTCATCATCGGAAAATGTAATGGCAAGGATAAAAAAGATTATAGCCCGGGAAAATGATATCGGGAGGGTTTATCATGATAATGAAATAACTGATTTGCTGAAAGGGGACGGAATCGTTATCGCCCGCAGGACAATAGCCAAGTATAGGGAAATTATGAATATCCCCCCATCGAGCCAGAGAAATAAGTTAATTAAAAGCGTGAAATAAATATAATAAATTAATCAAGGAGATGACGCAAATGAACATAGCCGTTACATTTAAACATATCGGTTCGAGCGATGCCATAAGGCAGTATGCAGAGTCAAAGGTCTTAAAACTGGAAAAGTATTTGAATAATATCATGGAGGCGCATATAACCCTTAGCATGGAACGCGTCGAACATAAGGAGTCGGGTATCGCGCAGATTAAATTAACTGCGAAGAATCTGACTATTAATGCCGAAGAAAAATCATCCGATATTTACAGCGCCATCGATTTACTGATGGAAAAGGTCGAGGCCCAGATTAAAAAACACAAAGAAAAAAACAGAAGAAAAGATTATGAAGATAAGGCTCTTACCGGCGCAGAGGAGGAGGAAAATATTCCAAATATAGAAATAAGGCAGGATTATGAAAAATATCCCCTCGGCATCGAAGAGGCGGTGCAAAAACTTAAAAAAAGAAACGAAGATTTTATAATTTTTAAAGATAAAGTGTCTTCAAAAATATCTTTTATTTTTAAAGGCGAAGACGGAAATTTTTCCCTGATTGCGCCGGATTTATAATAATATGGAAGAGAATAAAAGAGAGTTGCAAAGCAACTTGATTAGTATAGCGGACGGCGAAGCGGCCAAGCCGAATATTATTTTAATCAGCGGAATTTCTGGTTCGGGAAAATCATCCGCATTAAAAATACTTGAGGATAAAGGCTTTTTTTGCGTCGATAATATGCCGATGATGCTGCTTCCAAAATTTTTTGAATTAGGATTATCGGCAAAATTAAAAAACATACTTTTTATTGTCGATATAAGGGAAAAGAGTTTCTTAAACGAATTCGAAGATTATGTTAAATTTTTAAGATTACAATCCTCGTTTTTTAAATACATATTTCTTGAAGCAAGAGACGAAGCCGTTATAAAAAGATATTCCGAAACAAGGAGAAAGCATCCGCTGCCCGCGGACGATATTACTATTGCGGTCAGAGAAGAAAGGCAGCTTCTTAAAAATATTAAACTCCACGCCGATGTGGTTTTGGATACCACCGATGTCAATATTCACGAATTAGACGGCATTTTATTGCCCCATATAGGGGACATAATATATAACCCGACATTTTCGGTAAAAATACTGTCTTTTGGCTTTAAATACGGCTTGCCGCTGGAAGCGGACACAATTTTTGATGCAAGATTTCTTCCAAACCCATTTTTTGTTCCGCTATTAAAAGACCTTACAGGCTTTAACAGGGAAGTCAGGGAATATATGCTGTCCTTTAATGAGTCAAATGATTTTATAGAACATATAGTAGGTTTTTTAAAATTCAGTCTTCCTCTTTACAGGAAAGAAAGCAAATCCTATTTCACGGTCGGGATAGGTTGTACCGGCGGAGTTCATAGGTCAGTATTTATTGCCGAGGAGCTTAAAAATAAGCTGGGCAATGTAAACGACGAATACGGCATATCTTACTACCATAGAGATGTTAATAAATAAGGCAAAACTTTTAAATTGACACCGCCCGTAAGGTTATTATATTATAATCCTATATTTTTTGAAAAAAGTTAAAAAATGTTTTTCAAAGAGATTTTTAATTTTTAAAGAAAGGTGAGTAAAATGAATTTTAAAAATGGAAGTTTTATTTTTACATCCGAATCTGTGACCGAAGGCCACCCGGATAAAATTTGCGATAAAATATCCGATTCTATACTTGATGCTTTTATAGCACAGGATAAGCGTTCAAAAGTAGCATTGGAAACGATGGTCACGACAGGCCTTGTCATAATAGCGGGCGAGGTTACTTCTAACGGCGTCGTAAACTATCAGGATTTAATAAGAAGCGTAATAAAAGAAATAGGATATGACGATTCTTCTATGGGGTTTGATTATAAAAGCTGCGGGATAATTACGACCGTGGGCAAACAATCTTCCGATATAAGAATGGGCGTGGAAAGAGATAAGGAAGAGGACCAGGGGGCAGGGGATCAGGGGCTTATGTTTGGTTATGCCACATCGGAAACCCCTGATTTTATGCCCGCTCCGATTTATTATGCGCATAAACTTTCTAAAAGGCTTGCCGATGTCAGAAAAAGCAAGGTTTTGGATTTTATAAGACCCGACGGAAAAACCCAGGTGTCCGTTAAATACGAAAATAACGAAGTTTCTAAAATTACCTCCGTCGTCCTTTCGACTCAGCACGCCGAGTCGGTTTCTCAGGAAAGGCTTAAAGATGCCGTTACCGAAGAGGTAATTAAAAAAGTGCTGCCGGCCGAACTTCTGGATAATAATACAAAATTTTTTATAAATCCCACCGGCCGTTTTGTTATCGGCGGTCCGCACGGCGATACGGGGCTTACGGGAAGGAAAATCATAGTCGATACTTACGGCGGAATGGGAAGGCACGGCGGCGGGGCTTTTTCGGGAAAAGACCCATCCAAGGTTGATAGAAGCGGGTCATACATGGCAAGGTTTATCGCCAAAAATGTCGTTGCAAGCGGACTCGCCGAAAAGTGCGAGGTTCAGGTTGCCTATGCGATAGGCGTAGCCGAACCGATTTCGATTATGGCAAATACTTTCGGCACGGGAATATACAGCGATGAAGTTATCTCGAATGCCGTATGCAATGTGTTTGACTTAAGACCTTATAATTTGGTAAAAACGCTTGACCTTTTAAGGCCTATTTTTGCTAAAACCTCTAATTATGGTCATTTTGGCAGACCCGACGATGATTTTACTTGGGAAAAACTTGTTAAAATTCACGAACTTAAGGAAGCGGCTCATAATTTAAGCAGGACTAAATCGTTTGTTTAATTATTTTAATTATATTAATACGCGGGGGTATAATGGCGGATATAAAGGATATTAAGCTTGCAAAACAGGGTAAAGAGAGAATTTTATGGGCCGGGCAGGATATGCCGGTTTTGTCGCTGATAAAAGAACAGTTTGCCGAAAAAAAGCCGTTCAAGGGTTTAAATATGGGGTTATGCCTTCATGTTACGGCAGAAACGGCTAATCTTGCCAGAACATTGCAGGCCGGCGGAGCCGAAGTTTACCTGTGTGCTTCCAACCCTCTTTCGACTCAGGACGATGTCGCTGCCTCGTTAGTTAAAGATTTCGGCATAGATGTTTATGCCATTAAAGGAGAAGACTCAAAAACTTACTATGAACACATAGACAGTGTTTTAGGCGCCAAACCGAATGTTACCCTCGATGACGGAGCAGACCTTATATCCGTTATACATAAGAAATATAAAAAATTAATTAAAAATATAAAAGCCTCCATGGAAGAAACGACCACGGGGGTAATAAGGCTTCGCTCTATGGAAGCGGCGGGGGAACTTAAAATACCGGTTATAGCGGTAAACGATGCCGATGCCAAACATCTTTTCGACAACAGGTACGGGACGGGGCAGTCAACCATAGACGGCATTATCAGGGCGACGGATATGCTGCTTGCGGGCAAGAACTTTGTGGTAATGGGTTATGGCTGGTGCGGAAAAGGGCTTGCGTCAAGGGCAAGAGGTATCGGCTCCAATGTTATTGTTACGGAGATTGACCCCGTTAAGGCTTTAGAAGCCATAATGGACGGATTCAGGGTAATGAAAGGAACGGATGCCGCCAAGGTCGGGGATATTTTTTGCACCGTCACGGGCGATATAAATGTTATAAACGCCGAACACTTTGAAAATATGAAAGACGGCGCCATTGTGTCAAATTCCGGTCATTTCGATGTCGAAATCAATATAAATAAGCTTAAAAAAATGGCAAAGTCGGTAAAAAAGGTAAAGGATTTTGTCGAGGAATACAGGCTTAAAGACGGCAAAAGGATATATTTATTGGCCGAAGGCAGGCTTATCAACCTTGCAAGCGCCCACGGGCATCCGGCAAGCGTTATGGATATGAGTTTTTCCGTTCAGGCTCTTTCGGCGGAGTTTGCCGTTTTGGGAAAAAATATGTCCCCGAGGGTTTATAATGTTCCTAAGGAAATAGATGAAAGGATCGCGTCCTTAAAATTAAAATCGATGGGCATCGAGATAGACACCCTTACGGACGAACAGATTAATTACTTGAAGTCATGGCAGGAAGGGACATGAGAATAAAATAAAAAATAAAGGAAAATAAAGGTGTCAGATTTATTTATTTTAAAATGCTTTAATCCAGAAAATAATTTTCTATCGGCAGTTTTGGGTTATTATTAATTATTGTTTAAATCGTATAAATATTTTATGCCCTTGAGCGTCCAGTATTCGTCGAGGATTTTTTTCGCTTTTATGCAGGTGTCGTCAAAAATTAAACCTGAATATCCCCCCGTAAAAATAACATTTAAGTTATTGATGTCGCAGTTATAATAATCGCAAATATTTTCGATAAATCCCTCAATCAGGAATATAGTTCCGTAATATACCCCCGACATTATAGACATTTCGGTATTTGTCCCTACCGGACTTTGCGGCTTTACCGTATTTTTTGTAATATTTATAAGAGGAAGTTTTTCGGTTGACCTGTGAAGGCAGGCGGCAAGCGAAGATATTCCTGGGAAAATAATTCCGCCCAAAAAATCCCCCTTTTCATTTACTGCATCGATAGTTAAGGCAGTTCCTGAATCTACGACGATTTGAAATTTTTGGCTCGTAAAATGGGCATAACTTATGTCGGCAATCCTATCGGAACCTAATCGTTCGGGGTTTTCCGCGCAAATACGGATATTTAATTTTATTTTCGATGAAATAAATAAAGGGTCTATTTTAAATTTTTTGAAAAAATCTTTATAAACCAGGTCAACACTTGGAACGACCGAAGAGATGGAAACCCCCTCTATATCTTTTAAATCGAATAAATCAAAATTTTTAGAAAAATTTTGATTTAAATCTTTAGCGCAAGCCATGGAGGATGTATTTACCCTGAATGTTTTAACTATATTGCCTTCCGTATCGAATATTCCAAAAACGGAAGATAAATTACCGATGTCGCATGCTAATAACATAGAAAGAGCTTAAAGATATATTTCGCCCGAAACAACCTTCTCGAGTTCATTTTCGCCCGTCTTTAAAAGAAGAGCGCCTTTTGAATCTATTCCGACAACCTGTCCTTTAACCCTCTTGTCTTTAATATTTATCTCGATTTCTTTGCCTATCATGTTAAAGTATTTTTGGTAATATTGAAGAACGGACGACAAGCCTGTGGATAAAAACATTTCATAATATTTATCGAATTTGTTAAGGATAGAAGTAATAAGTTTGTTTCTATTTAGAAGGCCCGTAAATCCGTCTGTTTTTTTTGATTCTATTAAAAGGGATGTGGCAATATTTTTTATGCCGTCTTCTATATCATTTTCTTCGGCATTCACATTTATTCCGATGCCGACTATAATATGCTCTATTATCATATTTTGCGTGCTCATCTCGGTTAATATTCCGGAAACCTTTTTTGAGTCTATAAGGATGTCGTTAGGCCATTTAATTTGAGGCTTTAAAGAGGCAACCTCCGCAATTGCGTCTGCAACCGAAACGGCGGCCAAAATAGTCATTCCTTGAGCAACTTCAGGGCTGAATTTAGGTTTTAATATTATGGACATATATATATTGCAGCCGCACGGGGATGTCCAGATTTTTCCGTTTCTCCCCCTTCCCTTTTCTTGATAATCCGATATTACGACGCTGCCGTTTTTTACCCCTTTAGCCGAAAGTTCCCTTGCCAATGTGTTGGTAGAATCCACTTTTTCTTCATAATATATGTTCTTGCCGATAAAAGAACCCTTCAGATTTTTTTTAATTTCAAAAATGTCGATATAATTCATATCTTTCAAATCAGTTTCATCCATTTTTTTATAACCCCTAAAACTTTTAGAAATTTATTTATAATTAATAAAAATTAATAAAAAAAGCACAACCAACCGTTATAACCGTCAACCCCGTAGGTTATATTTTACACTATTTTAATTTAAAATTTAACTAAATAATAAAATTCAAGGAGAAATCTGCAGGCACTATCGAATTGGTCAGCGAACCCATAGAGATATAATCTACTCCGGAATCTTGCGCTATTTTTCTTAATTTGCTTACGGTTATATTGCCCGAAGCTTCCGTTAAGGACTTGCCGTTTATAAGATTAACGGCGCTTTTCATGGTAAAGACATCCATATTGTCAAGCATAATTATATCGGCTCCGCCTTCGAGGCATTCTTTTACCTCGTCTAAAGTAGATGCTTCCACTTCTATTTTAAAATTAAATCCCGAACGGTAATCCCTTACCATCTTTAAGGCATTTTTTATGCCGCCGGCTAATTTAATATGGTTGTCCTTTATTAATATCCCCGATGACAGGTCGAACCTGTGATTTTCAGCCCCCCCTGTCTTAACGGCATATTTTTGGAGCAGCCTTAACCCGGGGATTGTTTTTCTTGTGTCCAAAACTTTTGTTTTAAGCCCTTCGAGCTCTTTCCCCGCTAAGTTTGCGATTGTTGCAATTCCCGATAAGTGCTGAATAAAATTGAGGGCAGTCCTTTCCGCATAAAGTATAACGCTCGCTTTTGCTTTTAAAAATATTATCTCTTGAGATTTCGAAACATAATCGCCCTCTTGAACCAAAAAATTTATTTCATAATTATTTTTGGAGACTATGTCGAAAACCATCGAGAATATTTGCAGGCCGCAAACAATGCCGTTCGATTTTGAGGTAACGGTGCAGCTGATTTCGGGATCGTTTTTTAGGGTAACGGCATCCGTCGTAATATCTCCGCCCTTTATATCTTCGCTTAAAGCGCCATATATGAGAGGTTTTACCTGGGATTCGAATAAACGCATATTTTTGGCTTATATGGCGCGTTATTAATTGCTTAACGCCGTCTGCTTAATTTTTTCTATCTCTTCCTTGACAAGCCTTTCGATAATTTCGGGCAGTATGTTCTTTATATTGTCAATTACTTGAGGCTTAATTTCTTCCAGTGTTTTTTGTATCGAATTTTTTAATAATGCGTCCAATTTTAACAGGCTCTGCTCGTCTAAAATTTCCAATTTTAACCCCCCTTCGGTTGTAATTTTATTTTCAGTTATAATATTTTCTTCCAGATTTATAATGTTTTTATTTAATTCCCGAACAGGCTCCTCTACCGTTTTATTAAGTTTTTCAGGCTCTTCGAATACCCCGCCTTCGGCAGGCAAAGCAGGTTCTTGGGCTTCAAGGCTTTCTTCCGGCATTTTAACGCCGGTCCCCGGCTCATCCTTTTTGTTAAGTTTCTGAAATTCTTCAAAGATGGCGTCGTCTTTAAAAAGATTTTCAAAAGCCTGGCTTAATTCTGCGGAATCGATGTTGACCACATTGTTTGAATATATGCCGAAAGAATCGTTTTCACCCGCTTTTTCTACGTCTTCGGTTTCGGCAGGAGTTGCGGGTACGGGAGCTGCAGGAGCCGGTTCCGCTTTTGCCGGAGATTCAGGCGCTTTTTTATCCGCTTCTTTAGTTTCGAATGACGAAATATCGTATATTTTTTCCCCCGTTTTTTCGGGGATGTCTATAATGCCCAGTATTCTTTTTATTTTTGAAAGAAAAACCTCTTTTTCAAACGGCCTGTATATAAATCCGTTAACCCCGTCCTTGATAAGAAGCTCCCTTTCGTTGTCCGACAAATCGGAAGGAACTAAAAGAATAAGAGGAATCCGGGAGAGATCGGCGTTATTTTTAATTTCGGAAACATTTCCCTTAACTTCGGTATTGACCGAATTATAACTTAATATAATAATATCAGGATGAAAATCTTTAGCTATTTTAAATAAAGACGACGGTTCGCTAAGCGGATTTAAATTGAAGTCAGAGTTATTTATGAATATGGTTGAAACAGCCTTTTGCATCGAATCGCTATCATCGATAAAAATTACATTATATGCCATTATGACCTCCCATATATTAATGCCGCCTGCATTTTCCTTTGCGGGCTAAGGAAATTAATGCTTTAAAATATACGCGGTTTTTGTTATACTGATAACGGTTATTTTTTTAATGTTTTAAGATTAATTTTAATATTATTAAATAATATAGTCAATAATTTATTATTTTAGCATAAATTAATTTTAATATTTTTTATAGAAACGGGGGATTTTTTTATTAATAAGTTATGTCAACAATAGACAGATACATATTTAAACAATTTATCCCTCCTTTTATATTCGGACTTTTAATATTTACCTTCAGTATTACGATAAACCGGATTTTATTGCTTACCCAGATGGTGCTTAATAAGGGGGTCAGCATAACCGCCGTACTAAAGCTTGCCAGTTTAACGATACCCGATTTCATGATAATAACCCTTCCGGTATCTTTTTTGCTTGCGGTATTGACGGTTTTCGGGAAAATGACGCAGGATAACGAAATTATGGCATTAAAGGTTTCCGGCGTCTCGATTTTTAAACTGACGAAGCCGGTCCTTCTTTTTGCCTTGATACCGCTTGCAGTTTCAATTTTATTTTCTTTTTATATGGCTCCGAGATTTAACTTTTTTTTCAGGGTGCTTGCGGTAAAAGAATTTAAAAAAGCGGCGCTTTCGGCATTAAAAAAAAATGCTTTTACGGATAAATTCGGAAAATTAAAAATTTTTGTCAGGGATGTCAACACGAACAAATCTACCTTAAAGGGTATTTTTATACTGAACAGGGTGCATAATACGCCCGAAACCCTGATTGCCAAAAGCGGCGCTATCGTTTATAACCAAAAACAAAATACCCTGTATTTTTATTTAAAAAACGGCATAATTCAAAATCAAGACCCGAATTCTAAAAATTTTTGGATATTGCATTTTAACACATATAAGATAAATATAAAATTAAAAGGGCTGTCGTTTCCGGGTAAAAACGGTTCCGTTCATTTTATGACATTTCCCCAACTCGCAAGAAGGTATTTATCGGAAAAGGATAGCAAGATAAAGAATATTTATCTCATATACTTATACAAAAAGATTGCCATTCCCCTTGCCACAATACTGTTTGTATTTATCGGCATGTCCCTCGGGATGTTTCTTGAGAAAAGAAGTCTGTTTCTGGCAATTTCCTATACGATAATAATTGTGACGGCTTATTATATTTTATTCACATCGGGGTTTTATCTGTCGCTAAGAAATCAAATAAATCCGGTTATAGGCGTTTGGGGGGCGGATTTGTTTCTTTTTGTTTCAGGCTTTATATTGTATTTAAGGACACTTTTAAGATAATGCGATAAAATAATATGAAAATAAAAATAAATTGTCATTCCCGCGTAGGCGGGAATCCAGCTTTTAAGATAATGAGATGAAATAATATGAAAATAAAAATATTGCAAAGATATTTATTGGCCGAATTTTTAAAATATTTGGCTGTCGCCCTTTTAAGCTTAGCCGCTTTTTATATCGTGGTGGATTTTATTTCTAATATAGGCGCATTCACAAAGCATTCTCCAGACGCCGGTTATGTGATTCTATATTTTTTATATAAACTTCCGGAAATAATTTACAGGGTGCTTCCGTTATCCGCCCTCTTATCGACCCTGCTTACCATAACATTTTTGAATAAAAACAATGAAATAATGCCTGTAAAGTCTTCGGGTTTAAGTATGTTTAAGTTCTTTATGCCGTTAATTTTGACCGGAATTATAATATCGATGTCTTCTTTTTTTCTTTCGAATTTTATTGCCGTTAAGACCAATATACTGAGAAGGTTCGTAATGCAAAGATATATCAACAAAAATTCGTCCTATGATATAGATTCCGTATATAAATACAGGACAAAGGACATTATGATTCATTACAAAAAATACATTATTACGGCAAAATCTCTGGATCCGTCAAAGAAGGTAATTAAGGGCGTCAATATTTACGTATTCGATGGCGATTTTGTCTTAAATAAAAGATATATAGCGGAAGAGGGGTATTTTAAACATAATAATCTCGAGTTAATTAACGGGCGGTTAGACAAATTCGAATTTAAAAATAAATCCGAATTTTCGGAAAAATTTTTTAAAAATGTGGAAATGCCTATTAATTTAAACTTAAATTTTTTTAAATCTTACACCCTGAAACCGGAATTTCTTTCTATAACCAGCCTGTCAAAAATGCTTACGGTCGCAAAAAAAACGGAATCGGGCGTCAGTTATATTCTTACCGGTTTTTATTCCAAATTATCCTACCCGGTAATAAACCTGATTCTTATACTTATCGGCATTTCCGTTGGATTATTGCTGGAAAAGAAAGGCGGCACGCCTATTGCGATAGGAATAAGCATCGTATTTGCCTTTACATGGTGGATTGTTAATTCCATTGCCCTGTCGCTCGGGGAGTCCTCCCAGCTGAATCCGCTTTTAGCCGCGTTTATGGCGGATATTATATTTTTATTATTTGCCGTATATCTTATGGCAGATATAGATTAACTAAGGCGGCAAATGCGGTTATCTTTCCCCAATTGTCCAACCCGCTTCAGCGGGAAAGTCCTTGAAGGACTTCATATACGCGCTCACGCGTGCTTATCTTCGCATGCCGAAGATGCGTAAGCGCGTGACGCAGTGCGAAAGCGAAGCGTTAATCCAGATTTACTTAACATTGGAATATATAAAAATTTTCTAAATCTGGGTTTGGGCAGTTAGGGCGCGGTATTTATACCTCGAAGGTTAATCCGTCATAGGCGGGTATAAAATTCCCATTTGCGCCGTATTTTTTAATTTCTTCGTAGTCGATATTGTGTCCCATATGGGTAAAGTAAGTTCTGACGGGATTTATTCTTCTGGAAACGGTTATCGCTTCATCAATGCTTAAATGCGTCGGGTGCGGTTTATATCTCAGGGCGTCAATCATCAATACCTTTAAGCCGCTTAATAATTTAAAAGATGTTTCCGGTATTTTTGAAACATCGGTAATATATGCAAAATCGTTTATTCTATATCCGTTTATTATGTCTTCGCCGTGGTAAACGGGAACAGCCGTTATGCTTAACCCGTTAATTTCAATCCTGCCTTTTAATATATTCGGCGTAAGGTTAGGCTTGCTTGAAAGCGTTTTCTCTTTAAATATATAATCGAATTTATTTTCGATGAAATGTATCGCTGTTTCGGAGGCATATATGGGTATCGGGGCATTTTTAATGTAGTTAAACATCCTTAAATCGTCTATTCCGAAAAGATGGTCCGCGTGGGTGTGGGTATATAGGACGGCATCGATGTTTTTTACATTTTCCTTTAGCGCTTGGGTTCGTAAATCGGGAGGCGTGTCGATTAAAATATTCAGGTTATTTTCCGACACGAGAATCGACGGCCTTAGTCTTTTGTTTCTTGGATTGTCTGATGTGCAAATTTTGCAATTGCATCCGATTAACGGAACCCCCGTTGAAGTGCCGCAGCCTAATACTAATACTTTCATATTTTTTTATGATACAATAAAATCTATCTTAAGTAAATGATTAAGGCAGGATTAAGAATGAAAAAAAAGGAAAAGGCTGTGCCGTTTTTAATTAAGTTTATTATATTTCCGGCGATTTTTGCCGCTGTCTTATTCCCCCCCCTGAAAGCTTTCGGGATGGCGAAAATCTCGGATGTAATAGTAACATCCTATAATAAAAACAGCGTTATTTTATATTTTAAAGTAAGCAACGCTTTTAACGAAGACTTAAAAAAAGCTATTTTAAGCGGGTTTCCCGTCAAATTCCGATTTTATGTTAAGGTGCGGGCGGAACCGGGCGGGAGGGTTTTATACGACCGTGTTTTAGTAAATTCTATAAAATACGATGAGCTGAATAATTATTTCATTATAAGATATAATTACATGGGTAAATTCGGCAAAAGATTAATAGCGAGGTCGTTTAGCGGCGCATTAGCCTATATGTCTAAGGTTCAAAATTTGCGTGTACGGGCCAAAAGAAATTTCAGGCCGGGCCGCAAATACGAGATAATTATAAGAGGAGTTTTAGGCACATTCCATATCCCGTTTCCTCTTAATTATATCCCGTTTTTTACAGGTTATTTCCTGATGACCACAAATACATACAGCCTTAAATTTATTTATTAAACTTATTTTTTAACAATATACAAGATGAAAGATAAAGGCAAATCGATCGAAAAAATCAGGATAAGAAGAGAGATTATATTTATAATCGTAACGGTATTTCTGATAATAATCTCAACCTTTGCGGAAATCAGGATGATTTCTTTTACGAATACATCCTTAACATCCAAGATTATCGTTTACGCTTACATAAATATAACCGTAATCCTGTTTTTATTTATGCTCTTTTTAGTCATAAGGAATGTAATCAAACTCCTTATAGAAAGAAAAATGAAGGTTACGGGGGCAAAATTAAGGACAAAGCTGGTTTCTTTGTTCGTGATAGTCTCTCTTGTTCCATCCGTGTTTATGTTCGTCGTAATAGTCGCAACCGGTTTTGCCGCCAATATTATCAACAAGTGGTATGCCCCAAAAATAGAAAAGGCAATGGATTACTCAATCGACATCGCAAGATTTTACCATAAACATAATGCGGGCGGGCAGGAAAAGATTGTCCGCAAGATATACTGGCTCTCTAATTTTTACAAAGAATATTCGCAGATACGGTTCATGAAAAATCCTATGGAAACGACTTACCTTATATTTTTTTCCATATTTACCCTTATTATTTTATTTATTTCTTTATGGGTGGGATTTTACCTGTCAAAAAAGTTGACAAAGCCGATAATAGACCTGGTGGAGGGAACCAAAAAGGTGGCTGCGGGGAATCTGGATACCTCGGTTCCCGCCGGTTCCGACGATGAAATAGGGATGCTTATAGATTCTTTTAATGTCATGGCTAAGGATTTAAGTAAAAATAAGCAGGTAATAGAAAAGGCTAATCTTGATTTGCGAAAGGTTAACGAAGAAATAGATAGAAGAAGAAAATATATGGAAATAATTCTTAAAAATATTCATGCCGGCGTCATTGCCATAGACAAGACCGGTAAAATTAGAAATATAAATAATGCCGCCGAGAATATGTTCGACTTAAATTCTAAAAAGTCCGTCAACCTTCATTATAAAGATGTTTTCGATAAAACGGCGTTTTCGGATATAAGGGGCATGATAAAAGATTTGGCAGGAGAGGATAAAGAAAGCATAACAAAAGAGGTAAAACTTAATGTTAAAAGCGGCGTGAAGGTTTATATCGTAAATCTGACGGTTATGAAAGACGAATTAAATAATTATATAGGTTTTATCATCGTTTTAAACGATACGACGGATATGATGAAGGCACAGAGGGTTGCGGCATGGGAGGAGGTTGCGAAACGCATGGCGCACGAAATAAAAAATCCCCTGACCCCGATTAAGCTTTCGGCCGAAAGGCTTAAGAGAAAATTTGGCGGAAAGGCAGGCAATGAAGATTTGATTTTTAATGAAATGGTAGATACCATTATTAAAGAGGTCGGCGATTTAAAAAACCTTGTAGATGAATTTTCGCTTTATGCAAGGCTTCCCGAGGCTAATTTTGAATACATAAATGTAAACTACTTGATTAACGATGTCGTACCGCTTTATAAAAATGCCCATAAAGATATAGAATTCATCACGAATCTTGACGGAGATTTGCCGGAAGTCTATATAGACAAACAACAGATGAAGCGGGCATTTATGAATATAATCGATAACGGAGTGTACAGCGTTTTATTAAAACGGCAGGGCAGAAAAGAATCCGCCGGATATAGCGGCAGAATAACGATTTCGACGAAAAAAGATGCGGATAAAAATATCGTCCGCATAGTTTTTGCGGATAACGGAACGGGCATGGAAGGCGAGGTTATGCAAAATATGTACGAGCCTTATTTTTCTACAAAGCAGGGCGGAACAGGTTTAGGACTTGCCATAACTAAAAATATAATGGTCGAGAACAACGCTCAGATAAGAGCGGAAAACAACGAAGACGGCGGGGCAAGTTTTATCATAGAATTAAAGCCTGGCGAGGGGAGGGTGAAAATAAAGTGAAACTTATTTTAATAATAGACGATGAAGAAAGCATAAGAAAGTCTCTGGAAGGTATTTTGACGGACGAGGGATACAAAGTCATATCGGAAGGAAGCGGCGAAGCTGGTTTCAAGGCTTTTAACGAAATCTCTCCAAATGCGGTTTTATTAGACATCTGGCTTCCGGGCAGAGACGGGGTCAGTATTTTGAACGATATGGTTAAAGCAAATAAAAATATCCCCGTTATTATGATTTCAGGCCATTCCGATATCGATACCGCCATAAAAACCATAAAAATGGGAGCGTATGATTTTATAGAAAAACCCTTATCGCTCGACAGGGTTCTTATCGCCGTCGAAAATGCCGTTAAATACAACAGCGTCAGCGAAAAAAAGATAATAATGGCAAACAGCCTTTCGGGCGGTTTTGAACTTATAGGGGAGTCCGATAGCATTAAGTTTTTAAAAGAAAAAATATTGAAGGCGGCACAGGCTGAGGCACCCGTTTTAATTACGGGAGAAAACGGAACAGGAAAAGAGATGGTCGCAAGGGCGCTCCATTTAAGCAGTTCAAGGAAAGAAGAGCCTTTCATTGCAATTAATTGCGCCGCCATACCCGAAGAACTCATAGAAAGCGAGATTTTTGGATACGAAAAGGGAGCTTTTACAGGCGCTAATAGTAAAAAAAGGGGGAAATTCGAACTTGCCGACGGCGGAACATTATTTCTCGATGAAATAGGGGATATGAGTTTAAGGATGCAGTCAAAAGTTTTAAGGGTTTTACAGGATAAGAAATTTCAAAGGGTCGGCGGCGAAACGGAGGTCGAGACAGATACGAGGGTTATAGCCGCGACAAATAAAGACCTCGAAAAGGAGATGGCGGCGGGCAGGTTCAGAAGCGATTTATTTTACAGGCTGAATGTTATCCCGTTTTTTATTCCGCCCTTAAGGGATAGAAGGGAAGATATTCCTTTATTGATTAATTATTTCATTAAAAGTTTCGGAAAGGCGCAGATGTTGGAAATAGACGAACGCGCGATGAATGTGTTGAAAAATTATGATTGGCCGGGCAATGTCAGGGAATTAAAAAATATTATCGAAAGGTTTTCCATTTTTAATTCGCAAAATAAAATAACCGAAGAGGATGTGCTGAACGAATTAAAAATTAAAAATGATGAATACAGCATTAGCATTAATAAAGATAACAATAAAAACGATATTGAAAAATATGCCGGCAGAGATATAAATTCCTTCAAGGAAGCAAAAGAGGCATTTGAAAAACGCTATTTAACGAGCAAGCTTAAAGAAAACGATAATAATATTACAAAAACAGCTGAAAATATCGGCATGAGCAGGAGAAATCTGCAAAAAAGAATGGCGCGGCTTTTTATCCATTTTTTGCCTAAAAATTAATCAATAAAAAGATGTTTTATTAATATGACTATTTTTATAGCATATTTTAAATTAATCCAGCCTTATTTATCTGCAAAACTGTATTAAATCCAGCTTTTTTAATCTGGCATAAGTTTTGCTTATCATATTGTAACCCTTTAGCTTTACCTCCAATTGTAAATTTTCAGGGTTTTGACCGGCGCCGGTAAATTTGTTTCAAATGAATGTAAAAATGTAAAATTGTTAATTAATCCCAAATCCAGATTTAGGATTTTATACTCTGGATTCCCGCTTTTGCGGGAATGACAATGCAGTGATTTATCATTTCACCCGTTAGGTGTCATTCCCGCGAAAGCGGGAATCCAGTGTTATTTAGCATTAAAACTTATAAATATTTTCTAAATCTGTATTTGGGTCAATCATTAATCGGGAGAATTATTTTATGAGAATTAAGTTAAAATTAGCAACATTCTTTAGTTTTTTGCTTTTCAGCATCTTTTTAACGGCTGCAACCGTCAAAAATTCTTACGCGGACAGCGCTTCTTCTTATTTTTCGAACATCCAGCTCTTAGGCACCTTAGTATCGTCTTATACATACAACTTTGCGAAATCAACAGGCTATAACGGCAATTACGGCGATAACTGGCAGTCCGACGGTTTCGCGGTCAATAATGCCGATATAACGCTCAGGCGTTCGCCGGGGACTTCTTCCAATCCTTACGGCGTCGGTTTTCATATATCGCTGGATTTTGGGCAGAATATCCAGTTTTATAAGGCTTATTACGGCAACCTGTCCTATTTTACCGAGCCTTTTCAGCAAAGAACGCCTTACGACATAAGGAAAGCATATATTAACATAAACCTGCCTGTAGGAAGCGGGCTCGATATCCATATCGGAAAGGAAAACGAACTTCTGGGCTTCGAGGCGTTTAATCCGATAAGAAACTGGAACGATACATATTCGCTTCTCGATGCCGCAGAGCCGTCAACCTTGACCGGCGTGTTTTTCACCTATAACTTTATCCCTCAGCTGACATCGACTCTTGGAATAGCAAATACGATAAATGCCGTAAGCCCGATAGATAATTTGCCTGTTATAGAGCTGAACGAAAGCTATACCCCTGTCAGCCCGCTAACATTTAACGGAGGGTTTATCTACGGAGCAAACAGTTATTTTATAGCAAATAATACTTTGTATCAGGATAACTTGAATAAATCGGTTTACAGTTATATAGATGCGCAATACAGCCCAACCAACGACTGGTCTTTTGTTTTGGATTATGAGCTGGGTTTAGGAGGCGGAATAAGTAATTCGGTATTCGCAGATAACGGAATAGGAATACCGCCGGCTAATGTTGTCTATCCTGCTTTGGTTCAAACCTCGAACTCGACTTATGATAAATCGAGATTTTCCGGAATTGCGGGCTACATTCATCACCAGCAGACTTACGGCTTTGGACAGGTGGCGGAAACCTTAAGAGAAGTAGCCGCATATGACCAGAACGGTTTATGGGAGATGACGAGCACCCCCGGAACGGGCTATACATATATCGATTCTACATTGACGCTTGCCTATACGCCGTCTTTTAAAGGGTTTAAAAATATACAGTTCAGGTTTGAGCTTGAGCATCAAGGGGCAAATCACGATGTTTATTTAGATTCAGCGGGCAACCCGACCCATTCGCAGCAAAATACAATGAATTTAATGGTTTTATACAGTTTTTAAAAAAAGGAGGTGAAAAAATGAAAAAGATTGAAGCTATAATTAAACCTTTTAAACTCGACGATGTGAAAGAAGCGCTTAACAAAATAGGAATACACGGAATAACCGTTACGGAGGTTAAGGGCTTTGGAAGGCAGAAAGGTCATACGGAACTGTATAGAGGCGCCGAATATAGGGTTGATTTCGTCCCCAAGGCAAAGCTCGAGATAATATGTTCCGACGAGGTCGCGGGAGATATAATCTCGGCTGTCGAAAAAAGCGCAAAGACGGGCAATATCGGGGACGGAAAGATATTCGTATCGCCGGTAGAAGAGGTTGTAAGGATAAGAACCGGAGAAAAAGGGGAGTTGGCTATTTAGTTTGCGGTTGGTTTGCAGGAAAAATAAACTGTCGTTCCTGCGAAAGCGGGAAAGTTTAGGAGAAACTTCACGAGGCTGAAAGCCGAGAGCGAAGCGATAATCCAGATAAATTATAAATTTGAAGGAGGAAAAAGGAAAAATTATGAATCTGAATCTGCTTAAATATTTTAAAAATTTTAAAATACCGTTAAGTCCGTTAACATTCGCATGGTCGTTAATAGGCGGTCTGTCTTTAGTTTTATTTTCATGGGTAAGCCCTGTTTTTGCCGCCGCTTCCAAGGTTCCGGCATTCAGCGCGGGCAATACCGCATGGGTTCTGGCTTCAACGGCTCTCGTATTGATTATGACGCCGGGGCTTGGCTTTTATTACGGCGGTATGGTCAGGAGAAAAAATGTTTTAAATACTATATCGCTCAGTTTTATTACAATTTGTACGGTTAGCGTTATCTGGATTTTATGGGGTTATTCTTTGGCTTTCGGACCGGATGCTTTTGGCGGGATTATCGGAAATTTTAAGTATATCGGTTTATTTGCAATGAAGGAAGTACAGCATTCAAGATATGACGGTACGATACCTTCATATATTTATGTTATGTTTCAATTGATGTTCGCGATAATAACGGTTGCGTTGGTAAGCGGTTCGCTCGTCGAAAGAATAAAGTTTTCTTCATGGGTTGTTTTTACGATAGTATGGCTTACCGTGGTTTATGCCCCGGTAGCTCAGGCGGTTTGGGGGATAGGAGGAATATTCCAAAAAATGGGCGCCCTCGATTTTGCGGGCGGAACCGTCGTCCATATCGATTCCGGTGTTGCCGGACTTGCAGGCGCGCTTGTTCTGGGAAAAAGAAAAGGATATATGAAGGAAAACATAGTTCAGCCGAACCAGCTGGGTTATACGATATTGGGCGGAGCTCTTTTATGGTTCGGATGGTTCGGTTTTAATGCGGGAAGCGCGCTGGAAGCCAGTCCGCTTGCGACATCCGCATTTTTGGTAACGAATACCGCCACAGCTGCGGCGGCTTTGGGCTGGATGATTGCCGAATGGATAAGAAGCGGAAAACCCACAACCTTGGGCATGGTTTCGGGCGCCGTTGCAGGGCTTGTCGCGATAACCCCCGCATCAGGATTCGTTAATCCGATAGCTTCGATAGTAATCGGCTTTGTTGCAGGCGTTATATGTTATTCGATGGTTGTTTATGTTAAACCTAAACTCGGTTACGACGATGCCCTCGACGCATTTAATGTTCACGCTATAGGCGGGGCATGGGGGGCATTGGCTACGGGCTTGTTTGCGGACCCGCTTATTAACTCTGCTGGAAGAGGGTTGTTTTACGGGAATCCGGGGCAGATGTGGATTCAATTTTTAACCGTCATTACCGTTGCCGCCTATTCGTTTACCATGAGCTACATAATATTTAAAGTGATAGACAAGGTTATGGGCTTAAGAGTGGATAAAGAAACCGAGGCAATGGGTCTCGATATCACGCAGCACGACGAAGCGGGATACAACTTCTAAATTTAGATTTAAATCTTATTGAAAAATGGGACAGATTTAAAATCTGTCCCATTTTTATTTATTATTTTTTGATTGTTTGGGGTAGGGCGCCGGTTCTATTCCGCCGTTTTTTTCTTGCGGTTTTTTTGCCGTCAATGTATCATTTTCTTATGGATATAAACACTTTAATTATTAATAATTTAAACCACTCTTTAATCTTATTCGACGAAAACCTTACCTTAAAGTTTTTAAATTTGCCGGCGCAGGAACTTACGGGATATTCCGATAGATTTATAAACAATATAAGCCTGAGCGATTTTTTTTATAATAACAGGTATATAGACGAGCGTGCCTCCGAGGTTATAGAAACGGGAGAGGGTTTTATCGATTTTGAATATAAATTTGAAAATAAGAACCGCAACAGGCGCACGGTTATTTTAGAAATATCTAAAATTGCGGACGAAGATAAGTTTTATGTTATCGTTTCCTTGAAAGATATAACAAGATTTAAGGAAATGGACAATAACATCAAAAACGAAGAAAGGCTTAACGATTTATCGAGATTCATAGCGGAGATGTCGCATGAGATAAGAAATCCGCTTGGCGGCGTCAAGGCAGCTGCTTCTTACCTGAAAAGAAAATTTGATCAGGCATCGTTTGATTTGCAGGCGAACATCAAGGATTTAAATAATTTTTTGGAAATAATAATAAAAGAAGTCGGCAGAATAAACAACCTTATCGAAGACCTTCTGTCTTTATCGAAAAAACATAAGACAAGTAGCGAAAAGGTTAATATCAATAAGATTGTCAATGAAATAATACTGCTGGAGCAGGAAGCGTTGACAAATAAAAATGTGGAAATCATTAAAGAATTCGACCCGAGCCTTCCAAAAATTTATGCGTCCGAAAACGCTTTAAAGCAGGTTTTTTTGAATACTTTAAAAAATGGAATAGAGGCGGTAAAACCGGAAACTAAGGGTATAATAAAAATTATTACAAAGCTGGATTATACGAGAAACAGTCCAAAATTCTTAAAAATAGAATTTACGGATAATGGCTGCGGGATAAGCAAAAAGGATATTAAAAATCTATTCGTTCCGTTTTTTACGACAAAAGAAAAGGGGAGCGGACTCGGTCTTGCCATCAGCCAGAAGATAATTTACGAACATAACGGATTTATTAATATAGACTCCGTTAAAAATCACGGAACAACCGTAACCGTCTATCTTCCGATCGAGAAAAGAAAATATTCCTAAAACAGCTTCGGCAAAAAAGCGGGCAGATTTACGATGTTATAATATTCAAGAGTATAAGCGCCAGCTGCTATTAACAACAGAATTAATATTAGCAGTATTACGATTTTAAGGGGATTTATTTTTTTATTGTCTGAAGTATTTTTAGGTTTTTCATTTTTATTGCTTTCGTTTTCTTTATTTTCCTGATTTAGCGAGCCGTCTATTTCTTGTATAACCCTTTTCATAAAGTCGCTGACCTCGATGATGTCTTTATCGCCTTCAAGGTTTTTTTTCGTTTCCGACGCAGGTTCATTTTCGGGCTGAGAAACCTTTTCATGTTTATAGTCCTGTTCAGGCTCGTCTTTAATTGCCCCCTGTTCTCTATCGATAACAAAAACATTCGCGCATGACCTGCATCTTACCTTTACATTACCTTTGGGCATTAAAGATTCATCGATATCGTACGATGTTCCGCAATAAGGGCAATAAATACGCATCATAATTATATACCTTTACCTTTTAATAAATTTGGAGATATATTAATATTATTGAAAATTTTTATATTATAAGCAATAATAATATAATTATGAACGCAAATCAACAATTAAATTTAAAAGATATTCTTTTAAAAGCGCTAAGAAGCAAACTCAATTTTTCCGACTACATTGCCTTAATGTTATATGAAAATTGGGGAACTATCTGCGGCGCCGAAATAGGGAAAAAAACCAAACCAAAGGCGTTTAATAAAGATATTCTGACGGTTAGCGTCGATAACCCTGTTCTTTTGTTTGAACTCGGGTTTAATAAAGAAGACTTGATAAGCAAAGTCAACGACTATCTTTTTTCTTTGGAAAAGAAAAAAATATTTGCGGAAAAGCGCATAACCGTCAGAGATATCAGGTTTATCAATAACTGATATTTGCTCCTCGCTTAAGCCGCCTCAGGGCTGATATTTTTATTTTTTTTACAAATTAACAAATTTTGTAATTGAATATGACAATTTTTGTCATGGGCAAAATATCATATAAGTTATTAAATTAATTATTAAAATTTATTTATTATTTTTATCCTCCGAAATTTCCCAATTTTCATTGACAATATTTGTCATTTTATAATATGATTAACTTTAAATTTATATTTTAATATAAATTAAAGTTTTAATATTAATGTATTGATTTTAAAGGCATCCAACCGTAAGACCGGTTTTAGTTTGTTTAATTATCGGTATTGGCACAATTATTGCTTTATCATCAAGTATAAATGTAATAATAAAATTGTGCCGGTTATTAAACAAAACTATAAAATCGGGTGCGTTTATGGACAACCTTTATTACAGCGATTTCTTTAATAAGAGGTTTTATAGCTGGCTGAGCGAAGCAGAGGGCGGAGACCTTATCTCTTATATTAATTCGAAAGGGGTGGATGAGCTTGCGGGAGATATAAAAGCATCCGCAGGTTTCGAGGCGGTTTCGTCCTTCGTTAAAAAGTATGCGGAACAGGCAGAAACGAGTAAAGACGCCGGTTTAAGCAATATTTCCGTATCGCTTTTCGGTTCGCTTTGCGGGTTAGAAGGCGCGGACACGGGGGCGCTGGAAAAGATAACGGATGCCGCGGTATCCGCCTTTCAGTCAGGGAGTGAACGCATGCCGTTCACGGGCGGGACGGCAAGAGAGGTGGTTAAAGTTCTTTTAGTGCTTGGCTTAGGCAGCCTGATTTTAAATATGGAAGCGATGCAATAAGGATGTAATAAGGTTTTTAAATTCAAAAAAAACCAAATTAAATGTAATTATGTAATTAAAAGAAAACTAAAAACCAACAAGGAGGTTTTAAAATGAACATTAACAGACTTAAAGGCAAAAAAGGTTTCACCCTTATCGAGCTTTTAATCGTCATCGCCATTATAGGTATCTTGGCGGCGATAGCGATTCCTACGTATTTAAGCTACGTCAATAGGGCAGCCTAATTTCCTTCCGTTTTAATAAATAAAATCAGCAACTTATAAATCTTCAACTTTTCCCTTTTCCTCAAACTGTGACAAAAATGTGACATTTTCAAAAATATCTACGGCTTTTCTCAGGTGCGCAGGCGACAGATGAGCATATCTTTGCGTCATCTTAATGCTCGTATGCCCGAGCAGTTCCGAAACCGAGCTAATATCGACTCCCGCCATAACGAGTATCGAAGCAAACGTATGCCTCAAATCGTGGAACCTGAAATTCTTTATGCCGGACTTTTTTAACGCGCTTTGAAACCCTTCCGTAACGTTCTTGTAAGGCTTTTGTTTATTATTATAAAATACGTAAGGAACGCGCAGATGCCTCGGCAAAGAGCTAAATAGTTTAACCGTTAAATTATTCATCGGTATTTCCCGCCTTTCGCCGTTTTTTGTCCTGTCGAGTAAAATTAATCTGTTTTTTAAATCCACCCTGTCCCATGTCAAGTGCAGGATTTCCGATTTACGCATACCGGTATTTAAAGCCACTAAAACTATCGGTTTTAAATGCGGCGGACAGTTTGAGATTAAGACTTCTATTTCTTCTTTGGTCAGATACCTTAGGATTTTATTTGTGCCGGTTAGGTTTTTAACCCTTCTTACCCTTTGCAAAGCGCTTTCGTCGATCATTTCCCAGTCTAACGCTTTCGTAAACATATGCTTAAATACCGAAAACGTTTTATTTATATAGGATTTTTGATACCCCTTTGCGATTAATTCGCTTTGCAGCTTTTCTATATCGTATATTTTAATATCGTCTAAATATTTAAACCTGTTCATAAAAAAGCAATTTATAGCGGATTTTTTATTGCCGTACGATACCTGTTTTCCGTAAACCCACGCCAAATATTTTTCCGCAAGCTCCGCAAAGGTGAATCTGTTTTCCTTTGCCTCAGGTTCGGCATTTTTAATCGTTTTTCCGTTTACGATTTCAGAGTACCTGTTTGCGTAAACCGCTTCGGCTTGTTTTTTGTTTTTGGACTTCGTGGACTCCCTGTATCTTTTACCGTTTGCGATTATATCCATCCAGTAAAATTCCGACCCTTTTCGTCTGAAGATGCCCATGTTTAATTACACCTCCTTTTCATGGGCACTCCGCCTTTAAGGTTATTATACCCAACAATTGATTTTTTTTCATTAGAATTTACCCATTCGGTTATTTTTTCTTCGTCGAACCTTAAGCTTCCGTTAAGTTTAAAGCAGGGGATAGACCCGTATTCAGCCCACTGGTAAAGCGTCTTCGGGCTTACGCATAACAAATCCGCAACATCTTTAACCGTTAAGAGTTTTTTCATTTATTTATTTTAGGCTCCCTTAAATCCATAAAATTTATTTGTTAATCTTTTTGTAAATTCTATTTAGATAAGTAAAATTTACTTCAATATGATATTTTTCCTTTATGTATTCCGCTAGTTCCCTAAAACTCAGCCCCTTTTTTTCTTTAATTTTATATATTTTGGGCATTAACCTAATGAGCCTATTTTCCTTCAATGCCGGTTTTCTTTTGTTTTTAAGTTTTTTAATCCTTTTTTGAAAAATACCGATAGCTTTGTAGTCGCTGTTAGTTAGGATTCGCCCAGTCGTCCGCTTAGATTGCGCTTCAAGTTCGAGCAGGTTTATAATTTTAGCTAAAGCGGCATTAAGTTTATCGTTAAAATTATCTATATCGATGTTTAAGAGATTTGCCGTTAAGTTAAATGTTTCCTGAAGTATTCTGAATTTGTCTTTGCGGCGATTTAATAAAATTTGCAATTTTTCCGTATCAATCATTTTGAGTAAACCCCCTCTATAATTTCATTTCTGTTGTGTCCGAGTTGCAAGCTTGTTAAATGAACGGCTTCGACATGCGAAAACCCTTTCATTTCAAATTCTTTTATGCAATTTATTGCATAGTTATGCCTTAATGCGTGAATTGACCCGGTATCCCCTAATACCTTGCGGATTTCATAATTTATCTTACTCCCAGTAACGGCATCGCCGAATTTTTCTATATTATTTTCTTTTAAAAATATTTTAATATCGGTAATTAAAGACTTGTCAGCGATTTCGGATATTGTCCTATCCTTGCCGCCCTTTCCGCCGTAAACGTTGATATTATTGTTAGTAATGCTATCTGGCTTTAAACCTAATTT